>NZ_QUGR01000003.1:0-445377 GCF_003479145.1 Parabacteroides sp. AF18-52
GAGTCAACCCTTTTTATTGATTAGGCAGAAAGTAGTCAACTAAAATCGTTAAACTACAGTTTCAATTTGTTTCTTCTGGATGAAACTGTTGTTTCTCTTAGGTGAAACTAATGTTTCATAAGGAAGAAACTTTGTAAGCCTCTACGATTGAGACTCCGCTAGACGTACCGATGCGGGTAGCGCCTGCCTTAATCATGGCTAATGCCGTATCCAGGTCGCGGATGCCGCCTGCTGCTTTCACTCCGATTTCCGGACCAACTACCCGGCGCATCAGGGCAACGTCTTCTACGGTGGCTCCGGCCGTGCCGAAACCGGTCGAAGTCTTCACGAAATCGACACCTGCTTCTTTGGCGATTTGGCAGACTGTCTCCTTTTCTGCATCAGACAGGTAGCAGGTTTCCAGAATCACTTTACAGATCACGCCTGCCGGTTTGCAGATGGCTACCATATCTTCGATTTCTTTCTTTACGATGTCCAATCTTCCTTTTTGCAGAGCGCGGACATTAATTACCGTATCGATTTCCGTTGCTCCTTTTTCGATGGCATCGCGTGTTTCAAACGCTTTGCATTCGGTGGTCGTCTGGCCTAACGGAAATCCGATGGCTGCACCGACACGAACAGGCGAACCTTCCAGCAGTTTGACGCAGGTTTCTACTTCTGCCGGATTGATGGCTACCATTGCAAATTCATATTTCCGTGCTTCGGCACACAGTTTTTCGATGTTCTCTGCCGTGCCGAAAGGTTTCAGGAAGGTATGATCGATCATTCCTGCCAATTTTTCTGCTGTTAAGTTTGCGATTATTTCGTTCATGATAAATGATGTTTAGAATGTTAATACTGTTTTTATTACTTCGTTACGTTTTACGGCTTCCAGAGCCTCGTTTATTTGTTCAATCTTAAAGCGATGGGAGATAAAGTCGGAGGCAGACAGACGGCCTTCACGTATCCATCCGGTCAGTGCGATCATGGCCCGTTTCTCTTCCGAGCGGGTCGGCCAGCGGTGGATGTAGAGGTTGAAGTTATACGGAGCCTGATCTAAATCGATTGTCGGATTTTTGGTCATTACACCGTAGACGCAAATGTCGCCGGCCATTTTGATAAGCGGCAGAGCCGAGTTAACGATGGATGGCAAACCTACTGCATCGATGATCGTATCGTACGAACGGTTGGCTGCGGCTATAAATTCAGGGGTGGCGATTTCTGCCGGAGTATATCCGTTGTCTGCTCCCATCTGTTTGGCCAGTTCCAGCTTGGCGGGAAGCATATCGACGATATCCACCTGTCCCAGGCCGAACAACTTGCCCAGTTTGACGAAACTCAACCCGACGGGACCGGCACCGAATACCATTACTTTCTTGCCCGGAGCCAGACGGAAGTCTTTAAATGCGCCGACTATCTCACGCCAGGTGCACGCTATTACTGCTTCTTCCGGCTGTATATCGGCAGGTACGGCATTCTGAATCTCAAAGCTGTCCCAGCAGCCCTGTTCCGGTGTGGCGAGGCCTTCTTCCTGTAACACTTCGAAATCGTTCACGACAACATATTCGCTGAAGCCTCCCCAGGCACTGTTCAATCCAGGAGTTGTAAAAGTAGCATTCAACCCGCCGATGGCCCTGTCACCCACACGGAAGTTACGAACTTTAGCCCCGACTTCCACTACGATACCAACATTCTCATGTCCCAGAGCCATCGGGAACTGGTCTGCTCCGGGGAAATGCCCGGATATCAGTTTACTGTCGGTTGCATTACACAAGGCTACCATCTCGGTTTTCACCAAAGCCTGATACGGCGTGATAGCCGGTATATCTATCTCCCGGATTTCTACTACGCCGGGAGCTGTTGCGATTACGCTTTTCATTTGTCCTTTCATCTTCTTTCTTATAGGTTTAAATTCGATAAGTCGGTATAGACCTCTTTCAAATGGTCGTATGTTTTATCGAATACTCCGATTAATTCCTGATATTTCTCCACATTGGCTGGGATAGGGGTGATTTTCTTATCGATATGGATAAAGCGGTCGGTTACGCTGAAGTCCTTGAACAGTCCGGCTCCGATACCGGCCAGGATAGCGGCACCCATCGAGGTGGCTTCTTCCAGATAGTTCGGTATCTTTATTTCTGTCTGGTAGATGTCGGCCATCATTTGCTGCCAGATCGGATTTTTGGCACAGCCGCCTATCACGGTCATATTCTCAACCGGTACGTGGTTACGGAATATATTCACGATAAGTCCCAGGTTCAAGGTGATACCTTCCATGACGGAACGAAGCATATCTCCATGCGTATGTCCTACGGTCAGTCCGATAAAGGCTCCTTTGGCATTTACGTTCCAGCGCGGGGAACGTTCGCCCATAAGGTAGGGCAGGAACAGCAGCTTGTTGGAACCTATCGGTGATTTCCGGATTTGTTCGTCGATCAGTTCGTATACATTTCCTTTCCTTTGTCTGGCTTCTTCCTGTTCCTGTTGGCACAGTTGCTGAACCATCCAATTATAGGAAGCTCCTGCCGTCTGCATGGTGCCGGACGGATGAAGCATACCCGGAACGACATGCGCCCAGTTCATCGTGCGCCGCTGTTCGTCGACAACAGGTTTCTCTACAGTCAGGGCTACCCATGAGGAAGATCCCAGGTAGTTGTAAGATGTTCCCGGAGCTACGCAGCCAACGCCTACTCCGGCACAACTGCCGTCACCGCCTCCGCAAACGACCGGTGTCCCTTTCCGGAGTCCGGTAGCTTTGGCAGCTTCTTCCGTTACCTCGCCTATCACATCGATGGAGGAGCGTACTTCCGGGAACAGCGAAATATCCAGTCCGGCTGCCTCGATGATCTCTTCACTCCAGGCCCAGCGATTCAGGTCGTAGGCATTCGTACCGGATGCATCCGACGGATCGGTGGCAATCGTACCGCAAAGACGGAAATTGATATAATCCTTAGCATTGAGCATCTTGTAAGTATTCGTGAATACTTCCGGCAGATGTTTCCGTATCCACATGAGCTTTTCTATCGAATAAGAGGCACTGATGCGATGGCCTGTTATCTCGTAGAAATGAAGCGGATCGATCTTCCCGGCCAGGAACGCTTCCTCCTCCTGCGAACGCTGATCACAATACAATAGGTGGGGATAAAGCGGATTTCCTTTTTTATCGACGCATAAACAACCCATCATTTGTCCGCTCAGGGCAACCCCGGCAATATCATCTGGCGAAACGATTTGCAATAGTGCATGAGTCGTTTCAACGATCGCTTTCCACCAATCCGCAGGATTTTGTTCCGCCCGGTTACCGGCAGCGTAATCGGTACGGTAAGAGGCTACATAGGAGGCGACCAGCATACCTTCTTCGTTGAATAAAGTCGCCTTGTTGCCACTCGTGCCTAAGTCGTGTGCAATAACGTATTTTGACATGGTCTATAGAATATTATTTATAATGCAGCATTCGTATATCCGGTCAGTCCGACCAGAATACCTCCAACGATCCCTCCGGCTATAATAACCACCCAGCGCGGGAATGCTTCTTTCAATAAGCCCAGACGTTGGCCTTTCGGGGCGCAGAGCGTATCGCAAACCACAAATCCCATCGCAATGGCCCAACCCATATCTACCCAGGGAGCACTTCCGCGTGCACCTTGATGGATCAGGCTGAACTGCATCGGCAGTCCATTTGCATCCGGAGCCAGCCCGGTGGAGAAACCGAAGCCGGGCAATTTATGGTTGACGAGCCAGAACGTTCCTATGATTAATGCGGCGGCGATAAAGCCTCCCTTTGCTCCAAAGTCCCTGACCAGTTTAGGCCAGCAGAATATAACCGTGAATGTGACGGCGAAAGAACCGAATATACTGGTGATGATACCGGCATTGTACATGCCGAACAGTTCATTGTAAATCTGTAACCACTCGCTCATACTGCCTCCTCCTCTTTTGACAGGCGGTTACCGCACGAACGCATCGCCCAGATAGTCAGACCGGCCAAAGCTCCCCCGATCAGACAACAAAGCAGGGTAGGAGCCGCCAGAAAGAATTGTGTGATGTCGCCCTGGAAACGGACGATCCCCCAGGCTATACCGGCGGAACCGATACACCATCCCTGGTCCAGCCATATCTTTCCTTCCGGGTTTAATATGGCTCCGTTGTAATGGTTCATGTACCACATGATCCCGATGATAAGTGTAGCCGCCAGCCATCCTCCCATGAGGCCGTAGGTCTTCCAAAGCTCCGGCCAGATGCCGAAAGCAAAACCTCCGCATATGGCCGATCCGGCAAATGTAGATAAGTAGTGTTTCATGATATTATGGTTAATCTGTTAGTTAAGTTGCAATTTAGCTAGTGTAAAAGGCTTGTCGTGTCCGGTATTTACTTTGTCGGGGCCTGTTACGATATCGAAACAGGAAACGATTACCTGGTCGTTCCATACGATCGGTTCTCCCGGCTGGTCGAGTCCGCCGTCGCTTCCGTCGCAATCCGGACTCTGGGCGATACGCTGAATACGACCGTCCTTATCGATGCGGGCAACAGCATTCTCGGAGAAATCGGCTACCCAGATATTTCCGTCGTCATCGATACACATCCCGTCGGTGGTACGTAACTGTGAAGGGTCCTGTGCCCAGATCTCATTACTGGTTACATTGCTGTTGCCATCCATTGTTATCCGGTGGATAGTACCGTCACCGAAGTTGCCTACATATAAATAACCTTCCTTATCGAACACGATGCCATCCAGTCCGTACTGTACATCTTTGTTCTTGGTAATGACGGTGGTGATCAGGTTTTTATCTTCCCGGGTATTGGTGATCTTTATATTTTTATCATTCTTATCGAAACAATATACACCGCTGACCAGCAAACCGGACGGGTCCTGGATGGAAGACAAGGAGCTTTGGGTTACATATAATTTCCCGTTCCTGAAGCGGATTCCGTTCGGATGCTCCATGCCGGAAGCTACTTCAATAACTTCTTTCAGCTTATACCCGTCTAATTTTAAACAGAGTATTCTCCCTTTGTTTTTGGCCTTTTCGGCTCCGCTCCATCCCTGGTTGTCGCAAATGAAAAGGTTACCCTCGTCATCGAAAGTGATTCCCATGGGTGCGGCCCAACCCGTTTCCGGTAATACGGGCACATCCATCCATTTACTGATTTTTCCCTCTTTGGTAATCTGCATCAGGCAGGCCGGTTTTGACAGATTTGCAAAATTGGGACAAGCCAGGATGAGGTCACCGTTCGGGGCAATAGCCATACCGTCGGGTGTCGGGCAATCGTCTGGCAATATCATAAACAGTTCGCTTTTTTGCATGGTGGTAACATCGGCTACCGTAGCGGCATTCTTTTGAGAAGTCCTGTGGCAAGCACCGAATAAGACCGATAATAAGATAGACATTAAAAACACTTTTCTCATGATATATAGATTTGTTGATATATTAGTCAGACTCAAAAAGGAGGGTTATCCCTTAAAGCTATCTGTTGTTTTTTTCATTTTTTCGTTGGCAAAGGAATATAATCCTGTAGTAATAAGGTTTCAGTAATCGGTCAAATATCTTCAAAAATCAATCGTAAACTTGCTTATATCAACTTTTTCAATGTGTATCTGAGCATATTTCTGACAACCAGGTAATGAAAAGGGCATATAGTATAGAAGTAAACATATCCCAGCCAGTAATGGAAATGTACAACGGTAATACTTCTGATCTTTTTACGATTTCCTTCGAGGTTTTCTATATGGATGGATAAATAAGCGCAGAGATGTTTATCGTCGAGACAAACAATTGTTTCTTGTGGGGATTTGTCCGTGACACTGGCAAAACTACAATTGCCTCCTGACCGGATACATTCTTTAAACTCCTGAATCTTTCCTTCTCCGGCTTGTAAGCCGAATGGCTTTACCAGTAGATTCCGTAGTTTGAACAGCTGATTCACCCAGCCAGGCATAGTTGTCCAGAATGATACCTGAATATCGTCCGGCGTGATCTTTTTATCCGAGTCTGTTTCACATTCGAATGAGTCCGAATAATTAGCCGGAAGATATTGGTTTATCAGGCTATCAGGAGGAATAGTAGAATTTCTTACTTTCATAATGTTTCTGTATTTCAGTTAGAACAGAGACAAATATAACTTATTTCTGAAATATTTCCGGATATTTCCGAATGAAATACGTAGGGGTACAACTCCAGGCATGGCAGTAACTATTAACCGGATAGAAGTTGTAGGGTGACAGGTATTCATTCCGGGGATCATAGACTTCCCAGAAGGTATCAGCCCCTTTGTGGATCATTCCGCCCCAGTATTCCGCCATTTCTTTTTTGGCTTCTTCTTTCAATCCCGATTTGATCAGGGCTTCTATATAATAATGGAAGAGGTAAGGTGCTCCCGGCGTACATACATTTTCTGTCGTTTTCAAAGCCCTTAATGCCCTTTGGGCTTCTTTTTGTGTGGGTACTTCGCTTAATACCATCCAGATCTGGGAGGCGTACGATACCTGGTCGTTCAGTATGCCGGTGAACAGTCCTGTTTTTGGATTATAATAATGCTTGCGGACTGCTTTTTTCATTTTTTTGATAAGCTCCGGTAATTGCGATACCTCATTTTCTTTGTTCAGCAGTTGTGCTAGTTCGTAGGCTTCCCGGAATGCGAAAATGGTAACGCCATGGAATGCTACTTCCCGATGTAACCCATCTTTCCAGTCGAAGAATATCCACCATTCACGGGAGGCTTGCTCGTAATTCATCATTCCGTCGTCCTGTAGATATTTGTAGGCCGATTCCAGTTGTTTTTTAACGACGGGCCACAGGTCTCCCGCTGTCTCCCTGTCTCCGGTTTCCAGTAAGTAGTCTTTGAGGGTCACGCCAAACAGGAAAGAATAGTCATATAGATGTTGTTTGGCCTGGGGCTTCGGTTCCGGAGCTTCAAAAACAGTCGCATTCAGTTTTCCGTTGTGTTCGCTTAAACTGGCAAGCAGATACAGGCATCGTTTGGTCAGGTCGTACTGTTTGAAAGAATAATTGTTTGCCAATGCTTCCAGATACAGGTCTCCCAGCCATAAGCGCTGGTCTCTTTTAGGACCGTCTTCATAAACGGTTTGCATACATTCTTTTAATGTATTCAGGCTAACCCTGTCTATATCCTTGAACAGTTGAGGTGTGGTTGCCGATAACTCTTCAGGTGTGTTGACAGCCGACGTCACTGCGTCACATTTCATTCCGGAAATACAGAAATCGTAACCGGGAGGTGTGGCGATCAACTCTATTTTTACATATCTGAAGGAGACGCGGCGGGGAATGGTCATTGTTGCAGGCATCGTCATCACGGTAACAACCTCATCCTGTAACCATGCACGGCTGAGTCCTCCCTGATAGGGATCGAAAGGTGTGACCAGTTCCGACGGTACTTCTCCGAATGTCAGCTTGAAACGGGCAGGTGCGTCGGATTCGGCTCTCAACAAGTCTGTACTGAAGCTGAAACTTCCTGTTATATGTTCCCCAAAGTCTACGATAACGGACTTTGTCTCTTTAAACGAACTGTCGTATAATTTGTTTATAGGGGCAGTCTGAACTGCTTTATATTGTTGAAATGCTGTTTCGTCTTTAACTATATTGACCAGGGCGACAGGCTTTTTTTCGGTAACGGTCAGCCTTGGAATACTTTGTTCTGCTTTTTCAGCCCAGGAAGCACGTTGGGGTGCGTAAAAATCTTGTCCGTAGGCTGTTATGAAACAACTGGTAAGTAAACAGTTTAAGAGAAGTCTTTTTAGGGTCGTTTTCATGTTTCTGTAGATTATGAGTAAGTGTTTCGTCAAAAGTATTCTTTCTTGAAATAGCGGATAAAATTACCGTTTATCTGGTGGATGCATGTTGTATTATTGATATTAAATGTTACAAAAATGATACGGTGATAAAGTTTGATTGATTTTATCCTTTTCGTGTTCGTATAGCGTATTTATTATAAAGTTTTTTTCTACATTTACAAATCTAACTTTTTGCTAATCAATATACATGTGAATATGAGCCTTTCAAGAAGAACCTTTATCAAGTCGAGTGTGGTATCCGTACTGGGAATTCCTTTTATGCAAGGATGCCGGTTTATTGACAGTAGAGAAAATGAAGGAGACAGTTTGTTTATGCTGTTTCAGAATCCGCCTGTTACTTCCAGGCCGTTTGTCCGCTGGTGGTGGAATGGGGATAAAGTGACGGCAAAAGAAATTTTACGGGAGCTTGATATAATGAAAGCGGCCGGTATCGGAGGGGTCGAGATCAACCCGATCCGTTTCCCGGGAGGGGATGATCTGGGTATTCCTTCGTTGGAATGGTTAAGTCCCGAATGGATCGAAATGGTAAAAGTTGCTTTGGCCGGAGCGGAGGAACGAGGAATGATCTGCGATATTATTGTTGGGTCAGGATGGCCTTTCGGAGGAGAGTTCCTGCAACCGGAAGAACAGACCCAACTGATGACACAGACCGCCCAAAAAGTAAAAGGCCCCGGTAAGGTGCAGTTGAAAACAGCTGATTTGCTGAAGGAAGCATCTCCGCAGGTCGGTTCCAGATATGAAGGTTCGACCAGTGAATTGCATGCGCTTTGTCTGGCTCCTCTTGAAATGGACACTTTCTCTGCCGGAAAAGATATTCCTTTTGAGAAGGGGGCGGAGATAATCACTGTGGAGCTGCCGGAAGGAGAGTATATTCTCTATGCCTTGGTGAAGGTTATCGGATTCCAGGCTGTGATCAATGGGGCGCCCGGTGCCGCCGGTCCCGTATTAAACCATTATAATCAGGTGGCAGTGGAAAAATTCCTGAACCGCATGTCGGATAATCTGTTTCCTGCTATCAAAGGATTGAAAGGATTCCGTGCTATGTTCTGCGACAGCATGGAGCTGGAAGGAGCAAATTGGTGTCATGATTTTACCGATGAGTTTCAAAAGCGCAGAGGGTATGATGTTACTCCTTATTTACCTTTCATCCTGTATAAAGTCGGACATATGGGGCATGCGATCGAGGGAGCTGCGGCAACGAAGTTGTCCGGCGAAGCGAAAGAAGAGGTCGACCGCGTTCGTTATGACTTTTTTGTAACCTGTATGGATATTGTCCGGGATCGTTTCTTGAAACCTTATACACAATGGTGTAATAAATATAATTTCAAATCGAGGGTTCAGGCTTATGGACGCGAATTCCATCCGCTGGAAGCATCGTTTGAAGTGGATATACCCGAATGTGAAACCTGGTTCTGGAATGCAGACAGTTGTGATAAGGATGCTTTCGTCAAATCACCGACGGATACGAACGTGAATAAATTCGTATCATCTGCTGCTCATTATTCAGGAAAAAGATTGGTTAGTTGTGAGGAGATCACCAATACGAATAATGCTTTTAATGCCACGTTGGAAAAAATTAAGATGACAGGCGACCAGAGTAATCTTTCCGGTGTCACCCATTCGATACTGCATGGTTTCAACTATAGTCCTCTGGAAGTCCCGTTCCCCGGCTGGATTATGTACGGGGCATTCTTGAATGAACGTAATAGCTGGTGGCCTTATTTCAACCTGTGGGCGACCTACAAGACCCGTGTGTCGACTGTACTTCAGGAGTCGGACTTTTTTGCCGATATTGCCGTGATGCATCCGTTGGCAGACATGTGGACGATACACGGACCGCAGCGTGATCCGTTCCCCGGCCTGCTTTATCCGTCTTATCAATATAAGGTATGGGAAGCGATCCATCAGAATGGGAATAGTTGCGACTATATAAGTGAAAATGTTATTCAACAGAGTAGTTTCAAGAAAGGAAATCTGGTATTTAATAAAAGAAAATATAATACTTTATTATTACTGGAAGTCGAATCGATGATGTCGGCAACGGCTGAGGCGTTGGTTGAATTTGTAAAGGCCGGAGGTAAACTGATCTTTGTCGGAAAAGAGCCTTACAAGTCTCCGGGATTTAAAGATCATCAGGCCAACGACGAGAGGGTAAAGCAAGCGATCGGTCGTATCAAAGAATCCTATCCGTCGCAAGTCTTTACCGTGGATGCACCGACAGAGATGGTGCCGTGGTTCCGTCAGGTACAACAGCAGTGCGGTATCGTTCCTTATATGAAAATAGATGCACCGAGTCCCTATGTGAGTCAGATCCGTCATCAAACGGAGGATAAGGATATTTACTTCATCACGAATTGTAATCCGGAAGATAAGGTACGGATAAAGGCAACATTTGCAGCTAACGGAAAAACACCCTGGTTGTGGAATCCGGAAACAGGCGAACGGACTCCTTATCCTGTTTCTGCCGACTCTGCTTTACTGATAGACCTGGGACCGGCAGATTCCAAACTGATTGTTTTTGAGGAAATAAAGGTAGCCAAGCTTTCCATTCCGGCTGTACCTCTTCAAAGTTCGTCTCCTAAGGAACTGAGCGGATGGTCGGTGAGAATGGCACATATTAATGGTGAATCGACCAAGAGGGAACTGGATACATTGGTAGACTTCTCTGCCAGTCCGGAAACGCAGTCGTTTGCCGGAAACCTGTATTATGAAAAGACGGTAAATGATGCGGCAGGATTCTATTATCTGGATTTAGGGAAGGTGTACGGTGTCTCGGAAGTCAGTGTGAACGGAGAGAATTTAGGCAACAAATGGTATGGTAACCGAGTGTATCAGTTGCCGGAACATCTGGCGAAAGCTCCGGTTAAGTCGATACAGGTAAAGATTACGACTACTGTGGGTAATTATCTGAAAGCCACTCCTGAAAATAAGATCGGACAGGCATGGACACATTATCAGAAATGGGCACCGACGGGTATGTTGGGACCTGTTAAACTAATGTAGTAATATGTATAGATGATATGAATAGCAAATTGAATATGAGAAGGACAGGACTTTTGATCTGTCTTTTGGCTGGTTTTGTCTGGCTTGCAGGTGCCGAACCGTTACAGTTGAAGAAACTGACCTGCGAGTATGTGGAAAATCCATTAGGTACAGATGCCCTAACCCCAGTGCTTGGATGGCAATTGGAGTCACGAGCTCGCAATCAGATGCAATCGGCTTATGAGATACAGGTTTCTTTGAATGAAGATGATCTTCAGCATGGAAGGAAATTGGTCTGGAAAAGCGGAAAGGTCGATAGCCGACAGAATGTGAATATCACTTATTCAGGTAAAAAGTTAAAACCTTTTACCCGTTACTATTGGCGGGTTCGTGTTTATAATCAGGACGGTGAGGTTTCCGATTGGAGTCGGGCGGCTTGGTGGGAGACAGCCATGTTGTCTTCGGTTGACTGGAAAGCTGAGTGGATCGCGGACGGTTCCAAAGCACCGGAAAAGGAAGAGGATTTCTATAAGGATGATCCTGCCCCGCTCTTTCGTAGAGATTTCCAATTACGTAAACCGGTGCAGGAAGCTCGTTTATATATAGCCGGTATCGGATATTATGAAGCCAGTGTGAACGGAAAACGTGTCGGAGACCATGTGCTCGATCCAGGTTGGACCAATTATGGGAAACAAATATTATATAGTACGTATGATATTACTTCATTGATCGCCTCCGGAAAGAATACGATCGGTGTTATGTTAGGAAACGGATTCTATAATCCGCTACCTATCCGTATTTTTCAGCCTTTAAGAGAATATCTGACTATCGGTCGGCCTTGTCTGAAGGCACAGCTTCGTGTTCAGTATACAGATGGTTCTATAGAGACTGTATGTACGGATGGAAGTTGGAAAACAGCAACTGGTCCGATTATGCGTAACAATGTTTATCTGGGCGAACATTATGATGCCCGTCACGAGATTCCAGGTTGGGATACCGGGGATTTCGACGACGCCAATTGGAAACAGGCTATACTGGTACCGGAAATACCGACCGGACAATTGAGTGCCCAGATGCAGCCACCTGTCCGGGTTCTTGAAGTTATAAAACCGGTCAGAATGACTGAATGCCGTCCGGGAGAGTTTATATTCGATATGGGACAGAACTTTGCCGGTGTTGCACGTATTAAAGTCAAAGGTCCGAAAGGAACAGCCGTGAAAATTCGTTACGGAGAAGATGTCTATTCGGATGGTAGTTTGAATGTTATGACCTCGGTTGCCGGACAACAGAAGAAAGTCTGGAATGCCAATTGGAATATGCCCGGACAACCTCAGACTGCCTGGCAGGAAGATGTTTATGTTTTGAAGGGCGAAGATGAGGAAATATGGTCGCCTCGCTTTACATTTCATGGTTTTCGGTATATTGAAATAACCGGGTGGCCCGGTCGGCCCTCTCTGGCAGATATTGAAGGAGTTCGTTTGAGTGCAGATTTGCAGAAGACAGGGCGTTTCGAATGTTCTAACCCGATGCTAAATCGTTTGGATAAAGTACTTGACTATACATTCCACAGTAATTTATTCAGCGTGCAGTCTGATTGTCCGGCACGCGAAAAGTTCGGTTACGGCGGTGATATTGTCGGTACAGCCAGGACTTTCTGCTGGTTCTATGATATGGAGAATTTCTATCGAAAAGCGATTCAAGACTTTGCTAACGATCAACGCCCTGAAGGTGGGATAACGGAAACAGCTCCTTATAACGGAATTGCAGCAGAGGGGTTGGGAGACGATTCTGGTCCGATTGGCTGGCAATTGGCTTTTGCTTTCATGCAGAAGCAGTTATACGAATATTATGGTGATCTGCGAACTATCGTAGACTTTTACCCTGCTTTGCGTAGACAGGTGGAATTTCTCCGTTCGAAGGCAGAAGGGAATAGGATAGGAGGATGTATCAATGATCATGAAAGTCTTGAGGAACGTATTCCGTCATTGTTTGCAACGGCTCATTATTATCATCATGTGATTTTATTGGCAGAGTTTGCCTCTCTGACGAAACGGACAAAAGATGTTCAGACATATACTCAGTTGGCCTCAGAGATAAAGGAGGCTTTTATTAAAGAGTTTCTGAAGGCCGGTACAGGAAAAGTCGGTAATTGTACCCAGGCTGCGCAAGCTTTTGCCTTGTTCTATGACTTGATTCCTGAAAATGAAAAGGCTACAGCTTTCAATGTCCTGTTACAAGCAATTGATAAATGGGATGGGCATGTCGCTTCAGGTATTTTCGGAGTTCCCGCCGTCTTTGAGGTTTTGCGCCTAAACAACCGAAATGATATAGCTTATGAGATGGCGACCAAGAAAGACTTTCCGGGTTGGGGCCATATGTTGGAATCCGGTGCAACTACATTGTGGGAAACTTGGAGGTATTCGGATAATGTCTTTTCACAAAACCATCCGATGTTCGGTAGTGTAGGTGAGTGGATGTATCAATCTTTGGGAGGAATCACCCCGGGGGCTCCCGGTTTCAGTAAAGTTGTGATCAAGCCGCAACCGGCCGGCGATCTTTCGTGGGTAAATTGCAGTTATGAATCTGTAAACGGAACAATCGTAAGTAATTGGAAGAAGGAAGGGGATATCTTTGAACTTCAGGTAACAGTCCCTGCTAATACAACTGCGCGAATATATCTTCCCTCGTCGACAGATTCGAAGATAACAGAAAGCGGCAGCTCCCTGAAGGGGGTGTCTGATATGAAAATACTTGGATATGACAATGGTTTTTCCTGTATGGAGGTAGGATCGGGAGATTATAAATTTGTGGTGGAAAATAGGTGATCGTAAAATATGATCCGGTTTATAGAACATAGATGATATGTTCTTCATCAATAAAAGTTGTTTATGACGTCCTCAAAAACATTTTGAGGACGTCATAATTATTTTAGACATTCCCGTAAATAGAAAAAAATCATCTTCTTTCACAGGAGAGACAGCCATAGCTGGTTGAATAGTTATACTGAAGTTTCCTGGGATTATTTGTTCAGAGCCTTTAACAGATCTGAACCTGCGCGGAACTTGACAGATGTACGCGGCTTGATCATCACCGGTTCTCCTGTCTGGGGATTCCGGGCAGGCCGTTCGGTCTGTTGCCAGGGAAGAAATGTTCCGAATCCCTGGAATACGACCTGGTCACCATCCTGTAATGCTTCCGTAGCATTGTCTATAAAGGAGTTGATCACGGCTTTTACATCAGTTTTTGTCATGCCGGTATCTGTTGCTATTTGTTCGATCAATTTACTTTTATTCATATATCGCAGGTTTAAATCATTTTTGATCCAACTGTTTCGGATACTTGATCGGAAATAGTATTCTGCGGTAGAAGCAGAGTATCTTTATTTCCGAATAATATCCCTGAAATCAATGTCAGCATCTGTAATTTGGATGCGATGAACTTATTCTCATTACGTGAAACAGGTTTATTGAATTTAATGGAGTTCGTTAAGAACTTTGTTATTTATGTCGGCAAAGATAACAAATACAAAGGATCCACAATCAAATATCAGCTAAAATTCATCTCATATGCTTCGTTAAGTCCTTCGTACCAATGATTATTGAGAAGAATCCGGATTCTATTGAAGTACCATATAAGAATGAATAAGAGGTAGAAGTAAATTATGTTTCCTCTGATAGAGAGATGTAATATTCATTATATGCTAAAGGTAGTGGCATAGCAGTGGCACTGTAATGCCACCCTAGTGGCACAACTGGGCCATTATAGTGTCACTACCATGTCACAATCTAGCTGGAACCTCTTTCTCTTACACCTCTTTATTACCATTAGGAGAAGATAATAGGACTCTCCCTATGAAATAGCATGTAGTTTACTGAATTTTCCTTAGTTCTTAACGAACTACGTCCTATTCCCTCGATGACTTCATTATCGGACAGACTGTTCATTATCGGACACTTCTTTTGTTTGTATAGGGCAGATAATCAATGGTATAAGTTTTTGGCATAGCTTTTGCCTATAGCTGGGTAAAACATATATTACGATGAAAAAGATCTATATAGCCATTACTTACTTATTGCTGACAAGCTTTGGTTTGCGAGCCGAAGAACAAGATAATATTGTCCATCTGACGTTGAAAGAAGCGATCACATTGGCACAACACCAATCTGTAGATGCCGCCGTCGCTTTGAATGAGTTGAAAACGTCCTACTGGGAATACCGTACCCATGTAGCCGACCAGTTGCCGGAGGTCAATTTTAAAGGAACGATCCCTAGTTACAGCAAGCAATATACCCGTTACCAGCAGTCGGACGGAACCTATGCCTTTGTGCAGGATAATAACCTGTCGATGAGCGGTGCGATCTCTGTCGACCAGAATATAGCCTTGACCGGTGGCAAAATATCGTTGAATTCTTCCCTTAATTTCTCCCGCCAATTGGGAGATGGAGCTTTCAATGAATATATGAGTGTACCGATCGGCCTGACCCTGACGCAACCGATCTTCGGAGTGAACGACCAGAAATGGAACCGCCGGATCGAGCCTGTCCGTTACCAGGAGGCAAAGGCTGCCTATATCGAAAGTGTGGAAGGTGTAACGATCTCTACGATCGCTTATTTCTTCAACCTGTTGCTGGCAAAAGAGAATCTGGTAACCTCTGTCCAGAATCTGGATAATGCGAACAAACTCTATGATATTGCCATCGCCAAACGAAAGATCGGACATATATCCGAAAGTGAACTGATGCAATTGAAATTGTCGGCATTGCAGGCAAAGGGTAAATTGACGGAGGCACAGTCCAATCTGAATGCCAAGATGTTCCAGTTGCGCTCTTTCCTCGGGTTGAGCGAGGACGATGTGATAGAACCTGTCGTTCCTGAATCGGTACCGAATATGCGCCTTGTATATCAGGAAGTGTTGGAAAAGGCGCAGGAAAACAACTCATTTGCAAAACGTATTTTACGCGAACAACTGGAAGCCGATTATGCTGTAGCGACAGCGAAAGGAAAACGTCGCGATATCAATCTGTTTGCGTCTGTAGGATATACGGGAAAAGACAGTGACTTCAGAGGTGCTTATAATCCGTTGCGAGACAATCAGGTGGTCGAGGTCGGTTTTAGTATTCCTTTGCTGGACTGGGGGAAGCGGAAAGGTAAAGTAAAGGTAGCCGAGTCCAACCGCGAAGTCGTACTCTCCAAAAACCGGCAGGACCAGATGACCTTCAACCAAAATATCTTCCTGTTGGTGGAGAATTTTAATAATCAGGCTGCCCAGCTGGAAATAGCGGAAGAGGCGGACGAGATTGCCCAGAAGCGTTACCGGACATCTATCGAAACATTTATGATCGGAAAGATTAATATCCTTGACCTGAATGACGCCCAACAATCGAAAGACGAGGCAAAACAGAAACATATCCAGGAGTTGTACGGGTTCTGGAGTTATTTCTATAATGTCCGTAGTGTGACACTTTATGATTTCCTGAACGATCGCAATCTCGATGCAGACTTTGAGGATATCGTCAGAAAATAGTATCTTTACAAATCCAAAAAGAAACCTATATGATATTGATTGTTGATGATGACGCTGCTGTCCGTTCTTCGCTTACCTTTTTGTTGAAGCGGGCAGGCTTTGAACCGGAAGCTGTTCCGGGGCCTAATGAAGCGTTGGCTATCGTCCGCCGGGAAGCGCCGCAGCTGATTTTGATGGATATGAACTTTACCTTGACTACGACGGGAGAAGAAGGAATACAGTTATTAAAGCAAGTAAAGATATTTCAACCGGACGTCCCGGTTATATTGATGACTGCCTGGGGGTCTATCTCACTGGCTGTACAAGGTATGCAGGCAGGAGCTTTCGATTTTGTCACCAAGCCCTGGAATAACCTCGTGTTGCTGAAGTCGATCCGTACGGCGCTTGAGTTGAATGAACAGAAAAAGGAAAAGAATTCGCCCCTGAACCGGAGTGATGCCGATAATAAATTCCACTTTGAAAAGATAATCGGCCAGAGTGATGCTTTGATGGAGGTGTTGGGTACTGTTTCACGTATAGCCCCAACGAATGCTTCCGTGTTAATCACCGGCGAGAGTGGAACGGGGAAGGAGTTGATCGCTGAAGCGATCCATGCCAATAGTCCGCGGATGAAAGAAGCCTTCGTAAAGGTTAATCTGGGTGGACTGTCGCAAAGCCTTTTTGAAAGTGAGATGTTCGGACATAAAAAGGGAGCATTTACGGATGCCTATATCGACCGTACAGGACGTTTTGAAATGGCCAATAAGGGAACTATCTTTCTGGATGAGATAGGCGACCTGGAATTGTCTTGCCAGGTAAAACTATTACGTGTGCTGCAGGATCAGACATTTGAAGTGCTGGGTGACAGCCGTCCCCGCAAGGTCGATATCCGGGTGGTCAGCGCAACTAACTGTAATCTGCCGGAAATGGTGGCAACACGTACTTTTCGCGAGGATCTGTTCTACCGGATCAACCTGATCACCATTCATCTACCTGCACTTCGTGAAAGAAAAGACGATATTCCTTTGCTTGCCCGTTATTTTGCGGATAAGCAATCGGATATAAACGGTTTGCCGAGAGTTTCTTTCTCTTCCGATGCCGTCGGTTTTCTGCAGCGTCTTCCTTATCCGGGAAATATCCGTGAGTTGAAGAATCTGGTGGAAAGGACCATGTTGGTATCCGGCAAATCGTTGCTGGATGTTTCCGACTTTGAAGGGCAGTGTCTGAATCTGGGTAATAACCAGCCGGTACGGAAAGGCGGAAGCGTCAATTTCGAGGGAATGACATTGGATGAGATAGAAAAACAGACCATCTTGCAGGCACTGGAAACACATGAAGGGAATCTTTCGCATGTCGCCTCCGCTTTGGGCATCAGTCGGGCGGCCCTGTACCGCAGGCTGGAAAAATATGGAATACCTACCGATAAGTAAATGATATTCAGATGAAGGTCAAAGGATTGTTTTGGATATTGACAGGGTTACTGCTGACTATTTTAGGAGTGATTACTTATTATGTCTTCTACAATTTATCTTCTGCCCTGTTCTTCCTTGTAGAGGGACTTATCCTGATAACTATTCTGTATCTTTTCCTCTTTTATCGCCGCATCATCAAACCGTTGGATATTATCGGTAATGGTATGGAGTTGCTGAAAGAACAGGATTTCAGTTCCCGTCTGAGCCGCGTCGGACAGAAGGAAGCCGACCGTATCGTGGATATTTTCAATAAGATGATGGAACAGCTGAAGAACGAGCGTCTGCATCTGCGGGAGCAGAATCATTTCCTGGATTTGCTGATCAACGCATCTCCTATGGGTGTGATCATGCTGAACCTGGACGGTGAGATCATTTCGCTTAATCTGTCGGCCCGTATGATGTTCGGTCAACCGTCGTCTGTCGATTTTGCCGGGAAATCTTTTGCAGAAATAGACTCTCCGCTGGCAGTGGAGTTGGCGCGCATCCCTTTGTATGAATCGCAGACTGTCCGCCTGAATGATGCCAATATATATAAATGTACGCATTCTTCTTTTGTGGACAGGGGATTTCATCATTCGTTTTATCTGGTGGAGATACTGACACAGGAGGTATTCAAGGCAGAGAAGAAAGCCTACGAAAAGGTGATCCGTATGATTGCGCATGAGGTAAACAATACAACAGCAGGCATCACTTCTACCCTGGATACCCTGGAGTCGACTTTCAGCGAGATGGAAAACACGGAAGATATATGCGACGTGTTACGCGTCTCTATCGAACGTTGTTACAGCATGAGCCATTTCATAACGAACTTCGCTGATGTCGTGCGTATCCCGGAGCCGCAGTTGCGTAACCATGAATTGAATACAGTGGTGACTTCCTGTAAACGGTTTATGGAAACGATCTGTCAGAATCGTAATATCCGGATCATCATGGAACTGGATGAAATTTCTCCGGTTGTGAAGCTAGATAGTTCGCTTTTCGAACAGGTCCTGGTCAATATTATCAAGAATGCTGCGGAGTCTATCGGACATGACGGCCAGATCTATATTCGTACTTCACGCAATCCGGTCTGTCTGGAAATTACCGATACAGGTAAGGGCATAGATAAAGAGACTGAAAAGAAACTGTTCAGTCCTTTCTTCTCTACCAAACCCAACGGACAGGGCATCGGGTTGATCTTTATCCGCGAGGTACTACAGAAGCAGAATTGTTCTTTCTCCCTTCGTACCTATACGGATGGCCTGACCCGGTTCCGTATCCTTTTCGAATAAGATTATTTACTCGATCGACAGGAGGCTTTCTACTCTTTAAAAGAATAAACAGCCGATATGTTCACAATATCCGGATGAAGGGGAAGCGTCCATACGACCCGGTTATCCGGATCGACTTCTATCAGCAAAGGTTGCGATTTATCTTGGCTATGTCCGTTCCAGTTGCTTATCAATGTGTTCCCGTTCTTATATCGAACCAGTTCAGCTACGAATAATAAAGAGATGTTTGACAGGTCATCGTTTCCGACTTTCCTGACAATCTGTTTGCTTTCCGGGGCAATCTCGACGAAATAGTGCGCATCCCCGCATGAAACCAGCCAGTTCCCGTTTTTCAATATCTGGATAGCAAAAGGATTTCCTCCGCACTCGACCTTGTTGATGACCTCTTTCTCCTTATTCATTTCTATAACCTCTCCTTTTCCCATTAGCGGTATCAGATAGGTGTTTTGAGGTGTTTTTACAATTTGACGGAATTGGTCATGTACGCCGGTAATACTGGTATCGAACTCTATTTCTTCTACGGGTTGCCCGTGCGGATCGAGTTCGATGATTCGGGAAGGTGTACCGCAGATAGCCAGCATATAACGGCCGGACGGCAATTGGGTGGCAGTAAATAATTCTTCCCCCTTCTTGGCCTTGAAGTCCCACAGCGTCTGCTGTTCACGGTTGATCAGCCGGGCACCGGAGGTATAGGCATAGAAGATATTCCCTTCTTGGGTTATTTCAACATCGTTGCAATCCTCATGAGCTGCCAGCGGATGGCTCCATTCGATCTCTCCTGTTTTTTTGTCGAGAATCGCTACCTGTTTCCAGCCGCAGCCGGAAACGAGTAGCTTTTCTCTGGTGTCATTACATGAGCAATAAGTGCTAATCATTGCTATGAAAAACAAGTATCTGAAATATCGGTATATCATTCTTCTGTCATTACTACACGGAATCCTACATTGTAAACTTTCTGATATTCACGGTATGGCAGACGGAAAGACGAGGTCGAGCGGTAAGGACGATCGTACCAGGAACCGCCACGAACAACCCGTTTACCGTTTTCTGAAACGGTTTCGTTTCGCCCGTCCTTTTCATTGTAAGGATAGGGCTGGTAGGAAGATAAGGTCCATTCCCATACATTTCCGTGCATGTCGAACAGGTCCCAGGGGTTGCGGACGTAACGCCCTACCGGTTCGGAAATAAATCCTCCGTCATTATAAGTCGTATCGCGTGGAATCCAGTCGTCGTATTTATTCGGATTCTCAATGACCATAGCACTTTCATAGAATTTGTAGGCGGTACAGGCGGCAAATTCTTTCAGTTTGATATCTCCGAGGTTGGCATAACGGGAGAAATCGGCCGACATGTCACCATACCAGAAAGGCGTGTCGCTTCCCGCCCGGCAAGCCCATTCCCATTGCGCTTCCGTAGGAAGGGAGAACTTCATACCGGTCTTTTCGGATAACCACTTGCAATAGTCCATTGCTTCCTGCCAGGAGAGGCGTACGGCAGGCTGATCCGGATGATTCATCGAATAACCTTTCCGTCCGAACTGGTAACCGTGGCGATGTTCGTCGCGGCTGTCGTGTGCCGGGTTATAAGCTCTGAACTGTGCGTTCGTTATCTCGAAACGTCCCATCCAGAAAGGTTTGTCTATCTGTACGATCGTTTGCGGCAGTTCGTCCGGGTTCCGGTTGCTTCCCATAATAAAAGAACCGGCCGGTATTTTTACCAGTTCCAAAGTAATGCCGTTACCCAGCGGAATGCTTTTCTGGAAATTCCCTAGATTTAGTTGTTTCTGATGGGTTGCTCCCCACTGTGCATATGTTTTTTCTGTCGGGTTGTAGATCGGCCATTTCTCTAGTAAGGTATCGCCTATAGCTTTCTGTTCCTTCTCAAACCGGACCGGTTCGATATTCTGTGGAATCTCCGGCAGCCATTCAGCGGTCGACTCCGGTGCACCGAACATTTCGCGGTATAGTTCGCGCAATTCATTGCTCTTTTCTGTATCTTCAAATTTCGGAATGTCAGAACGGCGTCCGTGGAAAGGTGCGTTGAAGTCTATCCAGCAGGCCAGCTTCTCCATAGACTCTTTGTCCAGCTTGACACCGTAATGGCCTTTCTGGAGAATCTGCATCAGTTCGGTCTGATCGGCATGTACGTCCATCGGAACCAGCATGTGCATATCGCTCTCGATACCCGGCCGACGCACGTAACGATGCAGGTTGGCATACGAAAGTGTAAAATGTCCGCCGTTCTTCCAGGCTCTTCCCGATATGTCCGAAGTCCAGTCATCGATCCATTTATCTCCTTTTAGGTATGGTTTTCCGGGTTTGTCCTGATTGTGACAGGAGATGCAATATTTATCCAAAACAGGCTGTACTTCGTGACGGTAGCTGAATCCTCTCTCTTTCCCGTACCATTCTTTGATGGCCTGCGGTTTTTGCAGGGATGCTTTCGTCCGTTTCGGAATGGCTATTGTCGATTTTTCCTCATGGCAACCGATGCAAGAGACTGTTTCGCCCGGCATTCCGGTGAACCAGCTTCTCATGACCTGTAATGCTTTTCCCTCTGCATCCAGCGGTTGTACGAATACGGCCGTATTGGCGGGGATGGTAAACATGGCCGAGCCGTCTTCTTCGACATCCACTTCACCCAGGATCCGTTTGATGTCCCACGGTCCGTCCATACCGATGGTGCCCAGCAATCCGCCTTGACCCCACGGGCTGAAGTTGAAAGAACCGATGCGTAGTTTCTTTACTGTACCACGCGGAATACCTTTTAGTCCTTCACCTTCATAAATGTCTTGCAGGAAAACTGTGGAAGTTGAAGATGCCAGATTGATACGGTCGGGGATTACATTTGGTGATTTACGATTATCCATCAATACTGGTTCGAGGTAGGCTACATCTTCCTCTTCGGCAATTAGAGTACGGTTATCGAACGTGTCGACCAGGTAAAGCCCCCACAGGCTTTCCGGATTTTCCTTCATGGAAACCAGATAGTATGTATCGTTCAATGGATACGGTTGCAGGAACTGCGGCCATATACCGTCGGGTAGGCGGTCGCGAACGACTGCTTCCACTTTTCTACCGGCATACGGGATTTCGGCAACGACTCCGTCCGCTTCGTGACGCCCTTTATTGGTATCGATAATCAGCATGCGCCCGCTACGTGAAACGCTGTGATGACCGGAGGCAATGCCGACCACGGCCGACGGTCGTCCTGGTATGGGGCGGGCATTGAAGAATGAAGTCGGGAAGTAGGAGTTGGAACCATAGAAAGCCGATTGCGTGGTACCGTCCGGATTCATGGTAAACAACAGGCGTGAATTGGAATGGGGCAGATCTGCATACTCCCAACGCTGGTAGAGCACGGTGCCGTTGTCCATCATGACCGGTCCCCAATTGCTGTCCTGGTCGTATGTCAACTGGCGGGTTTGTTTTGTTTTCGGATCATACAGGAATAATCCGCACATTTTATTTCCTCCATCCGTACAAGGCAATCCCAGGAAGGTTCCTGTCGAACAGAAAATATAACGTCCGTCCGGTGTATAGCAACCGTCGAAACTGTCGAAATCTTTATATGTATCCGGGGTTAGTTGATGGGTTTTTCCTGTTGTGATGTCGAGTTCGAACAAATGCCAGCGGTCGGAGGAGCCGATAGAGGAATACATCAGTTTCTTTCCGTCGAAATAAGGTTCCGGATCGGTAACGATCATTCCCGCTTCCGGTTTGTATAAGGTCGATTGTTTGATTTTGCCGGGATTGATGGTAAGCGAGACAAACTCGTTGGTCCAACCTGTTTTAGGATTCCATATCTCGGAGTTATTCTGGAAATTGGAGGGGGCGATACCCAGTTCGCCACTCATGGCTTTGCGTGCCTTCTCGCCGAGTGTCCTGCGGATTGCGATCACTTGCTTATCTGCCAGAAGAGGGTTTGCCAATAGGGCTGCGTCCAGTTGTTTCAATAACTTCTGAGCTTGTTTTTCAGCCTTCGGGTCTTTGGCCTTCAAACCGTTGATCAGTGTTTTTTTGTCTGTCTTCAGTTCTTCGAGTGCTTTTTCCCAGCTTTTATCCGGACGATAGCTGTCGGGATATTTCTTCTTCAGATTATCTATTGCTGATTTGTATTTTTCCGGTGAATAATAAGTAAGCCGGTCGATCAGGCCTTGCCAGGAATCCTGTGCTGAAAGCAGCAACGGACTACATAGTCCGGAAAAGATGATCAGTGCTGTAATGATCCGTTTCATAGTGTGTTAGAATTATGTTATATAAGATGAAGTTTAGTAGTTACAAAAATAAAGCTTCTCTTTTTCCAAACATTGACAAAATAAGACGAATACTTTGCATAATCCGATATTGTGATTTGAATTTAATTCCTATATTTACGACGGTTAACTAATAAACATCTGATATGCTTGTTTCTTATTCTCCGTACGACTTGTCACTGCCTTTGCTTTATGCCGATCATTCCCGGGTGGAAACCTGGTGGAATTATCAGGATGTTATCAGTCCGTTTTATAGGCTTTACCTGATTACCAAAGGAAAAGGGAAGGTTTATATCAACCAGAAAGGATATGAATTGCTGCCCGGCCAACTGTTCCTGATACCTAAATTTGCATTCCATAGTTATGAGTGTGACGATTTCATGGAACATTATTATATCTGTTTTTTCGATGAAACGACTGGAGGAAAAGGTATCAGTAATCCTATGAAAATGAATTTGCAGGTGGAGGCCACTGCGATGGATTATTCCCTGATGGAACGTTTTCTGGCTCTTAATCCGTATAAATCGTTACCGGCGGTGGACCCGAAACAGTATGATAACAACCGGAATATTTATGCTAAAGAAGATGGTGTTTCTATTTCGACATTCTCCAACCGTGTGGAGAGCAGCGGCATCCTGTTACAGCTCTTTTCCCGTTTTATAACAGAAGAATGCCTGCTTTTGCCGGAAGGGAACAGTCTGTATGAGAAGCTGGATGTGACAATACAGTATATCAATAAAAATTTGGAGCAACGTATCTCCGTTTCAACCCTAGCCGATCTGATGTGCATTACTTCCGACCATTTCTCCAAAGTGTTCAAACGGATAGTCGGTATGCCCCCTTGTGAATATATCCAGATGAAACGGATCGAGCGGGCGCAGACTTTATTGCTTACTTCCCACATGTCGATTGTAGAAATAGCGGAAAAAGTAGGGATCAGCAATCTGTCCCAGTTCTCCCGTTTGTTCTCGAAGATGATCCGTTGTTCTCCGAGAGAGTACCGCCTGAGACAATTCAATGCACTGAAATCGGATAATCATCTTAGGCATGAAACAAAAGTTTCTCCCTGATGAAACTAATGTTCCGTTAGGGAGAAACTATTTGAAATAAAGTAGGCGATTATGCCTTTGTTACTTCTTCAGCTTTATTACTTCCGGTGTTCCTTTGGTAATATAACGGATAATCACCTCCGGTGCATCTTCGCTGATCTGTTCGCAGGAGAATGCGACGGCCGATGAACCGGCAGGAAGTACCGCATTTCCCTGGGGTTGCACTTCGCTGATCACATTGTAATTCTTGTCGGTAACTACTGCCTTTCCGTCGAAAGTATAAAGCAGATACTGGCGGTCGGAAATCTCGCAAGGGAACTTGATCACTCCTTTAGGAGTTGTGAAAGACGGGTCTTTGATCGTGCCGTCTCCATCCACTTTCAGACGGATAGCATACACACTTTCATAAGGACTTTCCCATGACCAGTCGGCTCCACCCGGTTGTCCCGGTTGCATTTCTGCCAGGTTACAACGATAATGCTTGGAGATATGGAGCGGGTAGAGGTTATAATTCTGTTCGTCTGTTTTCTCCAGATGCCATTCGGTCTGCGGATCTCTCAGGCGGGCCTTCTGTTCTTCGGTGAAGGCTTCTGCTTCGCGCAATTTGTCCCAGTCTTTGATGGCTCCCAGCAACTTGTCGATTTGTCCGTGACGGCGCAATGTGTTGCTGTTGATCGTCATAGCATAACCGGCATCGAAACCGGCTGACTCGGATAATGCCCATTCCAAATCTTCCAAAGAAGAGCATTCGAAGTTGCGGTCTGCCAGGCGTATCAGGAACCATCCCAACATACGCGGGAAAAGATTACGTTTGAAGAATGCCTGGTTCTTGATACGGTTTTCTACCTGGCCTGTACGCATTGCTTCTCCCCAAGGTTCACCCCAGTTCATGCGGGTATGGATATGCCATAAGTTATGGCTGAGGCGGCTGGCATCGTTCAGTACGTTATGGTTCAGCTGATTGTACCAGCGATAGACGAAGCGATTGTTTGCATATTCGTCCTGTCCGGTGTAAGAGCATCCTTCCAGGCCGTCGAAAGAGATCTGGCAAAGTCCTGTTTTATTCATGATCTCCGCCAGTCGGTCGGAGAATTTGTCCTGCAGGACCAGATTCGGAAACAGAGTTTTGTACGGATAATCCCATAGCTTGTAAAGCGGAGTTTTTTGTGAATGGGCTGCGGCTGTCGTACCGTATGCTCCTCTTTTACAGTTTTTCAGCAGGAATGTTTCCCCTTTGTCTTCCATACTTCCGTAAGTGATCAGTTCTTTGTCGATCTGCATGGCATTCAGGCTCATCGGCATAGAGAACAGGTCTGATTTCTTGATTGTCATCTCCGTTTGATCCTTGTCCAGATCGGAGGTGAGTGACAATACGCCTTGTTTCAATAAATGGTCGGAGGGGACGGGAGTTACATAGGCATCGTTGGTAGTCATAAAGTTACTGAGGGTATGTACACCGATGGCAATACCTTCCGCCTTTGCCTTGTCTACCATTTTCTTTACACCCTCGTCACCGCTTTTCGTGAATTTAGGATCCCAGTTGAAATGTCCCCAGTCCAGGAACGGGCCGCTATGGTATACATATTCGAATCCGGCAATCTTAGCCTTATCGAGGATCATATCGAGATTATCTTCCGAGAAATCGGAGATCAGATAAGATTTCATGGCTGCACGGGCTGTTTTACCCCATTCTCCGTCAAATAACGGGTGAGGAAGCCCCTGTTCGATCTCGATTTCACCGATACGGGCCAGTGCATCCGTATTCTTGCTTCCGAAGAACGCTATTTTCGAACCTTTGATCAGGCCGTCTTCTCCTTCTACCGGGAGAACCAGCGATTTTTCGATCTGTTGTACTTTGCGGTATTCCTGTTTGTTCCTTCTGCGAGCGGAGAAATGGAATACTGTACCGTCGGAGATATCGGCAGCTGCCAGTTTATAGTCGGGAATGCTGGCAACGGATAGTTCGGCTGACTTTCCGGTGTAACCGTAAGTCTGTGTGACCAGTTGACCGTATTCTTCCGGGATACCCGCATTTGTCTTGATGTTCAGTGCCTGTATGCCGAATGCAACGCCGTTGCCCTGGGCTACACCGACTACATCGCCGACCACTTCATTGATATTAACGGCTAATGGGCCGAATAGCAATACTTCATATTTTTCCGGGATATTAGCCACTTCCAGCGTGATGCAGACATCGCTTTCCTTATGTTTCAGGGCGATGGTACCGCCATCGGACATCGTTAGTTTTAGTTGGTTTCCGCTGGAAGTCAATTTTGTCGGGGTGACCAGTTCGTTTCCTGTGCAAGCTGTTACGAGCGGATATTTTCCTGTATGGAGGATATCTTTGCCTTCTACCTGGATGGAAGAGAAATAACCTTCGTTATTGATTCCGATTTGAGTAGAACGAGTTTTTAGATTTACATTCTGTGCCCCGGCCTGAAAGACCAGTGCGAATGCGAAAAGCAGAACGATTCTGCCGATTAGAGAGAGTTGTTTCATGTTCATTTGTTTAATATGTTAACCTTTTGATCGTTATCTCGCCGATTGATGATGCCCCTTTATTTTTTACTTTTACATTCAGGGTAGTAGGAAATTCATCCAGTGTTTGTTGTGAACGGGTAATCCTGAAAGTGTGTTTCTTTGGTAAAAGGGCGAGCGAAGATACTTGTTTTTCCCCATACATGAAAAGTACGGGGTCTTTAAATTCCAGATCAGAGGATTTGTTACTCAGATAATCGGTCGCCAGCCGGGAGAAAACGATCTCATATTCGCCGATCTGATTGACGTAAGGAGTGAGGTCGAGACTGATCTCTGTCCATCGGTCAGGGTTGAATGTCTTGGCAGACCAGGTTTCTATGACCTGGGGTTTATCCTGTAGACGATCGTCTTGCAGATCATCGAGTTCGCTGACCACATGAAACGCGGAGAATTTCTTTATGAGTGGTGTTGCTTTCGATTGCATGAAATGAACACGTAGCTTTTTCAGGCGGAGTGAAGGGAAATGATCTATCTTTTTATTTCCGATGGAACTACCTTTGTAAACAGGTATCCATTGATTGTCTTCCGTATATCCTTCCAGCTGATAGGCGAGAACGCGCTGTCCTCCGCTCAGGTCTTCCTGTAGAATACAATGGTTGACGGTTGTCGGCCCGGAAAATTCAAGTTCAAGCATGTCGCCATTGCCTGCCGTTTGTTTCAGCGGGTGGGCGAACCGGTTCTCTATTTCTTTGCCGAAAGCCTGATAGACGGCGGCATGTGTATGGGGGATGACTCCGGTCGTATCGGGTGTGGAATTAAGGAGAAGGACGGAACCCCGTCCGACTGATTTATAATACAGGTTCATCAGTTGCTCCTGTGTCATCAATAGCGTATCGCATCCGGGTGCCCAGAACCATTTGTGTCCTTTGTTCTTGAGTAACGGAACATCGACTTCCACGGGTGCATAGCAATCACCCTCCACATCCGAGTGAAGGGCGGTGGAGACACCGGAAGTAAGGTCCTCTTTCTTTACCGTGTACCAGTTCGGATAAGGGGCATAGCCATCTTCATTCCCCACCCATCGGAGATTTGCCTGTTCCCCTTGGAAGATGACGGAGTTGGAAGCATATTTATCGAGGATATCTTTCACCGGGATGCGGCAGTTACCGTCGAACCAGACTTCGCTGATCGGACCGTATTGGGTGAAGACTTCGATCAGCTGGGTACGGAAGACTTTGTTGTAGGCTTCCTGTTTGGACGGGTCTTGCGTGATTCCTCCACTACCGATACCGGCTCCCCAGCGGTCGTCGCCCGGATAGATATAGACACCCAGGTCGAGACCATACTTTTTACAGGATTCGGAGAGGTCTTTCAGTACATCGCCTTTACCGTTCCGCCAGGGGATTTCCTTGACTCCGTAATCGGACGTCTCTGTTTGCCACCAGCAAAAGCCGCCGCAGTGTTTGGCAACGAAAAGAACCATTCCGGCTCCCCACGACCGGGCCACTTCGCACCATTGGTCGGTATTCAGGTCGGGTACTTTCAGGCGGTCGAGCGGGGTGGTAAAATTATCATATTCCCGTCCTTGCCAGGCTGCCGGACCGTAATGGACGAACATCACACGCTCGTAATTATGCCAACGCAGTTGTGCTTCCGTCGGCAAAGGAATCTTATTCTCCTGTCCTTGTGCTACCGGAGATAGGAAAGACAGGAGAATAAGTAGGGTTAAAGTTATTTGTTTCATGAATATTCGCTTTAATGTTGATCACTGAAATCTTTATTTTTGATATAAAGCCTTCACCAATGCCGGGTCGAGCGAAGTAGACGGATTGAAACGGCCGGATGCCATATATTGCAGGATACTCTGTCGGAGCTGGCGTGCTGCCGGGCGTTTATCCAGGTCTTTTTGAAGGTCCGCACTGCATACCATCAGTTTGCCGTTGCCTACTTTGCCTTCCAGCAGGATTCCCAGTTTCCGGTTCGTGAACCAGTCGTCTACCAGCTGCACTACCGGACGGTAATCTGCCGGAAAGTCATCCAGTACCATTGCATTGCAATTGCTTACGAGGTCCCACCATTGATAATCGCTGTATCCTTCGGTAGGGAAGGCTGCCAGTGCCGGATGTGCCGGGTCGCAGAGGATTCCCAATGTGTGGGGAGGTTGCTTGTTTGTCCAGGCTGTATTCCAGAAGATGGAAGAGAAACCGACACGGATATCTCCGCCTTTTTCCGGCAGGATGCTTCCGGGAGCTAACAGGAGCAGCACATTTTCGCCTTTGTCGAGGCGTGCCATCGTCTGGTTGTCGAGTGTAGAGGTTATATAGGGCAGTTGTTTTACGGCTTCCTGTTTGGCGGGATATACCCAGATATTCCATTGGTTCTTACTGTTTGTCTCTTTCACTTCCACGCTGACAATCAGTTGCGACGGTTCACCGATATCGGAAAGGGCGTATTCGATTTTACCGGCCGGGATACAGTTGGTTACCGGAAGGTCTTTCGTGAAACTGCCTTGTGCCAGTTTTGTACCGGCTCGGTCACTGATCTGCCAGTTGATATGGGCGGCCTGTAAAGGCTTTTCTCCGAAATGGGCTATTTCGACCGGGACATTCAATGTCTCATTGTTCAGCCAGACCATTTTCGGAAAGCGGATAAGCGGAACTGTATTATTACAGAATGTGCTGTATTCTTCGCCTGTTACATATCCTTTTTCATCCCAGAACGGATCGAGAACGCCGACAAGCGCCGTTCCCTGTCCCGGAAAATCATGCAGGTCGAGCAGTTGGAAACCGGCAAAGCCCGGAGTACGTAATGCTGCTTCTATATCGGCTTTGTAACAGAGCGTTTGTAACCGGCCGGAAGCATACAGGAATGCGTCGGCAAGGTCGGCCATGTGATGATCTTTCAATGTTTCGCGGAATATCTCGAAGTTTTTAGCTTTCAGGACACCGGTGTATTTATCTATTTCCTTTAAGTTCGGATATACACTCCATTGCCCGATCTCATGGCTGACTGTCGGCATATTTTCCCGGATGATATGGGCGAAATCGTAATCGGTACGGGGTGGTTGTGCATTGATGATGCTGCGCAATCCTTCTCCCCATCCTTGTATACGCGGATCGGGGGCATTCCAGTAGTCTGCATTTTCTACGTAAGGCCATCCTCCGGAACTTGTGTAGGCACGGCGCAGATCTTTCGATTTCCAGTGGTCGATCAGTTCGGAAAGGTATTTTACCTGGTTTGCTCCACCGGGCTCATTCCCGTAGGCCATCAGGCAGAAAGAAGGATGGTTGCCGTATTCTTTCAGGATGCGGTCGCTTTCCTCGCGGAACCACTGGTCGGAGTAACCGCCGTCGCCTACGGTTGCCCAACCTGCACATTCGACTTGCAGATAGAATCCCATGCTGTCGGCAACGGCGAAGGCTGCTTCGGGAGGACACCAGGAGTGGAAACGGACATGGTTCAGACCGTATGCTTTACACTGGTTATATATTTTTGTCCAGTAGGCGCGATCTGTAGCGGGATATCCGGTCAGTGGGAATATACAGCATTCCAGGGTTCCCCGGAGAAATACCGGGTGGCCGTTTACTTCGAAACGTGTACCGTTTGCCTTGAACTCGCGGAGACCGAAAGTACGGTATTGCTCCTCTTGCTTTCCATTGCTCTCAACAACGGCACGCAGTGTGTAGAGGTTCGGACTGTGTTCCGACCAGAGCTGGGCATCTTCTCCCATAGATAGAGTGACTTCCTGCTTCATCCCGACTTCGGGGTTGATGGCGACTTTATGAGGTTTGCCAATCACGCCGTCGTCTTTTTTCTCTACCTGAAGAAGGAGGGTGGCATCGTTCGTTGCAGTCGTGCCGTCCAACGATACGGCTACTTTAATCGTTTTATCGGCGATGTTCGGATAGATCTGTATGTCGTCTATATAAAGGGACGGTTTAGCAGTCAGGCTGATCATTCCGATTACACCGTTCCAGTTCGACTGCGTATGGTCGGAAACGCTATGTGCATTCACACCGACTTCAATATTGACCCGATTGTCTACACGAAGGGTCAGCGTATGTTTTCCGGGTGTCAACTCTTTGAACGTATAGCGATAGGGAGTAGACAATGATTCATGTTTTCCCATTTCGACACCGTCCAGGAAAAGTGTCGTTTCCCAATGCGTACGTTCCAGTTCGAGTTGTACCGGATTGCCGGTCCATGAAGCGGGTATATCGATCTCTTTCTGGTACCAGGCAACTCCTACATAATGTCTGTCAGGATTCAACCAGAAGGGTACTTTGATATTTCCCGGCTGGCGGAATTTCTCATATAAAGGGGAGTCGTACCATGACTTGTCGACGATCTGTCCGGTCCAGGGCGTTTCAATCCCGACCTCATCGCCATATCCCTGCTCCTGAAGCGAACCGGGCAGATGGATCGTATCGGTTAATGACCGGGTGTACCATTGTTCTGTCAATCCCCGGTCGTTCCGGTCGAGGGCAAAGCGCCATTCTCCTTGCAGGGATTGTTTATTATCTGCCTGACGGCAGGCTGTCAGAGCTAAAAAGGAAAATAAGATCAACAAGTACTTTTTCATGAGTATTGAATTATAAATGAGATATAGTGTGCATATTCTGCAAATTAACAGGATTCTGTATAAAGATTAAATAGATAAAACCATCTAAAAGATGGACAATGTTACGATAGGGGGCAGACATCGTATCACCCTAAACACGATGTCTGCTCTTTAAAATTATCCCTATTATAGATTTTCAGCTCCCTGATTCGGAGAGGTTGGCCATCCCGGGTTCTGATAGATCGGAGAGGTGCCCACATCGCTACCGTCTGCAGAGGTATTCAGGAAATTCTGTATGGCGATCGGTGAAAGGTAATGAGCCATCGCCCATTTGAAACCTCCCTGTTGCATAATCAGTGAATTACCTGCCACTTCCTGCGGACGCAGATACTGGCTCAGTTCCGGTGCGGAGACATTCGATCTGGAATCGTTTGCACCATAGATCAGGATACTATTTCCTTCACTGTCTTTATACCAGTCTTTCATCGGTCCCCAAAGTTTGAAACCTTCTATATGATACGGGCTGGCAATCAGTTGATCCATCGCACGCCAGCGTTTCAGGTCCATATGGCGGAAACCTTCGGCCATCAGTTCGCAGTTGCGTTCGCGACGGATATTGTAAAGCGTCGGACTGATCAATTGACCGGCAGAGTAGGCTCCCCAGTTATATTTACCCTCTTCACTCATATGGGTAGCTGCGATACTTTTGTTGTAATCCGTATCGAGCTGGGCACGGGTACGGATGGCACGCCAGTAGGAAGTGGCAGTTCCGTCGATCGCACCGGTTCTTTCGTAAGAGGCTTCGATATAGTTCAGGTAAGCCTCGGCTGCGCGGAAGGTGATGCTTCCGGTATACGAACCGAAGTTCGCACAATGCTTGGCATCGAAGTTGCCGCCTTTGCGGATGGCATACCCTGTGGAATAATACACGTCGGCATTACCGATAGTGATGTCGGGAACCGGTTCAACCGGGGTGGCATGCGTTCCGTCGGAAGAAGGATAGAGCACATTGGTCTGTCCCGGTTCTTTGAGGAAGAGCCATAGGCGGCCGTCGCGTTCTTTACGTACATCGGAGACATAATCGTCGCCGGCGTAACCCGAACCGGCAGCATAGATCGGTAATCCGTTAGCCATCAGGAAGGTATTGACCATACCGCGTGTGATACCCTGGCCTGCATTCCCTTTTTGTGCGAATTGAACGACACCATGTGTCAATGTTAATCCTTTGTCATACTGGCGCCACATGAGAATCTCGTCATAACCAGCCATATTTTCATCAGCGTACATATTATAGTATGGGTTCGAGGTATCTTCCGTGCTTTGTTGTAAAATACCATTGTTTTCTGTCAATGAAACGGCATTGGCTACGACTTTTGCCGCATCCATAGCCTGGCCGAGGAAATAGTCGATCTCATTGTCTATACTTCCTGAAGGATATTGGAAGTTAGCATTATAATCTTTGCTTTTTCCGGGCCATCCGCTACCGTCGGGCACGAATGGGGTATTGCGGAAATACTTCAGCCAGGTACCCTCGAACAATGCAACTCTCGATTTGAACAGATAGGCGCAGTTACGGGAGAGGCGGTTCTTTTTACCGTCGGGCGAAGCGTCTTTCAGCATAACGATCGCCGAATCGAGGTCAGCCAGGATGAAACGTGCTACCTCGTTGCGCGGTGCCCGTTTACTGGCTTCGGTCAATGCTTCCTGTTCGTCGATGACCGGACGATAAAGGATCGGGAAATCGCCGAAAGCTTGTAGCTTATTGAAATATTCATAGGCACGGAGGAAATAGACTTCACCGATATAATGTTTCACATTCTCTTCGTTTCCGCTGATCTCTCCGGCTTTCCATTTATCTACAACTCTGCTGAGGAAATAATTGCATTTGTATATCTTGGTGAACTCCCAGTCGCCACCGGTCTGTGCTGTTTTCAACTCGCCGGGAACATAGTCTTTATAATCACCTTTGGCGATCATATTGTCTGTTCCGACATCCCATCCGAATGTACCATACCAGTTGATGTCTGTATTGTGTGAAGGCAGGATATCCGGATACACGTTATTTATATAGGAAGCTAGCTGGCTTTCTTCCGTCAGGTAATATTCGGGTGTGATCTGTGAGAGCGGCTCTCTGTCCAGATAATCGTTACACGAGAATAAGAGTCCGGCCAGGATAATGCCTGCTGTCTGTTTGCATATATTATTTATACGGTTCATAATGATTCTGTTTTATAAGGTTACACTTAAGCCAAACGATAAAGTCTTGGACAAAGGATATCCGCTACCACCGTAACCGGCATCGATCGTTTCCGGGTCGAGGGTTTTGAATAAACCGGTTCCTGTCCAGAGGTTTTCGCCGGAGACGAATACTCTCAGTTTGGATACATAGAATTTGTTGGTGAGAGACGAAGGCAATGTATAGCCTAACTGTACGTTCTTCAGACGGATATAAGCTGCGTTTTGCAGGTAACGGGTCTGTATGTTATGGTTCATGTTCGTACGGAAACTGGGGCGCGGGAAATAAGCATCCAGATTCACACCGGCTTCACCAGCCTGTACCATAACTGAATTCTCGTCACGGAAATAATCCAGATGAGGTGCATAGCAGGTCGACCACCAGATGCCGCCGTGACTTCCCCAGAACGTAGAACTGTTCTGGTAGTAATCGCGTTTCATCACACCCTGGAAGAAGGCGCGGAAGTCGATACCTTTCCAATCGGCTGTCAGGTCGATACCGAAATGGTAGCGCGGTGTCGAGTTTCCGATGATGGAAAGGTCGCCGTGGTCGCTGATCGTGTTGGCACCGGCATCTACTTTGCCGTCGCCATTCGTATCGGCGTACATGATATCACCGGCGGCCCAGAGCGAACCCAGCGCACTTTGTCCACCGTTAGGCAGGCTGGAAAGATGCTGGTCCATTTCAGCTTGTGTCTTGGCAATGCCGACTGTGGTATAGCCCCATATTTCTCCGACTTTCATTCCTTTCCGGTACGTATCGCTTGCGATGACACCGGTTTTGTTCGGATAGCGGGTGATCTCAGTCTGTGAGTCGGACAGCATTAGCCGTACACCGTAACCCAGTCCATTTTGCAGGCGGTCATTCCAGCCGACAGAGAGTTCCCAACCGTAGGTTTTCAAGTCGGTATTATTGGTGCGCGGTACGTTTGTTCCTAACGTGATCGGTAGTTCCGGAGCCGGGCCGATCATATCGAGTGTGTTTCTGACGAAGTAGTCGAACGATCCGGTCAGCCGGTTGTTCAATGCACCGAAGTCGAGACCTATATTCCATGTTTTTACCCTTTCCCACGTCAGGGAGGAGGCGATCAGTTCCGGTGTGATAGCGATATTAGGTCTCATTCCGTTGATTAGCCACGTTCCGTTCGAGGCCTGGAATTGCATCTGTGCATATGTCGGGTACAGGCTTGTCGTATTCTGGTTTCCTAATTCTCCGTAAGAACCTCTGAGTTTGAATGTGCCTACGTGATCGGCGATCGGTTCCCAGAAATTTTCACGTGCCAGGTTCCACCCCAGTGAGAAAGAGGGGAACAGGTTCCATCGTTCCGATGAACGGAAGCGTGATGTCCCGTCATAACGCAGGTTGACTTCTGCCAGGTATTTACCCTCGTAATCATAGTTGATACGTCCGAAGAAACCGGCAGTAGCCCAATGATCGGAAGAGCCTTTTACAGTCGGTGTGATCGGGTTGCCATTGATATCGACGCCGGAAGTAATATCAGTTTCCGGCAATCCCGGCACGATGATACCGTTGCGTTGCAGATAGGTATACTTTTTCTTCGATAACTCAGACTGGAAACCGAACATGCCTTTGAAGTTATGACCTGATTCCAGTTGCTTGCTGTATTCCGTATAGGCATTGAAGTTTAAATAATTTTCTTTCGACATGTCTTCGGATACATAGCTGGTTGAATTATAAACATACGGGTCGCCGGCAACATTGTGGTTATAGGTGATCTGGCGGTCTGTATGCTGTGTCGAGTTGTAGATACGGTAGTTTACGTCGACGAATGTTTTCCAGTCTTTGATCGGTTCCAGTACTAACTGTGCCTGCTGATACAGATAGTCGGCCTGTTTCTTGATCCTGCCGCCCTCCACCAGGTCGAGTGCCGGAGTAGGAGCACTGTAAAGATAACCGTTCGGGTCGTAAGCCGGCATAAATGGCCAGGCCTGGCGGGTTAAACCTTCGTAAACACCGTCCAGTGTCGTCGGTTTGGATATATCTTCGCGGATAAAACGGCTGCTGTAATTCAGTTGCGCCCAGTCCGTCATTTTGACGTTGATCTTTCCGGTAGCGGTATAGCGGCCGAAATTATCATCGGAAATCTTTAGCAAACCGTTCTGATCGAGGTAGTTCAAAGACAGATAATAAGTCACTTTGTCATTCCCTCCGTTCAGGCTGAAATTGTGTTCCTGTGAAAAAGCCCAATGCCCGAAAATCGTGTTATACCAATCCTGGTTGGCGCTACCCGAACTGTAAGGGTCCATCCAGTAACCCGGATTGCTGGGGTTTTCGATCATGGTCGGAGTGGATGGGTGTCCATCGCGGTTGTCTTTGATCCGTTGTAACCATGTTGCATCAAAATAAGGTGTTTGTCCGGCATTCGCTCTCGCTTCGTTGAAGTATAAAGCGAATTTATAGGAGTCTACCTGGTCCTGTAACAGAACGGGATCATTCCAGCGGAAACTGTTGTTATAGTTGATGACGGGTTTGCCGCTGACACCGGTTTTCGTGGTGATCAGTATCACACCGAAAGGTGCACGCGAACCATAGATGGAGGAAGCTGCCGCATCTTTCAATACAGAGATATTTTCTATATCCTGCGGGTTCAGTGCATTGATATCTCCTTCCATCCCGTCGATCAGGATCAGCGGGCTGCCGCTTGAACCTTGTCCGATCGTGGCGATACCACGGATGTTTATATCGGCTGTCTGGCTCAGGTCGCCGGAACGTTGTGTGATCTGCAAACCCGGGACTAAACCCTGTAAGGCTTGTGTAGCGGTGGTTACCGGACGTGCTTCCAGGTCTTTTGCATTAGCGATCCCGACAGAACCTGTCAGGTTTACTTTCTTCTGTGTACCGAAACCTACTACCACGACTTCATCCAGGCTTTGTGTATCTTCTGAAAGTGTGATGGTAAGTGCTTTACCGGCTTCGGCTCTGATTTCCCGGGATAGATATCCGATATATGATATCAACAGGAGGGAGTTCTCGGGAACATCCAGGCTGAAGTGCCCGTCCATATCCGTAATAGTGCCGATCGTAGTTCCTTTGACGGAAACGTTGGCACCGATAACGGGAATGCCGGCTTCATCTCTGACTGTTCCCTGTATCCGTTTACTTTGCTGGGTGGTAAACGGAGTTCCTTTTTTAGACAAAATGATCTGACGGTCTACAATGCTGTATTGTACATCCGTGTTTTTGAATAGTTGGTTCAGTACTTTGCCTATCTCCTGATTTTTAACCTGTATGTTTACCGGTTTACTGATATCGAGCGTATTGTCGGTAAACAGGAAGGTAAACTCGGTCTCCTTTTCGATTTGTTCCAATACCTGTTCGACCGTCGCATTTGAAAAAGCGAGCGATAACGACACAGATTGTGAATAGGATTCTTCTGCTCTTATCTGCAGGATCGTGATTAACAATAAAAATATACCTATTCTCATTTTTCGACAAGTTTTAAAGAAATATAGGGATCCTATATCCCCGAATAATTTCTGGATTTTCATAACTTTATTGCTGATTTAGTGATTAATTATGTCTTTGGATCTTGTGCCAAAGATGTGATTTTCGCGAACAAGAGTGAGTTGCACCTCGCTCTTGTTTTTCTTATGACTGTATTTTCAATCTCTCTCCATAGGCTTTAATCATTTAAGTTTAACAATTCATTCTGTTTTATTTTAACCAAACGTCGATTCGCTGTTTAGCAAATGTGGTATCGCTGTTTTGTTTCATCGCATTCACTTTCCACCTGATCGGTGTGGCTTGTTCCAGATAACTGAATATCTGATAGATCGTTTCGTCGGTAAATGTGGCCCAGCAATTATATTCCTTATCCTTTTTCTGATTGTGGAGCACTATTTCTACATTGAAGCGGTGGTCTAGCACCCGGAATACGTCGTCGAGCGAGGTATTCCTGAAAACAATTTTACCGTCTTTCCAGGCTGTATTCTCATAGATGTTGACTTTCCGGATCTCATATTTATTCGTTCGTTTGTTGTAAGATAATCTCTCTCCCGGTTTCAGTCCGGCAATGAACTTATCGTAAGAGTGAATATCCACCAGTCCTTCTACCAGGATTGCTTCGACTTCTTCACGTTCATCGTATGTGTTTACATTGAATTGTGTACCGTGTGCCATCACTTTCAGACCGGATTTGGTAGTGACGAAGAAAGGGTGTTCTTTATCCGATTGCACTTCGAAATAACCTTCTCCTGTCAATTCCACTTCCCTGGTGTTTCCGGTGAAAACGGTCGGGTAACGTAATGTACTTCCTGCGTTCAGGCAGACTTTCGAGTGATCCGGCAGTTCCAGCCGTGTGACCATACCCGGGGCGGAAAGAACCTCCATGAATTGTACGGAGCTTTCGATCGCCGGTGCTTGCCGTTCAAAGAACAGATATCCGAAAGTCAGTGTGGAGAGTAGGAGAGGTATACTAATAATCGCAGCGACACGCGATAAATAATTTACCAGGCTCCTTCTTCTGTTTCTCTTTTCCAGCTCTCTGTTCACTTCGGCAAATGCCTCTTGCGAATTGAATGAATTATGCTCATTTATCTTCGTTTTCAATTCCAAGGCCTGACGGAGAATGTCTGATTCCTTTTGACAGTCATCCGATTCTTTCAGCCAGGATTCTACCTGCCGGGTTTCTTCCGGGGTGGTTTGTTTCTGTGTATATTTTATTAATAATGTCTCCTTTTCCAGATCAAAAAAATCTTTTTCTTTCATTGTCGATTATGTTGTCTTTGATAAATGAAAAATATGCTCCTTTATATATAGGATAACTGACCGTAAAAAGACCGCCAGTTATTTCGTGATTTTTTTCAGAAAATTTTCAATACATTTGTATCTGTATGAAAATGACTACTCAAATACAGAATCCTGATGAATTGTTATGGAAGATTGCCATTAACGATGATAAAGAAGCTTATCGAACACTTTTCGATCTTTTTTATCCGGCATTATGTCTCTTTGCCAAACGCTATGTCGAAGAGCGGGCTGTTGCCGAAGATCTGGTTCAGGATGTATTTGTAACTTTGTGGGAAAGCAGGAAGAAAATAAGAGTGGAATCGTCTGCCAGAAATTATCTGGTTATCAGTGTCAGAAATCAATGCCTCAATTACCTGAAGCGGGAAGGGTACAAGCAAAATTATATCGATGCTTATCTGGCAAAGAATGCAGATCAGTCCGATTATGATGAATTTTATCTGCTGACCGAACTTCAGAAACTCCTGGATGAAGCACTGGCAAAACTACCGGAGACGTATCGTCTTATTTTTGAAATGAGTCGGTTGGAGAACAATAGCAATACGGAGATTGCCGAAAAACTGAATATACCTTTACGTACGGTGGAACGTTATAAAGCAAAGGCAATTGAAATACTAAAAAAGGATTTGAAAGATTATTTGCCGTTGCTTCTTTATTTTCACCTATTGAGTTGACAAGTGACAGATGACAGTTAATAGTTGAATAGTATGGCTGAAAGCCGAGTGTCTATTAACTAACTGTCCACTGTCATCTGTCCACTATCACCTGTTTACAGCCATTCTTTCATAAAGCCGTCCATCTCTTCAGCATGTTCTTCGAGGCTTTGCAGCAGTTTGAACTGAGCTTTTGTACGGATCAGATTGTGTTTCGGACTGTGTATCTTATAATAGGTATCACCGTTGATATAGTCTGTCAGAAAGCGTACGGTCTGCATATAAGTCAATAGACGGCCGCCATAAGGAAGCAGACTGATTTCCAGCGGAGAAAGGAATGCCTTTGCTGTTTCCATGTAACCACGGGTATATGCTTTGAAGATATTCATGTTCACATTTACGTTGTCCAGATTTTCATCGTCTTCTGCACCGGTGTTTGCTCCTGTACGGATAAAGTCACCGATATCCGACAAAACGAATCCCGGCATAACGGTGTCGAGGTCGATCACACAAAGCACTTTGTCTGTGTCGGCATCGAACATCATGTTGTTCACTTTTGTATCGCAATGGTTTGTGCGTTTCTGAAGTTTTCCTTCGCGATATAAACGTTCCTGGATACACATGGCTTCCGCACGTTTTTCTACTTCTTCGATCAGGTCTTTTACTTCTTCCAGACGTCCTGCGGCATTTGCTTTTACTGCATCATGGAATTGTTGCAGGCGGAATTCCATATTATGGAAATTAGGTATTGTTTCACCCAGCGATCCTTCCGGCAGGTCTGACAGCATGGATTGGAAATCACCGAAAGCTTTTCCTGCTTCATAAGACAGTTCGGGAGTCACTTCTTCATAGCTTTTGCTGTTCGGGATGAACAGGCATACACGCCAGTAGCTATCGCCGTCGAAGTAATAGGGTTTACCATCTTTTGTCGGAAGGAAAGTCAGCACTTTACGATCGATATCGTTTTCGCCTTTTGCTTCCAGTTTCTCACGGATATGTGTCGTTACAGTGTTGATATTGCTCTGTAACATATCTACATTTGTAAAGATCAGATGGTTGATACGTTGTAATACGTATTTGATTTCGCCTTTTTCGTTCGTTACTTTCAGCGTATCGTTAATGTGTCCGTTTCCGAAAGGTTCAGCGGAAACAACTTTTTCTGCCAGTGTGAACTGGTCGAGAATGTTCAGTAATTCTTCTTTTGTTTTTGCCATGGTATTTTATTAATTGACAATTGATAAATGCAGATTGGAAACGACCGGTTACTGTGTCATAATCAATCATGCTTGCAAATGTAAAAATAATCTTTGATAAAATAAAAAAGGCAACGAATCTGTTCGCTGCCTTTTTTATAAATTCATTTGAATTGTCGGTTGACTCAGGTCAACTTCCAATTATTTTTTGTTGCGGTTACCGTAACGGCTCATGAACTTATCAACACGTCCTGCTGTATCCACCAGTTTAGACTTACCAGTGTAGAACGGGTGAGAAGTGTTAGAGATTTCGACCTTTACCAACGGATAAGTAACACCGTCAATTTCGATAGTTTCTTTTGCATTGATAGTTGAACGAGTGATAAATACATCTTCGTTTGACATGTCCTTGAATACTACAGGACGATAGTTTTCAGGATGAATTCCTTTTTTCATTGCTTCTTTATCTAATTTAATTTATACTCTTATTAGTTTGGTAACCGGTAAATTGGCTTGCAAAGGTATGGATTTGCTTCAAACTAACAAAGAATTTCCAACTATTTTTTATTGTGGAACTACTTTTGTGTTATTTTTATATGCTTAAAAGCATAAAGTTTTCAGAGAGTTCTTATCTTTGTGCAGGATTTTCAATCATTAACGTAATAATATATACTACAATGGTAAATTACAAAGATTTAGGTTTGGTAAACACTAGAGATATGTTTGCTAAAGCCATCAAAGGCGGATATGCAATTCCGGCTTTTAACTTCAATAACATGGAACAGATGCAGGCTATCATCAAGGCTGCTGTTGAAACAAAATCTCCGGTTATCCTGCAGGTATCTAAAGGTGCTCGTCAGTATGCTAATGCAACTCTGTTGCGTTACATGGCTCAGGGTGCAGTTGAATATGCAAAAGAATTAGGCTGTGCAAATCCTCAGATTGTTCTTCACCTGGATCATGGTGATACATTTGAAACTTGTAAGAGCTGTATCGACTCAGGTTTCTCTTCTGTAATGATTGACGGTTCTCACCTGCCTTACGAAGAAAACGTAGCTTTGACAAAGAAAGTTGTTGACTATGCTCATCAGTTCGATGTAACAGTTGAAGGTGAACTAGGTGTATTGGCTGGTGTTGAAGACGAAGTATCTTCTGACCATCACACATATACTGACCCTGAAGAAGTGATCGATTTCGCTACTCGCACAGGTTGCGATTCTTTGGCTATCTCAATCGGTACTTCTCACGGTGCTTACAAATTTACTCCGGAACAGTGCCACATCGATCCGAAGACTGGCAAGATGGTTCCTCCTCCATTGGCATTCGAAGTATTGGACGCTGTAATGGAAAAACTTCCGGGATTCCCTATCGTTCTTCACGGTTCTTCTTCTGTTCCTGAAGAAGAAGTTGAAACTATCAACAAATACGGTGGTGCTTTGAAGGCTGCTATCGGTATTCCTGAAGAAGAATTGCGTAAGGCTGCTAAGTCTGCAGTTTGCAAGATCAACATCGACTCAGACTCTCGTCTGGCTATGACTGCTGCAATCCGTAAGACTTTCGCTGAAAAACCGGCTGAATTCGACCCGCGTAAATATCTGGGTCCGGCTCGTGACAACATGGAAAAGCTGTACAAACACAAAATTCTTAACGTTTTGGGTTCTGACAACAAACTTTAATCCAGGTTACAGATTATATATAGAAAGCCACTCTGCATTTGCGGAGTGGCTTTTTTATTTTTTGTCCTATTTTGTTGTGTAAATATAAAATTAAGTATTTTATTATTTGTAAGTTTGCATTTGAATATTAAGGTTTTGCATGACAATTGGCAAGGTATAAATGAAGCAGAAAATTAGTGAGTTCGATAAATGGTATGAACAATACGTTGATGAGTTGTTCTCGTATGGAATGGCATTCGGTATAGAGAAAGAATATGTGCTGGATGTTATACATGATATTTTTTTGCATTTATACGAATCGGCAGATAAAATAGAGATAACGGATAATCCTAAGTTTTATCTGCTTCGCTCTCTGAAAAATAGAATTATATCTTTTAAACAAAAGAGTTCGAACTTGTTAAGCCTTGACGACAATGTGGATTATGATTTCCAGATAAAGGTGGATGCCCTTGCATTAATGGAAGACGAGGAGGAGAGGCTGGCTTATGAAGAACAACTGGAAAGTTTATTCGGTTTATTGACGAATAAACAACGGGAGGTGGTTTATCTGCATTTTATGCAGGAATTGAGTTATCAGGAAATTGCGGAAATACTTCATATAACGCCTAAAAGTGTACGCAAAATTATTTATCGCGCATTGGAACGTATGCAGGATGGAGTGGCTCCGCTATGGCTGGTGTTTATTTTTTTGGTAGAATAGTATAAGGAATAAAAAGAGGGTAACCCGTCACGGGTTACCCTTTCGAATTAAAAACTCACCTGTAGTTTCGGTCTATTTATTGGTCTTTATTCGTCCCAGAATGGTGCTTGAACAAGCGTAGGGTCTTTATCTATTTCTTCCTGATAGATAGGATACCAATAGAATTTACGTTCATAAACACGTTTGATGTATTGTTTGCGAACAAAGAAAGCCTTATCGTTATTTGGATCATCAGATAATTCTGTTCCGCCGAAGTTCATACCATACATCGGCTGGTTTAACACTTCTTCTGCTTTTTTCCATCTGCGCAGGTCAAAATAGCGGATACCGTTTTCACAGCATAATTCTACACGGCGTTCGTGGTAAATAGCCTGTCTGACTTCTTCCTGTCCGTTTAAAGTAATTTTGTTGAAACCATTGCTATCGACTCCGGTTCCGTATTGTGGAACACCGGCACGTTCACGAATCAGGTTCAGATATTTTAAAATATCCGGATTTCCAGGATCTGCCTCATTCAATGCTTCAGCATAGTTCAGGTAAGCTTCACCTAAACGATAAAGGATTCCCGGACGATATGGGTGAATACCGTCACGTTGATTCTGTTCCAACGATACCTTTTTGCGGTTCAGATAACCAGCCTGCGGTGCATCGTGCGTAGGCCCTCCATCTTGTTCATTAGACATCATTTGTACTTCACGGTTAGCTTGGTGATACCATTGTCTGTTCCACATAACAGTCAAATAGAAACGAGGCTCGCGGTTTACATACATATTATATGTACCTGCTGCTGCAACCTGGTTGTAAGTGTTACCGTCTGTACCAAGAGAATCTATTGTTGCTCCCGGGCAGTTACGGTACAGATTGTATTTTGTTTTACGGATATCCGGTTCGTTTGAGAAGCCTCGTTCTGTATAACCGGACTTATCGTTGATAACAGGAGAAGCGTAGCTACCTTTATAGCCGGTGATGGGTAATGATCCGTCCTTCATAGAGAATGCATCAACTAAGTTTTGGTAAACTCCCAAACCACCGTTGCCGGATGCTCCGCGCGGAGTTGCGTGTTTTTCAAATTCACTATAGTTGCTGTCTGCACGTATGAACAATGCTTCCGAATTCTGGTCTCCACGTAAGAACAATACATTATAGCATGACATGAATGGGTCAATACTTCCGTCTGCATTATATGCATATACCAGTCCATGGCCGGCAGCATGAGCTGCATCAATCAATTCTTTACAAGCATCCGCGGCACGTTTCCATTTTGTAGCATCATATGTCTGACTGAAACGGTCTTTACCATCATAATTTTTAAAACCTTTATACCAATCATTGCCATTGACCAGCGGGCTGGCTGCAAACAATAACATGCGGGCACGAACAGCAAGACACATAATTGAAGTTGCGCGTCCGTAAAACTGTGTCGATTCGCTTACCCAAGAAGCCGGCAATTTTTTAGATAAGTCTATTAACTGTCCGTCGATCCAGTCTACCATTTCGTCGAAAGGAACTTGGCCACGCATTAAAGTCGGGTCGTTTACATCCGCCAGTCCGTCGAAGAAGGGAATACTACCGTAGGCTTCGAGCGTCATCCAATAATAGTAGGCGATCAGAAAACGACATTCATTTTTCATTCTTTCAACCTTTTCTTCCGAAACTCCCTGGTCTGGAAGTGCATGCGCATTTTCAATGAATAAATATGCGGAACGGATACGTATCGGGCATGAATTCCAAAGAGCAGCGTCCCAGGACGAATTGGTAAACCATTGTCCGATTACAAAATTCAATGAATTTCCCCACCATTGATACCAGCGTTGAGAAGGGTCGAGATCGTCTCCCATAGAGTCATAACCATAATCCCTCAGCAGACCCCAATAAGGATCGGGAATTTTGTTATAAACACCGGAAAGCCAGTCTTCTGTCCTGGTTTTATCATTAAATACCATTTCTATCGTCAATGTATCGTCCGGTGCATTGTCTAAATAGTCCGAACAACTATTGAGAGATAAACCTAAAAATGATAGGCCTATATATTTGAGTAGTTTCATCTTTTTTGTGTTTTATAATTATAATTCTATTAGAAATTAACATCCAATCCGAAAGAGAAAGATTTCATAATCGGATATTTTGCTCCGTTTGCAGTATCCAATTCCGGATCCCAAAGGTCGAACGCTGAAAATGTCAGAAGGTTAGAGCCTTTTGCATATACACGGATGTTGGCAAGGCCGATCGAATTGATCCAACGTTTGGGAAGTGTGTAACCAATTTCTATATCTTTCATGCGGAGCATGCTCATGTTACGTAACCACCAGGTTGAATTCTGGCTGTTGTTTGTGTTTGCACCATAGCTCAGACGTGGATAGAAAGCATCCTGTGTTGGATTTTCCTCTGTCCAGCGGTCGTTATAGTTAGTCAGAATGTTTCCTATAGAACCTTGAGACGAACCTGGTAAGAAATTAGAAGCAACACCTCCGACGAAACGGTAAGTCCGACCATTTCCCTGGAAGAAGACATTAAAATCTACATTCTTATAGCGTGCTGTAGCTCCGAAACCATAAACAATTTCTGGGTTGACTGTTCCGCCCATTGCTTTTTCGTCTTTACTTGTGATTGCACCGTCACCATCGACATCGACATATTTGATGTCACCGGGGCGCACTGCGCTGAACGTTTGTGAAGGTATACCTTCTTTCAGTACTAATTCTCCTTTATCGTTTGTCGTGAAATCGTCGTCTGTAAATAATCTTTCTGCTACAAGACCGAAGAGTTCATTGACAGCTCTTCCCGTACGTTGGCGGTTTGTACCGATAACACCCATCGCTTCATCCATTTCGATAATTTCGTTGTGTGCGTAAGTGAAAGTTCCGCGGAAACCGATATTCAGGTCTTTATTTATCTGTTTGTTGTAAGTCAATGAAAGATCCACACCGTTGTTGTTTACCTTTCCGTAGTTGGCCCACGGTGTTTTACGGAAACCGGCGGCAGAAGGAATATTGTTACGTTGCATGAAGATATCCCGACGCTGTTCTTTGAACCAGTCTATCTGTAAGTCTAAGGCGTTCCAAAGACCTAACTCTACTCCGACATTCAACTTTTCAACAGTTTCCCATGTCAGATCCGTTACACCGAATTCACCTTCAAAACGAGATGAACGGTTGTAATCGTTGTTGACTCCCCATTTATAGGATCCGTCCGTATCGATTGTGGGTAAGAAAGCGAATCGACGTCCGTCTAATTGATCATTACCGGTCAACCCCCATGATGCACGGAATTTGATTTTGGAGAAAGTTTCTTTGAACTGTTCCATGAATTTTTCTTCTGAGAGCATATAGCCGACAGCTACGGAAGGGAAGAATCCGAAACGATGTCCTTTCGTAAAGTTTTCCGAACCATTGTAACCGAAGTTGAATTCGGCGATATACCGGTTGTCAAAAGTATAAGAAGCACGTCCTGCAATACCCATACGGCGGAAAGGAACAACATTACCATCCTGGTAATCGCGCTGGTTGTAGAGGAACATAGCTCCGACAGTATGTTTTTCATTAAACGTGCGGTCGTAAGTGATATTTCCTTCCAGATAAGTTGCTTTGTTACCCCATGCAGATTCACTTTTGCTATCCAGAAATTCTTGTCCGTCTGTGCTGACAGTCAGGATCAAGTCACCGGTTTCCGGGTCTCTTCCAGTTGCCGGATTATAGTAAGTCGGTGTTTTTGATCGTTTAACCCATGAACTGGAATAACGGTCGAAAGAAAAAAGTCCTTTAATCTTTAAACCAGGAGTAATAAATTTTAGGTCTTGTTCGATAGAAAATAAGGATTCGACTTTTGAATTGGTAGTTGTCTGATAGCCATGTTGTGTGGCTTCCGCCCAAGGGTTATGACGTTCTGTTACACGTACATCGCGTCCACCGGAATACTGGATCGGGTGGTAGAAAGGAGGTGTATCGAATGCATAATTCCATATATCCTGACTACTGACTGCCATTCCGTTCTGCTCCTGTAAATATCCGCCGATACTAATACCGACGACAGTTGTTTTCGTTACATTGATGTCTACATTTGAACGGATGTTGTATTTGTTTAAGCGTGTTGATGAGTCCCAATTTTTGCTTTTATCGGTCACAAAGATACCACGTTCGCCATAGTACGATGCAACCAATGCATAGCGGAGAATATCGCTACCACCCGTGATAGTCAAGTCGCCTCGTGTATTTGAAGCCATGTCTTTAGAAACGGCATCCAACCAGTTTACGTTAGGATAAAGCTCCGGGTCGACATTGTTGAGGTAGTTATTGATCTTTTCTTCTCCGTAGAGCGGATTCGGGTTTCCGGCATCCATATATAATTCATCCATCAATGAAAGGTAGTCAGCCGATCCGATATATTTCGGAAGTTGTGTAGGTTGTGTAAAACCTTGTTCGAGATGGAAATTTACTTTAGGCTTACCTAATTGACCTCTTTTGGTCTTAACGATGATAACACCATTCGCTCCTCGTACACCGTAAACGGCACTGGCTGCAGCATCTTTCAATACAGAGAATGATTCGATTTCTGCTGCAGAAAGGTCATCCAGTGTACGTTCTATACCGTCTACCAATACCAGCGGTTGTATACCTGTTCCTTTGAAAGAAGAAATACCACGAATCCAGAATTCGGAACCGTCAGACCCTGGTTCACCGCTACGTTGTACAGCGATCACACCGGCAAGTTGGCCTGCCAAATTGTTGGAGACAGCGCGGGTCGTTCCTTGTTGTAACTGGCTTGGTTCGATCGTAGTAATAGATCCTACTACAGATACTTTTTTCTGGGAACCATAACCTACAACAACTACTTCATCCAGGTTATTTGACTCTTCAGACATGTTCACATTGATGTTGATCTGGTCTCCTACTTTGATTTCCTGCGCTTCGAAACCGATGTAACTGAAGACAAGTACAACATTTTTATCCGGAACATTAATGAAGTAATTACCATTAATATCGGTAGTTGTACCCGTTGTAGTTCCTTTTATAAGGACGTTGACACCAGGGAGTGGAATTTGTTGAGCATCTCTTACTGTTCCGTTGATAGAGATACTTTTTTGTTGTTGTGTTTCTCCCTTTCGTATAATCATCACCTGTCTGTCGTTGAGAACATAGGTCAGTCCTGTGTTCTTCAGAATTTCAGATAAGATTTGGTCAATTGTTTGAGATTGGATATTAATGCTTACATTTTTACTTAGTTCTAGACGAACTAATTCAAGGGGAGGCTGTGTTATTAACCCTAATTAACAAATAAAATGGGGTCAAATCAGAGTGTTTTTTGTCTTATTCGAAATTGATAATAAAAATGAATAAAAAACAACATATAAAAACGATTGATCAGTTAATACATGACGATGCTTTTATTCTTTGGTGCCTGTTTCCTACGGAAAAGCTGGAACAGGTGTGGATTGATGATTATCTTACACTTTATCCGGAAGAAAGAGAAAATATAGAAAAGGCTAAGCAAATGGTTCGTTTACTAAAATTGAATAATAGTAAGCTATCATCCTTTGAAAAAGACTCTCTCAAAAAGAACATTACCAGAGATTTGGAAAAACGCAGAAAATCAAGGCAAATCCGTTTGATATGGCAATATGCAGCAGCTTGCATTCTTATTGTATGTACATTAGGTTCATTATATCTGATCAATAAAGAAAATGTGTTTCAAGGAGGAGAGGCTCTTTCCCTGGTAGACGAGATCCAGTTGGATACTGATCAAACAGAGGTAGAGCTCCATTTGGCAGAAGAAAAAATGGAAGTTGCGGATAATGCTACTATTCTAGTTGATCAACAAGGGAAAATCAAGGTTGCAGATAAAAGTAATAAAAATGTGGAGGCTGTAGACAGTGAAAGTTATGCGGAAAACAGGGAGGAAAAGAAAATTCGTATGAATCTGTTGAGCGTACCTAAAGGACGTCATTCTTCATTGATTTTACCGGATGGCACGAAAGTATGGGTAAATTCTGGTACGGTAGTTCAATTCCCTGAAATCTTTGAAAAAGAGAAAAGAATGATTTATGTGGAAGGAGAAGTTTACCTGGAAGTCACCAAAGACGAATCTCGTCCATTTTATGTCAAAACGAATCAAATGGAGGTTAAAGTTTTGGGAACATCATTTTGTGTTGTAGCATATAATGATGAAAATTATCAGTCCGTCATACTAAAAGAAGGAAGTGTCGCCGTCGAAGGAAATAAAGGTGGAAAACAAGTCATAAAACCGAACGATCTTTTAGTTCTTGAAAACGATCAAATATCTGTTAAACAAGTGAATGTGTACGATTATATTTCATGGATAGATGGTATCCTTCAATTTAATGAGAAAAACTTGGGTGAGGTATTACGTAGTATTTCACGTTATTATCGCGTTCAATTCAGTTGTCCTTCCGATATAGAACAGATAAAATGTTCAGGGAAGTTGGTATTGTTTGATAATATGGATCAAGTGCTTCAAACACTTCAGAAAACATTATCAATTTCATTCCATCGCAAAGATAATTTAATAGAAGTAAATAGTATTAATAATCAAAAATAAGTGCCTATGAATAGATAAAACATGTCGTAATTTAGTATTGTATCAAAACAATAGACCATTGTGTTGTTAACAAGTGAAATTTTAATATCAAGGAAAAAAATTATTATATTATTATGGAATATCTAAAAATTAAAAGAAAAATACACGCCGTTTGTGTGATGTTGTGTTTGCTTTTTACTGTGAATTCATCTCTTTTAGCGGAGTTGTCCTATGCACAAGCTACACGTTTGTCTTTAGAGTTGTCAAATGTAGCTATCAGCGATGTTTTCACGTCTGTAGAGAAAAATAGTGAGTACGTATTTTTTTATTCTGACGGAGTTCGTCTAGAACTAAGTTAATTTTGAAATTCTATACTAATTGATTGTATGGGTTGAAAAATAAGAGATTGATTGAATGAGGCTTGTTTTTCAGTCATCTTGTGTTTGTTTTATTTCTCAATAAAAATATTAGTTAATAACTGGTGCTATATCGTCAATTCTCATTTAAAACCTTTTAACGGTCGCGGTTGTGAGATCCTTAGACAACTGACTATTGCAGCTACAATTGCAAAACCTGTAGCTAAATATAAACATGCTTGCGTATTATTGTTTGGAACCAGATTGAATATCATGGCGACCAATGTGGCACCCAGAGTCTGCCCCAGTAAACGGGCTGTTCCCAACATACCACTGGCTCCGCCGCTCCGGTTGGATGGGGCGGATGAGATAATGGTACTGTTGTTTGGGGTCTGGAAAAGTCCGAACCCAGCTCCACAGATAAACAGACGCCATACTATATCCATATCTGTCGGATTTTCAGGTAGAATGGCTAGTAAAAAAAGACCTGCTGCGAATATCGTCATGCCAATGCCACCCAATATGCCCGCATGAATCCGTTCCACCAAGCGTCCGGCAAGGGGAGCCATGATCATGGTAGCCAGCGGCCAGGGAGTCAGGAGCAATCCTGTTGTCACATCACTGCGTCCCAACGAGCCTTGCAGAAAAAAGGGGAGGGATATCATTGCCAGCATCTGTCCGGTGAAGGAACAGATCGATGTGCCGATCGACATGGAGAAGATCGGAATACGCATCAGGTCGACCGGAAGTAACGGAAACTGCTGATGCAATTGACGGCGTACGAAGAAATAACCGATCACGAACAAAGCAAGGACTCCGGCTATGATCAATGTTGTGCTCTCTTTGTGAGCAATACCTTCTAACGAGAAAATAAGCAGGCCGAAGGTGACCGCGTTCATCAGGCAACTGAGTTTGTCGAAACGGCGTCCGGTTACTTTCACCGGATTGTCAGGCAGATGCATCAGTCCGATAATGAGTGCGGCGATTCCGATCGGAATATTAATGGCAAAAAGCCAATGCCATGAACCCAGCGAGAGAATGATTGAAGCGATCGTTGGTCCGGCTGCAATCGAGACGGCAACAACGAGGGCATTGATCCCCATGCCACGACCGAGGAAACGTTTTGGATAAATGATCCGGAGCAGTGCTGTATTCACGCTTGTGATGGCTGCTGCCCCGAATCCCTGTAAGATACGGGCTGCTGTCAGCATCCAGAACGAATCGGCGAGGGCGCAGATGGCAGACGTGATGCTGAACAGGGCGATCCCTGATAAGTAAATCTTCCGGTAACCGTAAATATCTCCCAATGAAGAGAAGGAGAGAAGCGAAATGGTGATCGCCAGCTGATAAGCATTGACCACCCAGATCGTTACGGACGGTGAAGTTCCCAGGTCGCGGGCTATTGTCGGTAAAGCCACATTGGCGATGGTGCCGTCTATTACAGACATTCCAACGCCCAAGGCTGTGGCTAATATGGCCCAGTAACGCTTGGGTAACGGTAATCCGTCGTTCTCATTTACAGTTATGGCGTGATTTTGTAATATCATTTGATCGTCATTACTTAATAACTTCTCTTACCGCTTCCAGCATTGGTTCGACTGTCAGCGGGTTGCCGGTAGCCAGTATTATCCACTGGTTCGGTGTCAGACATCCCTGTCGGAAAATGCGTTCGACCTCATTGGCAAAATCCTTTCCTTCCAGATACTGATCGAGTTGGAATTCGATGATCTGTCCGAATGCATAGGCTGATAAGTACAGCGGATAACTGATCATATGTGAATAAACAGCCAATACGGTTTCGTCCTTTACTCCGAAAACAGGAGCATAATATTTGTTCCATATCTCTTTTGACAGCGCGATGGTTGCTTCTTTCAGTTGTTCCGCAGTAGCATCCGGATGGGCATACATCCATTTCCAAACAGAAATATCCAACATGGAAACACCGCATATTTCATACATACTCCAGATTTTATCCAGTACATCCATTGCTTGCTTTTCCGGATTGGGATCGGTGATACCTAAAATTTCAAGATCACGTTTCTGAAAAACAAAAGCCAACGCTTCGGTGAAAGCCGTGTTCGGAACGCCATGCAGCATGTAATAATCCACGTCATAGAGCGATAGGGTCTGTTCCACATTATGTCCGAATTCATGAATAGCAATATTGTATCCTTTATAATTCATCCCGGAAGAAGGGATACGGGTACGAAGACGTGATTGCTGTCCTTTCATCGATGCTCCCCATGCGTGACCTGAACCACGAGCGGCATCGACCGTGATCTTACCAGCTAGATAATTAGCACGTTCGGCGCTGAACCCCAGTTTTATCAGAATGTCCGGTAATTTCTTATCCAATGTCGCTGCATCCGGGTAAAGAGCTTGCGTTTGTGCATCCAGCTTGGTTTCATCCAGATTACTGCGAGCCTTAAAACCATCGTACCAGATATCGTAAGCTTCCAACTTACGTCCCAGACGTTTTGAGATCATTTTGCCGACTTCTTTCAGTTCGGGGGCAGAAAGGAATTCGTCAAACAGTTTTTCGACATCCTGTAAAGCAACTTCCATGTCATCGTTAAATTTACGGTCGATATAGGTATCTCCTGTGTATTTATCGATACCTTGCATGGCTTTGAAATTATTCAGCATCTTCTGGTAACGGATAGTCGATTCAGGAGTCGACTTGACCTCTTTTCCGTCCTTCTTGATCGTGTTTGCATACGGATCCCATTCATAGGTTCCTGAGTTGATCACTTCGACCGGTATTTCCTGCGATATGATGCGTTTCATTACTTCGTAAACTGTGCGTTGTTTATCCAACCCTTCTTTCCCTTTGTTGTAATTGGCTTTGATCTCGTCACGCAGGTTCCAGTGTGATAACAGGACCATGTCTTGCGGAAACAACAACTGTCCTTTTTTGTTTGTCACGTGTCCCATATAAATATTGTATTGGGAAATATAAATATCGGCATCGCTTTCTGCGTTTGAAGCTGCTTGTTTCAAAGGAGCAGGGATACGTTCGGTGAACAGATCGCCCATACGTGCATAAGCCCATGCTTTACGATCAGTGCCGAGTGCCTCTTTTTCTTCGAGGGTCAGATGAGGAAAGTTCAGGGCTATGATAAAGGCGATTTTATTGTCATACAAGTCGTCGCTTAGGTGACTGGACGGACTGTACGAACCGAACTTTTCATCGATAGATAGCAACGGGCCGTTATCCAGATGCAGGTTCTTCTGAAGCCGAAGGGACATTTCGTTGAAATGCCCGTAGATAGTTTCCATATAATCACTGATTTTAAGAAATGTCTGGTATTTCACCTCCGGATCGGTGATATAGTTTGTTTCACAGAATGTCTGGAAAGCAGCGTTGTCACCGTCTGTTTCCTGCCAGAGACGGGCTACCTGGTTAACTCCTTTCTCGATTCCGTTTTTGTTACTGTTGTCTTTTGCGGTTAGCGTGTTAATGGTCGATTGTACGATGGACGGGTCGATTGCCGCTTGTCCGTTCAAATAGGCTAATGAGCAAATAAGCATGATGCAAATGCGTTTAGTTAGATTTTCCATAAGACTCATGTTGTTTAGTTCAATATCTTTTGCTGCGTAAATAAATGTAAGGAGCAAATGTAGGGATAATATTTGTATCTTTGTACGTTTTTAAAAAGAGTAAAACTAGAGAAATGAAAAAAGCGTGGGGATTAATGGTTGCTATTAGCATCCTGCTGTCTGTATCCGGTCAGGCATACGGACAATCGTTGAAAGATTTATTGAATTCGTCTGCAGTAAAAGATGCGGTGACTTCCGTGACTGGAGGTAAGAAACTGACTGTTGAGAATCTGGCGGGAACCTGGACGTATACGAATCCGGCTGTTCAGTTGGAAGGTGATAATGCTTTGAAGAATGTAGCCGGAAGTGTTGCTGCCGGTGAACTGGAAAAGAAGCTGAAGACATATTGTGCCAAAGTGGGTATAGTAGAGGGCATGTTCAATTATGTATTCAATAATGACAGTACATTTACGAATGCATTGAAGAAGAAAACCTTGAAAGGTACCTTTTCCGTTAATCCGGACGAAAAAACAGTCGAGCTGAAATATGCTCTAGGCGGAAAACTGAAAGTGACGACTTTAACTGCTCATGTCGTTATCTCCGGCGATGAACTGTCGTTGTTGTTCAATGCCGATAAGTTACTTGATTTTCTGTCGAAGATATCTTCCATTTCCGACAACACCACATTGAAAATGGTGAATAAATTAGCCAGTGAATATGATGGAATGATGCTAGGGTTTGAATTGAAGAAATAACGATGTCTTAATTGATTAATATACCAATCAAGACAGAACCAGACCGGTTTGTGAAATGTGTTGTTCCGCTATCATAATGGTAATGTTTATCGATAGATGGCGGAACAATTTTCAGAGCGATGATCGTTCGTATAAAATTACTTTGTTTATTTTAAACCGGGCAATAACTTGTAAAGCGTTTTTCTTGTCATAATCCTCTGGTTCAGAAAGCTAACGATATATCCCGTTATACAGGCTGCGATAAGCGATCCTTCACGTATCCCTTCGATCCCTTGAGTGAATATAAGTGAAATTAGTATGGCTAAAGTAACTAATGTAACATCGAAATACACCTTGAATTTTCCGAACTCTTTATTATAACAGCGGGATGCGTATTTAACAAAAGCTTCGGCACTCATCATGGCTACCTTCGGTTTTATTTCGAGTACGACGCCAACAGACTGAATAAGACATCCTGTGAGTAATAATGCCATTGACATGCCGTAACCGGAAGGCTGCAAATTACTTGTCAGGGCCATATTGAAGTCTATAAAAGCCGAGAATATGAAAGAGAATGGTATCTGAAGAAGAATTTCTATCGTATCCTGTCGGCTTCTGTCTTTTCTGATCAGCCAGAATTGTCCCATGATCAATAAGAGATTCACGATAAAAGTCCACGTTCCCAGCGAGAAGGGAGTATTAAGACTTAGCACATAATTTACACTGGAAATAGGAGTGGTGCCTAAAGCAGAACGTACAATCAATACAATACCTACAGCTAAAAAATATAATCCTAAAATGAAAACCGAATACTTTTTTAATAAATCTTTTATATCCATATTAAATCTCTATTTGCCTGATCTTTTCATTTTTTGTCGTTATGAAAAAGATATACAAAGATCCGGTTTTTTTTATTAAAACGAAATGATCGGGATTGATAAATTGGTGTCAAAATGATAATTTAACATACGAATGGTTCTCCTGTTTGGAGTTGGCATCGGATGAGGTGTTGTATACGTCGTCGTTAGTGAGTTTATGGTTGATGTTTAGATGCTGTTAGACTTGTTTTGCTATCAAAAAGAACTACTATACTTGTTTCTGCATTTGTTTGTTTTCATATTGAAGCTTAATGGGTGTATTTTGTTATTGTGGAAACGCATGAGACAAGCTCCCTTTTAGGTGGGGTAATATGCTATATAGCATAAAAATAAGGCTATTTATACTGCTTGTTTGGGATGAAATCTCGTGTGATTAACAAAAATTTGCTTTAAAATAAAGATCACATCCATTTAAAACGGGAAAAATTTCGTTTTAAACGAATGTGAAATTTGTTTTAAATGAGATTTTCAAAATGACTTATTATCGAAGTGTGTTAAAATATGTATTTGTCAAATCCCTGTAATGTCGTTTTATAAAATATGTCTGTTTTCGTTTTGCTGTTATTTGTGTCAAAATTTATCGAATATATTTGATATACGATCATAATGATATTTCAAAGAAGATTTGTTCCTCTTTTATTTGTTCTTATATTTTTCAACAAGTTCCAACAATACGCCTCCATAGTTTTCAATTACTTTTTTCCCTATTCCCGGAATAGCCAATAACTCTCTGGAGCTGGTCGGTAATGTATTGACGATACCTAACAGGGCTTTCTGTTGTAGGATCGTGTAGGGCGGTAATCCTTTTTCCGTGGCTAGTTCGTAACGCCAGTTTCTGATGCTGTTGTAAAGATCCGGATGTAAGATATCGCTGGAAACGGTAACCTTTGCCGGTTGTGATGAAGAACGTTCGGAACGCTTTTTGGTGGATGCAGGCGGCTCAATCGATGCTTTTGCTTTGGCGGTCAGATAGCAAACGACAGAGAAACCGTTCTGGCATGCTTTTAATATTTCCTGTTTCTGGTGTAATTCTTCCGTAAATTTACTGATTGCATTGTTTACGGCTTTCCGACTCTCCTTGTTATCTATTTCGACGGCCGAATTTTCTTCCAGAGAAGTACAAAGACTGTCGATATGGTCTATAAAATAAGCCACACCTTTCCGGATGCGTTCTTGTATCGCTTCATCTTCGCGGTAATTCGGATTACCTGTGACCATACGGATTAGTTGCTGCTGGAAGCGTCCTCCGACTTCCGTTATCACGGAACGGAAGGCATCACGGGTATTGGCATATTGTGTATTGAGCTCCGGATATAACTTCTGTAAATGAGTATAAACCATGTAAGCGGCATATTGCAATCGCTGCTGGATACTTTCAAAATTGAAAAGCTCGATGGCGAGTTCCAGGAAATATTGTTGTTGTGCCAGTTCCAACTGCTCTTTTTGCGGTTGTTTCGTGGCGACGGACGATGAAAACTCCTGTATCCGTAAATCTTTGATCATGGCATTGCGGGTAATAGGACTGCTCAATACCAAGCCTTCCAATGTTTTGCACCGGCTGAGAGCGACATATACCTGGCCATGTGAGAAAGCGGCCGAGGCATCGATGATGGCGTGATCGAAAGTCAGTCCCTGACTCTTATGGATCGTGATCGCCCAGGCCGTTTTCAGCGGATACTGGCTGAAAGTTCCGGCAATCGTTTCCGTTATTTCTTTAGTCTCCGGATTGATCGTGTATTTGACATTGCTCCAGGTCTCTTTTTCAACCTGTATTTCATTTCCGTCTTCTCCGACAACGGTTATTTTGTTCGGGTTGATAAAAACGATCTTGCCGATTTTGCCATTATAGTACCTGTGTTCACCTGAAGAATCGTTTTTCACGAACATGACCTGGGCACCGCTTTTCAGTTCCAGATGTTGATCGGTCGGGTAGGAATACTCAGGGAAGTCGTTGTTTATTTCTGCCTGAAATGTATATGACTTGCCGGGCAACTCCGCCAGTTTCCGGTTGTTGAGTTGCTGTGCCTGGTAGTTGTGTGTTGTCAGGGTGATGTATCCCTGTCGATCGTCCGGCTTGAAGTCCGGTATGTATCGCTGGTTGAGGCAATGCAATGTATCGTCGTCGAATCTGTTTTCTCTGATGTTATTCAATAGGTTGATAAATGAGCTGTCGTTCTGGCGGTATACCTGTGTCAATTCGATACAGTAGTAATTGCTTTCAGAAAGCGCTTTGCTGTCAAAGAAAAAGGTGGAAGAATAATGATCTTTCAATAAATTCCATTCATCGTCTTTGGCTACCGGTGCCAGCTGTTGCAGGTCACCGATCAACAGTAACTGCACTCCGCCGAATGGTTTCGTCCGGTCTTTATAGCGGCATAGTACATCGCTGATAGCGTCCAGCAGGTCTGCTCGTACCATACTGACTTCGTCTATCACGAGTAAATCCATGCTCCGGATGATATTGATCTTATCCCGGCTGAATTTATTGGTATAATTGTTACTTTGATTTCCTTCTTTGTTTGCCGAAGGAATGTAAGGGCCAAAAGGTAACTGGAAGAAGGAATGAATAGTAACACCTCCTGCGTTTATGGCTGCTACACCGGTTGGAGCGACAACGATCATACGTTTGGGAGAAACCTCTTTTAGCTTTTTCAGAAACGTAGTTTTTCCGGTTCCGGCTTTCCCCGTCAGAAAGAGGTGTGTTCCCGTATTCTGTAGAAAGTTGAAGGCCAGGTCAAATTGTTGGTTCATTTGCATTATCATAGATTTATTGTTTATGGTATCTGCAAATGTAAAATAAAAAAACGTGAAAAACGAGCTTATTGGCTAAAAATCAAGCCGAGAAGCCCGTTTTTTTATTAGATACTTTTATCAGGCGATCAGATTTGCGATCAGCTGAATGAATAAAATAAGGAAGACCATTGCAATCGGATAGACTGTCGCATAGGCAATACTTGGAGCTGAACTGTCTGTCATGGAGTCGGCTGCTGCGAGTCCCGGTGTACTGGTCATTCCGCCAGCTATTGTTCCGATCAGGTCGAGAATGTTGATTTTAAATACCCAGTATCCGAAGCCGAGGGCGACGAGCATCGGTATCATCGTGATGGCCATACCGACACCGAATAAAGTCCAGCCGCTTTCCTGGAATGTGGATACCAGATTGATTCCCGCCGATGTCCCGACCTCTGCCAGGAATAACAATAATCCCAATTGGCGTAGCAACTGATTGGCGGAACCTGACATAGACCAGACGATCGGTCCGGTTTTTCCGATCGCACTCAACACAAGTGCCACCATCAGGATACCTCCGGTCAATCCCGGGGAGAAAGAGAATGAGTCGGAAAACGACAGGTTCAGTTTCCCGAATAATACTCCTAATACAATACCGGCTGCAATCGGGAAGAAGTCTGTGTCGGAAAGTTTTTTCTCATCGTTACCAAGTACTTGTCCCAGTTCTTTCAGGTCTTCTTTTTCTCCGGCTATCATCAGTTTGTCACCGAACTTCAGCGTCAAATCCGGTTCGGGAGGGAGGTCGATACCGCTTCGGCGGACCCGTGTCACGGTACAGCTGAAAGTACTCTGCAAGTTTAAATATCCCAGTGTTTTATTGATTACGTTCTTGTTGGTAATAAGCATGGACTGAAGTTCCTGCGTGCTGTTGAAAGGGAGGTCTTCTTTAATGCGTTCGCCTACCAGTATCTCCAGTTGTTCCAGCGATTTGTCATTACCGACAGCTTTGATCAAATCTCCTTCTTTCAATACCGTTTGTGCTGTTGGAATGGACGTTTTGTCTTTGTGCTTTATACGGGAAATGACAGCTCCCGTCATGCTGCGCAGTTGAAGTTGAGCCAATGTTTTACCGCAGATATTACTATTGATAATACGGAATGCGGCTGTATGCAACGGAGGATATTTGCCTTTTCTTTTGGCCTCCAATGCCTGGGCTTCGGCATTCAGATCTATGCGGAGTATCTTGGGTAATAATTTGACAAATAGAATAACACCGATCACACCGAACGGATAAGCGATACCGTAAGCGATAGAAGCGGAAGACGATTGGGTGGTATCGATAGCAACGGCCAAACCCGGTGTACTGGTCAGTGCTCCGGCGATCAGTCCGACGATGCTGGGTGTATCGATCCCCAGGGCATATTTGAAAATCAATCCGGTCAGACAGGCTGATCCGATGATGAGCAGAGTCAGGAAAATCAGCGTTTTCCCTTTTGACCGGAAAGAGTCGAAGAACCCGGGACCGGCCTGGATGCCGATGGTAAAGATAAATAGTACCAAACCGAAATTTCCTAATTCTTTTGGAATGATCACTCCAAAGTGTCCGAACAAAAGGGCGATGAAAATAACAGCGGAAACGTCCAGGGAAAGACCTTTGATTTGTATCCTGCCCAGAATAAATCCTAATGCAACGATCAGAAACAAGGCAAAATAAGACGATTGAAGCAATGTTGCAAACATGTCAAATAGTTTTATTGTGTAGATTTGAGAGCGCAAAAGTACACTTTTTTGGACGTATGAGCAATCTCCTGGCGATAATTCTGTTACCTTTGCAGCGAAATATTAAGAAGTAAATATCCTGCGCGTGAATCGGTATTTTATTTATTTAGGTTATAATGGCAAAAATTTCAGTGGTTGGCAGGTACAGCCCAATGGTGTAACCGTGCAGCAATGCCTGGAAGAGGCATTGGCAACGTTATTGCGCCGGCCGGTTCCGGTCGTCGGAGCAGGGCGGACGGATGCGGGAGTACATGCCCGGTCGATGGTCGCTCATTTCGATTGGGAAGAACCGATCGACGATCTGGCTTTCCTGGCAGAAAAACTGAACCGTTTGCTTTCGAAAGATATTGCCGTTTATCGTATTGTACCGGTCAGACCGGAGGCACATGCCCGTTTCGACGCCACTTCACGTACATATAAATATTATGTTACGACCCGGAAGGACCCGTTTAATTATGATTTGGTTTACAGGATGAGTGGAAAGCTGGATTTCGGGGCGATGAATGAAGCGTGCAAGGTCTTGTTCGATTATATTGATTTCACCAGTTTTAGTAAATTGCATACGGATGTCAAAACGAACAACTGCCGTATTTACCAGGCCGGATGGGAGCAGGAAGGAGATGTTTGGGTATTTACCGTGCAGGCAGATCGTTTCCTGCGTAATATGGTACGGGCAATAGTCGGTACTTTGCTGGAAGTGGGGCGGGGTAAACTGACGATCGATGGTTTTCGTAAAGTAATAGAGGCAAAAGACAGATGCAAAGCCGGAGGGTCTGTTCCCGGTCATGCACTTTTTCTGGTGGATGTAACTTATCCCGAAGAATTGTTTAATAGTTAAGATATGTGGGTAGCATTAGCGTTTGCCTCTGCATTCCTGTTGGGATGTTATGAGGTGAATAAGAAGATTTCCCTGAACGGGAATGCCGTAATTCCGGTGTTATTTCTGAATACGTTGATAAGTAGTCTTATCTTCGTTCCTTTTATACTTTTATCGTTCTACACAAATGTATTGGACGGTACGATGTTTTATGTTCCGCGTGTTTCGTTTGAAGCACATGTGGCGGTGCTTATCAAGGCGGTGATCGTATTATCCTCCTGGATATCCGGTTATTTTGCACTGAAACATTTACCGCTTACCATAACCGGACCGATCAAGGCTACACAGCCGGTGCTGACACTGGTCGGTGCTATGGTTATTTTCGGCGAACGGTTGAATCTGTACCAGTGGATCGGTGTGTTGCTGTCGGTCGCTTCCTTTTATATGCTTTCATCTTCAGGAAAGAAAGAGGGAATCAACTTTACTCATAATAAGTGGATCTTTTTCACGGTGATCTCTATATTGACCGGTGCGATGAGCGGCTTGTATGACAAGCATCTGATGGGGAGTATGGATGTAATGACGGTGCAGGTATGGTTCAATGTTTATCAATGTCTGATCATGTTGCCGATTCTGTTGTTGTTATGGTATCCGCAGCGGAAAAAGAGCACTCCGTTCGTATGGCACTGGAATATCGTATTTATCTCCGTCTTTCTGATCATCGCCGACTGGATTTACTTTTATGCCTTGAGTTTCCCGGATTCCATGATCTCGATCGTGTCTATGATACGTCGTAGCAATGTGCTCGTCACTTTCATAGCCGGAGCACTTTTCTTCCATGAAAAAAACTTAAAGAGCAAGGCTGTGGACTTATTCCTTGTGTTGTTAGGAATGATATTCTTATATTTGGGGACGAAATAGACAATAGAATATGAAACGACTTATTTTTTCTATATTGATTTGTGTTTTTGCATTTGGGGTGAAAGCTCAGGAAATGGATGCTTTATTCGTTTCCATGCCGGATAATAATATTCCCCAGCTGGAAAATGCCTGGCGTAAAGATTTGATTGATCTGTTTAAAACGGGAAAAGAAGCCCGTTTGAAGAATACGATGAACGGTTTTTCCACACTGAAAAATCTGACTTCCGATTATTTATTACTACAGGTAACCGAACGGAGTACTGTTGAGATGAAATTATTACCGTTGGTGAACAATACGAATGTAATTTGTATGGTGAAAACGGTTAATGGTCCGGTAGCTGACAGTCAGGTAGAATTTTTTACGACTGAATGGAAACCGTTGGCAGCGTCCGATCTTTTTACCCCGGTTTCTCCGGACTGGTTTATTAAAGAGGATGCAGATAAAAACAGTACAGCCTTTCTGGATGCAACTTCCCGTTTGGATATGGATCTGATACAATATAGTCTGAGTCCCGACAGTCTGACATTGACGGCAACTTATACAACCCCTTTGTATCTTAGCCAGGAAGACCGGAAGAATGTCACCCCTTTTATAAAAGAATCTCCGAAGGTCTATACATGGGAGAAATTTCATTTCAAATAATGTCCGTAAATAATTGATATTTCTGAAGATATGTATATATCTTTTTTGTAACAGGTAATATAATAGTTGAAATATCAATTTTAATGTTACATTTGCTTACTGATTTGTTTTGAAAGGGAGAACTTTTTCTTTATGGATTTTGAGCAATTGTATATAACGTGGTATTCCCGTCTGAAATTTTTTGCACGGGAATATGTGTTGTTGGATGCTGATGCCGAGAATATCGTGCAGGATGTGTTCACGGAATTGTATGAAAAAAGGGAGGTTCTGACAATGCCGGTTAATACGGTCGCTTACTTGTTTACCGCTACTAAAAACAGATGTATCAATCATATTCAGCGTAAAATACTAGAAAAAGAAACCGCCCAGTGGATGCAGGATGAATATAGTTTGACTTTACGAATGAAATTTGATTCCCTGGAAGCGTTTGATCTGGAATTTGCATCTGAGGATGATATAGAATCCCGTTTGGACAAGGCTTTACAATCTTTACCCCAACGATGCCGGGAGATTTTTATCATGAATAAATTTGAGGGAATGAAACAGAAGGATATAGCAAAACATTTTAATATATCTGTGAATACGGTGGAAAACCAAATGGCTGTTGCTTACAAGAAATTGCGGGAAGATTTGAAAGATTACGTACCGCTATTGATTTTACTATTCGGAGTTTAAAATAAGAGAAAACGAAGATGAACATAAAAAATGGACGTCTTCGTTTTTTGTTTTTTTAATCGCAATTTCTTTAAAAATGTATAGTGGATTTTTTTCGCTTGTTTGTCTACCTTATAAACAGGATAAGAAAGCTTTGATAATATGGATGAACGTATCAGTAAATATTTTCAGGATGAACTGACAAAGTCAGAACGGGTAAAACTACTACAGGAGGCTGTGCATGATGATAAATTGAAAGAACAGATCATCGAATATCAGAATATACATACCCTTTCCGGAATGGCTCCTCAGGGGACTAATAAAGATGCCGGACGTCAAAGCCTACAGCTATTTATGGAAAAGCAACGCCGTACTGTCCGGAGAAAATATCTGATAAAAAGTATGGGGTATGCCGCCGCCGTGGCTGCTCTGGTTGTGATTGTCTGGATAACTGCTGTCAATTATGCAGGCATTCCTGAAAATTATATTGCGGAACAACAAGAGTTTTTTGTACCTGCCGGACAACGGGCACGGTTAAAATTGCCGGATGGGACTTTTGTCTGGTTGAATGCCGGATCGACCTTAACTTATCCTTCTGTATTCGGAAAGGAGAGAAAAGTCTATTTGCAGGGGGAAGGCTTTTTTGATGTGGCAAAAAATCAGGATTCTCCTTTTATAGTTTCTGCCGGATCGTTGAATATAAGAGCGTTGGGGACACAATTCAATGTCTTTTGTTATCCGAATGTAGAAATGATCAGTACCAGTCTGATCGAGGGGGCAGTGAAAGTGTATCGTCCGGAAGATGAGGTGAATGGAATTGTGCTGGAGCCGAACCAACAATTGATATATAATCAAAAATCTTTTCAGATGTTCCGGATGCAAAATAAAGACGACTTGCTTTGGAAAGAGGGTATTTACAATTTCAAATCCGAACGGCTGGAAGAGATCCTGAAAAAGTTGGAATTGTATTATGATGTAAAGATTATAGTTAAAAGCCCGGAAATATTGTCCTATCGGTATACCGGTAAGTTCCGGCAGAGGGATGGAGTAGCGGAAATATTACGTATCATTCAAAAGATACATCATTTCAAAATAAGTGAGAATGAAGAACGTAGTATTATTACTTTATACAGAGAGTAAGTGTTGATCTATAAAATGAATGTTTAACTTTAAAATAGAATGCCTATGATGAAAAAATAAAAAATCCTGCTATAAAAATCGGCGGATGCGACCAACATCCACCGACTGAATAAAGCAATCCCAGTGTGACTTAAAAATCTAGTAATTACTTTAATGAAACAAAGATATGAAAAGAAATCCTTTGTTAACACCCCTGGTATGTTTAAAAAAAAGAAATAATATACTTCGTGTTATGAAAATATCCCTGATCTTTTTATTTGCTTTTGTCTTCCAGCTGGTGGCTGTTGAAAGTGAAGCGCAAAATGCTATAGTGAAATTACCCGATACCCAATTGACCGTAGGAGAACTGATTCGTGCCATAGAGCAACAGACGAATTATCTGGTTGTGTTCAGTGATACGGAGATAGATACGGAACAGATTGTACGGGTGAAAAATGACCATGCGAAAGTTTCGGAATATCTGGTGGAAGCTTTTGGAAATAATGAGATAAAATATGAATTCGAGAATGATTATATCATATTATCCAAACGTACTGTTTTTACTACAGTTCAGCAAGGCCAGAGAAATATAACAGGAAAAGTCGTGGATCAGAATGGTGATCCCATTATCGGAGCCAATATCGTAATCAAAGGTACTACGACCGGAGTTGTAACGGATGTCGATGGGCAGTTCAGTCTGACGGCATCAGATCAGGATCGTTTATTGATCAGTTATATAGGCTATGTACCGGTTGAAATGGCAGTAGGTAGTAAAAATGTCCTGAATATACAGATGAAGGAAGAGACCTTGGCTCTGGATGAACTGGTGGTGATCGGTTATGGAACAAGGAAAAAGTCAACGTTGACCGGTTCTGTTTCGATGATAGATAAAGAAGTACTGGAGGACAGACCGGTTGCCAGAACGACTGATTTACTACAGGGGATAGCTCCCGGTGTACAAATAACCCGTTCGAATCAGGGAAAAATCCGTGGAACCAATAGTAGTATTTCCATTCGTGGAACCACCTCTAAAAGTGATCCTGGTGTATTGGTCGTTATTGACGGGATAGCTCAGAAAGACAATAATACTTATGCTTTGGATAATATTAATCCGGATGACATTGAAAGTATCAGTGTATTGAAAGATGCCCAGGCCGCTATTTACGGAGCCCGTGCTGCAGGTGGAGTTATTCTGGTCACCACAAAAAAAGGGCAGACCGATAAGCCTACCATTAATTTTACAGGAACATTTACGATCCAACAACCTTCGTTGATGAAAAAAAGTACGAATGTACTTCAGTTGGTAGAGATGATGAATGAAGGGTTTGTGAATGACGGGCAGAAGACCAATATGTATAGCCATATTGTAAAGTATATTGCAGATAACAGTCTGACAATGGATGTTATCAAACAAAACAACGGGCAATATTCTTGTCAATGGCCTTTTGATAACAGTGCAAATTTTGTATTTGGCGATTATAACTGGCCGGATATAATGTTTAGTCCTGCACCGATGCAAAATTATAATCTCTCGGTTTCCGGTAAAACACAGCGATTGAACTATTATAACTCGGTTGGATATGTAGGCCAGGATGCTATGCTGAATTATGGTGATAATTATAATAAACGTTTTTTTGTCAAGCTGAAAAATGATTATGATATCACCAGCTTTTTAAAGGTAAAGACAATATTTGACTTTGAACGGCAGAAAGTGACGGAACCTTACAGATATGATCAGGTAGAGTTTTGGCAGGGATTGATATGGCCGGTATTCATGCCGTTTAATTCAGCAGGTCATTTGTATAATTTCGGCTCTCATCAGAATCCGATAGGTTATGCCCGGGATGGAGGTAATTCAACGGATTTGAATTACAGGATTAAAGCCCTGCTCGGATTTGTCCTGACACCGATTAAGAATTTGTCGATAACGGGTGAATATTCAGCCAGTTTCGATATTAATGAGAATGAATGGGCTGAACTTGGATTCGATATGTATGACGAAAACAATAAGTATTCCTATAATTCGACAAATGGCAGGAATTCTGCCGGGTCTTTATATGGCCGTTCACGCTATACGGTAGCTAATATTTATGCTAACTATCAATATACGTTATTGGAAAAAAACCGGTTTGACCTGATGGCGGGATATTCCCATGAAGAGGAAGACTATCGTAAATTTGAAGCCTATAGACGGCTAGGATTGATCAGTCCGGAATTACCTACTTTTGGTGTAGGAAGCAGCGATGAACAATATAACAATGAAAGTAAGTCGGACCGTGCTTTGAATTCGTTTTTTGCCCGGTTGGGTTATTCGTTCGACAATAAATATTTATTGGAAGGTACATTCCGTTATGACGGTTCTTCTCGTTTTGCCAAAGGGCATAGATGGTCGCCTTTCTTTGGGGTATCGGGGGCCTGGACTATTTCGAATGAATCGTTCATGCAACCTGTCAATCATATCGTGAACTTCCTGAAATTACGGGCATCATGGGGACAGATGGGTAATGAGGCCAGTATCGGTTTATACGATTATATAGCCCAGATCAATATAAACGGACAATACCCGATGGGTAATAGCTTATCCCCTTCACTGACCCAACAAGCAACCTTATCCGGTATGGCTAGTAAGACACGTTCGTGGGAAAAGATCGATACCAAGAACTTGGGATTGGATATCGCTTTGTTGGATTCGCGTTTGAATGCTTCCCTCGATCTCTATATCAAGAACAATCCGAATATGTTCTTTACTCAGGAATTTCCGCAGGTTTTAGGAGTAACAGCACCTAGTATTAACGGGGCTTATGTCCGTTCGAAAGGCTGGGAATTATCAGTCGGTTGGCGTGACCAGCTAGGAGACTGGGGATATTCTGCGAATGTCAATATCAGCAACAACACCAGTAAAGTATTGAAACTGGCTGACTCGACAATTCCGAATTCGGGATATAATTCTTTCGTGGAGGGTTATCCGGTAGGTTCTTATTTTGGATATGACTTTGACGGTTTCATCCGGACGGAACAGGAATTAGCTGCCTATAATGAGAAAATGACATCCGGTATTCCGAATAATCTATCTTTGGGCGACGCCCGTTATAAAGATTTGGATGGTGACGGGAAATTACTACCCCAGGTTTATAAGTTGGGAGAAGATGGAAAACCGGCATCGGGTTCAGGTGATATGATACATTTGGGAGATAACGGACAACATTATTTGTTTGGTATCAATTTAGGTGTGAACTGGAAAAATATTGATTTGAGTATGTTCTTCCAGGGGGTACTGAAATGGCAGGTTTTGGAATCAAATAAGCCGATAGAGTATGATTCATGGCCTCCGCAGGAATATTTCTATGGTAAATACTGGACAAATGATAATACAAATGCGTTCTATCCGCGCTTGTCACAGAATGATGCAGTTAAAAACCATGATTATGCCTCGTCCAATGCCCCCTATAAATTCTATAACAATAAGTATATCCGTTTGAAGAATTTACAACTAGGGTACACCTTTCCGAAGAGTCTGATAGAAAAGGCTAAGATTGAGAAGCTCCGGGTTTATTTCAGTGGTACGGATATATGGGAAACATATTCTATTCCAGGTATCTATGATCCGGAAAAACCTTTTAATCCCCGTATTACTCCATTCCCCAGAGGTTATTCATTCGGGATCAATGTTACACTTTAAATACATGAAAGATTATGAAAAATAATATAGTATATTCGATGTGTTTCCTGTTGGCCGTGATTTTATTTTGTTCTTGTGAAAAGGATTTGAGCCTATATCCGCAGGACAAATATTCGGAGTCGACATTTTTTCAGAGTGCAGGCCAATTTGAACTGTTTGCCAATCAGTTTTATTTTACTTTACCCAGTTCGGGAGTCGGTCAGGATGTCCGTTCCGATATTTTGGTTGACTGGAGTGAAAATACGGTGAGTAACGGTAGTTATTCTCCTGAACCGAACAGTGATTTGTGGAAAGCTCCTTATGTCAATATAAGGAATACGACGTACTTGCTGGAAAAAGCTGTATTAGTTCCCGAATTAGCGGATCAGATCAATGAATATGTCGGTGAAGCACATTTCTTTAGAGCATTTGCCTATTTTGAATTACTGAGATATTACGGAGGGGTTCCTATTATCGATAAAGTACTTGATTTGAATGATACGGAATTGCTTTACGGGCCGAGAAACAGCCGGGAAGAAGTTGTTGCTCATATTTTGAAAGATTTGGATCAGGCAATTTCTTTGCTACCAAAAGAAAATGAAATTGCTGAAGGAAAGAAAGGACGGGTAAGCCGGGAGGCCGCGCTTTCTTTTAAAGGTCGTGTGGCTTTGTTTGAAGGTACCTGGCGTAAGTATCGCGGACAGAGTGGGGACGATTTGTTGGAACTGGCAATTTCTGCTACGGGTGAAGTGATCAACGGTAACCAGTATGCTCTTTTTGACCGTAGGGATGTTTTGGGTGATGAAAGTTACCGGTATTTCTTTTTGCTGGATAAAGGGAAAACAAATGTTGCCGGGTTAACGAAGTTGGATCAGAAAGAATATATTTTAGTGAATCGCTTTGACGCGGATATAAGGGCGGCGGGTACCAGCAGCGCGCATAAATACCCGAGTGCCACCCGTAAATTTGTGGATATGTTTTTGTGTACAGATGGTTTGCCTATAAATAAATCTCCTTTATTCCAGGGACGAAAAACGGTGGAAAGCGAATATGAAAACAGGGATCTTCGTATGACAAATATATTGCAGAAACCGTTTACTCGTTTTTGGGCGAATAATCCTCCCGAATATAACCGTGACTGGAATAATCCTTTTAATGGGGGAAATGTTTATGATATCAATTTCGGAAACACGACACGAACGGGGTATTATGCTGTTAAGTTCAGGGTGGAAGTGCCTTCTCCGTTCGGGGTAGACTGGCCTGTTATCCGTTTGGCTGAAGTACTATTAATACATGCGGAGGCCTTATTTGAGAAGAATGGTAGTATAACGGATCAGCAACTGGACTTGACCATTAATAAACTGAGAGATCGTGCGGGACTTCCTGCTTTGACAAACTCTTTCGTTTCTACGAATGGTTTGGATATGCGTACTGAAATTCGCAGGGAAAGAACAATCGAACTTTTCCTTGAAGGGTTCCGTTTCGATGATCTGCGTCGCTGGAAAAATGCGGAAACAGAGATGCCGATGGCATTGGAAGGTGTTTTATGGAGGGGTACCCAGTATGACACGGATTCAAGATGGGGAGATATTGATTTTCCTCAGAATGGAGATGATTACATTATTGTAGAGCCGACCGGTAAACGTAAATTTGAAGAGAAACATTATTTGTTCCCTCTTCCTACCAGACAGATACTTCTGAATCCGAACCTGGAGCAAAATCCGGGCTGGTCATAGTATATTAGAATAATAATCAATAGAATAAGAAAAGCCCGGTATCCTGAGTATATAAGTAAAACCAGCAGGAACAGGGACCGGGCTTTCAAATTCAAAATAGTTGTATTTTTATGGGTCAATTATTATTATATGTGAAAGCGGCAAGAATAAAATTCTTTTTGGGAATAACTGCCTGTTTGTTTGGTTTTCAGCCATATATCGAAGCTCAGCAATATGATGTGACTTTTGAATCGCTGTTGAACGAAATGACTGATCGTACAGTTGTCACAAAGAAGCCGGAGTTTCCGTACAAATCATTGCAGAATAGTAGTTATAACCGTGCTTCTGTGACACCGGACGATCCGGCAGGCTGGTTTGCGAATGGAGACCAGGGATTTGATCTGCGTAAAGAAATGAATAACGGTAAGGAGGAGTCTGTCTTAATGGAATGTCATGGTCCCGGGGTATTGACCAGAATATGGACTCCCTTTTTTTATAAAGATTTCAATGATCGTCAAGGGCCGGATATTTTGATTTACCTGGATGGCGCTAAAGAACCAACGATACGGACCAATATGATCCGTCTGTTGACCGGTAAATCTTTTGCTCCAGAGCCTTTCGCTGTTTATACTTGCCGGGCCGGCGATCTGTATTTACCGATTCCGTTTGGAAAAAGCTGTAAAGTGACTGTCGAAGGGGATTCTTTTTTCTACATTATAAATTATAGGGCCTATTCCCCCAATGTGGAAGTTCAGACATTTCAGCCGGATTTTATGGACCGTTACCATGCTACAGTGGAGCTGGTTGGGAAAGAATTGATAAATCCGACCCCTTTTACTAAAGGGGAAAAAGTCTGTTTTTCCGGTTCCGTAGGTAGTAAACGGACAGAGACTATCTTATTACCGGAAGGAACGTCCGCGATCCGTAATATGGAGTTTAAATTATCAGCAGAAAATTTACCTCAGGCTTTGCGTTCGACTGTTCTTGAGATAGTGTTTGATGATATACCGGCAGTCTGGTGTCCGTTAGGTGATTTTTTCGGAAATGTGAATGCGGTTGATCCTTACCGGACCTGGGAACGGGAAGTTCGCCAGGACGGAAGGATGGTTTGCCGTTGGATTATGCCGTACAAGAAAAAAGGTGAGATTCGTATCCATAACTATTCTTCGTTTCCTGTAACGTTGGAATCTGATTTGGTAGTTTCTCCCTGGAAATGGACGAACGATACCTATTATTTCCATGCGAACTGGTGGACAGATGAACCTTATTTGGCAAATCCGGTCCGTGACATGACCTTTGTCGAAGTAAAAGGGGAAGGTATCCATGTTGGAGATAATTTTGCCGTTTTGAATCCATTGCCCTGGTGGTGGGGGGAAGGTGATGAAAAAATTTATATAGATGAAGATTTCGACCGTCGTTTTCCATCTCATTTCGGAACCGGGACAGAAGATTATTATGGCTGGGCGGGTGGTGTTCATCCGAGTCGTGAAGATGAATTTTCAACTCCTTTCCTGGCGAATATCCGGGTAGGAGGAGAGACTCGGGGTTTTACCGGAGAAAATCCTCATACACGTGGGTATAACATTTGTACGAGAAGTCGTAGTCTGGATGCGATACCTTTTAATAGCCGGTTCAGGTTGGATATGGAGGCTTTTAATTTCTCTACAGGCCCGGATGCGATCCTGCAATATGCACTTACTTCTTTTTGGTACGGAAAAGAAGGGGCAACTCATAACAGGGGTCCGATGATCGAGGCAGCAGCAAGTCCGGTTCCTCAGATAGAAGATTTGGAAAAGATAACTCAGACAAATAAATTCCGTATAAAAGATGCTGTTGAGTTGGAAGATATACAACCGGACTCTTTTTCTGACGGATTGATCTGTAAAGTTCAGGCGATGGATAATGATAAGGGTGATGCGAAATGGAGTATGGCAAAACAACTTTTAGCAGAAGCTAAAAATGTGGGCGATTATCTCTCTTTCCGTTTTGGAGAACAATATCATCCTAAAAAAGTCATTCTTTATCTGACTACTACCCCTGTCTCTGCCAAACTGAATATTTATATGAATAATAAATTGGTCATAGAGGATTGGGATGCTTACAGTCCGGATATCTTGAATAAAGAACTTGACTTGGGAGTACAGCAACCGGTGAACAATACATTTGAACTAAAAGTAGAAGTGGCCGGTAAAAATGAAAAGGCTTCCGCTTATCATTTTGGATTGGACTGCATTTTGTTTAAAGACAATTAAACTTATCGGATATGAAATATAGGAATTACCGGAGTTATATATTGATTGGTCTGTTGTTTCTTTTTCTGGAGGGATGTATTTCCAAACCGCTTTCCTGGAAAGATGAGTTGCATAAGGATATTTTTTTATTGGGACATCGTAACTGGATTGTTGTAACCGATATGGCTTATCCGTTGCAAAGCCAGGAAGGTATTAAAACATTTTATACAGGAGAAGATTATCAGGATATATTGTCGTATGTTATGTCTGAAATAAATCAGGCACCGCATATCAAGGCTACTATATATCAGGATCGGGAATTGATGTTTATGGAAGAACCGGATGTGCCCGGTGTGACGGAACTCCGGTTGCGTGCAGGGGATTTATTGGGGGATCGGTTGCAATATATACCTCATGAACAGTTAATTTCCCGTTTGGATAGTGTAAGCCGTATTTTTAATGTGATCATATTGAAAAGTAATTTGACAAAACCTTATACATCCACTTTTTTTGAGTTGGATTGCCGGTATTGGGATAATATCCGGCAGAAGGAATTGGAGAAGCGCATTCAATAAGGTCGTGAAGAGTCCTCCGGAATGGATCCGGAGGATTTTCTTTTTTATTCTATCAGTTGTCCTTCCGAATCGAAGGTGAGTTTTACCTCATTATTATTCATTTTCAATTCGAAAGTGTAGAACATACCTGCCGGTTTTTCTATCGCATCTACTTCCAACACTTTATATTGATTATAAGCGGAGCTGGCCAGTTCATCCATGACGGCAACAGGTACATCTTCCGGACGGGTATCCCATTTAGTACTGATCCATTCGTTCTTATCATTGAATAAAACCTCTTTGTCAAGATCCTTATCTTTTATATCGACTTCTGTACCATTCTTTTCCTTGTCAAACTTCAGGACTGTTGCCTGCGGATATTTTGTAGAGATAAAGTTTTGGAGAGCCTGCGGGATTTCGATGGTTTTATTTACTTTTTTCTGGTGGTCGTTACAACCGATAAATACTGAGATACAACATACGAGAATAGCTAAAACAGATAGTTTTTCTTTCATGACGTTTAATTTTAATTGTTTATAAAAGAAAACACGAATACAATGGAGGTCCAGCCATTATATTCGTGCAGTTTATTCTCGTAAGAAACAAATTCACTCTATACAAAGTTCTTTTTACATTGTTAATCTTTACGGACGTTTTCGATCTTACCTTCGGCACTGATCGTTACTTCGACATCATTATCTCCTTGTTCCAGTTCAAACAAGTAGAAAGTACCTGCCGGTTTTTCGATCTGGTCTATATCGTCGATCCGGTAATTTTTATATTCGGAAGTTTTGAGTGCATCCATGACGATTGCCGGTACTTTATCTTCTGTGATGTCCCATTCCGTAGAAACCCATTCATTGTTTGAATTAAAATAGACATCTTTATAAATACCGTTGTGCAGGATGTCGACTTCAAAACCGGTCTTTTCCTGGTCGAACTCAACTATGGTCGCGCCTGCATACATTTCGTTGATAGCGTCAGTGATAGCTTGCGGAATAGTTACGGGCTGGAAGTTATTGTTATCATTAATAGAATCGTCAACGACTTTTATAAGCGTACCGTCTTCTGTGTAATACAGGTCAACTTCTTTTTCGCCCTGCTCTGCTTCGATCACATACACTGTAGCGGTATTGGAACGTTCGAGTTTATCATATTCAGTGTATTTCCAGTCTTTATATTCATTTGCTTTCAGGCTTAGACGTATATCTTCAGGTAGCAGACCGAAATTGATTTCAGTCTTGGTCATCAGCCAGTTACCTTTATTATCGAACCAGGCTTCAGTATCATTTCCGCCCAAATGGAAATCTGCAACCTCGTAGCCGTTCTTTGTTTCCCATTCCACTTTTCCGGCATCCGGATATTTGGTTTCGAATGCTTTTGTGACGGTTTGGTCGGGCAGATAATTGTTGTCATCGTCATCGCAGCTCGTGAAAGTTAACAAGCCGCACATCGCTAGTGCTAATACTGATAATTTTGTTTTCATATTTATTTCTTTTTGTTGTGTTATTAATCGAACTTTTTGAAATTTCCGTTACGGTCGAACTTGAGTTCCAGATCATTATTTAGTTTAACTTCATATTCGCGTGTATCTTTATCTACAGAAATAACCGTGTTATCGGGGAAATTCTTCCTGATATAACTGGCTATCCTTTCCGGCAGGACTCCTAATGGGATGGAAGAATGGCGCGCTTCAATCTCTTTCCATTCACCGGATTTGTCGAACTCTACGTTTACTCCGTTTGTCAGGATCACATCGTATCCTTTGGTACCTAACAAATTGCTCTCTATCTTAATATGCGAGATCTCTGTCTGTCCGAAGTTGGCAGAGATGAAATTACGACATACAGAGGGCAATACAGACTTGTCTCTTGTTATTTTTTCGTTGTCTGCGAAAATAGCCATTGTCGATAATAACAGGCTGACCATAATTAATCCTAACTTCTTCATAATATTCTTCTTTTAATTTATACTGCAAAGAAAAAGGAACATTTGGGAAAGATTTGGGAAAAACAGATCATTTGAATGTTAAAATGAATTGGTGTAAGCCATTATACTCATATTTTATTTTTATTCCGTAGATGGATGCAATCGATTTAACGATGGCCAGTCCCAGTCCTGTCGATTCTTTCTTATGCGTTTGTTTCTCGAAACGGTTGAATAAGGTTGCCTCATTCAGTCCGGGACTGTCGCTGTTGTTTGCAATTGTCAGTGTCCGGTTAGTTACAGTCAGGATGATCGATCCGTTTTCTTTATTGTGTACGAATGCGTTCTTTAACAGATTGCTGATCAGGGTTGAAGCCAGCGATTCATTCATCGTGCACATCAAAGCGCCGGTTTCCGTATAAGTGACATGTATATTTTTATGCTCATACATCTCCTTGAAATCCGGCAGATATTTGTTGATCAACTGGTTGATCTCTATTTCGGATGTATCAGGAAACTGTTTATTGTCGATACGGGAAAGAAGCAGTAGCGATCTATTCATCTTAATAATACCCCGGAGGGTATGATTGATCCCGGCTATTTCAATCAGTTGTTCTTCTGTACAATCCGGATTTTCACTAAGAAGTTCCAGTTTATTCATACAGATAGCCAACGGTGTCTGTAGTTCGTGGGAGGCATTTTCAACGAACTGTTTTTGCTGATTGTACATTTCCGTACTCCGGTTCATGGTTGTCTGGATTGCCTGATTCAGAATTTTAAATTCCTCTACTTTGGTTTCATTCACCAAAGGAGTCGGTTGTTTTCCCAGTCTGTACTCTTTCAGCCATTTGATCAATGTATAAAGAGGGCGGAAACTGGTTCTGAATACGAAATGAGATACCAGTAAAATACAGCACAATAAGCTGGCATAAAGGATTATAATACTCCAGAAAATAGCTTCTGCCATATCCTCCTTCTCCAATGTGGACGTTTCGATCGTCAGTTCATAATATTTCCGGTCGGCTGTCATGAACCAGGTACGCAGTACCCGTACAGGTTCATATTCCATCTCTATTTCTATATAAGTTGTCGAGTCGAAAAATTCATCTTTATCCAGATCTGCTTCCTGTTCAGGGACTTCACGGATATAGTATTTGGTCATGATGTCCACATGGTCACGTAAAAGTGTACTGTCGGCAAGTACTGTCTTGATGATGATTTCCTTATAATTCTCCAGGCTGTCGTTGGTCTCGTCGTCTATTTCGTGCATGATGGCAAAATAGAAACAACATGCCCAGGCCGTCAGAATAAGTAGTAACGGGATAGACAGGTTACGGAATGTATAATGGATCAGTTTCATGGAGTTATTCTTCGTTTATCATTTTGTAGCCATAACCGTATACTGCTTTTATTTCTGCGGTAGCCCCGGCCGATTTCAGTTTCTTACGCAGGTTCTTGACCTGGCTGTAGATAAAGTCGAAGCTATCTGCCTGGTCGATATAATCTCCCCAGATAGATTCGGCGAGGGCGCCTTTACTGATCAGGCGGTCGGGATTCGTGACAAAATAATACAGCAGGTCGAACTCTTTCCGGTTCAGGACCAACTCTTCATCATTAATATATACGGCATGACGGTCCGGATAGACAGTAATGTTAGCCAGATTGATATGCAGTTCGCCGTCTTGTTGTTTCCGGCGGATGATACATTTGATACGCGCATTCAGTTCTGCCAGATGGAAAGGCTTTGTCAGATAGTCGTCGGCACCGAGGTCGAGACCGGTCACTTTATCTTCGATTGAATCTTTGGCGGAAACGATGATCACGCTGTCTTTCTTCCGCATCTTTTTCAGTTCTTCCAGCAGGTCGAGGCCGCTACCCCCCGGTAGCATGATATCCAGCACGATACAGTCGTAATCATAATCATTGATCTTCAGCAATGCTTCATGATAGTTGGCTGCACTTTCCACGACATAACGTTCCTTTTCCAGCGAACGGATCATTACTTCACGTAAAGAATCTTCATCTTCTACAATCAGGATTTTCATGAGCTATCTTGTTTGTTTACAAAGTTATGCAATAATTCTGGCAAAAAACTGGAATATTCATGTTATGTTTTCTTTCCTTTGCCGTCATATAAACAGAATGGAACTCGAAACGTTTAAAATAACCGTCATACCACTCAGGGATAAGCTGATCAACTTTTCCCTGAAACTGATACAGGAAAAGGCCGATGCCGAAGATATCGTGCAGGAGGCTTTTTTGAAGCTGTGGTATATCCGTGAGAAGCTGGACGGTTATCATAGTGTGGAAGCACTGGCGATGCAGGTGACTAAGAATCTGGCTTTAGATAAACTGCGTGCCCGTCGTCCGGAAGGTCCCGATATAACCAGTCTCGCGTTGGACTCCGGATACAGGCCGCCGGACGAGCAGCTGGAACAACAGGATGCCGCAGCCCGGATCCGGCAACTGATCAGCCAATTGCCGACACTTCAGCAGACTATTATCCGGATGAAAGACGTAGAAGGCTATGAACTGGCGGAGATTGCCGAAATAACAGGCACACAGATCGAAGCGGTCAGGGTAAACCTTTCGAGAGCCAGAAAGAAGATACGGGAACAATTTTTACAGTTAAACAAACAGGAGCAATTATGAATATAGAAGAATTATTGGATCGGTATTTTGAAGGAGAGACCTCGGCCGACGAGGAGCGGGAACTTCGCCGTTTCTTTGCTTCGGACCATGTTCCGGATCATTTATCCGCTTACAGACCTATGTTCGCTTATTTCGATGAGGAGATTGCGGAAGGGAAAGACAAGGCGGAGGAGATATGGTCGGAGATCGCTCCCGGGGTAATTCAGGAACGGCATTTCCGGTTAAGTCGCAGGTCGGTGGTCTATATTCTTTCGACGGTAGCCGCTTGTGTGCTGGCATTCCTGGGAGTCAGCCAGTTATTATATCCTGTAGACCCGTGCTTTTGTTCTGATAATTACGTAGTGATAAACGGACGGTGCTATACCGATATACATAAAGTACGCTCTTCCGCTTTCGAGGCATTGCATGAGGTGGCCACTCCTGCGGATGAATATTTCCCCGAAGAGGATAGCGATGCGGCAGACCGCCGGCTTATAGATAACCAGTTAAAGGAACTAGGTTCCATTTTTAGTGATGACGAATAAAAATATGTTGCGATGAAACAGATAAAATACACATTATTAGTATGGTTGGCAGTCCTGATCCTGTTTCCTGCCGGTGCCGGAGCAACGGAGACAGCAGTGATGCAGAAAGACCTGAAGATACAGGACGTTTTCCAACGTTACGGACGGAAGAAGAATGTGACGATGGTGGAACTGTCGAACGAGATGCTTGAAACTTATGGGATGACCCGTTATAAAAGTATCACGATCAAGAATGATCCGGAAGCTCTGAACTTTACCCGGCAATGCCTGGAAGCCGATCAGAAAGGGGCCCGCAAAATCAAGGAGGTAACCGATGATGGCGGCGTTATCTCCGCTTATTATCAGTTACCGGGTAAAGAAGCCGACATAAATCGTTTTGTCCTCTTCAAGGTCAATGCGAAAGGAGTAATCACTCTGGTCTATATCGAAGGAGATCTGGATAGTGACGACCTGATCACGATCCTGTTCACTAAAAAAGATTTATAAACGAATAAAACAATACAAAGATGAAAAGATTATTACTGATCCTGGCAGCCTGTTTTCCTGTAATGGGCTTGCTGGCAGCAGAAGTTGAACCGATGCCGACCGATACGGTCATTACATTGGAAAAGAAACGTATAGAAGTAAAGGATAACGGAGACCGGTTGAAAGTCCGTGTGTATGAACTGTCTGAAGAAGGAGAGGCAATAGACGATGAGATGGTTTTTGAAGGGCAATATCGTGACGGTCGTGTGTACGAACGCCGTAAACATATCAAGACGTTGAACATTCCTGTTCCTACCTGGGACAGAGATTTCTCTGCTCATTGGGCTGGTTTCGGTATGGGCTTTAATAGCTTTACCGGCGATGATATCTCTCTGCGAAAAGGAAAATCGCTGGAATATAACCTGAATTTTATGGAATTCAGTTTCCCTTTCTCCCGTTATAACTGGGCGTTGGTAACAGGAGCCGGTTTGCGCTGGAACCGATACCGTATAGATGAAAATGCCCATTTTCAGGAAGTGGATGGTGTCACCCGATTAGTTCCTGCTGCCGAAGGTATTGTTTATAAAAAGAGCAAACTGAATACGACCAGTCTTACCATTCCGGTATTGCTCGAATGGCAGACACCGAAGAAAAGGCATAAACCTCGTTTCTTCGTCTCCGGTGGTGTTGTGGGTGTCATCAAGACAACTTCTTCTTCCAAAGTCGTTTACGACGACGAACGGGGAAAGACTAAAAAGCAGAAGATGGATGGCGGTATGAACCTGCGGCCCGTGACTATGGACCTTCTTTTTCAGGCCGGTGTCGGTTGTATAGGTGCTTATTTTAAATACTCACCCATTGAAATGTTTGAGAATAATAAAGGTCCGGCACTTCATCCGATTTCTTTCGGGTTGCAACTACACTTATAACATAATTTTAACCAATATATTTGTTTGATGTGCTAACTTTGCGACCGAAAATTTAGGTTATCGGTTATGAAGAAAAGTCTTATCGCCCTGGCGTTCGGAACGTTGGGGCTTGGCCTGTCCGAGTTTGTAATGATGGGGATACTACCCGATGTGGCTCACGATTTGGGTATTACTATTCCTGAGGCCGGACATCTTATTTCTGCTTATGCATTGGGAGTTTGTGCAGGGGCGCCTTTATTGGTATTGCTGGCCCGCACAAGACCATTGAAGCAAATCCTGCTTGTGCTTGTCTCTATTTTTATCGTAGGGAATCTGTTTGTTTCACTATCTCCTAATTATTGGACAATGATGGCAATGCGGTTTATATCCGGTTTGCCTCACGGAGCATTCTTCGGAGTGGGTTCGATCGTGGCTGAACGATTGGCTGCAGAAGGAAAGAAATCGGAGGCTGTGGCTATTATGATCTCCGGAATGACGGTGGCGAACCTGTTGGCTGTACCGCTGGGAACTTATATCAGCCATGTTCTTTCGTGGAGGGCTACGTTTTTCAGTGCTGCCTGCTGGGGACTGATTGTGTTCTGGTTTATCTGGCGGTGGGTACCGTATGTGGCGGCATTACCGGATAATGGTTTTAAAGGACAGTTTCGTTTTCTGAAGAATCTGGCTCCTTGGCTGCTGATCTTTGCGACGATGTTCGGGAACGGCGGTTTCTTCTGTTTATATAGTTATATCACACCGTTGTTGACGCAGGTATCCGGCTTTCCGGCAGGCGAGATGACCGTTATCATGGTGTTGGCAGGACTCGGCATGTGTGTCGGTAATATATTGGGCGGACGTCTTTCCGATATTTATACTCCGGGACGGGTAGCTGCCGTAACACAAGGCGTGATGTGCCTGACTTTGGTATTGATCTTCTTTTGTGCCGCAAATCCCTGGATTTCCGTGTTACTTATGTGTGTGGGGACAACCTGTTTGTTTGCCGTATCGGCACCACAGCAACTTTTGCTTATACAAAATGCGAAAGGAGGAGAGATGCTTGGGGCAGCCAGTGTACAGATCGCCTTTAATCTGGGGAATGCGCTCGGTGCTTATTGTGGTGGCCTGCCTATAGAGGCAGGGTATAGCTATGAATATGCTGCGCTTCCTGGAGCTGCATCTGCTTTTGCCGGATTCCTGTTATTAAGTTATTTTAGCCGGCGGTTTGAACGCCGTCATTTCCGGACTGCTTGTATTCCGGCATAAATTATTTATCTTTGTGTATGTAAGAGTGGCGAATACGCTTTTTACATATAAAACAGTATGGATATGAGTACAAAAAGAATAGAAGATGTCCCTTTCGAGGAAGTACACGAGGTACAAAAGTACGGTACGTATTACTCGGATAACCGTTTTTGGAAAAAGGTGGAACGTGTAGCGAAGAAAGTCGGTGCCACGGTTTTGTTGCCTGTCTTCACTCTTTATTACACATTGCAGGATGAGAAGGTACCGGTCAAGCATAAAGCTTATATTATCGGTGCACTCGGTTACTTTATCCTGCCGGTCGACCTGATCCCTGACGGAATTCTTCCGGTGATCGGTTTTACTGACGATATTGCTGTAATGACTCTGGTCATTAATCTGATAAAAGACAGTATTACCCCGGAGATCAAAGCGCGGGCCAATGGACGTGTAGCGGAAATCATGGGGACGGACCAGGTATAAAGAGCTTGTTATATTGACAAGGAGGCTTACACTTTCTGGGATTCAGAGTGTAAGCCTTCTTTTTTATCGTGTCTTTATCGTGTTTTCTGTTATAAGTTGATATTGAGAGGAAGTGGAGTTTTACCTTCGGTTTGTTCGGGCATAACGACCAGTTGAGTACCGGGCCATTCACGGGAGATATACCGGCTGAGATATTCAAGTGTATTTTCTTCGATCAATTTATCAGTCCGGGGATAAAGGTTATAGATGACAGCTTCTACCTTAATACCATACTCACGACAGGCAAAAAGGCTCAGGAGCGTGTGATTTATACTTCCCAGTTTACCGGAAGTGACAAGGATCAGAGGATAATGTTCACGTTTCACATAATCGATTGCCAGGGATTTAAAATCATTCGGTACCATCAATCCGCCCGCCCCTTCAAGCAATACATACTCATATAATTCTTGCAGGTATTGAGTTTTAACTGTAATATTAGACAGATTAATCTCGCGTTTATCACGTTCGGCTGCCATATGTGGTGAACAGGGATACGTGAAGATATAAGGGCACGTGGCACCTGATTTGTCTTCATTTGTAAACGGGATACCCATTAGGTGGCGATGCATTTCGATGTCTTCAGATACTTCCGTACAACCGGTCTGGATCATCTTCTGCGTGATTACTGTATGGCCTTTTGCAGCCAGAGTACGGGCAAGGATACCTGTAGCGTAGGTTTTGCCGACATTCGTGTCGATACCTGAGATAAAGAATACTTTTCCTTTCATTTTAGTCTATTGTTTTTTTACCGCCAACACATAAAGCGGGCGGTAAGTGAGTGTTACTTTATTATTGTTTGTGTGGAACAACTGCTGATAATCATGGCAGAAACGAGTTTGTTTGCCACGTGTCCACTGGCCATCGCCGGTTGCTGTTACCCCTGTATTTTTCAGATGGCGAAGCACGTCGAGGGGAGTATCGAACGTGAGGATAATATCTTCTTCCCGAAGATGGAGCAGATGGAAATCTTCTTCCAGCCATTCCGTCAACCGGTTGGTCGGTGGATAGTTTAAGCCTGCTCCGGTCAGTTGTTTGATCTCTGCCAGATTACCGGGGGCGAAGGTATTGAATGCTAAAATGCCATTCGGAGTAAGTCTTTCTGCCAGCTTATGTAGGAGTAGTTTCGGCTCTTTCATCCATTGAAAGGCAGAGGCAGAGGCAATCAGATCGAAACGATCGGGAAAATCGATCTCTTCTGCATTACCAGGAATAAAAGCGGTCGATTGTCCCGGAAAGAGTTCGGCTATCTTATCATGGCAACCTTCGCAAAGATCGTTCAGATACCATTCGTCGATCACACAACTATCTTTCAGGTTGCGGGTGAAACCTCCTGTGCCACAGCCTATTTCCAATGTACGCCGGAAGTGCATGCTGGTGTAGCGTGATAACAGCCCTGTTAACTTCCGGCAGATTTGCTGCTGGGCATCGGCATGTTGGTCGTAGCTGTCAAGCGCACGGCTGAAGCGGGTTATAATTCGTTCCACTGTTTCCATAAGTAAAAGGGATAGTGAGGGGCTGTTATTTCTATTACCGGGCAACGTTCATCCCAATAGTTATGTTGATTGGCTGCCGGGAAAATATGATCATCCGAGCTGATGACTGCCCGTGTCCAGGGAATAGGGGAAGGAGTGGATTGTGAATTTATCTCAGAATGTTCCTTACAGGAGTCATAGATGAATTGTAATTCTTCCTTTATTTCTTCTAATGGCCGGGGAGGGAATGCTTCGTATTGTGCCAGTATGTCACGAGTACCGCACATCCGGCGGTTGAAACGTTTCAGACCTTCGGTTGTCAGGTTGTCGAGTGTTCCCTGGAAAATCTTCTCAGGGATACCGTATGTGTCATGTATCGGGAAGGAGGTACCGTTAACGGCAGTGGCAGAGGTGAATGTGTATTTACCGGCCAGAGTCAGTTCTGCCATCCGAATTCCCATAGACCACGCGATGAGGTCTATTTCTTCATAACGGGTGAGATCTTCTTCAAATGTCAACACCCTGTAATTATAGCAGATCATAATGTCCGTACCTTCTTCCGCTTTCAGTCGGACGAATAATTCCGGTGTAGCGGACCATCCGGCAAAAAACAGAAGGAGGCGACGATTTCGGATGTCTGTTTGTTTTTGTATCTTCATATTATTCAATTAATTATTTATACTGGTTAACGGAATTAACTTAATTCACCTTTTATCAAATTTGAACTATCCTATAATCAAAGTGACATGACTATTACAGGTTCATTTGCCGTTGGTTTTAACCAACGGTCTACAGATTGTATCCCTTTTTTGGCTTTAGCCGCATTTCTCTTAAATAGTAAGACTGTTTAAAATGGGACTAAAGTCCAATGAGATAGATCATTTACCAATCCGTCAGCTGAAGCAGACGGCAAATGAACCTGTAACTAAGTATGTCTTATTGATGACTGAGACTTATGCTCAGATAGGTTCACTTCTTTCTAATTGTAAAGCAGATTAATTCCATCAATAAGTTCTTTATATCAAATCTTCACCTTAGCAATTGTATCAATCAATCGGTATACGTCATCTACCGTTACATCTGCCGTCAATGAGAAGCGTATCCGTGATGTCCCTTTCGGAACCGTCGGGGGACGAACGGGCAGACAGTAGAAGCCCTTGCGCTGTAACTCTTCAGTTTTGAGAATGCAATCGGTATTCTCTCCGATGATATAAGGGATGATATGACTTTCACTGATCTCTCCACCTTTCCCTTCGAGTGCTTCAGCCAGTAGATGACTAGTCTGTGCAAGCCTTTCGCGAAGAGGTGTAAAATCCGGCAGCCGTTCAAAGATAAACCGTGTCCAGGCTATCTGGAAAGGCGGTAAGGCGGTGCTGAATATCAGCGGACGCATGTAATTGACCAGATATTCCCGGATGGTACGGTCACATATGACATAAGCCCCCATCGAAGCCAATGCTTTCCCGAACGTACCGACCAACAGGTCTATGTCTGCGATACAGCCTTGTTCTTCTGCAATCCCTAATCCGTTTTTACCGCGTACACCGATGGCATGTGCTTCATCGACATATAAAACGACATTCGGATAAGTTTTCTTTAGTTCGACCAGGCGGCGGAGATCTGCGATATCCCCATCCATGCTGAAGATACTTTCTGTAACGATAAACAGTTGCTCGCATTCTCCGGCAAATCTTTTCAATAAAGTTTCCAGGTGATTGTAATCATTGTGACGGTAACGCTGGAAAGGAACGCCGCTGAGTAAAATACCGTCGATGATACTGGCATGTACCAATTTATCGGCAAGGATGACTGTCTGTTTGTCGGCCAGTGCCGGGAGTATTCCGGTATTGGCATGGTAGCCGCTGTTGAAGAGCAGGGCAGCTTCGCGGTTGAAGCGTTCGGCCAGCAGTTGTTCCAGTTCCGTGTAAACTGTAAAGTTTCCGGTCAGCAGGCGGGAGGAAGAGGAGGAAAAAGGGTATTCCTGTTCTTTCCATTCCTCCAGAAATGCTTTTTGAAGGTCGGAGCGGGATGCCAGCCCCAGATAATCGTTGGAAGACAGGTTAAGCATGGTCTGACCTTCTTTCTCGATCTGGTAACCGTGATGTGTGACGGCTGGTAACAGGCGATAGCTACCTGTAGCCTTGAGTTGGTTTAATATGGAATTATAATCTTTCATTGTCCTGTTTCTTCAATACAGTTTAATACACCGGAGGTCAATATACTCAGCTCTTCCGGCTTGATAATAAACGGAGGCATCAGGTAAACCAACTTGCCGAACGGACGGACCCAGATGCCTGCCTCCACAAAGCGACGTTGCAGGATTGCCATATGGACAGGTTCTTTCATTTCAATTACACCGATGGCTCCCAATACTCGTACTTCCTTTACATTCCCGAATGATTGGGCTGGTGCCAGTTCACGGCGGAGTTGCCTTTCGATAGCATTTACCTTTTCTTTCCAGCCACTTTCCAGAAGCAATGAAACGGAGGCGGAAGCAATGGCACAGGCTAACGGATTTCCCATAAAGGTCGGACCATGCATGAAACAACCGGCTTCACCGGAACAGATCGTCGTTGCTACCCGTGTCGTTGTCAGCGTAGCCGATAATGTCAGGTAGCCTCCTGTCAGTGCTTTTCCTATGCACATGATATCCGGAACAACCCCCGCATGTTCCCAGGCAAAGAGTTTGCCTGTACGACCAAACCCGGTAGCGATCTCGTCAAAGATCAGTAATACCTCATATTGTTCGCATAACTCTTTGGCACGTACCAGAAAAGCAGGTGAGTAGAAATACATCCCTCCGGCTCCCTGCACGATAGGTTCCAGTATCAGGGCGGCAATATCACCGGCATGCTGTTGCAGCAAGTCTGCCAATGGTTTCATGGCATCTTCATTCCATTCTTCCCCGTATTTCACGGAAGGTTGAGGTATAAAATACTGTACCGGAAGGCTACCGGCAAATATTCCGTGCATACCCGTTACCGGATCACAGACAGACATCGCATGCCAGGTATCGCCGTGATATCCGCTACGGATAGTCGCAAAAGCATGTTTATTTGTTTTTCCTTCTGATTGCCAGTATTGGATAGCCATTTTCATCGCCACTTCGACGGCAACCGAACCACTGTCGGCAAAGAATATCTTTTCCATTTCAGGGGGAAGTATATCCAATAGCTTTTGTGCCAACTCGACAGCCGGTTCATGGGTAATACCACCAAACATAATATGGCTCATCTTCTTTAATTGTTCATTGGCTGCCGCGTTGAGTACCGGATGATTGTATCCGTGAACCGCTGCCCACCAGGAAGACATACCGTCGATTAGTCGTCTTCCGTCTGCCAGGATAATTTCCACACCTTCTGCTCCTGCTACCGGATAAACGGGGAGCGGATCGATCGTCGATGTATAGGGATGCCATACATGCTCTCTGTCGTATTGTAATAATTCTTCTGTAGTCATTTGTCTGTCTGTTTTATCCGACCCAGTCGGTTTCTCTCGTTAATGAATAACCTGCTTCGGTGAAAAGTTCTTTATCTTCATCCACGCAGCTTCCGATAGTCGTTAACAGGTCGCCGATGATGGCTGCGTTTATACCTATATATAATGCTTTTTGTTGCGCTTCCTTACTCAGCAAGGAACGTCCGCCGGAGAAACGGAGATAAGCATTCGGATTGATAAAGCGGAATAGGGCGATCGTAGTCAGAAACTCCTCTTCGGATAGTGGCGGAGTACCGGCTAGCGGCGTTCCGGGTATCGGTTGCAATAAGTTCAAGGGGATAGAATGAACCTGCTCTTTTTGTAGCAGTAAGGCCATTTCTATCCGTTGTTCCATCGTTTCTCCCATACCTATTATACCACCGGAACAGATACGGAAACCTTCTTCCCTGGCCATATGGATCGTTTCCAGTTTTTGTTCGATTGTATGTGTCGTACATAAGGTACGGAAGTAGGAGGGAGCTGTTTCTATATTGCAATGATAGTTCTCAACGCCGCTTTCACGTAATTCCTTTAATTGTTCTTTGTTCAGAAGTCCCAGGGAAGCACAGCATTTGATATCGCTTGCCTGCTTAATATACCTGACTGTTTCAGTCAGCTTTTTTATTTCCCCGTCGGATAGCCGTTTTCCACTGGTCACCAGTCCGAAACGTTCGATTCCCTGCTGACGGTTATGCAATGCCTGATGAACGCATTCCTCTGCCGGAAGTAAAGGATACAAAGCAACGACCGTATTGTAATGACCGGACTGTGCGCACCATTTACAGTTCTCGCTGCAATTCCCGCTTTTTGCATTGATAATGGAACAGGTATCGAACTTATCTCCCATAAAATGCCGTGTTATTTGGTGGGCGGCTTTATATAAAGCCTCTTTATCGGTACACCGGGATAAAGTAATCGCTTGTTCTTCACTTATTTTTCCCCCTTCAATAACAAACTGTTTAAGTGTTTCAATCATATCGCTCTTGTCTTTTAAGAAATAAAAAGCGGAAAGTCTCAGCATATACTGAAACTTCCCGCTTTAGGATATATAAATATAATATAATGTACGTACGAAGCCGCTACCGATGTCTGTTTTACCGTCGGCAAAGAGAATAAAAGAAGTAACATCTGCGAAAGCCATGTGATGGCTTCCGTGCCCGATCGCTCTTGTGAGATATCCGTTACGACCTCGGTCTCTTCCGTATTTATACGTCCGGCAAATAATACAGACGAGTGGTTGGAGCCGTTCTTAACCTGGAATCTTTCCGATACATTAGAGGAAAGTTGTCCGATCGTAACGGCCCGCTTCAAACTGAAGAATGCAGCATACCCTTTCCGGCTCCATCTTTTGAACCGGAAAGAACTTTGCCTGAAATATCTTTGTTGCTGCAACTTCATCTTTCAGCTTTTTCTTATTTAGCTACTTTTTCCAAACGTTTCATGATAGAGAAGATGAACAGAGCAGACAACAGACAGCATACGATCAATACGCTCCATACCATCCACAACTGCATTCCGCCCCACAGGTAACCGATGATAGCCACCAGATAGTTACCGATAGCCGTAGCCACGAACCATCCTCCCATCATCATACCTTTATATTTAGGAGGTGCCACTTTCGATACAAATGAGATACCCATCGGTGAAAGAAGCAACTCAGCAAAAGTCAATACCAGATAAGTCGAAATCAGCCAGTTCGGTGAAACCAGTACATCGGCAGAAATACCGTTTGCTTCGACTGCTGCCGGTGTCGGCAAACCTAATGATCCTACAGCCATGATAAGGAAACCGCAGGCTGCAATCACCATACCGATACCGATCTTACGCGGTGCAGACGGTTCTTTCTTTTTCTTTGCCAGATAGCCGAATACTGCCAGTGATACCGGTGTTAACACGATTACGAAGAATGGGTTGAACTGCTGGAAGATCTGCGGCAGGATACCTACTGTCGGATCCATAGAGGCATAATTCCATCCGAGCAAGCCAAGCATAACGAGAAGGATTGCAGCCGATATACCTTTTGCTTTACCTGTTTTTGACTGGAATAAAGAGAAGGCTGCGTAAACGATGACTAACAGGAAGGTCAGGTTCACGATATTGAAGCCTAAGCGATCCAGTCCGGTAATGGATTGAGCCGTATAGTCACGTGCAAAGAATGTCAGTGTCAAGCCATTCTGGTGGAATGCCATCCAGAAGAAAATAACTACGGCAAATACCAGCAACAATGCCTGGATACGTGCTTTTGTCTGTTCCGGTGTCAGTTCTTCTTCCTGTACATTAGCTGGTTTTGCCTGTTTAGAGTTGTAATCGGCATGTTTGAATGTCGGGCGGAACACCACATAGATCAGCATGGATACGATCAGAGAAATACAGGCAATAGCGAAACCATAGTTGTAAGCCTCCGATAATTTATCGATATACGTCGTACAGAATGTAGCTGTATCACCGACGAAATTCTGAGCAGCCTGTAAACCGCTCAAGGTGGTAGCTCCTTCTTCTGTAATTGTTCCGTTCAGGAATTGATGAGCCAGTGAAGGGATCTGCGGCACATAGGTAAATCCGGCTTTACCCAACATCTTGTTGGTGATCATTGTAGCTGCAGTCGGAGCATACATCGCACCGATATTGATAGCCATATAGAATATACTGAATGCGGTATCACGTTTTGCTTTGTATTCGGGAGCATCGTACAGATTACCTACCATTACCTGCAAATTCCCTTTGAACAGACCTGTACCACAAGCGATCAGGGCCAATGCACCGAACATTAATATTTTTCCGGTAGAAGAGGGTGTAGGAATAGATAACAATACATATCCGATAAACATGACAACGATACCTGTCGTTACCATTTTACCGTAACCGAATTTATCGGCAAGGATACCTCCGATAAGCGGCATGAAATACACTGCTGCTAAGAAAGACCCGAAGATGGTAGATGTCTCGGCAGCTGTGAAGCCGAATTTAGCTTGTAAAAATAGAGTAAAAATTGCGAGCATCGTGTAATACCCGAAACGCTCGCCGGTATTCGCTAAGGCTAACGCGTATAAACCTTTAGGTTGTCCTTCAAACATAAGAATTTAGATTAGATTATTATTGAATTATTTGTTTTATGGCGCCGGTCTCCGGATAGAAATAGACTTTTACCGGAGCTTTTTTATCTTCGAACATAACAGGGGCAAGTCCTTCACGTGAACCGAACTGGGTAATTTGTGCTTCTCCCTTATAGAGTGTTTTTTTGTTCATGCTGATCTCGATACTGGCTTTTCCCGGTACGTTATAAATAATGCCTTTCATTGATTTTCCCTTCTTTTCTGCTTCTTTCGGGTCGAGAACCGGAGCACGCTCGGTTGCTTTCAGATTCATATAGACCGGAACACCTCCCAGATCGTCTGCATCGACGATCCCCATCAGGTTAGAGAAACGGAATAAAACTTCTTTATCCAGATTGTCATAAGGCGTAATGCTTACTTCATAATGAGATGTTTCTTTGGTCAGGATGCCGGTGAACAGGTTAGATAGTGCTTTTTCCTGTTCTTCCAGTTGCTGGATAACCAACTTCATCGCTTCACCGTCGGGAGGAAGGTTGTCTGCGTCACCGGTTAAGATATTCAAACGGCTTTCACGGATACGGTAGATTTGTTTTGCGGCAACTTCCGCTTGCCGGGCTGTAGAGCCTGCCATCAGCAGCTCTTCTGAAAAAACAGAGGCATCCGTTACTTTTGCCGGTCCCTGTCCGTTTTTCTTTATAGATTCGAGTTCCGATTCTTCCGGAGTATATTCGGCGTTGATGGAACATAGGAGGCCGTCTTCCGTCAGATAAGCGTAAGGAGCAACCGTACCGCTTTTAAATTCAACAATATACGTGTTATCCGGATCGGGTATTCCCTTATTAACCAGAGATAGTTTACCCAGTTCATAGTATACTTTATCTTCCGTTACCGCATCTTTAACTCCCAGATATTTCTCTGCATACTTGTAGTAAGGTCCTGCTTTACAGGTTACCTTTGTCACTTCTGCATCGATGATCAGTTGTGTTTTTGGCAATGAATAAGTAATACCGAAATTATTCGCTTTGACAGCATTTTTCTTTACCACTTTGGTTTGTGCCATTAGTGGTAGACTAAACAAAAGACATGCTATTGTGATCAGATTCTTCATATCCAAACAATTTATTATCTCAATAATGATTGTACAAAACTAGGAAATATTTTGTTAGTAACCAACCATAGAACCGTCTTTTAGTCTTTTGTAATGCAGATGTTAAGTCGGATTATGGTATATTGGGTAGGAAGGAATAAAATCATAGTTAATGTTTTGGTTATGGGAGAGCAACTCGCGAATGGAAAAGGAGATCGAGATATAGAGGGGTTGGTTAAATCATCCTCCGCGAGTTGCAGAAAACATAAATTTAGTGCATTTAATGCTATTCAATAACAAATGAGCCGGTCAGGTATCCATATCGATGTACCAGGCACAGGGTGTATTCTCCATTTTCTGTATTTAATGGAATTGTATATGCCTGCGGACTTGTAACAGATACACTTTCTTCATAGACTACCGTTCCTGTATTATCTATTACCTGAATAGTCAGATTTGCCAGCGGACTGGTAAATTCGATTGTCAGGTTATTTCCTTCTATTGAAGCTGTAGGAGGTGCCGGAAAAATAGATTTAATATCTTCTGGTCCCCATTTGCCCTTAGTTGGGATACGATCAGCATAGATATTTTGAGCGCAAAACACTCCGCAAATAACTAAAAATAGAGTAGCAATTAACTGTCTCATGATCTTAAATGTTTAATTGTAGGTTGATAAAAATGAAAATGCCTTACAAAAATATAATTGATATTTTAATATGGATTATATTTTTGGTGACAAAATGGTGACAATGTTTAATTGATTAGAAATCAGATATAAACGAGTCGAATTTCTCTGCATTTTCAGACTCTTGTGTCAATTTTTTATACAGTCTTCTACGGCATTGTGAGACTCCGGAGCTGGTTATGTTGGTTAATATCGCTATCTTTTTTACAGGAACACCGATTTTGACCAAATAACATATGCGTAATTCCTCCGGGGAGAGCCGCGGAGATAGTTCAAGAATGCGGCTTGTGAAGTTCGAATATGTGGCATCGATCAGCAAAACAAGTTCGGACCATTCGCTATCGGTCAGTCCCGAGTCGGCTTTGTGGATTTTAGAGTATAAAGAGGATCTCTTGAAATCCTGTTCCAGTAATTCGACCGTATTTTGCTTTAATGAGACTTGCCTGTTCTCCATTTCCAGTATCAACTTTTGGGTTTCAAATAGCTGTTTCTTTACTTCGCTCAAAGATTCTTCTCCTTCCGACAGATTTCTTTCGAGTAGCCGGATCTGTTTCTTGTTATCCTCTATGTACTGTTGGCTCTGTTTGTATAGCTGTTCTTTCAGGTCGAGCAGCTTCTTCTTTTTCTTTTGTTCCTTTTTGAAGATGAAAAAGCCGGCAAGGAACAAGGCGGCAGTGATTATCAGTATCTGGTATATGATGATCATTCGTTGGGATGCTTCCTTTTCATATTTGCTCTTTTCATCCGCTATACGCTGGTAGTTGAACATACTTTGTACCACACGTATATTTTCATAATGGGAGTCTTCGTCTATAGAATCCCTTAGCTGTTCATAGCGGTCCCAATATTTGAAATAGTTTGTCAGGTTGGATTTCTGTCTTTCTATCCGGGCCAGGAAATATAAACTTCCGGCCTGTGTATAAATACTCGGGCTTTCCAGGCTACGGTTCAGGTAATACCGGGCAGAGTCATATTGTGCTGTTTTCAATAAATATTCTCCGTACGTCAGGTATAAATGATAGCGGGGCTTGGATGGTAAGCATGTTTGCATCGATTTCTGTATACAATCGTAAGCATCTTGATATTGTTTTGTTTTCAGATATAAACTTCCGAGATCGTTATATAACGACGAGATACTTTGCGGGGTTGCTGTTTTTATTGCTTGCCGGTAGTAATATATAGCGCTGTCCGGTTCCTGAGTTTCGGTAAAAACACGGGCGGTGTTACGTAGGGCGAAAGATATTCTGGTAGAATCATTACTGTTTTCTAAAAGCTGCAATGTCCTTTTATAGAGAGGAAGTGCCATTTCGTAGATGTCCTGATACGAATAAAGGGTTCCCAGGCTATTGTTTGCTTTGATAAGCAGGTCGGTAGCATGTAAACTTTCTCCCAGTTCGCGTGCTTTGAGGTAGGATTGTTGTGCCTGCAGTGCATCCTGCATATCCGAATAGGCCCTACCCATATAATAATATGACAATGCCAGTGCCGGGATATCATTCTGATTTTCATAATAGGCGACTGCTTTTTTTATCAGGGAGTCGGAGGTTATCATGATGTAATTCTTATCCAGAGCCTGTGTGAACAACAAGGAATATGCAGCATATTCCTTGTTCGACAGTTTTTCGGGGGATTGTATATTATTGAGGATGGTCAATGCGCTGTCGGGGGCTGTTTCCATCAACATCTCTGCCTGATGTAATTCCGGAGAGATTGAGTTGCTGTTTGAGCAAGAGGGGAAACACAGCACACAGATCAGTAATAAATAGGATATAATATGTATGGATTTATTTGTCATTTGCCTACTTTTGGTGGTCGAATATATCTCTTTTTTTTGAAACATAAGCTCTTATAGAATGTTATATTTGGCTGATTATTAGGTATGACTTGCGAAAAACGCTGAATATTAAAAGGTACACAACTTATAAAAAAAGTACGGCCAGATCCTTTCAGGGACCTGGCTGGTAATATAAATCAGAATGCATTCCGGTTGTTATTTGATTTGCTTGAACGCTTTTCCGAGCATGTCGGTGATATCACCGGCGATCATACTTTCTTCCGAGCGGTAAACGGCAGCCAGGTCGCCAGCCGTACCATGAAGGAAAACTCCCGATACAGCAGCTGTTTCAGGTTCAGCTCCTTGTGCCAGCAATCCCAGGATAATACCGGTCAGGACATCGCCGCTACCGGCAGTTGCCATGCCCGGATTTCCGCAACTATTAAAATAAATGTTACCTCCGGGAGTACAGGTTGCCGTATAGGTACCTTTCAGGACAATGCAAAGTTTATGATCGACAGCGAATGACTGTGCTTTCCGTAAACGTTCGAACATGCTGTTGCTTTCTCCGGCAATGCGGTCGAACTCTTTCGGGTGCGGTGTCAGGATGCTGTGCGGAGGGATGCGGTTCAGAAGATCTTTATTGGAAGCGATCAGGTTGAGTGCATCGGCATCCAGCACGACCGGCTTTTCCGTTGTTTGAAGCAGACGTTCCAAAGCGGCAGCCGATTCGAGATGCTGGCCTAATCCGGGTCCTACACCGATGGCGGAGTAAGCGGATATTTCGGGAACGGTCGTGAAATAGTCGGGATGCGGATCGAAACTGACCATCGCTTCCGGGAAAGCGGCCTGCAGGATTACTTCACCGCGTTGCGGAATGTGAACCGTCAGTAGTCCGGCCCCGCTTCTCAGGCATGAACGGGCGGCAAGCAGGGCAGCTCCCATTTTGCCTTTGCTTCCGGCAATAAGCAATGCGTGGCCGAAAGTCCCTTTATGAGAGAATTTGTCGCGTGGCTGGAATACTTCCGCCATATCTTCTTCCGTCACCATCATATAGGGAGTGGGAGTATTATCGACAATATCCGGATGAATACCGATATCCAGCACTTTCCATTCACCGACATATTCGGCATTCTCCGGGAAGAAGAACGCCAGTTTCGGGAAACCGAACGTCAGTGTCAGGTTGGCCCGGATGATAGAGTCCGGATCATTGGTCTGGTTGTTTTCGCCGAACAGTCCGGAGGGAATATCTATAGATACGATCGTCGCATCCGATTGATTGATATAATGTACCATAGCAGCGAACCCGCCTGTCAGCGGACGATTCAGGCCGGAACCGAACAGACCGTCGATCACGACATCACGTTCGGTCAGTACCGGAGGAACGAAGTCGGCTACTACTTCGGTAAACTCTACCTTTTCCAGGCCGAGTATCCGTTGCTTATTCATCTCACAATCAAAAGAAAGATGTTCGGTCGGATTGAATAAATAAGTCTCAACTTTGTAGCACTCATCTTTCAGCAGGCGTGCGATGGCAAGTGCATCGGCACCGTTGTTACCCTGTCCGGCGAATACGATGATGCGGGTTTGCTTCGAAAAACGGCGGCAGAACTCCTGCACAAAAACCGTTGAGGCACGTTCTACCAGGTCGATAGAGCTAATCGGCTCGTTTTGGATCGTGTATTGATCGAGTTCTTTAACCTTATCGGTTGGAAATATCTTTATCATGATTGTAGGATCTCTAATATTTATTCTGCATACAAATGTATAACAAACTTTGTAAACAGGCTAACTACGCTAAAATAATTTATTCAGTTATTATCAGATTATCGATAACCTCACAAAAGTAAGTACAACTGAAAAGTGACTACCGGATAGGAGCAGATAGGGATGGTTAGTGCTGGATAAAGACAGTTAATCTTTATTGGAAAAAGAGCTGACAACCGCTGTCGAAACATAGGTGTTTTAACGACAAAACATATATGATTTGCAAACGAAACATATATGTTTTGGATAATGATTTACTTTGTAATAGAGCGTTAGAGAACGGTTTGACCTCTACTAAAAAAATTGAAAAAATGCCCTATTATAAATTCTATATTAAAGATACTTCTATCTATATTTAAAGAGAGACCGGTCCGTGTGTATAAGGTGTGTTTTATAACTTGCTTTAGGCGATTGAAATTCAAAATATACGGCGTATAAGAAGTGTATAACTCAGCGTATAACTTAATTTCTTTAATTGTACGATATAGAACTAGCATCAAAATACTTGGTCCTACAATCTGATTATGCCTGGTCGGAGTTCCGAAAATTTTGATTCAGAAATTATCAGATTTGAATGCTACTTTTCTCTTGAAAGAAAAGTAACCAAAAGTTCAAGGCTGCACCTGCCTCGCTACTTCGCATCCTGCGTTCGCTGTCGCCTCCGAACTCGCTTCGCTCAAACAGCGGATGCTCCGGACGCTCTCTCCGGCTGCTGCGTTTAACGCTCACCAGCTGATGCCTTTCATAGAACGCTTTGCGTTCTCTTGTGATTGCTGATACTGCCTGTTAAAACCGAAAGCACCTGTTATATTATATAGGTGTCGGTATCGGCAATCTTTAAAGGAAGCGAAGCTTCCTATAAAAGGCCTAAGCGGGTGAACGTCCGCGAAGGTGGAAGACGAAGCGGTTAAAAAAATCCGTTGTCTGAGCGTAGCGAGTTTCGGATTTTTCAGCGTAGTCTTTCGCCGAAGCAGTGAAGCCGGTTAAGCCTTGATCTTTTGACTACTTTTCCATCAAGGGAAAAGTAGTTCAATTATTTCTAACAATGAAACTGTTCCTGTTTTTCAGGCGAAAGTCAGCAGAAAACGGCTGCCCTTTCCCGCTTCCGAAATAACGGTCAGGCTCCCTTTGTGCATATACATGATTTGCCTGGAAACACTCAGCCCGATGCCGGAGCCGACAGGTTTGGTGGTAAAAAATGGGATGAAGATGCGCTCCTGGACATCTGCCGGAATGCCTGTCCCGTTATCTTTGACCTGGATAAAGGTTTTCCCCTCTGTATTGATCCCTGCCGACAACTCTATCAACGGGTCCGGGCAATCTATTGTTGCGTCCAGCGCATTTTTTATCAGGTTGATAAGTATTTGCTCGATCAGCGTCTTGTCTGCAATGACCTGTAAATGCGATGAGGAAGGAAGTATCCTTATCGTATCTGTTTCTTCCCTGAACAAGAGGACGACGCTGTTAAGCAGGCTGTCTACCGGAATGATTTCGGGAACCGGAGTAGGGATGCCCGTCACCTTCCGGTAATTCTCTACAAAACGGACCAGGCCGCTGCTTCTCCGGAAAATAGTATTGATCGCCTGGTTCATCTCCTCCCGGTCCTCTTCGCTGATCTCCTCCGAAGCCTGCTTGTTTTTCAGCAGTTCGGAGAGGGAGACGATAGGAGTCATCGAATTCATGATCTCGTGTGTCAGTACCCGGATCAGTTTCTGCCATGCTTCGGTCTCTTTGTTTTCCAGTACGGAACGGATATTCTTCATGCTGACGACTGTAAGCGGCTTGTTCAATACCACGAATGACATGGAAGAGAGTATCAGTTGCGAATAATCCTCCTGTCGGCGGACTTGCAGGATGGAGAGTTCGCCGGGATGCAAAATACGCAGCCGGGCAGGAAGTTCCGGGTGATAAGCTGCCAGATCGTCAATCGTTTCGGCAAAATTCAATCCGGTTTGTATCTTGGCAGCCTGGTTCATCCATTCGATCTGTGCCGTTTCGGAAGAATAGACGAAGACGGAAAGGTCGATATGGTTGGCCAATGCCTGGAAGTATTGCAGTTGGCTTTCTTTCTGTTGCAGATGTTTTTTATAATAAAGTAAGGCATCCTCCATCGCTTCGGTCAACTCACGGGGAAGAGCTTCCGAGTTCTCTCTGGGTGTTTTCCCGGAAGCCAGAAAGTCGGAATAACGTACCGACCAGACAAACTGGCGGAACAGTCGGTCGCTCCGTTCCATCTGCCGGAGCAGATACCAGGCTTCGATCAGAAGAGCGATCCCGGCGATCCCCGCAGAGATGTAGAACTTCCCCGCCACCAGAAATGCGCAAACCAGACTGGTGAACAGTACTAACAGGATCGAAGCGATGGCCTTTTTTGAGTACTGTTTCATAAGCCGTATTTTTCCAGTCGCCTATACAAAGATGTACGCGTAATACCCAACAGGTCGGCGGCCTGTGTCAGGTTACCCGAGCAATGTAGCAACGCCTCTTGTATCGTATTCTTCTCCAGTTCTTCCAGATTGAATTTCTCCTCTTTCTCCCGGTAGCTGGCAACAGGGGTGCGGAGCATGAAGTCGTCGTATTGCAGTTTCTTCTGGTCGGAAAGGATGACCGCCCGTTCGATGACATGCTGTAGTTCGCGGACGTTGCCCGGCCAGTGGTATTGCTTGAGGAGCTGGCGTGCTTCCCGTGAGAAGCCGTCGATCTCTTTCTTGTATTTCAGGCTGTAGCGTTTCAGGAAATGATCGGCGAGGAGGGAGACATCGTTTCCTCTTTCGCGCAGAGGAGGGATGAACAGCTCGATCGTATTGATCCGGTAAAGCAGGTCCTGACGGAAATTGCCGTCGTTTACTGCCGCATGCAGGTCGGTATTGGTCGCGCAGATCAGCCGGACGTCGATAGGCGTCTCTTTGGTCGATCCCAGGCGGTTTATCTTCTGTTGTTCGATCACCGTGAGCAGCTTCGATTGAAGCATAAGCGGCAGGTTTCCGATCTCATTCAGGAAAAGCGTGCCGCCGGATGCGATCTCGAAACGTCCCGATTTGCTTTTACCTGCATCGGTAAAGGCCCCTTTTTCATACCCGAACAGTTCGCTTTCAAACAGGTTGTGCGGGATGCTTCCCAGGTCGATAGGTACGAATGCCTCCTGGTTACGTGGCGATTGCTGGTGGAGCGTGTAGGCGATCAGGTCTTTCCCCGTCCCGTTCTCGCCCTGAAGCAGGATATTGGCATCGGCATGTTTCAGTTTATCCAGTGTCCTGAATATCTGCTCCATCACGGGAGATTCGCCGATCACCTCAATTTTAGGCTCTGCAGTGGTGAGCACCGATTTTTGCTCTTTCAGGGTTTGTACCTCACCGCGGCGCAGGCTGAGTTCAAGGGCGGACGAGATAGTTGCCAGCATCTTTTCATTCTGCCAGGGTTTCGGAATAAAGTCGGTGGCGCCTGCTTTGATGGCACGGACAGCCTTTTCCGTATCCGAATAGGCGGTGATCAGGATAACGACGGTTTCGGGTGATATTTCGCGGATGCGTTCCAGCCAGTAAAAGCCTTCTTTCCCGCTGACGGCATCGGCCGTGAAGTTCATATCGAGCAGGATCACGTTGTATTTGGTGGTCGACACGAGCCGGTTGATCTCCTTCGGATTAGTACTGGTCGTAACGCTTTCAGCCAAAGGACGAAGTAACATTTTCAATGTAAAGAGAATGTCTTCGTTATCATCGATCACTAATATTTTGCCTTGTCGTACTGCCATGATATTTGTTCTTCGTGTGTTATAGAGTGCCCCAAACTTAGGTAAAATTTCCGGATAGACGATTAATAATTTGCCAATTTGTTAATATGCCAATGTGCCAATTATGGCAACTATCCTGTTAGTTCTTTCTTAGAAAAGAATTGAAAGTCCCTGCGTTTGGGATTCGTTGTTGGTGATGAACCGTTCGGAATCGTATGGAAAGTGTACGATATCGTACGGTTGTTATATTCTCTGCTATGTTTATATATTTAATTTTTAATACGTTATGAAAATGGCATAGATATTGGATATAGTTAGCCAGGTATCGATAGATAGAACGGTATAACATTGACTATCATAAAAGAAATAACCATGTTTAAACATTACATCAAAGTAGCTATCCGCCAGGTTAAACGGAGTTTTCTGTTTTCCTCCATCAACATATTCGGTTTTGTGTTGGGGATGACTGCCGCCTTCCTTATTTACTTATGGATCGTGGATGAACTGACATTTGAGGATTTTAATAAGAACGGCGAATCTATCTACCGGGTGATCCGGGAAGAGCAGACCGCAAACGGTCAGGTGCCTTCTACCGTCACTCCGCTTAGTGAAACATTCCGGAAAGAATTTCCGAAGGTGGAGAATGCAACCTTTATAAAGTACGGCGGGAAATATGACATTCGTACAAAAGAGGTGGCTATCGATGTTAACTATGCATTTGTCGATACGACTTTCTTTGATGTATTCACTTTCCCTGTTGTGGCAGGCGACCCGTCCCTGCTGAAGAAAGATCCGCAACAGATCGTGCTGTCGGAAGCGATAGCCGGGAAACTGTTCGGTAAGACATCGGCTATAGGAAAAGAAGTCGAGTGTAAAAACAGTAAAAAATATTATAAGGTGGCAGCCGTCCTGAAAGTTCCGCGCAAAAGCCATATTCAGTTTGAGGTGCTGGGCAGCTGGGATGCTTATAAATGGGCGGGAATAGAAGATGAAGTCTGGGGCTTTTCAGAAAGAATGCACGTCTTTATCCAACTGAGGAAAGGAAATGCACTGACGGATGCAGACCGGTTGGCCATGCGTGATCTCTGGATGAAACATTCGCAATGGGGGAAGCCCCTGGCGTTCCAACCGTTGAAAGATATTCATCTGCATACACCTTTCAAAGAACCCAACGATGTGTTCAACCACGGAAATATTCAACAGATTTACCTCTTTGCGGTGTTGGCTATCCTGATTGTCTTTATGGGGGCGTTTAACTTTATGACGTTGTCGACGGCTCGCGCTTCCCTGCGTTCAAAAGAAATCGGTGTCCGGAAGGTGACCGGGGCAAAAAAGAAAAAGCTGATCATGCAGTTCCTGTCGGAAAGTCTGGTGCAGGCTTTTATCTCGTTGCTGCTGGCATTGGCACTGACGGAATTGCTATTACCATTTTTCAATCTATTTGTCGGAAAGGATATTACTTTGCAGCTCAATTGGCAGACTTTCTTGTTTGTGTTGTTCGGTATCGTCGGCGTAGGTTGTCTGGCCGGGGCTTTCCCCGCTTTCTATATGTCGTCGTTCAGTCCGTTGCTGGCTTTCAAAGGAGGGCAGGTGACCGGAAAGAAGGGTACATTGATCAAGGGACTGGTTTGTGTACAGTTCGTAATCGCAATAACCATGATTATTTGTACGACTGTCATATTCAAGCAACTCCATTATCTGAAGAACGCCGATCTGGGGTTGAACAAAGAGTATCTGATCGAGGTGGATGTTGTAGACTGGCGCCGGGGAGCGGACGGATTTAAACAAGAGATACTTAAAAATCCGTATGTCAAGAGCGTTGCGTTGGGGGTGGAGATCACAAACTACCTGCAGGGATATGGCTTTGAACAAAGTATGTTCAGCTGGGAAGACGAGAATGGAAAAACAGACTCGGTAAAGATGGTCGGAATGGTCGGAGACAGCGACTTTATTCCTGCTTTGGGACTGACCTTGCTGAAAGGGGAAACTTTCGGAGCGAATCCCGACCATTACTGGGATGGTTCCTATGCAAAGGAATCGCCGATCGTTATCAATGAAACGGCCTGGAAGATGCTGAAGGTCGAGAACCCGGTCGGTATGTTACTGACGGGCGGCGGGATCGGTATCCGTAATTCCAGGGTTGTAGGTGTTGTGAAAGACTTTAACTTCCAGCCGCTACGGGAAAAGATAAAACCGGCATTCTTCTATTATACGGTTCAGTTGTTTAATTATATGTATATCCGGATCTCGGCAGAGAACCAGACCGAGACGTTGGAGTTCCTGAAAAAGGAATATGAAGAAGCACGTCCGGATATGCTTTTCAATTACCGTTTCCTGACAGATGTATTAAATGAGAATTATGCCCGCGAGCGGCAACAAAGCCAGATGTTCCTGATCTTTACTGTACTGGCGATTATCGTTGCCATGATGGGAGTATTCGGACTGGTGGCTCTTTCTACGGTGCAGCGGACAAAAGAAATAGGTGTCCGCAAGGTGAATGGGGCACATTCCGACCGGATCGTGAAGATGTTCTGCCGCGAATACCTGATTTGGGTGGGTGTTGCTTTTGTGATCTCCTGTCCGCTTGGTTACCTCTTCATGCTGAAATGGTTGAGCAACTTTGCTTACCAGACCACGATCAGCTGGTGGCTTTTCCCATTGGCGGGCGGCATTATACTCCTGATAACCTTGTTGACCGTCATGGCCCAGACCTGGCGTGCCGCCTCCCGGAATCCGGTAGAATCTTTACGATATGAATAAAAGAACAAACAAACGATAACGATATGTTGAAACATTATGTAAAAGTGGCCTTTCGGTTGATAAAGAGAAGTTTTCTGTTCTCATCCATCAATATGCTGGGCTTTGTATTGGGGATGACGGCTGCTTTCCTGATTTACCTCTGGATTGTGGATGAACTGACATTCGAGGATTTCCATAAGAACGGCGACTCTGTCTACCGTGTGATTGCCGTGAACCGGGATGAAGGCGGACAAGTAAAAGAATCTGTCTATACGGTGGCTCCGTTAAGTAAAACCTTCCGGGAGGATTTCCCACAGGTGGAGAACGCGACCTTTATGCTTAACTTCGGTACGCTGAACCTCCATTCGGGAGCTGACCTGATCGAAGCAAAATATACATATGTGGATACTACTTTTTTTGATGTATTCAGTTTTCCGGTCCTTGCCGGTGATCCGAATCTGATAAAGAAAGACCCGCAGCAAATCGTGCTGGCTAAGTCGGCTGCACAAAAGTTGTTCGGACAGTCGACGGCTGTCGGGAGAGAAGTAACCTGCCAATTCCTGGGACAACTCAACCGCTATAAAGTGGCTGCCGTGTTGGATGTACCTCGTAAAAGCCATATTCAGTTTGAAGTGTTACTGAGTGAGCAGGCTTATTTTGAGCCGATGAGCTGGGATTATGTGGAAGGGACAAATGTATATGTCCAGTTGAAGAAAGGTACTGTTCTTTCGGATGCCGACCGGCAAGCGATGAGCCGTGCCTGGCAGGACAGACAGGAAGGCGGGTTGTCGCTGGAGTTCCAGCCGCTAAATGATATTCACCTGCATACCTGGTTTAAAGACCCGGAAGTCAGCAACTATGGAAGTATGTCACAGATCTGGTTGTTCACCGCTCTGGCATTGCTGATCATATTTATGGGGGCATTCAACTTTACCACTTTGTCGACGGCACGTGCATCCCTGCGTTATAAAGAGATCGGTGTCCGGAAAGTGACAGGGGCAAAACGTAAAATGCTGATCGTGCAGTTCCTGTCGGAAAGTCTGGTGCAGGCTTTTCTTTCGCTGGTCCTGGCGTTAGCACTGACGGAGTTGCTGTTGCCTTTCTTCAATGTGTTTGTCGCAAAGGATATTGTTTTGCAGTTCAACTGGCAGACTTTGTTGTTTATCCTGTTCGGGATCATAGGGATCGGTTGCCTGTCGGGGGCTTTCCCTGCCTTTTATATGTCGTCGTTCAATCCGTTGCTCGCTTTCAAAGGTGGAAAGGCTACCGGTAAGAAAGGGATGCTGATCAAAGGACTTGTTTGCGTACAGTTTATTATAGCCATAACGATGCTTTTCTCCACTTCGGTTGTATTCAAACAACTTTCTTACCTGCAAAATGCGGATTTGGGATTCGATAGGGAAGAGATGATAGTCGTCAATTGCGGAGAGTTCGAGCTGATGTCTTACTTCGGCGGTCTGGGCATAGACGATTACCGGCAGGAAGTCATGAAGAACCCGAATGTCAAGCATGTGGCAGGCGGTGTGGAACTCTCGAATTATCTCCGCGGACATAAAACGGAAGAAACAGTCTTCAGCTGGCAGCATGACAACGGACAGGTGGATTCGTTGAAGCTGGTCGGCGTAGTGGGTGACGGTAACTTTATGGAGACTTTGGGACTGACATTGCTCAAAGGCGAGGTGTTCGGTGCCGATAAGAATGCTTATATGGACGGAACATATAGTAAGGAATCGCCTGTCGTGATCAATGAAACGGCCTGGAAGATGATGAATGTGAAAGATCCGATCGGCATGGTCGTTCAGAATAACGGATGGTTCGGAGAGACTTCGCGGATTGTCGGCGTGGTAAAAGATTTTCATTTCCAGCCGCTGCGAGAGAAGGTGAAGCCTGCTTACCTGTATTATTCCCGCCAATTATTGAATACGTTGTACATCAAGATAGCTCCGGAGAATAGGATGGAGACTTTGAAGTTCCTGAAAGAAAAATATGAAGAGATGCGTCCGGACAATGTTTTCTCTTACCGTTTCTTCTCGGATGCCCTCAACCGGAACTATGCCCATGAACAACAACTGGGGGAAATGTTCCTGGTGTTTACGATACTGGCTATCGTTGTTGCTATGATGGGAGTGTTAGGGTTGGTTGCCCTTGCCACTGCGCAACGGACGAAAGAGATCGGGGTCCGTAAAGTGAACGGGGCACATTCCGACCGGATCGTACGGATGTTTTGCCGGGAGTATATACTTTGGGTAGGAGTTGCCTTTCTGGTAGCCTGTCCGCTCGGTTATCTCCTGATGGTTCGCTGGCTGAGTAACTTCGCTTATCAGACGACGATCAGCTGGTGGCTCTTCCCTGTATCGGGGTTGATCATTTTGTTGATTACTGTCTTGACAGTAGTCGTGCAAACCTGGCGTGCCGCTTCCCGGAACCCGGTGGAATCGTTACGATATGAATAAAACAATAAGAATAATAATAGAAAGATCATGATAAAAGCAGTAAATTTAACGAAAGTGTTTCGTACGGAGAGTGTTGAGACGACAGCCCTTAATGGCATCAATCTGGAAATAAACCAAGGTGAGTTCCTGGCAATCATGGGACCTTCCGGCTGTGGCAAATCTACCTTGCTGAATCTGTTGGGGTTATTGGATAACCCGACTTCCGGCGAGTTATGGTTTATGGACCAGGAAGTTTCCCGCTATACGGAGAACAACCGTACCGACTTGCGGAATGGTAATCTGGGGTTTGTCTTTCAGAGTTTCAACCTGATAGATGAACTGACCGTGTTTGAGAATGTGGAGCTTCCCTTATTGTATGCCGGGGTTCCGGCAAAAGAACGGATGACGAGGGTAAACGCTGCGCTCGACCGGATGCAGATTGCCCATCGTACGGAACATTATCCACAACAATTATCCGGTGGCCAGCAGCAACGTGTGGCTATTGCCCGTGCCATTGTTACGAATCCCCAGATAATCCTCGCGGATGAACCGACCGGAAACCTGGATTCCGTGAACGGCAGCGAGGTGATGAACCTGCTTCTCGAATTAAACAAGGAAGGTTCGACCGTTGTCATGGTAACTCACTCGGAAGAAAATGCCCGGATGGCGGGACGGCTGATCCGCATGATGGATGGAAATATCCTGACGGAAAGCTATAAATAACACATAATATTGCTTCTGTATTCATTCCTACCTGTTTGTGCTTCGATGAAAATGTTGTACCTTTGCTCCCTCGAAAAATAAACGGTATATGGATAAGATCCGATTAAAAGATAAAGAATTTGAACTGTTTATCCCGGAGAAGGAGATCAAGGAGGCCATTGCGAAGATGGCTGAACAGATCAAGGCGGATGTAGGAGACAGCAATCCCCTGTTCGTAGGGGTATTGAACGGTGCGTTTATGTTTACTGCCGAACTGATGAGGCAGATGGATACGCACTATGAAATTACATTTGCCCGTTATTCATCCTACCGGGGGCTTAATACCACCGGAGTTGTTCGTGAGATCATGCCGGTGCAGGCCGATGTGAAGGGACGTACCCTGATCCTGCTGGAAGATATTATCGATACCGGCTACACCATGCAGTTCGTGATGGATAAGTTAAGGAATGACGGTGCAGCCGATGTCAGGCTGGCAACCATGTTATTCAAACCGGATTCTCTGAAATGCGATTTGAAGCCAGACTATGTGGGCATCCGGATCCCCAGCGATTTTATTGTAGGCTACGGACTTGACTATGACGAGATGGGACGTGCCTACCGGGATATATATAAGGTAATAGTTGATAAGTGACAGTTGACAGTTGACAGATGGTTGCTAGTAATCAATCGGTCGAAGACCGAAATAATTCTCAACTGTCACTTGTCAACTGTCAACTGAAAAGTATATTTATATAAAACTAAGAAACAATATTATGTTGAACGTTGTTATTTTTGGTGCTCCCGGATCAGGAAAGGGAACACAGAGCGAGTTGATCATTAAAGAGTATGGTTTGGATCACATTTCAACAGGTGATGTGTTGCGTGCTGAAATGAAAGGTGAAACAGAACTTGGTAAGATCGCAAAAGATTATATTGAAAAAGGTCAGCTTGTACCGGATGAACTGATTGTCGATATGCTGGCAAAGGTATTGGATAGCAAGGCAGGTTCTAAGGGTGTTATCTTCGATGGTTTCCCTCGTACTATTCCGCAGGCAAAGGCACTGAAAGAGATGTTGAACAAACGGGGTACGGATGTATCTGTTATGTTGAACCTGCAGGTGGAAGAAGAAGAACTGATCAATCGTCTGCTGGAACGCGGCAAAGTATCAGGACGCTCTGACGATAACCTGGAAACGATCAAATCGAGACTGGAAGTTTACCACAACCAGACGGCTCCGTTGGCAGACTATTATGTTGGCGAAGGCAAACATGTTGGTATTCACGGTATGGGTACAGTAGAAGAAATCTTCGGCCGTATCAAAGAAGCAGTAAATAAAGTAAAATAAGAAAGAAATAAGAAAATGGCTGAATCAAACTTTGTAGATTACGTAAAGATCTATTGCCGCTCGGGAAAGGGCGGAAGAGGGTCTTCTCACTTTCGTCGTGAGAAATATATTCCGAAAGGAGGTCCCGACGGAGGCGACGGGGGGAGAGGAGGCCATGTATATCTTCGTGGTAACCGGAATTACTGGACACTCCTGCACCTGAAGTTCGAACGTCATATCATGGCGACGAACGGCGAAGGCGGAAGTGCTAAACGTAGCTTCGGAAAAGACGGTGAAGACCGGGTGATCGAAGTGCCTTGCGGAACCGTGGTATATGATGCCGAAACCGGCGAATATATCTGCGACGTTACCGAAGACGGACAGGAAGTCATGTTGCTGAAAGGCGGACGCGGCGGACAAGGTAACTGGCATTTCAAAACGTCTACCAACCAGGCTCCCCGTTATGCTCAACCGGGCGAACCGGCTCAGGAGCGCAAGGTGATTCTGCAGTTGAAGTTACTTGCCGACGTTGGTCTGGTAGGTTTTCCGAATGCAGGAAAGTCAACGTTACTCTCTGTCGTATCGGCTGCTAAACCGAAGATCGCCAATTATCCGTTTACTACCCTCGAACCGAATCTGGGTATTGTGAGCTATCGCGATCACCGTTCGTTCGTCATGGCGGATATTCCCGGTATTATCGAAGGGGCGAGTGAAGGCAAAGGCCTCGGACTTCGTTTCCTTCGTCATATCGAACGAAATTCCCTGCTTCTCTTTATGATCCCGGCAGATTCCGACGATATAAAGAAAGAATATGAGATCCTTCATAACGAATTGGTAAAATATAATCCGGAACTGCTTGGTAAGAGCCGTGTACTGGCTATCACCAAGAGCGATATGCTGGACGACGAACTGATCGAAGCGTTGTCGGAGGAACTACCGGAAGGTGTTCCGCATGTGTTTATCTCCTCTATCACCCAGCAAGGCATTACAGAATTGAAAGACTTGCTATGGAAGGAGTTGAATAAGGAAACCTTCCACCAGGTCGAGAATATCGTTCATCAGAATATCGACGTAAATTCTATTCCGCTGGATGACGACGACGATGATTTCGTCTTTCCTGTGGATGAGGATGATCCGGATGAAGAGTATGAAGAATACGAGTGGGACGACGAAGATGAAGAAACTGAAAAGTAATACAGTCGAAATGTTGCAATTCTCCGGATTAAGTGGGGAATGCAACATTTCTCATTTTATAACGACCCGTCACGGCGGTGTGAGCAAAGGGAATTATGCAGCACTGAATCCGGGAGAGTATAGCGGAGATGATCCGGCTGCTGTCCGGATGAATCGTCGGCTTCTTGCGGATGCGGTTGGGATTTCTCCCGAAAAGATTTTTGCCCCTTTCCAGGTGCATGAGGCGGAAATAGGGTGTATCGATACTGATTTTCTCTCTCTTACGGAGACAGGGCAGAAGGATGAGATGAACGGTAAAGATGCCTTGGTAACCGATATTCCGGGAATTTGTGTGGCTGTTTCTACAGCAGATTGTGTCCCTGTCCTGGTTTATGCACCGGATAAAAAGGTGGTGGCCGCTATCCATGCGGGATGGCGGGGAACGGTAAAGCAGATCGTTGCTAAAACAATCGGTTGTATGGTGGATCGGTATGCCTGCGATCCTTTACAGATGATGGCCGGTATTGCACCGTCGATCGGCCGGGAGGCTTTTGAGGTGGGAGAGGAAGTTGTCGGTGCCTTTCGGGCAACCGGGGTGGATATGAATCGTATAATGACGCGAAACTCACTGACCGGCAAAGCTCATATCGACCTTTGGGAAGCGAACCGTATCCAACTGCTTCAATCCGGATTACCGGAGGATGGTATCGAGGTTTCCGGCATCTGTACTTATCTGCATGATAACGATTTTTTCTCAGCCCGTCGGTTGGGTATTAAAAGCGGACGCATCCTGTCCGGTATACTAATTAAAGAGTAATACTATATGATACATGTTTCTATCTCGGAAGAAATAGCGAAGGCGTGTCCGGAGCTGCATATTGCTGTTGTGCAATGCGACGTGGTAAATACAGCATCAGACGAACAGTTGTGGAAAGAGATCACGGAAGTGGAAACCCTTGTCCGTTGCTCCTGTAAACTGGAAGAGATAAATAAATTCCCCCCTATCCGGGCAACCCGGCAGGCTTATAAACGCCTGGGAAAAGACCCGAATCGATACCGTCCTTCAGCGGAAGCACTTCGCAGACGTATCCTTCGTGAATTGCCCTTGTATAAAATAGATACGTTAGTCGATATAATCAATCTTTTATCCATCCGGAGCGGTTATTCCATCGGTGGGTTCGATGCCGGTAAAATAGATGGTAACCTCGTGCTGGGAGTCGGCCAGGAAGGAGAACTTTATCATGGAATAGGTCGTGGCGAATTAAATATAGCCGGTCTTCCGGTATATCGCGATAACCAGGGAGGCGTTGGAACTCCGACCAGCGATGAGGAGCGGACCAAGATCGACATACACACGGGAAAGCTGTTAATGATTATAAACGGATACTCGGGAGAGGATGGTTTACGGGAGGCCGTCTCCTATGGCGTCGATCTTTTAAGCCGATATGTTTCAGCAACAAACTTCGAAATAGAGGAAATTACGCCTGAAAGTAGAGTGAAAATATTGTTATAAACGTGTTAATTATGTTTATAAACCTCAAAAACACCCGGTTTTATGCTAAAAAACATCTATTTCCTTTTGTTTTAATCGATTAATCTCTAAATTTGCCCCCGTTAACGAATTAACAAAACGAAAAAGAAAATGATCGAATTGATTGGAACAAACGCCGGCCTCGTTTGGACAGTATTGAACGAAGGCGGAAAAATGAGTGTAAAGGCAGTAAAGAAAGCAACTAAGATCAAAGCAGAAAAAGACATGTATGCTGCGTTTGGTTGGTTAGCAAAAGAAGGAAAGTTGTCTTTCGAAGAGATTGAAGGTGAATTATTTGTTGCGCTGATTTAATCACGTAACCGATACTAGGTAAAGGAGGGCTGTTCGGATAGTATTTGGACGGCCTTTTGTGTGTCTATACGTTTTCGGTTTAAAAAAACGGACTGACTGTTGCTTAATTCAATTCTAAATTTTACTTTTGTATAGAATTTGGTGTGAAATGACCGAAGATCAAAAGAGACTGTTGGCTGTATTTGAGGTAAGGGTTCGTGATTTAATGGAATTATGTAATAAGCAAAACCATAAGATCAACGAGCTCACAACTGTTTTGAACCATAAGGAAACAGAATTGAAGCAGGCAATAAAAACGATTGAAGAGTTGAATACCAAATGCGATAAGCTGTTGACAGCAAGAGTAGTTTCTGTAAATGAAGGGGAAATGAAAAGTGCAAGGATGCGCTTATCGAAGTTAGTGCGGGAAGTAGACAAGTGCATTGCACTATTAAACGAATAGAAGCGATGGACGATAAATTTCTTATACATTTAGAAATAGCCGAAAAGAGTTACGGCCTCTGGATTGATCGGGGTGAAGAACAGCTTGCGCGGGATGCTGCCAAGCAAATACGTAATAAGATCAACCAGTATCGGCAATATTTTGCTAAATCCGATGTGGATGTAAAAGATTTGTTAGCCATGGTTGCTTTTCAATTGTCTATGAGTAATTTGCAATTGGAAGATAAAAACGATACAAGTCCTATTACAGATAAGATACAAGAACTCACGGGTGAGTTGGAGAAGTATTTGAAGGATAAGTAATTATATAATAATTGTAAGAAGAGTTTCCGCACTGCTCTGCACGGTGAATCGTGTATTGTAGTGCTTTTTTTGTTTTTATATATAAATGAATTTAAACTATAAGTAAAATGGCTGTGTATATAATCATATCATCAATTGTGGCTCTCCTGATAGGGGGGCTGTTGACGTGGTTGAGCATGCGTTTTCTTCTGAAATCGAGGTACGATTCCGTACTGAGGGAAGCGGAGAAGGAAGCGGAAGTGATCAAGAAGAATAAATTGCTGGAAGTAAAGGAAAAATTCCTTCATCTGAAAGCGGATCTGGAAAAACAAGTATCGGCAAGGAACGCAAAGATCCAGTCGGCCGAAGGTAAACTGAAACAACGTGAACTGACCCTGAATCAGCGTCAGGAAGATTTGCAGCGTAAAAACTGTGAAATAGATGCTGTAAAGGAAAATCTGGCTAACCAGCTGGAACTGGTAGATCGTAAAAAACAGGATCTGGAAAAACTTCACCAGAGAGAGATCGAGCAGTTGGAAGCTCTTTCCGGTCTTTCTGCCGATGAAGCAAAAGAACGCCTGATCGAATCGTTGAAAGACGAAGCCAAATCGGAAGCTACTTCTTATATCAATGAGATCATGGAAGAAGCGAAGATGACTGCTAATAAAGAAGCAAAGAAGATCGTTATCCAGTCTATCCAGCGTGTAGCAACTGAAACGGCGATTGAAAACTCTATCACTGTGTTCCATATCGAATCGGATGAGATCAAAGGTCGTATCATCGGTCGTGAAGGTCGTAATATCCGAGCCCTGGAAGCTGCTACCGGTATCGAGATCGTTGTGGACGATACTCCTGAAGCAATCGTACTTTCCGGATTTGATCCGGTTCGCCGTGAAATAGCCCGTCTGGCATTGCACCAATTGGTACAGGACGGACGTATCCACCCGGCCCGTATCGAAGAGGTGGTAACTAAGGTGAAAAAGCAGGTGGAAGACGAGGTTGTTGAAACCGGTAAACGTACCGTGATCGACCTGGGGGTTCATGGATTGCATCCTGAGTTGATCCGTATGATCGGTAAGATGAAATACCGTTCTTCTTATGGTCAGAACCTGTTGCAGCATGCCCGTGAAACAGCCAATCTTTGTGCTGTGATGGCTTCCGAGCTGGGACTGAACCCGAAGAAAGCAAAACGTGCCGGCTTACTGCATGATATTGGTAAAGTGCCTGATGATGAACCGGAATTGCCGCACGCAATTCTGGGTATGAAGCTTTGCGAGAAATATAAGGAAAAACCGGATATTTGTAATGCGGTAGGTGCCCACCACGATGAGATCGAGATGCAGACCCTGCTGGCTCCGATCGTTCAGGTTTGTGATGCTATCTCAGGTGCCCGTCCGGGTGCCCGTCGTGAGATCGTCGAGGCTTATATCAAACGATTGAATGATCTCGAACAATTGGCTTTGTCTTATCCGGGCGTTGTGAAGACTTATGCTATCCAGGCTGGTCGTGAGCTTCGCGTAATTGTTGGAGCAGATAAGATCGACGACAAGGATACAGAAAATCTGTCAAACGAAATTGCTAAGAAGATCCAGGACGAAATGACTTATCCGGGACAGGTGAAAATCACGGTTATCCGCGAAACACGTGCCGTAAGTTATGCGAAATAAAGTCTTTTAGGAAATATTTAGAACAAATATTTAAGGTGGCCGGTCTATTCAGATCGGCCATTTTTATTTTGTGCAACTGTTAATTCTTAGACTTTGAGATAGGAGAAGTGGGTTGATAGTATTATTATATTTTGCACAATAACAGGGAGTTATCATCGTGTCCGGTCTTGTATTCTATTTGTTTAATTAATATATTTACCGCGAGAGGTACAAAATCACTTATATTCTATATCTAATTACTCATTTAAATCTTTTACCACATGACACTAAAAAAGTTTGTTTTGATCCCGGTGATTATCGGAGTTCTTGCATGCCTGATCCAGGCGTTAGATCAGTTATTGTATACCTCGGTACCTCCTGAAGGAAATGTCGGATTTAGCTGGATATCCTTTCAGTCATGGGCTGTTTACTTCCTGGCCGGTTGTACGGTGAGGGGAGGGATAAAAGCCTTTATTGCGTATGCGATCGGTATTGCGGCTTCTATCGTTATTATGCTTCTCGGTGGTGCGATGACTCCGGCCTTAGGGTTCTTTGCTGTTCCTGTTGCGGTTGGTGTGATTGCTTTCTGTGCTATTTTCTGCGAACGTAGCGAATGGTTGTCTCTGGTTCCGGCGTTGTTTATCGGGGCAGGTGCCTTCTTTGCTTTTATGAATTATGTGCCGAATGCAACCTTCTGTACGGCTGCTTTGACGGAGATGATCTATTGTACGATCGGTTTGATCTTCGGTTATGTCACGATCTGTCTGCGTAGTGCTTATGAAAAGAAAGTGGCGGAAGATAATTCGAAGGAAGAAAAAGAATAAGGAATAACGGAATGATATAAAAAGACTGCTTTGAAGCGACTGTACCGGATATAAGGAACAGCTGTTTCAAAGTAGTCTTTCAGTTATTACCGGTTACCCAAATCGTCGTATAATGTTTGTAACAACACCTTTCCTCTATTCAGGCGTTCTTCACTGCCAGCTGCCGGATTTTCGATCAGCGGTTTGTTGCTTTCGTTGTCATATACAGAAACGCCTGTGCTGTCGATGAATCCGAATCCGTTCGTGAATGTATAGAAAGAATATTCCGGATACCCGGGAGCCAGTATGTCACGGCTGAATATGAATTGGTCGTGCGGTAGGCCCAGCTGGCTAAGTAAGGTAGCCGCCAGGTCTGTCTGATTGGCATACGTTTCGATGACAGTCGGCTCTTTGACGGCACCGCCCAGCCAGATCATCGGGATATGGAAACGACGGGGTTCATAGTCTGTTAACGAGGAAGGATAGCGGTAGCCGTGGTCGGATACCAATACGATCAATGTATTTTTCCAGACAGGCAATTCTTTCAGTTTGTCGACGAAACTACCGATACAGCTATCCGTGAAAGCTACGGAGTTGAGATACGGATCCTCCAGGTGATGGTAGGGCACTTCGAAAGGCTCATGGCTGCTTAATGTCAGGAAAGTACTGAGCCAGGGTGCCTTTTCATTCCGATCCTTGATTGATTCGTATAGGTGGGTAAAGGTTATATCGTCGTTTGCCCCCCATTTACTTAAACGGCTGGAGAGCGGAAAATCCCGGTCGGCTGTTATTTGGCTATATCCGGAACTGAAGAAATAACTTTGCATATTCGTGAAGTTGATATCTCCGCCATAAAGCATATCAGCCGTATATCCCTGTTCACCCAGACTTTTGGCGATGGAAGGGAGTGTCTGACTTTTGGCCGGATACTTCATAATAGATGTTGTCGGCTGTGCCAGATAACCGTTCAGCACGGCCACTATTCCCCGGTCGGTGCGGAAAGAGTTGGCATACATATTCGTAAATGTGACCCCTTCCCGGCTCAGTCTGTTCAGGTTGGGGGTGATGCCGACCTCTCCGCCTACAGCTTCGATTACATTTGCCGTAAAACTTTCCATCAGGATGATCAGAATGTTGGGGCGGTCTGTTGTCAGCAGCTTTTCCGTATCGGCATCGTTCATCGGAAGGTTGTTATGGGCGGTCAGCGCTGCATAACGTTCCTTTCTTTCTTCTTCAGGGAAAAAATCGAACTGGGCGGCGAAGTCCTGTTGCTTGCTTAACGACGCAAGCAAGCTGAAGGCCGGATTGATAGCCGAATGATTCAGAAATTGGTTCTTACTGAAATAAACCATCCCGACATTGGCTGTGGAAGTCGTTACGCCTCCCCGGATAGGAATGAACAGTATACCGCCCAACAAAAGAATGACGATCGTTCCGCCTAGCCTGTTATGGGCAGGAGTAGTGGGGAATAAAGGCACGACAAACCGTTTGAACACCCAGTATATACCATAAGCATAGATAAGAAATAGTAGGAACTGCAGAAAAAAAGTTCCGATAGGAACGCTTGCCATCGCATCTGCCGGCGATTGCAGGTAAAAGAACAGGGTGGCATCCAGCCGGAATCCCCAATATCCGTAAAGTGCCACATCGACAGCAAAGATTGCAGCGACCAGAAGCCCTGTAGCCAGGAAGTACCCTTTGATGAGCTTCTGATAGAATGTGCCTGGTAACCAGACGGAAACCAATATACAGAGTAAAGGAATTACAGTCAGATATCCTGAAACCGTACAGTCAAGCAATAAACCATGGGTAATTACCTTAAGGTAATCGATTAGCGAACATTCGTTCGCTAAGGCATGGTGATATAACATAAAGACTGGCTTCTGAATCGCAAGGATCGGAAGCCAGCAGAAAAATACTGTCAGAAGAAATAATAACCGTTTTTTCATGAAGCGGTATATAGCTTTTCGCGCAGTTCGGCAACAACAGGATCAGTGATATAATCATCATAATCCATCATCCTGTCGATGATGCCGTTCGGAGTCAGTTCAATAATACGGTTTGCTACAGTCTGGATGAACTCATGGTCATGGCTGGAGAAAATGATGTTTCCTCTGAATTGCTGCAACGTATTATTGAAAGCCTGGATCGATTCCAGGTCGAGATGGTTGGTCGGTGTATCCAGGATCAGGCAGTTGGCATCCGTAAGCATCATACGGGAGATCATGCAACGCATCTTTTCACCTCCGGACAATACACTCACTTTCTTCAGCAGTTCTTCACCTGAGAACAACATACGACCCAGGAAACCTTTCAGGAACACATCGTTCGTGTCCGGTGAGAACTGGCTTAACCAGTCGATCAGATTATAATCGGATGCGAAATATTTGGCATTATCCAGCGGAAGATAACTTGTCGTAATGGTCTGTCCCCACTGATAAGTACCTTCATCCGCTTTCTCTTCGCCGTTGATGATCTGGAACAGGGCTGTCATGGCACGCGGGTCGCGGCTGATGAATACCACTTTATCTTCTTTCTCGACATTGAAGTTCAGATCCTTGAATAACACTTTTCCTTCGATCCTCTTGGTCAGTCCCTTCACTTCCAGTATCTGGTTGCCCGGTTCACGGTTCGGGGTGAAGATGATACCCGGATAACGGCGTGAAGACGGCTTGATCTCTTCAATATTCAGTTTCTCCAACATCTTCTTGCGGCTGGTGGTCTGCTTAGACTTAGCCACGTTGGCACTGAAACGACGGATGAATTCTTCCAGCTCCTTTTTCTTTTCTTCAGCCTTCTTGTTCTGGTTCTGTTGCTGGCGGAGTGCCAACTGGCTCGATTCGTACCAAAAACTATAGTTACCGGCAAACATCTGCAGTTTACCGAAGTCGATATCTACCGTATGTGTACAAACGGAATCCAGGAAGTGACGGTCGTGACTTACTACCAGGATGGTGTGTTCCGAGTTGGACAGGTAGTTTTCCAGCCAGCTGACCGTTTCCAGATCGAGGTCGTTGGTCGGCTCATCCAGCAGCAGGTTATCCGGCTGGCCGAACAAGGCGCGGGCAAGTAGAATACGTACCTTTTGCTTACCGCTCAGGTCTTTCATCATGCTGTAGTGATATTCTTCGCTGATACCCAGGCCGCTCAACAGGCTGGCAGCATCACTTTCTGCATTCCATCCCTCCATCTCTGCGAACTTTTCTTCCAGTTCCGATACGCGGATACCGTCGGCATCGCTAAAATCAGGTTTTTCGTAAAGCGCATTCTTTTCGCTCATCACATCCCATAAAGTGGTATGCCCCATCAATACAGTATCCATTACCGTATATTCGTCAAAAGCAAAGTGGTCCTGGCTCAAAACCGAAAGACGTTCTCCCGGACCTAAGCTCACTGAACCGCGAGTCGGGTCGAGTTGTTTGCTGATTACACGAAGGAATGTTGATTTTCCGGCACCGTTGGCACCGATAATACCGTAGCAGTTGCCCGGTGTAAACTTCATATTTACATCCTGAAAAAGGATGCGCTTGCCGAACTGTACGTCCAGATTGTTTACTGTTATCATATTTTGAATATCTATTAAATTTCGAATGAGTGTGCAAAGATACTAAAAACGGACGTTCTGTGCCAATCGGAATCGTTTTAATCGGAGTTACCGTATTAAAATATTGTATATACTGAATAAACATCCGTTTGATTATTATCAAATGAAAGAAACGCAATTATCAAACGAAAGGAACACAATTGTGCTTTATTCGTTTGATATATATCAAACGCAAAAATGAATGAGTAAAAAAGTTCACAGGATAGCAGGATTTGTATCGTTGATCAGGTATGTTTTTTATAAATATTACTCTTATTGATGAACTTTTGAAAATAAAGTTTTACATTAGTGTTATTAATAAGGGTAGCTAATATGTTCAAACTATTTAAACCACTGTTAGGTCTTTTGTTTTTTCTCTTACTGTTAGCCTGTAGCGGAAAAAACGAGGTAGCTTCCCTGTTGAGTGAGGCTGAAAGCTATATGACTGTAAAGCCGGATAGGGCTTTATGTCTTTTAGACAGTGTAAAATGGCCGGAAGATTTGTCGCGCAAGGAACAGGCTCTCTGGTGTTTGTTGTATACGGAGGCACAGGAGAAGAATCGGATAAAGCATTCGTCCGATTCTTTAATACAAATAGCTGTCAGGTATTATGAGAAGGCTGGTTGGGAGGATCGGAAGATGCAGGCTTATTATTATTGCGGGAATGTATTCTATGATTTGAATGATGCACTTCAGGCACAGGAATATTATTTAAAGGCTTATGAAGTGGGAAAGAGTTTGGATGCTCCCTCTTTACTCGGACAATTGTGTGCCAATTTAGGTTCCTTGTATACCTTCCAAAAACTGTATCAACCGGCTTTGAATTACCAGAAGAAAGCGGTCGACTACTTTGTTCAGGATGCAGATACCGTCAGTTTGTCTGTGACTCTTCGAAATATCGCTCGTATTTATGTTTGCGAGAATAAACTGGATAGTGCAATTATTTATTATTCGATAGCCTTGCTGCATACATCCGATTCGCATGAGCTTTATATGTCGAATGAATTGGCGGATGCGTACAGCCGGGTAGGAGACTATGAGAGAGGTTTGTCTTATGCCTGGAAAGCTTATTCAAAAATAGAGACTGCCGACGATTCCTGTCTGGTCAGTTTAACTTTAGGAGATTTGTATTTGAAGACCGGAAAAATGGATTCTGCTTATTCTTATTTTTCTTTTGCCAGGAAAAGTACTGATCTTCATACAGTGTGTGATGCCTATCGTAATTTATCACGTTTCGAAAAATACAGACAAAATTGGAAAGCCAGTGCCGACTTTCAGGAACAGTATGAGTTATTGCGTGACTCGATTGAGAAACAGACCTATATGGAAACATTGGCTCGGTTACAAAGTTTGTATGATTATCGGTTGGTGGAAAAAGAAAAAGAGTATTACAGGCAGGAGGCAGACCGTAAAACAAATTATTTGTACAGGCTTTGGGGAGGAAGTTCTTTCTTTTTATTGATGGCGGTATGCGTTGCTTTTTATTTGTTTAAGGAAAAGAAGAAAAAAGAAGAACAGCAGGACCAATCGTTGCGTCTTCAGGAGCAGAAATATAAAGAAAGCCAGGAATATTTGAAAGAGCGAAATGTTACTATCGTAAAGTTAGAGCAACAAATAGCTGTAGAGCAAGAAAGAATAGAAGAAAATATCCAACGGTATGAAAAGAAGTTGGCACAGGAAACAGATAGGGCGGCTGAAAAGGAACGAGAGCTGAAAATGGTACAAGTCCTTTTGAATGAAAAATTAGTTGTGCCAATAGATGGTATTCAGGAGGAAGTCGATTTTAATCATTTGTTTTTTACTTCAGAGATGTATCTGGGGTTATGTACAAAATGGAAAAAGTTAGATGAGACACAATGGCCGGAGGTGGTTAAGACCATAGACCATGTGTTGTACAGAGATTTTACCAGCAAGATAAGAATATTATATCCCCGAATCTCAGAGTTGGATTTGGTGGTATGTTGTTTGACCAAGTTGGATATTCCGGTAGGACGTATAGCATCGTTATTATCGGTAAACAGCCAGACGATATCTAATAAGCGTAAGCGTTTATATGAAAAATTAACTCACCGGAAAGGATCTGCACAGGATTTTGATGAATTTATAAAAGCTTTTTAATAATAGATATTGTTTATAATTTACTGTTTATTAATATCTTGTGAAATGTGACATATTTGTGACATGAAAGCTTTGGGGAGGTTTTTGGTGGTCCTTATTTTTGTGTAAACGTAATTTAAAAGTTATTATCATGAAAAACTCTTTGTTGAATAGAGCATTTGTTTATGTTATCCTATTGGTCTTGATAGGATGTGGAGGCAACAAACCAGGGACTGACAATCTTATCACAGTGGATGTCACGGCGAACTATCCGGAGAAGAATTTGACACTTCAAGATTTTATGGATGTGGAATATATCCCGTTGGAGACAACGGACGAGTTTATAATTAAAGGCAAGGTGGCGGATGTTGGGAAAAATATCCTGATATTGACAAATATGCGTCAGGGAGAAATATTGATTTTCGACCGGTCGACCGGCAAAGGATTGAAAAAGATCAATCGTAGGGGACAGGGACCGGAGGAATATATACTGCCTTTTAATGTTCACTTGAATAAGGAAGAGAATGAGATATTTGTGAACGATGGCCCTTCAAGTAAGATCCAGGTGTATGATCTGGAAGGTAATTATAAGAAAACGATCTTTTATAAAAAAGGAGCACTTGTTACAAACCTGTACGATTATGACGATCGTCATTTTCTGTCTCAAAATGTATATGCACCGGAGAACGAATCTTCAACGAGTACATTCTTCCTGCTGTCTAAAGAGGATGGAAGCTGGACGGATATCGAGGTTCCGTACCGGAAAAGAATATCGCCGGTAATTATGAAGCGTGTAGCAGATAGAGTGTACGCAAGCGTTCCCGGTAATAGTTTTATCTCCTCTTACCAGGATAACTGGATTTTGAGTGAGCCTTCGGCCGATACCATTTATGCCCATCGGCCGAATGGAGATCTTCGCCCGTTTTTGGTCAGAAGCCCTTCCGTACAGACGATGACACCGGAAGTCTTTCTTTTCCCGGGAATCCTGACAGATCGTTATTGTTTTATGCAGACGGTGAAAAAAGAGTGTGACTTCGAGAAAGAAACAGATATGCCGAAAGTTGATTTGGTATACGACAAACAGGAAAAGAAGATCTATAGCAGTACCGTTTATAATGCCGATTTCGATCAGCGGAAAGAAGACATGTCTGCTTGTGCATTAAACGAGGATATTGCTTTTTCAATACAGCTGGAAGCTGCAGAACTGTTGGAAGCTAACGGGAAAGGTAAACTGAAAGGTCAATTGAAAGAGGTCGCAGCCGGATTGAACGAAGAGGATAATCCGGTGATCATGCTGGTGAAGCTTAAAAAATAATAATTACCCCTACAGTTTTCAACAGATTCTAAGTTTTATTAATGAATTGCCTCGGGAAATTAATTCTCAACATTCATATACATATTGAAAATAATTATCTACTTTTGTGCTCTAAAACATTAAAATAAACCTAACAAAGATGGCTGCAACAAAACGTATTAAGCGTGCATTGGTCTCCGTGTTTCATAAAGAGGGACTGGATGAAATCTTAAAAAAACTCCATAATGAAGGTGTGACTTTTGTCTCAACCGGTGGAACTCAGACGTTTATCGAATCATTAGGCATCCCTTGTGATGCGGTGGAAGACCTGACAGGTTATCCTTCTATCCTGGGAGGACGTGTTAAAACACTTCACCCGAAAGTTTTTGGCGGCATTCTTAATCGTAGAGAAAATGAAGGCGACAGAGAACAGATCGCTCAATACGAAATTCCTGAAATAGACCTCGTGATTGTAGACCTGTACCCGTTCGAGGAAACAGTTGCTTCCGGAGCTGAAGAACAGGCAATCATCGAAAAGATAGATATAGGCGGTATCTCATTGATCCGTGCCGCTGCAAAGAACTTCAAAGATGTAGTGATCGTAGCATCCAAAGCACAGTATCAACCTTTGATGCAAGTGCTGAATGAAAAGGGGGCAGAAACTTCCCTGGAAGACCGTAAATGGTTTGCCAAAGAAGCTTTTGCTGTTTCATCAGGCTATGATTCTGCTATTTTCAATTATTTTGACGGACGCGAAGGCTCTCACCTGCGTGTTGCTGTAGATCAGCCAATGCACCTGCGTTATGGTGAAAACCCGCACCAGGCTGCCAAATACTATGGTAAGTTCAACGATATGTTCGACCAGATCCACGGTAAGGAAATTTCTTACAACAACTTGCTGGATATCGATGCTGCTGTCAGCCTGATCGACGAGTTCGATGAACTGACATTCGCTATCCTGAAACATAATAATGCATGTGGTATCGCATCCCGTCCGACTGTGCTCGAAGCATGGAAAGATGCTTTGGCCGGTGACCCGGTTTCTGCATTCGGCGGTATTCTGATTACCAACAGTGCAATCGATAAAGAAGTAGCAGAAGAGATCAGCAAGATTTTCTTCGAAGTGATCATCGCCCCGGAATATACTAAAGACGCTTTGGATGTGTTGATGCAGAAGAAAAACCGCATCATCCTGATCCGTAAGGAAGCAAAGACATGTCCGATGCAATTCCGCTCACTGTTGAATGGTGCATTGATGCAGGAAAAAGACCTGAGCATCCAGACTGCTGCAGATCTGGAACCGATGACTGACAAAAAGCCTTCCGTACAGGAAACGGAAGACCTGCTGTTCGCTAACAAACTGGTGAAACACAGTAAATCAAACGCTATCACATTGGTAAAGAACAAACAGCTTTGTGCCAGTGGTATCGGTCAGACATCGCGCGTAGATTCTTTGAAACAAGCTATTGAAAAGGCAAACTCTTTCGAATTCGATCTGAAAGGTGCCGTTATGGCTTCTGATGCATTTTTCCCGTTCCCTGATTGTGTTGAGATTGCTGATAAGGCAGGTATTACTGCCGTTATCCAACCGGGTGGTTCTGTAAATGACAAGCTGTCTGTTGATTATTGCAACGAGCATGGCTTGGCTATGGTTAAGACGGGAATCCGTCATTTCAAACACTAAAAAAACACCTTATTAAAAAATGGGATTATTTTCTTTTACACAAGAAATAGCGATGGACCTGGGTACTGCGAATACCATCATCATCAGTGGTGGTAAGGTTGTAGTAGATCAGCCATCGGTAGTTGCCCTTGACCGGCGTACCGACAAGGTGCTGGCTGTCGGAGAAAAGGCACGCCAGATGCACGGGAAGACGCACGAGAATATTCGTACGATCCGACCGCTTCGCGACGGCGTGATTGCCGATTTCTTTGCTGCTGAGCAAATGATACGCGGTATGATCAAAATGATAAATCCGAAACATCGTTGGTTTTCACCTTCACTGCGGATTGTGGTTTGTATCCCTTCCGGTAGTACCGAAGTGGAAATCCGCGCCGTGCGTGACTCTGCGGAGCATGCCGGAGGACGTGATGTTTATATGATCTATGAACCTATGGCTGCTGCGATCGGTATCGGTATCGATGTGGAAGCACCCGAAGGTAATATGATTGTGGATATAGGTGGTGGTACCACTGAAATCGCTGTTATTTCTCTGGGCGGTATCGTTTCCAATAAATCGATCCGTATCGCAGGGGATGACCTGACGGCTGATATTATGGAATATATGCGCCGCCAGCACAACGTAAAGGTCGGTGAACGTACAGCCGAACTGATTAAGATCAATGTCGGTTCAGCATTGACGTTCCTGGATAATCCTCCTGAAGATTATATCGTGCATGGTCCGAACCAGATGACGGCACTTCCGATGGAAGTTCCCGTTTCTTATCAGGAAATAGCACACTGTCTGGAAAAATCTATCTCCAAGATGGAAGCGGCTATCCTGAGTGCACTCGAACAGACTCCTCCCGAACTGTATGCCGATATCGTACGTAACGGTATTTATCTGGCTGGCGGCGGTGCTTTGATGCGCGGACTCGATAAGCGTCTGACGGATAAGATCAATATCCCGTTTCATATTGCGGAAGACCCGTTACATGCAGTAGCAATAGGTACGGGGGTTGCATTGAAGAATATAGATAAATTTAATTTCCTTATTCGATAAAGTAGTTGACAGTTGACAAGTAACAATTGACAGTTTCATTTTTCTATTCTAACTGTCAACTGTTACTTGTCAACTGTCAGCTTGTTAAATTGATTATGCGTAAACTGCTGGACTTCCTGGTAAGAAAGAGGCACTGGTTTCTGTTTGTTTTGCTTGAGATTGTTTCGCTGATGCTGATCTATCGTAATAATGCGTACCAGCGGAATATTATCTTTAGTTCGGCAAACGTATTGACAGGCCATATTTCATCTGTTTCCGGTTATGTGACATCGTATCTGAACCTGCATGAAATAAACAAAGAGTTGCTGGAGAGGAACGGACAGTTGGAAATGGAGTTGCTGGAATTGCAGGACCGCCTGGATATGATGATGGCGGATACGCTTACCTTTACCGGGTTTGCTCCGGATTCGACCGAACTGTTTCCGTATAGTTTTGTCCTTGCCGAGGTGGTGAACAACAGTGTTAGCCATCTTTCGAATTATATCACTGTGAATAAAGGACGTAAAGATGGGATTGCTCCGGATATGGGAGTTGTTTCCGAACGGGGAGTTGTGGGAATTGTTTCGACGGTGGCTGATAAATTTTCGGTAATCATCCCTTTACTGAATCCTAAATCACGGTTAAGTTGTAAGGTGTTGGGAAGTAGTTATTTCGGTTCGTTGAGTTGGAACGGACGTAATACCCACTATGCCAATCTGGAGGAATTGCCACGACATGTGGAGTTTCAGAAGGGAGACACGATCGTGACGAGCGGTTATTCAAGTGTTTTCCCGGCAGGATTGATTGTCGGTACCGTTTCCGATTTTGAGAAGCAACATGACGATAACTTCTTTTCACTGGAGGTGGAACTGGCTACGGATTTCCAGTCGTTGAACAACGTCAGGATCATTAAGAATTATAATCAGGCAGAACAGAGAAGAGTAGAACAAGAGGCGAGAAGAAATGATTAATTTATTACGGGGATTGATTTATTTCGTTGTATTGGTATTGATTCAGGTGTTGATCCTGAACAATATACATTTTCTGCGGGTCGCAACGCCGTTCTTATATCTTTATTTTATTATAAAGATGCCGGTAGGGACATCGCGTGATGTGGTTGTCCTGTCTTCTTTCCTGATCGGCCTGGTGATCGATATGTTTTCAAATACACCGGGGATGCATGCTGCTGCATGTACATTGGCCGGGTTCATCCGTGAGCCGTTGATCCGCTTTTTTATGGGAAAGGATCTGCCTGAAGGGATTTACCCCTCTTATAAGACTTTTGGCTATGGTGGTTTCTTTCGGTATGTATTTACATTCGTGATCATTCACCATGTAACTTTATTCCTGATCGAGTCGCTGACTTTGTTCGATCCGTTATTCCTGGCTATCCGTATCGGGGCGAGTGTAGTAACGACTACATTATTAATTTGTACAATAGAAGCTTTCAATATAGAGACACAGAAGAGTGGAGACTAATACAAAGTATACACTTGAGAACAGGCGTTATGTAATAATCAGTGCCGTGGTTCTGTTGGTTCTCATCTTTATCATTCGTTTGTTCTACCTGCAGGTGGTCGAGAACGATTATAAAGCGTGGGCGGATAGTAATGCGTTCCTGAAAAAGACTTTACTGCCTTCGCGCGGGATGATTTATGACCGTAACGGCGAATTGCTTGTTTATAACCAGCCGGCTTATGAAGTAATGCTTATCATGCGTGAGGTCCAGCCGTTCGATACGCTGGATTTCTGTAATATACTCGGCATAACCAAAGAACTGTTTGACAAGAGGATTTCTGAAATAAAAAATCGTCAGCTGAATCCGGGGTATTCGTCGTATGTCCCGCAGGTGTTTATGAACAATCTTTCTGCGCAAGAGTGCGGGGTGTTGCAGGAGAAGCTCTATAAATTCCCCGGATTTTATATCCAGAACCGTACGATCCGGCAGTATGAGTATCCTTATGCCGCCCATATCCTGGGTAATATCGGTCAGGTGAGCCGGAAAGATATTAAAGAAGATGATTATTATGTGCAGGGGGATTTCTCCGGTCGTGCAGGTGTTGAGCGTTCATACGAGAAAGAACTGCGTGGTGTAAAAGGGGTGGAAATTCTTTTACGGGATGTACACGGCCGCATTAAAGGCAAGTATGATGAAGGTAACAGTGATATTGCTCCGGTGTCCGGAAAGAACCTGAAGCTTTCCATCGATATAAATTTGCAGGCTTACGGAGAGAAACTGATGAAAAATAAAGTCGGTAGTATCGTAATGATAGAGCCTGAGACAGGTGAAGTGCTTTGTATGGTCTCTTCACCGAATTACGATCCGAGTTTATTGGTAGGACGCCAACGGGGAAAGAATCATAAAATGTTGGAGGATGACCCTCAAACACCGCTTGTAGACCGTTCAATAACGGGATTTTATCCTCCCGGATCTACCTTTAAACCTACTCAGGGATTGATTTTTTTACAGGAAGGGGTTGTTACTCCTGAAACTATGTACACTTGTGCACATGGATATACTTACTCGCCTAAACGAAAGCCGGCTTGTCACGGGCACTATTCACCTTTGAGCCTGGTCCCGGCTTTGGCAACGTCTTGTAACTCTTATTTTTGTTGGGGATTACATGATATGTTGGATAGCCGCCGCCGGTATCCGACTATCCAGGATGCTTTTGAAGTCTGGAAGAATCATTTGGTATCGATGGGATATGGTTATCCGTTAGGTATCGATTTACCCGGCGAGAAGAGAGGTTTTATCCCGAATAGTAAATTTTATGATAAATTTTACCGGCGCTGGACTTCTACTACGATCATTTCTATTGCAATTGGTCAGGGCGAAGTAACTGCAACGCCGTTGCAGATATGTAATCTGGCGGCAACGATCGCTAACCGGGGATATTTTATTACTCCGCATGTTGTAAAGGAAGTACAGGATACGCCTCTGGATACTCTGTATACAAAGAAGCGTTATCCGACTGTAGATGCAAAATATTATGACGTTGTAGCAGAGGGTATGCGTAATGCGGTACTTGGCGGTACATGCTGGGCTGCGGCAATACCGGGAATTGAAGTTTGCGGTAAAACCGGTACGGCTGAGAACCCTCATGGAAAGGATCACTCTGCGTTTATTGGTTTTGCTCCGTATAAGAATCCTAAAGTGGCTATCTGTGTATATGTCCAGAACGGTGGATTCGGGGCTGTGTTTGGAGTTCCTATCGGAAAACTGATGATGGAACTTTATCTGAAAGGTGAGATATCTCCGGAAGATAAAGCATTGGAAGAAAGAATAGTGAATTCAGTTGTTACTGAAGATCGTATTTATTCATTGTTGGATCGTGGTTTATAGAAAGACTGAAATATGGAAGACTGTTGACTGGTTTACTATCATTCTTTATTTTTTGATGATAGTGGCCGGCTGGTTTACGATTTGTGGTGCCAGTTTCGAGTTTGACAGCATGAGTTTATTTGATATAAACGGACGTCCCGGATCACAGCTGATGTGGGTCGGCATTTCTATGGTGGTTATTTTTGTCATACTGATGTTGGAAAGCGATTTCTTCGATGTCTTTGCTTATCTGATCTATGCGGCTGTCATAGTGCTGTTGATAGCGACCATCTTTTTTGCTCCGAATATAAAAGGTTCCCATTCATGGTTGCAGCTGGGGTCTTTACGTATACAACCGGCGGAGTTTGCCAAGTTTGCAACCGCTCTGGCTGTTGCGAAATTTATGAATTCCTATGGGTTCCAACTGACCACTGTCAAGAATTTTTCCATCACTCTCCTGCTTATTTTTCTGCCGATGATCTGTATTATTCTGCAAAAGGAGACTGGTTCAGCTTTGGTTTATTTTGCTTTCTTTCTGATGTTATACAGGGAAGGGATGTCCGGATATATTTTGCTGGCAGGTGTTTGTGCGGTAGCGTTTTTTGTGACGACTATGAAGTTTTCGGATGTGGTGGTCGGTGCAACGGATATGGGGGAATTGATTGTTTCTTCGCTGATACTGGTTATCTCCTTTTTCCTTGTGGCAACAGTCCGTAAGGATAAGATGGCTTTGCAGATCATGTTGGGTGGGACGGCTATCGTATATCTGGCAGCTTATATCGCTTCCTTGTTCATTCCTGTGAACTTTGCCTGGGTGTCGATGGGGTTGGTCGGTTTGGCTGTCATTTATCTGGTATATCTTTCTGTTCGTAACTGGGTATGGCATTATGCGTTGATCGCTGCTTTTGCTTTGGGGTCTATGGCTTTTATGTATTCAGTGGATTATGTGTTTGATGAGATACTGGAGCCTCACCAGCAAATCCGTATCAAGGTTTCATTAGGATTAGAAGACGATCCCAGCGGGGCCGGTTATAATGTGAATCAGTCGAAGATCGCTATCGGATCGGGAGGATTGACCGGAAAAGGTTTTTTGAACGGGACACAGACTAAATTGAAATATGTACCGGAGCAGGAAACAGACTTTATTTTTTGTACGGTAGGAGAGGAACATGGTTTTGTCGGCTCAACGATCGTACTTATTCTGTTCGGTATATTTATAGTCCGGCTGGTTGTGCTTGCGGAGCGACAAAATACGGCATTCGGACGGGTATACGGGTATAGTGTAGCCTCTATTTTCTTCTTTCACCTGGCTATAAATGTAGGAATGGTTACCGGATTGACTCCTGTGATCGGTATTCCGTTGCCTTTCTTTAGTTATGGAGGCTCTTCTTTATTAGGATTCACAATCTTGTTATTTATATTCCTCCGGTTGGATGCTTCCCGGAGAGAGCGGTGATCGATGTGATCAGTTTGCTTTTTCTACCCGGAAGCCGATTTCCTGTATTCCTCTTAAGGTACTGTCACGCATTCCCTGACGGAAACTGAATGTGTACATTCCGGGATGTTCGAATTTGTAATTTGTCCGTATAGGAAAACTGGATTGGAACAAAGAGATGCCATGTCCGTACCATTTCCCGAATTCGTCGGCCAGCGTACATTCGATCGTATCCCGCTTCAAAGGGCCGATAGGCTGTTCTTCATTACAAAATAACCAGAGATTCTGGTATGGATACATATTATTATTACGAACCTCGAGGGTTAGATTGTAAGGAGAAGTAATGTCGTCTATATGAAAAGAAAAGTAATATTCCTTATCCTTCCCCCACGTTTTATTGTCAATGGCCTGGTACTGGTCGTACAAGGCCTGTTGATCGCAGGAGAAGCATAAGGAAGCAAAGAGAACGACAAAGATTCCTTTAAGCTTCGGGCTTATTCTCCGGTTTGTTTCCCGGTTTAGCTTGCTGCTGAGGTCTGTCATTATTCGCTTGTTTGTCATTATTCCCTTTAGGCTTTTGTCTGTTTCTGTTATTCCGGTTATTGTTGTTGCGGTTGTTATTGTTATTGTTATTGTTATTGCCGCCGCCTTTATTACCGTTGTTATTGTTGTTGTTCGGAGCTTTGTCGTTTCCGGGTTGCCTGTCATTGTTGACGGGGCGGTTGTTTGCCGGTTTATTATTTCCGTTTTCCCTGTTTTCTCCGTTCGCGGATGCACTCGTATTATTGTTTCCGCCGTTGTTTCCGTTGCTTCCATTACCGGACGGACGCTTTTTCTTCTTTTTCTTGACAGAATCAAAGCGGGTAACACTGTCCTGGCCGAGGATATCCTGCGCATCACGTTTGGGTGGTTGCGGCTTGGTATCGGCTTCCAGTGTAACCGGTTTGCTTCCTTTCTTATTCATATTGATCACATCGAAAGCACGTTCGGCTGTTATAGTGATCAGATTGGCAGCAAAAGATTTGTCGGTGGAATAAGTTATTTCACGTTTAAAGATGTCTGTCTTGAAATGATAATAGTTGTTGTCTTTTGTCTCAAGTACGATTTCCCTGGACGGTAAACGCTTCTGAGCTTCTACATAAGCATCTACTTCGTAATTGATGCAACATTTCAGCTTGGCGCATTGTCCGGCCAGTTTCTGCGGATTCATGGATATATCCTGATAGCGGGCGGCACCGGTTGCCACTGATACGAAACTTGTCATCCAGCTGGAACAGCACAGTTCACGTCCGCAAGGTCCTATACCTCCGATACGGCCGGCTTCCTGACGGGCACCTATCTGTTTCATTTCGATTCGTACGCGAAAAGCTTCGGCCAATACCTTGATCAACTGGCGGAAGTCGACACGTTCGTCGGCAATATAGTAGAAAATAGCTTTGTTGCCGTCTCCCTGGTATTCTACATCGCCGATTTTCATGTTCAGTCCCAGGTCTGCTGCGATCTGGCGTGAACGGATCATGGTTACATGTTCTTTTGCTTTTGCTTCTTCGTACTTCTCTATATCGGTAGGTTTCGCTTTGCGATACACTTTTTTGGGTTCGTATCCTTCTCCTGTGCGAACATTATTCTTTTTCATTTGAAGAAGAACCAGTTTTCCGGTAAGCGTTACAGTTCCTATGTCATGTCCGGGACTGGCTTCGACCGCTACCATATCTCCTTTTTCAAGGGGAATCTTCGAACTGTTCAGAAAATACCCTTTACGGGTGTTTTTGAATTGCACTTCTACGTAATCGGTTGCATTTTCCGCATCTGGTACGTCGCAGAGCCAATCGTAGGTATTTAGTTTATTATTTTGTATTTTGCTGCATCCTTTTTTACCCATGCAGCAACTTCCTTTATTTAATTTGAAATCCATTTTCTGGTTGTATATGTATTTATAGTCTGTACAATTACGCAAAAATAGTCAAATATTCTCAGAGAATGAGCAAGGGAAAGTGAAAAAACAAGAATAGGAGAGACGTGAAAGGCCCCCAAGCTTGTATTTCTACCGTTTGGGAGCCTTTTATTATAAAAATAGTAACAGTTTAGTATACTAAGCCGTGACTTTTAAATACTTTATGAATTGCTTCAAGGGCATAATCCAACTGCTCTTTTGTATGGGTTGCCATCAGTGAGAAGCGGATCAGCGTATCTTCCGGAGCAACAGCCGGAGAAACTACCGGATTGACGAAGATTCCTGCTTCGAACAGTTCCTTAACGATCAGGAATGTCAGATCGTTATCGCGGATAAACAGCGGGATGATCGGTGTTGCGGTATGTCCGATCTCGCAACCCATGTTGCGGAAACCGTCCAGTGCGTAATGGGTCAGATCCCAAAGATGTTCGATACGTTCCGGTTCACTCAGCATAATATCGAGTGCTGCACCTGCTGCTGCTGTAGCTGCCGGCGTGTTACTTGCACTGAAAATGTATGAACGTGAATTGTGGCGGAGGTAATTGATCGTGTCTTTGTCTGAAGCGATAAAACCACCGATAGAAGCCAGTGATTTACTGAACGTACCCATGATCAGGTCTACGTCGTCGGTAACACCGAAATGGTTACATGTTCCGCGTCCGTGATCTCCGAGAACTCCCAGGCCATGTGCTTCGTCGACCATAATGCTGGCATTGTATTTCTTTGCCAAGGCTACGATCTCAGGAAGTTTGGCTATATCTCCTTCCATACTGAATACACCGTCGATGACGATCAGCTTAACTTTATCGGGCTCGCATTTCTGGAGTTGTTTTTCCAGCGATTCCATGTCGTTATGCTTGTATTTCAGTTTAGTTGAGAAAGACAGACGGTGACCTTCGATAATGGAGGCATGGTCCAGCTCATCCCACAAGATATAATCTTCACGTCCTGTCAGGCAGGAAACTACTCCCAGATTCACCTGGAAACCTGTTGAATACACGATCGCATCTTCTTTCCCTACGAATTCGGCCAGACGTTTTTCCAATTGAATGTGGATGTCAAGCGTTCCGTTCAGGAAACGTGAACCGGCACAACCCGTACCGTACTTCTTGATCGCTTCAATTGCTGCCTCTTTTACTTTAGGATGGTTAGTCAATCCTAAATAAGCATTTGAACCAAACATCAAGACTTTTTTACCACTGATCATTACTTCAGTATCCTGATCGCTTTCGATCATTCTGAAGTAAGGGTAAATTCCTGCAGCCATAGCTTTTTGAGGAGCATCGTACTTTGCTAGTTTCTCTTGTAAAAGTTTCATATTATTATTGAAGAGAATGATTTTCTCGCTTATTAAAATTCCATTATAGAATTGAAGGTTTGTCGTATACATATTCACCTATGTTTCGGCAAATCCAGCCGCAAAAGTAGTAAAAAAATAACTTATAGTAGCCTTAATGCTTTAAAAGTTTTACAAAAGCATTATTTTTGTCGCTTCAATCTTTATAAACAGTTAGGATGGACGGGAAAAAAATAACGGTACAGGCTATAATAAATCCTATTTCCGGAGTAGGTTCGAAGCGAAAGATCCCTAAGATGATCGAACAAATGTGCGAGAAAGGCGGTTGTTCGCTGGAGATCTCTTTTACGGAATATCCGGGGCATGCCAGCGAGTTGACGAGAAAAGCGATTGACGCAGGGGCTAATTGTATTATAGCTGTAGGTGGCGACGGCACGGTAAATGAAATAGCTCGTGCTATGGTTCATTCGGATGCCGTTTTGGGGATTGTTCCGAAAGGATCCGGTAACGGACTGGCTCGTGAGCTCCATATACCGATGGATGCTAAACGGGCATTGGAACTGATCATAAAAGGACATGTTTCGACAATAGATTGCTGTAAGGCAAACGACCGTGTGTTTTTTTGTACCTGCGGGGTTGGCTTTGATGCTGCGGTAAGCCAGAAGTTTGCCGAGGAGAAGCGACGCGGATCTCTTACCTATATTAAAAATACGGTGGCAGAATATCTGAGTTACAAGCCGGAGCCGTATGAGTTGCTGGTAGATAATCAGACGATCAAGGAAAAAGCATTTCTGGTAGCATGTGCGAATGCCTCCCAGTACGGGAATAATGCTTTTATAGCTCCTCATGCCAATATACAGGACGGTCAGATGGATTTGACTATTCTGTCTCCTTTTATGCCGTTGGATATAGCACCTTTGGCAATCCAGTTATTTACGAAACAGATCGACCGGAATAGTAAGATCAAGACGATGAAGGCACGGCAAGTAACGATTATTCGTCAGAGCCCGGGGGTTATGCACCTGGATGGGGAACCGATCATGGCTGACAATCGGATCGATATTTCGGTTATACCACAGTCATTGCATGTCATAACACCGGAAGTTGTCTCTTTTACCGAGGAGGTGCACAACTTGTTTGGTGAAGTGACCCGGTTCTTCGATAAGAAATTGCCTTACATTTTCAGGTAAAAATCTTTGGTTAATGCTATATACTCCGGAGTATACTGATGTCTGGCTTCTTCAATGATCAGTGTATTCCGGTTTTTTATATCTGTAGAGGTCATGGAGAGTTCAATCAAAAGTCGTTTGGGTTGAGCTCCGGGAATGGGGATAACATCGGTTTGCCTGCAAATAGACAGATGATTTTTACGAGCGATCATTTCGATTTCTCCCAATTGCTCGTAAGGCAAGACCAGGGCAATGCGTCCGGATAAAGACAATAATGAACACGAATCGTCAATCAGTTCGAATAAGGACAGACTGTCTGTATGGCGTGCGACCGAACGCTTGTTGTCAGGACATTTCAGGGAATTAATGAAATAGGGCGGATTGGAAACGATCAGGTCATATTTTTCCCGTGCACATGAACCGGTGTATTCGGAGCAGGAAGCATGTATGACGTTAATCCTTTCTGCAAATGGGGAAGCGGCAACATTCTCTTTCGCCTGGCTATAGGCATCCGTATCGATGTCGATTGCATCGATGTTCGCAAAACATCGTTGAGCAAGCATTAAAGCGATAATTCCGGTCCCGGTTCCTATATCCAATATGTTTTTGCATGCCGTGATATCAGCCCATGCTCCAAGCAAAACAGCATCTGTTCCGACTTTCATTGCACATTTATCATGCCGGATCGTGAACTTTTTGAATTGAAAATAAGGATTAGCCATACATATTTTTATATTGTGGGGTACAAAAGTAGTTAGAATTACCTGAAAAGCTGTAACTTTGGCACGTTTATTGTATCAATCAGTACAATTGATAGGGAAGTAATATGATGAAAGAAAGAATGAAGAGGTTTACCGAAGAGTCGTATGACGATTTGGATGATAATATTGGGATTGTAATGCCTATCCTTACAGAATGCGATGTGGATGAGGATTTTACAGAAGGAATAGAAAAGGTAGGGAACATAGTTCCTATTCTTCCGTTAAGGAATATGGTTCTTTTTCCGGGAGTAGCCATGCCGGTTATTGTTGGCAGGCCTAAATCTATGCGTCTGATAAAAGAAGCCGTCCACAATAAATCTTTGATCGGAGTTGTCTGCCAAAAGGAAATGAACACAGAAGATCCGGATTTTGATGATTTGTATACGACTGGTGTGATCGCTGATATTGTTCGCGTGCTGGAAATGCCGGATGGTACGACTACCGTTATTTTGCAAGGAAAGAAACGCTTCTCGCTGGAAGCTCTGGAAGATACGGAACCCTATCTGAAAGGAAAAATATCCTTATTGGAGGATAAGATGCCGGATAAGACCGACCGGGAGTTCGAAGCTCTTATTTCGACGATCAAGGATTTGACGATTAAGATGTTGGGCGCAATGAGCGATCCACCCCGCGATTTGATCTTTTCGATAAAAAATAATAAGAATATCCTTTATCTGGTCAATTTCTCTTGTAGCAATATTCCCAGTGGAGCTTCCGAAAAACAGGAACTATTGTTGATCGGTGATCTGAAAGATCGTGCTTATCGCCTGTTGTTTATCCTGAATCGTGAATATCAGTTGGTGGAATTAAAAGCTTCTATCCAGATGAAGACACATGAGGATATCAATCAGCAGCAGCGGGAGTATTTCCTGCAGCAGCAGATCAAAACTATCCAGGAAGAATTGGGTGGTAATATAAATGAACTGGAGATAAAAGAACTACGGGAGAAAGCTGCCAAGAAGAAATGGCCGATTTCTGTTGCTGAAATATTTGAGAAAGAGATTCGTAAGCTAGAACGTTTGCATCCGCAATCACCTGATTTCTCCATACAGACGCAATATGTGCAGACCATTATCAATTTACCGTGGAATGAATACAGTAAGGATAACTTCAATCTGACACATGCTCAGAAAGTTCTCGACCGTGATCATTATGGACTGGAAAAGGTAAAAGAACGTATTATAGAACATTTGGCCGTACTGAAGCTGAAAGGTGATATGAAGTCGCCGATCATCTGTTTATACGGACCTCCGGGAGTTGGTAAGACTTCTTTGGGTAAATCGATAGCAGAGGCTTTGCATCGTAAATATGTACGTGTCTCGTTAGGAGGTTTACACGATGAGGCTGAGATACGTGGTCATCGCCGTACTTATATAGGAGCCATGAGCGGACGTATTATCCAGAATATCCAGAAAGCAGGTAGTTCAAATCCTGTGTTTATCCTGGATGAAATAGATAAGGTGACGAACGATTTCAAAGGGGACCCGGCTTCTGCATTGCTGGAAGTTCTGGATCCGGAGCAGAATTCTGCTTTCCACGATAATTATCTGGATATAGATTATGATTTGAGTAAAGTGATGTTTATCGCTACGGCTAACAATCTGAATACGATTTCGCAGCCTTTACTGGATCGTATGGAATTGATTGAAGTGAGCGGATACATCCTGGAAGAAAAAGTAGAAATAGCAGCCCGTCATCTGGTGCCGAAGCAGTTGGAAGCCCATGGACTGAGTAAGGGCAAGGTGAAGTTCCCTAAGAAGACGTTACAAGTTATTATAGAATCGTATACTCGTGAGAGCGGCGTACGTGAATTGGATAAGAAGATCGCCAAAGTAATGCGCAAGCTGGCTCGTAAAGTAGCTTCCGACGAAGCGATCCCGGCACAGATCAAGCCGGAAGACCTTCATGATTATCTGGGTCCGGTAGAATACAGCCGTGATAAATACCAGGGTAATGAGTATGCCGGAGTTGTTACCGGTTTGGCGTGGACTGCCGTAGGGGGAGAGATCCTTTTTGTAGAGTCCAGCTTGAGTCGTGGAAAAGGCTCGAAGTTAACTTTGACAGGAAATTTGGGTGATGTGATGAAAGAATCTGCCATGTTGGCACTTGAGTATATTCACGCACATGCATCTGTGTTCAATATAAATGAGGATTTATTTGAGAACTGGAATGTGCATATTCATGTCCCGGAAGGTGCGATACCTAAAGATGGCCCCAGTGCCGGTGTGACCATGGTTACTTCGCTCGTATCTGCATTTACCCAGCGTAAGGTAAGGAAGAATCTGGCTATGACGGGTGAAATAACGTTGCGTGGAAAAGTTCTTCCGGTCGGAGGTATCAAGGAAAAGATCCTGGCTGCCAAACGGGCAGGCATCAAAGAATTGATCCTTTGCAAGGAAAACCAAAAGGATATTGAAGAAATCAAGGCTGATTATGTAAAGGGATTGACATTCCATTATGTGGAAGATATTCATCAGGTGATCGATATCGCTCTGTTGAAAGAAAAGGTGGATAATCCGTTATTCTGATTTGATCTGCTATAACAAAAAAGCCGCTGCATTAATTAATGCAGCGGCTTTTTTGTTACTGATCGATTCTTATTCAGTTTTTTCTTCAGCGTTAGTTTCTGTCTCGGCTGTTGTTTCTTCTGTAGCCGGTTCTTCTTCCGGGGTAAAATCGGTGATATCTGCTCCGATCAGGATGTTATACCATGTCAGCAATTTCTTGATATCGCTGGGATATACCCTTTCACGGTCGAAATCAGGTAAAACTTCGGCGAAATAAGTACGCAATTCATTTGTGTTTGAAGGTACTGTTATTTTAGCCCCGTTTTCTTTATTTTTTACGCTGGTAAGAACTTCGTGCAAAGGAACTTCCGTCTCGTTCGTGTAAATAGCTATATCACCTAGCGAGATCACTTTATCTTTTGCATAAGCGGGTACTCTTTTTTTATCTGTCAGCGATTCGACAATCAGCATGTTCTTTCCGTGGGAAACCAATCTAAATAATCCCGGTTTTCCCGAAATAGACAAAATAGTCTTCAACATAATACTTCGTTTTCTAATAGTGTTAAACTTTAAAGCTGCAAATGTAGCATAACTATGCGATTAATTCTATAAAGACGCCAGAAATTTTTCAATCTGGGGGAGTAATGCCTGCTTATCATCATTGTAAATGACATAATCAGACTGGTCCCTTTTTGTTTCGTCCGGAAACTGATTTTCGATGCGGCGTACGATTTCTTCCTTGAGAACATTATCCCGTGAGACAGCCCGTTCAATACGGAGCTCCAGGGGAGCATACACCATCAGGCTTCTGTCTACCGCTTTGTTGAAACCTGATTCGAAGAGAATTGCCGATTCAATAGCGCATACATTAGCAGTCTGGGCCTTTGTCCACTCAGAGAAATGCCGGTTGACTTCAGGGTGGATGATTGCGTTTACCTGTTGAAGGTATTCAGGAGTGTTAAATATGTATGACGCCAACAATTTTTTATTCAGTCCGTTTTCTGTATAAATGCTGTTCCCGAACAATGCTATAAGTTTTTTTCTGATTACCGGAGAAGTCTCAGTCAATATTTTACTTTCCGTATCAGCTACGTAAACCGGTACTCCATATAGATTCAATAAAGTAGCGATTACCGATTTACCGCTTCCTATACCTCCCGTTATGCCAATTTTGATCATTGAAGATTATTTTGTTCCAGGATGAATTCTATTTTGTCCGGAACGAGCGCCACAGAATTTACCCAATCCGGCTTTTTTGTCAGTTGGATAGGTAAGGAGCCTGATACGTTTTGTTCCAGGTCTTTAAAAGAAAATCTGATCTCAAAGGCGTCTTCCGATAAGTCCTTGAAACGAGATAACGGAATACTGCATGTCACCTTTGCAACAGAAGGGAAAGTGCGTAACGTATAATGAGGTGGCAAATCCGTACAAAGTACCGGAATTTCCAGTGTTTTTTCTGTAAACTCCTCAATAGGGATCGTTATAGTAACACTGGTCGGATCATAAGTCGCTTCGCTGACCTTCTGCAGTTGTATGGTCTTTGTGATTGTTTTATTACCTTTTTTTATTTCCGTAAATACCGTTTTCGCCTGGTTCAGAGTATCCAGGACTACATCACTTGCATATACGCTGATATTCATCGGTGAGATTGTTATATTACCGGATACGTGAAAACCTGGGTTTGTCTGGATCGTCCCATTGAATACAACAGGAATCTCTTTTTTGATACGTTTGCTGTATGCTGCTTCAATGTGCTGAGGTTCAAAAGTAACCAAAGAGGTGGTTGCCAGCAATTGTTTTTGAATATCGTTTTCGATCGCTTTTTTAGAAATGGATATGGAACCGCTTTTTTCTGCTTGATTTTTCATATTCGTCTCGATTGGAGCAAATGATCTCCCGAAGGAATAGTTCAACAGAACACTTCCTTTATCCTTTACTTTGGCAATAACCACTTGGGGAGGTGTTTCCGTAAAGGAGATATCAGGGGGGATATTCTTATATCTGACCGGTATGTTTATTTCTATCTCATATTCCTGCTGGAGGCTCTGTAATAACCAGAAACCTAATGACAGTAGTACAAAAAAGAAAAAGATCAATGCTTCCTTCCATCTCTGACGACGCAGAAAAGCATTAATCTTCATCCGGGCAGACTTGAATGATTGATTTATATTATCAAGCTGCGGCATATTTGTTGTTCCTTATTTTTGCTGTGCGTCTTCTGATGAAGCAAAGATAGAAGTTTTATCAACACGGATACGTACGCCGTCTGAAATTTCTATCAGCATATAAGTATCACCGATTTCTTTAATCTTACCGTAAATACCTCCGGCAGTGATTACTTTGTCACCGGTTTTCAACGCTTCACGCGATTTCTGGATCTCTTTCTGCTTTTTCTGTTGCGGACGGATCATGAAGAAATAGAAGATGGCAACGATAACTACCATCATTAAGATGCCTGACCATTGTGACTGGCCTCCGGCAGCCTGAAGTAAAATACTAACTAAGCTCATAATTAATTATATTCATTTATAAATTTGTACCAAGTTGACTAACTACAAATGTAAGGATAATAATTAGTCTTTAAGCAATACCTTTTCTTTTTTTAACTCGGATACAATAGAATCTAATATTCCATTAATAAACACTCCGCTTTTAGGAGTACTGTAGTATTTTGCTGTGTCGATATATTCGTTCAATGTGACATTGATAGGAATTGTCGGGAATGTCATGATTTCAGCCAAGGCTACCTGCATAATAATGAGGTCCATATTGGCAATGCGTTCAGCTTCCCAGTTTTTCATATGTTTATTGATACGTTCGCGATATTCGGAACCTTTCAGCAATGACTGGCGGAATAGTTTGATTGCAAAAGACTGGTCTTCCATGTCTTTGAACATCGGTAACAATTTTTGTTTGCTACCGCTTTTTTCCTCAAATTGCTTGATTGTTTTTAATGTAAATGTTTCAACGATTCCGATATCGTCATTCCAGTAGATACTTTTATCTTCCAGAAATTCTTCAATCTGTTCATTACCACAGATTAACTTTTTGAATACGGCACGCCAAAACTCTTTGTCTGTCTCGTACGAATCATTCTCATTATCCAGATATTCGTTATACAAATCCGAAGCCAGGATTATATCCAGTACATTTTTTACAAACTCTTCATCGTTAACCCATGACAACCCTTGTTCTGCTACATATTTCTGAAGAGCTTCGTTTTCTGCGACCTGGGCTGCGAAACGGTTATCTACCAGACGGGTATTGGGATTCAACTCTGCGTGAGTCGGCATGTACTTGCATTTTTTAGCGTCAAGCGTACGTCTTTGTAAATTGGTGACTTCGATAATTAGAAGGAGGAAGTAGTGATATAAGTCATACGACTTCCGTAAGCTGAAAAGCAATTCATTTTCCGCTACTTTGAGGTCATTGTTTCCGTTTTGATAGAATGAGTAAACTATCTGTAAAACTTTAATGCGGATTAAAATTCTGTTGATCATCGTTTGAAGGAACTACTTTATTATAAATTAGGTTGCAAAGGTAGTCATTCTTTTGATAAAAGAGTCCTGGTTTATTTAATTTTACATGAGTTAGGTGTTATTTTACACTTTCAAACGTAAAATCAGATATTTTGATGAGTTAAAATAGTTGTTGTTTAAAAAAAAATGCACATATTTGAAGCAAGTTATGAATATTGGGTGGGTATTTAACAAATGTTGGCTATATGGATGAGTCGGTGAAGAAAACACAGGTTGAAGGTGGCGATAAAGAGATTCTGTACTCTAAAGCCATAAAAGCAGGTAAGCGGATCTATTATCTGGATGTGAAGAAGAACTTGAAAGACGATTTGTTTCTGGCGGTTACCGAAAGTAAAAAGGTACAGCCTAAAAACGGAACACAGGTCTCTTTTGAGAAGCATAAGATTTTCCTTTATAAGGAGGATTTTGAGAAGTTTATGGAGGGAATGAATGATGTAATCAATTACATCAAACAGCGAAACTCCGAAGATCAAAAAGCACAGGCCCCGGATGCTGAAACAAAAACAGACGATGATTCAGATGAGATAAAACTGGACATCGATTTCTAAGAAGGGGGAAAAATAATAACGAGCTGCTTTTCTTTAAAGAATAGGCAGCTCGTTATCTTTTATAGGTATCCTGTTGTAAAGGTTGCCTATTTTACTGCGGTTTATGCAACCGGATGAATTGCTTCAGTAGGACAAGCGTCAGCACAAGTACCACAATCAGTACACATTTCAGGATCGATATGATAGATATCACCTTCTGAAATAGCTCCTACCGGACACTCGTCGATGCAAGTACCGCAAGCAATACAATCTTCACTAATTAAATAAGCCATTTTCTTAAACGTTTAAAATTGATAACTATTAGTTGGTGCAAAAATAGAGTTTTATTTGTATTTCTGCAATAAGTTCTGATCTTTTTCGTTATTATTCAAAATTGATTGAGAGTTGAGACGTCTATTACTTTTAATATTAGTGTGTAGCCTTGCCATCCCTGGTGTGATGGCGCAAAAAGAAAAGGTTAAAAATCAGCCGTATGCCGATTTGAAGTGGCTCCATTTAGGATTCCATGTCGGATTGCATGCGCAGGATTTGTTGTTGACCAATACCGGTGTTACAACCGATGGTGAGATATGGTTTGCTGAAATTCCTAGTTATTCGCCAGGATTCAGTGTCGGTGTTATAGGTGATATGTATCTGAATCCATATTTTAATTTGCGTTTTGTTCCCACCGTGCATTTCGGGGATAAAAAGTTTCTGTTCCGTGAACAGGAAACCGGTGAGGAGTTCTCTACTTCTGTCCGTTCTACTATCCTGAGTTTTCCTCTGAATGTGAAGTTTTCTGCCCTTCGGTTGAATAATTATCGTCCTTATTTAATAGGAGGTATATATGGTGCGATGGATCTTGGACGTAAAAAGGGGATGCCTGTCTTGTTGAAAGGAGCTGATTTCGGTTTGGAGTTTGGTATCGGATGTGATATTTACCTGCCGTTTTTTAAGCTCTGTCCCGAATTGAAGTTTAGTTTCGGGCTAGTCGACCTTTTGCAAAAAGATCGTAGTGACCTTACTGATAAAGATCTTATCAAGTATCCGAATGCGTTATCGAAAGCAACTTCACGTATGGTTTCGCTGACGTTTAATTTCGAATAAACACTTCTATATAAATGTAAGCGGCAGGAGCAGCCAGCATCAGACTATCGAACCGGTCGAGCATTCCTCCATGACCGGGGAGAACGTTGCCGGAATCTTTAACACCCAGCGTGCGTTTCAGTAATGACTCGATCAGGTCTCCCCAGGTCCCAAACAGGACAACGGTAGCTGATAATCCCAGCCAGTTATACCAGCTTACTTCCGGGGCATACCATGCCAGAACTTGTGACGCTCCTAAAGCGACAGCTAGTCCTCCGAAAAATCCTTCCCATGATTTTTTAGGAGATATGCGTTCAAACAATCTTCTTTTTCCGATCATGGAACCGACCAGATATGCTCCGGTATCATTCAGCCAGATGAAAATGAAGATTGCCATAATGAACAAAGGCGAATAAACGATTTGTCCGGGAGTATCCGGTATGGTAGCTATAAAGTTCAGCATCGAGAATGTACCGGCACAATATACCTGTGCAAAAATGGTAAATGCCCAGTTATTGATCGGATTCGGTGCTTTATAATATAATTCGGCAACCAGTATATATATAAGGAATAGGATATAGGGCAGGAAAATGATACCATCTGTCAGTTGATTGGTGTAAGCGAAAGTGGCAGCAAATAGATAAGCTCCTCCCAGTGATGAGATTGTTCGCTTGATAGAGGCTTCTTCATAATGTTTCACCAAGCCGTAGAATTCCCATAAAGTCAATCCGGTAATTATACCGAATACGATGAGAAAAGAGATTGGATGGTAGCAAATTGCTCCAACTAGTACCGCAACGAAGATTATACCGGTAAGCGCCCGTTTTATCAGATTTTTCAATACTGTATCGTTTTGTTCGTTTGTTGATTTATTTTTCGTGCAAAGATAAAGAATAAATCTAAATATAAACAGGATAGAGTGTGGCAAAACAAATAAACCGGACACAGATAACGCAGTCTGCGTGCTCTGCGTTATCTGTGTCCGGTAAAAAATATTTGTCAGGCAATATTGTCAGTCTCACTGACACTGGCCGTAACAACCTGGACTTTATTGTCGGTTGCCTGGCTGTCTGTATCTTCCGTTTTTTTGTCGTCAGCAGCTGCCTGTTTCTCATTGTTTGCCTTTTCCTGCAATTCCAGAATTTCCTGTGAGCGTGAGATCCAGGCCCGTTTGCCAAAGATATGTTCCACATCTTCTGTATAGATCACTTCCCGTTCAAGCAATACCTGTGCCAGTTGGTTGTGCCCTTCTGCATTTTCTGACAGGATTTTCTTTGCACGTTCATATTGTTCGTTGATGATCTTTTGTACTTCCTGGTCGATCATGCGAGATGTCTCTTCACTGTATGGTTTAGTGAATCCCCAGTCCTGACCGGTTGAATCGTAATAATTCAGGTTCGGGAGTTTATCACTCATACCAAAGTAAACAACCATAGCGTAGGCCTGCTTGGTGACACGTTCCAGGTCATTGGATGCTCCAGTCGAAATTTTGCCTAGGAACAATTCTTCTGCAGCCCGTCCACCCAGTGTTGCACACATTTCATCGAGTAGCTGTTCACGGGTAGTGATCTGGCGTTCTTCCGGTAAGTACCAGGCTGCTCCCAACGCTTTACCTCTAGGAACAATAGTTACTTTTACCAAAGGGTTGGCATGTTCAAGTAACCAACTTAGAGTTGCGTGGCCGGCTTCATGATTAGCAATACTATTGCGTTCGTCTGCTGTGGTTATGCGGGTCCGTTTTTCCAAACCTCCGACAATACGGTCTACAGCATTCATGAAATCTTCTTTCTGGACAAATTTCTTTCCGCTACGGGCAGCTATCAATGCTGCTTCATTGCAAACATTCGCGATATCGGCTCCGGAGAAACCCGGAGTCTGGCGTGCCAGAAATTCTGCATCGACACTCTCATCTATTTTAATCGGGCGTAAATGTACTCCGAATATTTCTTTACGTTCATTTAGATCCGGTAATTCCACATGGATCTGGCGGTCGAAACGTCCTGCACGAAGTAAAGCCTTATCCAGGATATCTGCACGGTTAGTTGCTGCTAAAATGATCACACCGCTATTGGAACCGAAACCGTCCATTTCTGTCAATAACTGGTTCAGCGTGTTTTCACGTTCGTCATTACTATTCATATTCACGTTCTTACCACGGGCACGGCCAACGGCGTCGATCTCGTCAATGAATACGATACAAGGTGACTTTTCTTTTGCCTGACGGAACAGGTCACGAACACGTGATGCACCTACACCGACAAACATTTCCACGAAGTCGGAACCAGACAATGAGAAAAATGGTACATCTGCTTCACCAGCTACTGCTTTTGCCAGTAATGTTTTACCGGTTCCCGGAGGACCAACCAACAGGGCACCTTTAGGAATTTTACCTCCCAGTTCCGTATACTTTTCAGGATTTTTGAGGAAAGAGACTATTTCTTCTACTTCCTGCTTGGCTTCAGATAATCCTGCTACATCCTTAAATGTAACTTTCCTGTCGTTATCTTTATCGAATAGTTGTGCTTTGGCCTTGCCGACACTGAATACTCCGCCGGGGCCACCGCCTGCACCTCCAGACATTCTTCTCATCAGGAAAATCCATACGACAATAATCAGAATAATAGGTCCGAAAGATACCAGAAAGTTCCATATTGCATCATCTCCTTCTTCAAACCGTACTTGTGTATCGATATGATTATCTGTCACCGCTTTGTCGTAAAAATCGGAAAATTTGTCTGCCGACGGTATTTTTACATATACTTTAGGGTTTGTTCCCAAAGCCGTACTGTCACTCTTAAATACCAATCCTTTCTGTCCGCTTTTAACACTAGCTTCAACAAGGTTTTTTTTGTTGTAGACAACCATCTTGTCAAACACATTTTCCTGAGCCAGTTTCTGGAATTCAGTCCATCCCAGTTCTTTTGACGCCGAGGAATCGTTTGTCAGATATAATGCAATAAGCATCATAAATATTAGCCCATACATCCAATACAGGTTAAACCGGAACATTTTAGGCTTATTGTTCTTCGGCGCTTTATTAAACATGTCGTTTTTATTTTCCATACTTTGAATTCGATAATATTAATCCGGTTTAATCGAGATCCGGGATCTGTGTGACCTTTGAGTCCGACCACAAAGTTTCCAGATTATAGAACTCGCGTTGTTCCGGTAAAAATATGTGTACAAGAACCGTGCCATAATCCATACCTATCCACTGGGCACTTTGATTGCCGTCGACAGACAATGGCTTTTCACCGGCTTTTCTTCGTGCAGAATCCCAAACGGAATCAGACAGGGCTGAAACCTGGGTTGGTGTGTTTCCTTCGCAGATCACCATATATTGGCATACAGCTCCGGATAGTTGGGTTAAATCTACGGTTACAATATTTTTGCCTTTTTTCTCTTGTAGGCCTTCAATAATTGTTTTTACTAATTCTTTTGTTTGATCCATTTATTTTTTATTGAATAATTTTCGAAGATGCAAATATACTCCTTAATTTATAAACTGCATGCTTTCTCTATTTAATATATGTATAAACCCAGTAAATTCAAAACAGGAGAAAAAGAAAATTGTTTATTTTGATGAAATTTTTTCGCAAAATATTTGCAAGAATAAAAAATGTCCGTATCTTTGCAGCCGTAATCGAGAAACATACTACTCGAAGCTACAAAAACTGTTCTATGGTGTAATGGTAACACGTCAGATTCTGGTCCTGAAATTCCAGGTTCGAGCCCTGGTAGAACAACTGCTAAAAAAATGATCCCTTGTAAGTCAAGAACTTGCAAGGGATTTTCTTTTACGTGGGGCGGAATAGGGGGTGTTTTGCCTCCTTTTTAGTTTAGACCACCATGCATAAAAACCTGTGAAATATAAAAATGGAACAACAAGGCCAATAAAGATCCACAGAATACGTGAATAATGTCCCCAGAAAGTACCGAAATGAATGAAATACATAGACCGGGTCAGTTTTTCTGGAGTTGGCTTTTCTTTCCACAAATTTAATTTGACAACTTTTCCTGTAATAGGGTGTATATATATGTGGTTACTTCCTGTTCTTTCAAAGTCACCTCTATGATACATTCTGACAGAAAAAACAGATTTGTTGTCTTTCGGAAAAAAGATCATCATAGGACGACCTTCTGTAAATTCTTTACATGCTATATCCATAATGGCATCTAAAGAAATCCATTGACCGGAGTACTCTTCAACTTTGGGAGCTGGTTGTAAGGCTTTACCTGATGATACAGATTCAAATACAGTGTGGAATTCTTTTTTGAACCCAAAATAGCAACCGGTGAAAGCGATTAAAAATAGAAACAAGGCTGTGAAGAGTCCTATAACTATATGTAACCTGTAACATCTGACGCCTGGTTTTTCCCCTTGCCGGAAGTTGAATATTTTTTTACTTGGATATAAAAATAGACCGGAAACAATAAGAAATATCAGTAAGAAACCAAATACTGCAACCCATACAACGCCGTTCTTTTTTAATAAAAGCTTGACATGTAAATCATACAACCATTGGAATATCTTGTGACGATATCGGTCAATCCCAAGGACTTCCCCCGTATACTGATTGACATAAACTTGAATTCGACCTTTCTCATCCGTGGATGTGGTCCGAAAACTGTATGCGCAATCCTTTCCTCCGTAAAGGACCATGTTGCTTATAGTTAGTTGGGGATATTTTTTTCTAACGTTATCCAGTAAATATTGCAATGGAACTATTCTGTCCGACGGCTCGACAAATGCCAATTTTTTCACTGACAGTTTTTCTAACTCAGGTTTATAGACAATGGCTGAACCGGAAACACATATTAGGGTTATCACTAACCCTAATATGAGTCCTATATATAAATGTGTATTTACCAATATCTTTTTGAGGATATAATTGTGCATCATAACACAGTCTTTTAAAAGTTAACAGCCAGCATTACCATGAGTGTTCTGGCTGTACCGGGGAACAACAGGTTATTACCTTGCGAGCCGGTATAGTATTCCTGATTGAATACATTTTTCAAGTTTGCGGAAATTTTATAGAAGCTACGCTTGTAGGCAACAAAACAGTCAAAAATATGGTATGAGTCCAATTCGATGGTTTGGGCCATATTTCCATAAGATTTTCCTTGATAATACCAGCCGCCACCAAACGATAATCCTTTTACAACACCTCCTCTAACAAGGTAAGAAGTCCATAAGTTGAGCTGACTGGGAGATATATTTGCCAACTTTGTACCAACGGGATAGTTCTTGTCGTTAGTTTCGGTCACCTCGGCATGTGTATATGCATAGTTGAATGCGACACTCCAGCTCGGGGTAATTTCGCCGGAGACAGCCAATTCTATACCTTTACTTGTCTGTTCACCGATAAGAATTTTGAATTCTTCATCTTCAGGATCTGTGGTAGGTAAGTTTGTTTTTGACAGTTTATAGAACGCCAGGCTAGAGGTAAGACGATCATTGAAGAATGATTTCTTTATACCGGCTTCCCATTGTTTGGAACGAATCGGATCGAAAGCTTTACCATCTTTAGTCTGGCCGGATTGAGGAACGAATGATTGGCTATAAGAAAGATAAAGGCTTAAACTTGGTATTGGCATATAAACCGCACCAACACGTGGGGAGATAGCGAAATTCTTTTCATCACTTTTTGTCTCTTTAATATAATTGTCCTGTTTGTCGTTTACCCAGTCAGCACGTGCACCAATTAATAATTTTAGCTGGTCGGTAAAGCTTAGCTGATCTTGCAAATATATTGCTCCGGTATTTTGTGTGATATATAAATCTGTACTTTGTTCCATTTCAAAATCTGTCGGTTTCTCTGAGTATACAGGGTTGACATAATTTATGGGGGTATACATATTACCCTTTACTTTTCTTCTATTGGTAAGCCGGCCGAATTCTACTCCTGCGATCGCTTTATGTTTGATAAAGCCTGTTGTGAAATTACCGCTAATTTCTTCAATCAGATTTAAATAATTGATTTTTGCATCCCAATGTGCTAGACGTCTAGTGATTGTACTATCTTTTTGAGGTGTCTTCATCTGAAAATACAGACGGTCTTCATGGGTGAAATATTGGCGGGCAGAACTTCTGAATGTCCAATCTTTATTAAAACGGTGCTTCAACTCATAGCCGAAACTGGTGTTGGTAAACTTTCCATAAGCCCATGGTTCACCTAAAAAAGTTTTGAACCCATGATCGATAATTTCATTGTTTATATGTAAAACTCCGGGATCATGTGTTCTCTTGTCCCTGAAAATGTCTGCATCAAGATTAAGAGTAGTCTTTCTTCCTAAATCAATGTCAATGGTTGGAGTGATGTCATATCGTTTACTATTTTGCGGTTTACGGAATTTATCTGCGTCTTCGTACATCGCATTCAGGCGATAGCGTATTGTTTTTTTCGTGTTTATTGGACCGGTTAAGTCGATGGCCGCCTGTTTATAATCATAACTGCCATATCTGATGGAAGCTCCATAGCGGGGAGTATATAAAGTCGGCTTGGTGATAAAATTAATTATACCACCAGGTTCTACGGCTCCATAAAGAACGGATGCAGGTCCTTTTAGTATTTCGATGCGTTCGATACTTGAGAGAGCATCATTTGAGAATTTGAGATAACGTACTCCATTTCTGAAATAATTGCGGGAGTTTGTCATAGAAAAGCCACGGGAAGAAAATACCTCGTTAATGTTACCGGCTTCACCAGAAGCTCCTCCTTTGACACCACCCAGATTTCGTACTACTTCTGTCATGGTGGTTGCCTGCTGGTCTTCAATTAATTTTCTTGTTACAATACCAACCGATCCCGGTATCTCCAGCACCGGAATTTCCATGCGGGTTGCAGAAAAGGCGATATCAGAATTGTAGCTTTGGGGTTTGGCTCCTGTAATATCTACCTCGGGAAGGCTTAATGATTTATATGACAGCTGAATATCCAATCTGTAATCCTGTTCGCCATCAGGAATGTCGCGGACAGCGGAAACGGTATTGTAACTGTTGGTTATCAATACATGATTTTTTGAGTCTTCTAAATTTATGGAGTAGTAGCCATTGTCATCTGTAATCGTTCTCAACTCCGACCCTTTGATGAAAATTACAATGTTTTCTAACGCCTTATTGCTTTCATCAACAATATAACCACTAACCATTCTGTTAGTTTGTGCAAAGGTACAAATGGGAATAAATAAAATAAACAGAAACAGCCATATTAAAAATGGAGTTCTGCAACGAGTAAATGATGTAACCATAATAATTATTATTAATATTGAAAAAATAACAAAAATTACAGCTAAACAATTGAAAATTTAGTACAAAAGATAAAAGAAAAATTAGAATTTTTCCATTGGTCATATCTTTCAGCTATATTCCACGTTAGCCTTAGAAAAAAGATTTTGGCAGGTCTTCTGACTTACTCCATCTTTGAACGTTCCTTCCCATTCATTGATGAACAGTGGATGTATTTGTTGTTCAAAGACTTTTGTGGAGAATACAGCAGCGGGTCTGCTCAGGATTCACACCTGATTCCCTTTTAATCATATTCATAGAGTCTATTTTATATGAACCAAAAATCGCAGCAAATATAAATATATTTTTTAGAATAAAAGTAATACCTGAATGCGCCTATCTTTCGGGGACAGAGTGGGGAAATTTTGTTTTCAACTATTCATTCCCTTTCCCCCATCTGAATCCGATACAATCAAGTAGATGGATACGTTCGTTACTGAGCTTGCCTTTTCTTTTCAAATAAGCCATTCTCATCCACCATGAATACAGAGACTCTTCCTGGGGATCTCCGGATTTCGCCTTAGGGTATCGTTTGTTGTTTGTTGTGAACTCACAAAAATGATGATATCTCTCGATCCATATCCTGTTGGTATTTTCCGGTGAGCGTCTGTTATTCTCCTGGCTATTGGTCCAGTCGAAACCTAAATTACTCAATTTTTTGATCTGTCCGGGAGAAAGCGTTACACTTGTATCCGTTCGGTTTTTATAGGCTCTCATTTTACTACACCACTTCGCCAGTCTCGACTCTTCCGGATCTCTGGTATGGGCAGGCCATTGACCGGTACGGGCATAATAATCCTTGACCAGGTTGAACGATTCTTTCCATGTTCTTCTTTTGTTGTTTGAACTCCAATGGAAACCGATATCATCCAACAGTTTGATATGTTCTTTATTTTGTTTGCTTTTGGGGGTGTTTTTTCTGGTAATCCGTTGTGACAGGCACCAGTTGACAAGTCTGATTTCTTCCGGTTCTGATGCATTGACGGAAGGCCATCGTTTTTCTTTTTCCACAAAGTCTTTCAACATCTCATAATTAGCCATCCACCGTTCTGTCTTTTTTTGAGCCTTATCCGCATCGATTCTATCAATTAATTGAATCTGCTTTTCTGTAAGTTTCTCCGAAGAATGGTTCCTGATAAATCTGCATCTGGTAATCCACTCACCTAGATGCCGCTCTTTTACATTTTGCGACGAAGGTGCAGGCCATCTGTTGTTTTTTTCGTAGAAAGCAATAACCGCATACTGCTTGGTACTTCTTTTCTTTCTTCTTCTTTTCATATACTAGCGACTCTATATCTCCTTTGTCTATTGTGTATTATATAACCGAATGTTTTTATTATCCTCAAAGATATTCAAATATTTGGTTTCTAATAATCTCCGTTTGATATAATGTTATTTTACCTCTGTTTTCTATATGTTTTATAGGAGATATTTACGTCTGTTTTCAAAATATCGGATTTCTGTAGATATAAATAATTGATAGAAAAAATCCCCCAACAGTAAGCTCACGAATGAAGAGATTACAGTTGGGGGATTAAATATCTCAGATAGGATTACTTAATTCTGTTCTTTCAGGATCACATCGTGTGCACCACCTTCTACGATACTCGTTGAAGATACCAGCGTGATCTTGGCATTTTTCTGTAAGGCGGGGATTGCGATAGCACCGCAACTACACATGGTAGCTTTGATCTTGCCTAATGTCAGGTTCAGATTGTCTTTCATTTTACCGGCATAAGGAACATAGCTGTCTACACCTTCTTCAAACTTCAGTGAGGCACTTCCTCCCATGTCGTAACGTTGCCAGTTTTGGGCACGGTTTGAACCTTCACCCCAATATTCTTTTACGAAGTTGTTTCCGATACGCAGTTTCTTTGTAGGAGATTCGTCGAAACGGGCAAAATAACGTCCCATCATCAGGAAGTCAGCTCCCATTGCCAATGCAAGTACCATGTGATAATCGTGCACCAAACCACCGTCGCTGCAAATAGGGACATAAATACCTGTCTGTTCTTTATATTCGTCGCGGGCCTGAGCTACATCGATCAAAGCGGTAGCTTGTCCGCGTCCGATTCCTTTTTGTTCGCGTGTAATACAGATGGAACCGCCACCGATCCCGACTTTGATAAAGTCAGCTCCGGCTTTTACCAGATATAAGAAACCATCTCTGTCCACCACGTTTCCGGCTCCGACTTTTACTTTGTCACCATATTCTTTCTTGATCCACTGTAATGTCTCGTATTGCCATTCCGAATAACCATCTGATGAGTCGATACATAATACATCTACACCGGCTTCAACCAGGGCAGGAACGCGTTCCGTATAGTCACGGGTATTGATACCGGCACCGACCAGTAATTTTTTGTCAGCTCCGGAAATTTCGTTCGGATTTTCGCGATGGCTGTCATAATCCTTACGGAATACAAAATAGGCCAGGTTCTGGTCCTTATCTATGATCGGAAGTGTATTCAGTTTATGATCCCAGATGATCTGGTTTGCTTCTTTCAGCGTGATGCCGACTTCTCCGACGATCAGTTTTGCGAAAGGTGTCATGAACTCTTTTACTTTTGTGGAAGGATCGTCTTTTTCGATGCGATAGTCGCGGCTGGTAACCAATCCCAGCAGTTTACCGTTAGGAGTTCCGTCATCAGTGATACCGATGGTGGAGTGTTCTGTTTTGTTGACCAGATCGATCACGTCAGCCAGCGTGTTTTCCGGTGTTAGGTTGGAGTCGCTGGTCACGAAACCAGCTTTAAATTTCTTTACTCTTCTAACCATTTCAGCCTGGCTCTCGATCGGCTGTGAACCGAAAATGAAAGAAAGACCACCGTTGCGGGCCAGTTCGATTGCCAGTTCCGGACCGGATACCGATTGCATGATTGCCGATACGAACGGGATATTTAATTCGATAGATGACTTATCGCCAACATTGTGTTTGACAAGCGAAGTTTTTAAAGAAACGTTTGTAGGCACACATTGTTTTGTAGTCAGACCGGGAATAAGAAGGTATTCTCCGAAGGTTCTAGATACATCGTTTAAGTAAACTGCCATATGATTATATATTTACTGGATGAATTTTTGTGCAAAAGTACTGAATTCTGTTCAGATATGTTTTATTTATGATCATTTTTCATATGAATAAAAAAGGCTGTTACCGGACAAAAGGCATTGCCGGAACTTTTTCAACGGCTGAAATGTTATATATATGAATTAAAGAGGAGGAATATTTATGAAAATGGTAGTAGATAAGGCGAACTCTCGCGGATATGCAAACCACGGATGGCTTAAAACATATCATACATTTAGTTTTGCCAATTATTACAACCCCAAAAGAGTACATTTCGGAAAGTTGCGTGTATTGAATGATGATACGGTAGCACCGCGTGAAGGTTTTGATACACACCCACATAAGAATATGGAAGTTATCTCTATTCCGTTGAATGGTTATTTGCGGCATGGCGATAGTATACAGAACAGCGAAACGATCACTCCGGGAGATATACAGGTGATGAGTGCCGGTACAGGCATTTTCCATAGCGAGTTTAATGATAGTGCCGAGCAGCAGCTTGAATTTCTGCAGATTTGGGTTTTCCCGCGTGAAGAGAATACCAAACCGAAGTACAACAATTATGATGTACGTCCTTTGTTGAAAAAGAATGAGTTATCTTTGATCCTTTCGCCTGACGGTGCAACTCCGGCTGCGATCAATCAGGATGCCTGGTTCTCGTTGGGAACACTGGATGCCGGACAGATCAAGGAGTATAAATTTCATAAGAAAGGAACAGGTGTTTATCTTTTCGTTATTGAAGGGGAAGTGGAGGTGAACAACACGACCTTATCCAAACGGGATGGTGCCGGTTTCTATGATACCGACAGTATAACGATAGAAGTTCTGAAGGATGCGAAAATCTTATTGATGGAAGTTCCGATGAATTGAATTTTAGATCTTTTGGTTAATATAAATATGAAGGAGGTATGTTTTGATGGCATACCTCCTTCTGTTTTTTAGTATTCTCTGTCAGACAGGAAATCGATCATTCGTAGAATTGCACGGCTGCAGGCCGGGCAGAAAGGAGCATAATCACGCATCATACAATGATCCATCGGGCGGTAAATACCTTTGGAAATATAACCGCCTCCTTCAAATACACCGGGTTTATCTTTGTGTGCAGCGTCCAGTGGTGTTGGAATAGGGGTATTGGCAGGTAAAAGATCTTTCCATTTACTGTCGAAGTCAACCAGTGTCGTTATATTGGGTTCCCAGGGTTCATATTTCAGATTATAGAAATCCTGGTAGGCAACTTCGGAAGAGAAATATTCGTCGGCCAGTCCGGCAAAACTATGTCCGAATTCATGGACAAAAACATGTTGTGTTTTTTCATTATCGGCAGTTCCCATAGCGTAGAAATTATACATGCCACCACCACCATATGTATCGGTGTTAACCAGCAGAAATATGGCATCGCAGGGTACATTCCATACTGCATCGCGGATCGATTTCATATCCGGTGTTGTCAGGTAACGGTCGACTCCAAAGGTGTAATATCCGGTATTTAAAGCCGTGTTCTTATATATGCCTTTACCTGAAATATCAGTCCCTTTATCTTCTGAGATTAGATTCACAGCCCATATATTGAAATCCTTACGTCGTGTAGTATAAGGAGGCGTCTGAAACAATGACTCCGTAAATTTCTTTGCATCGGCAACAAATTTATCCTGATCGTCTGCCGTATAACCTTCTGCAATGAAAACCAGATCGACTTTTTCATTCGGATTTCCTTCATATTGAATTTGAGTTACTTTATTTTCTTTTAGTTTTCCCCGGTCAATGAAAATACTGGTCGGGTCGATATCCATTTTTAACAGAGGGTGAAATTGCATATCCGCTTTGTCACGTGCTGTAATCTCAACAACGACTGTTGTCTTAGGATAGGGAACCGAGATACTGTTCGTCCACGATTGTGTTTCTGTTTTGGCCTGTTCGGTGGTACGCCATTCTTCAAAAAGCGTATTGAAACCGCGTGAGTAGATCAATTCATTGGTTGATTTATCATATATGTTGATGTAATATCCGCCATAATTGAATTTGTCGATCCGGTTTTTAACAGGACCTCCCCATACCGGTTCTTCCCGTAATTGCTGTATAGCTGCGGCCTGAAATTGGGTATTTCCGCTTAAAGCGAAATCAATTCGTAGGCTTTTGGTTGTGAAGTATTTGTCGAACTCGTTTTGTGCCAGGCAAGTAAGACTGCAAAAACAGGCAATTAGAAGCAGGGAAATTTGTGTTCTCATATTTTTGTGTTTTATCAGGTGTGATTTGTACGCACAAAGATACTATTTTTGTAGATTTGTCTTTCTAAATCTCAAGGATATGTTTACGGATATAAGAAGAAAGGATAGAATTCTTGAAAATGAATTAGCTTATCGGCTCCTGGAAAGTGGAGAATATGGATTTCTTGCTATGGAAGGAGTGAATGGCTATGGTTATGGTATACCAATCAGCTATGTGCTGAACGATGATAAGTGTATCTATTTTCATTGTGCCCCGGAAGGATATAAACTGGAATGTCTGAAACAAAACCCGAAAGTCAGTTTTAGTGTAGTTGGAGAAACCCGTGTTATTCCCGGACAGTTTACGACTGCTTATGAATCTGCTATTGCTTTCGGTACAATTCATATGGATCTGCCGGTAGAAGAGAGAATGCTTGCCCTGCGTCTGCTGGCAAAGAAATATTGCTCCGGATTTGAGGTTGTCGGAGAAAAATATATTGCCGGATCATTTAAGCGGACTAATGTCCTGCGTCTGGATATTGAGCATATTTCCGGAAAATGTAAACGCATCAAATAACAGGATGAATATAAATAATTAATCCCGGGAAGTTTTCCCGGGATTAACCCTCTCTTAGTTATGACGGGATCTCTTGTGCCATCTCACGGCATATCCCTTATCGCCTTTTTGCTATTGACTAATTATATCCCTATTTTTATAACATTACATGATTCTGTAACAAAGTTCGCTTATTCATTTTCCTTAGCCAAACTTATCCGATGGATAATATCTATGATGCGATAGACTACGTTTATGGTAATTGTTATTTTTCTCTGATAAAATATTTTTATGTTTAAATAGTCTTTGATTTATAAAGTTTGCTTTTCTTTGTAGATTGATTTAAATCTAAATAGCGATGGGAAATTCATTGGTCGAACAGCAGTTGATAACAAATTTCTTTAACTACTATCCTCAGGGCGGAGCTTTGTATGATGGTGATGGTTTGTTAATCGCTTTAAATAAGGCAATGTGTGAGAAGTTTGCTATAACAGATATTTCTGATTTTCTCCTGAGTAATTTATTTGAAACGACGTTTCTTTCAGATGTTCAAAAAACTTATCTACGGAATGGGAGTGTGGTCAGTCACAATTTGCCTCTCGGGTTTTCTATTATTCCCGGGTTCAATGAAGAAGGAGGAATTATAGGATATACATTGTTACTTACAGACCCGGCCTCCAAAGAATGGGATGTTATGTCGTATGACCAGAAAATGCGGGAACTGGCTGATATCTCCGAAAAGGTAGCCGAATCGATTCCGGATACGATACTGTTAGTGAATGAAGAACTTGTAGTAGAGCGGATCATCGCTTATGCGACAGAGACTTGTATCACTCCCGAAGCGATCAATCACCGTATAGATGATTTGCCTGGTTTTACCTACCCCGATGAAACGAAGAGGAATATGACGAAGATTGTACAAAAATGCCTGGATACATCGGAAATAATCAATATGGATATGTCGATTCCCGGGCATGATACTCCGGTTGTCTATTTTAAGATAAGAATGGTTCCGTTGCATCATAAATATGTGGTGGTCTATATTCGCAACGTATCTGAGCAGGTAGAAAGGGAAAAAGAAAATAAGGCTCTGAGCGGAAAACTGACGGAGAGTCGTACAATGATGGAATTAGCATTGAAGAATAGCCACATAACCACCTACTCTTTTAATTTTCATCGTTTTCAGACTTGTGATAAAGAGCATTGTAACCATTGTTTTCAGTTTTATGGTGCCAGTAATTACCTGTTGGAAAGGAATAAATATATCTGCCGTGCTCTGTCCAGTCTCCGTCATCCCGATGACAGGGAAGATTTTTTTCTTTTGTTCAATGAGATAAGAAACAGGAATTTATTGGAGTTTGCCGTTAATTTCCGTTTGAAGAACGATGACGGGGAATACCGGAATTACGAGGTGATCGGGAGAGCACTCGAACATGATGAGAACGAACGTGTAAATTTGATTGTAGGTTGCATGGTCGATAATCAGAAATATATTGAATATGAACGAACCTTGATAGATGCCAAGGAGAAAGCTGAAAATGCCGACCAGTTGAAATCTGCGTTTTTAGCCAATATGACACATGAGATCCGTACCCCGTTAAATGCTATAGTGGGATTCTCCGATCTGTTGTCTATTGAAACCGATCCGGAAATAAGGGAGACTTATATAAGTCTCATCAAATCGAATAATGAATTGTTATTACGTTTGATAAACGATGTGCTGGATATTTCAAAAATAGAATCAGGCATGCTCTCGTTTGCTTATGTAGATATTTACTTGCCTTCTACCATGAGAGATATGTACAATGTGATGCAGCTGCGGATGCCGGAAAATGTGGAATTGATACTGGATCCTTGTGCTGATATCACTATGAGGACGGATAAGAGCCGGTTGGTACAAATCCTTAGTAATTTGCTGACGAATGCGATAAAACATACCTCTGTCGGGACTATTCGCTTTGGTTATAAATTGGAGGACGGCTATGTTCACTTTTATGTATCCGATACCGGTACAGGTATTCCGGAAAAGGAATTGGATCATATTTTTGGCCGTTTCGTGCAGTTGAAAGGGGCTAGCAACGGTATTGGATTAGGACTTGCTATCTGTAAAGGACTGGTAAATAAGATGGGAGGCGAGATGTCCGTATCTTCCAGGCTCAGAGAGGGTGCCACTTTCCGTTTTACATTGCCTTTGGCTAATACTCTTTCATAAATTCCGACGGCGTTTTCCCATATTGTTTCTGGAAACAGGTAGAGAAATAAGCCGGAGAAGAAAATCCAGTCTGGAATGCAATTTCATTGATGCGGCTTTCTCCCTTCTCCATAAGTTGGACAGCCTTCTTCAGTCGGGTTACTTTTATAAAGTCGACCGGAGATAACCCTGATAATCCTTTTACTTTCCGGTACAGGCTGGAGGTACTCATCCCCATTTCCGTTGCCAGCATTTCTACATTCATGGCTTCGTTGGTGATATGTTCTTCCAGATATATATTAAGTTTCCGCAGGAAAAGATCATCGACTGTGGAAACAGCCAATGTTGTTGCCGGGGTGGATGGAGTTTCTTTGTAAGTTCTGGTCAACATCTCCCGGCTTTTCAGCAAGTTTGCGACCTGGGCAACCAACAACTCGATCGAAAAGGGTTTTTCCATATATGCATCGGCTCCATTGTTTAACCCTTTTAGCCTGGATTGCAGATTGTGTTGAGCTGTCAGCAGGAGGAAAGGAATATGGCTGTAGTTGACATCATTCTTTACCTCATTACATAGTTCAAACCCATCCATAAAAGGCATCATAACATCACTGATGATCAGGTTTACCGTATGATCTTTTAAAATTGTAACCGCTTCTTTTCCGTTAGCAGCTTCCTGGATCCGGTATGTCTCTGCCAACTCTTTGGCAATGAACCGACGCATATCTTCCTGGTCTTCCACTATCAGGATTACCGGCTTTTCATTATCAGCGTCGCAGGTATTATCTGTGACCGTATTTTCTGTGTTTTTGTCGAATGTTAATAAATAGCAGTCTTCCTGCTCTTTAGGTAAGGTAAGTGTAAACCTGTTCATTCCTTCCGGAGTCTGCGTATAATTTAGAGTACCTTTATGAAATTCAGCCAGTGAACGTGCCAGCGAAAGTCCGATACCGCTTCCTTGCTGATGTTCCGTTTCTTTCAGACGGTAGAAAGGGGTAAATATATTTTCTTTTTCGCTATCGGGGATGAGCATACCGTCATTAGTGACGGAAATGATAAACTCGTTTCTGTCCTTCTGTATTTGCAGTTGCAGGGAGAGGTACTTGTCTGAATATTTTATAGCATTGGTCAGCAAGTTGTTCATTATTTTGGAGAAAGCTTCCCGGTCGATAAAGGCGGAGAATGTTTCTTCAGGTATCTCGCAGACAAATGTTTTATTATCATGTTCCATAACCGGAAGGAATGGTTGCAGGATCGTTTGAAGCCAGAGAGTAACATCTGTATTTACATAATTCAGCTTGAATCCCCGGCTTTCCGTTTTCCGGAAGTCGAGTAACTGGTTACTTAAGTTCAATAGCTGTTGTGTGTTTTTTTCAATAATTTGAAGGTTCTCCCTGGTAGAAGGAGTACCGTCGTTCGATTTGATGATCTTTTCCAAAGGAGCTTTGATCAATGTGAGTGGTGTCCGTATCTCGTGGGTGATAAAGGTAAAGAATTGTATTTTGGCATCGTATAGTTCTTTTTCCTTTTTGCTTTCGAATAAATCCTGGTTTATACGGTGTTTTTCTTCCAGTTTTGCTTTTTTGTAATTATAGAAGAGTACTATGCAGATACAAATGATCAGGATGTAAACCAGAAATGCCCATCCGGTAGCCCAGAAAGGCGGGGTAATGATGATCTGTAACGACTGCTCATTATTCTGCCATATACCGCTGCTATTGGTCGATTTCACTTTGAAGGTGTATTCTCCGGGAGAGAGGTTGGCAAAAGTGACATTTTTATTCTGATTCATATAGATCCAGTCTTTATCGACGCCTTCCAGCTTATAGGCATAACGGATCGCATCCGGCGAAGTATAACTGAGAGCTATATACGATAAGGTAAATGTCGAAGCATCGTAAGGTAACTTTAAAACGTCTCTGTTTTCGATGGAAGAAGTAGTGAAATTATATCCGTTTGCTTCATTTTCGGGAAGGTCGATCCCGGTAATATACATGGGAGGGGTGAATGTATCTTCTTTGAACCGGGATGGGTTGAATGACAACATACCGTTGATAGTTCCCATATAGATCGTTCCGTCGGGTGACTGATAGGAAGAACTGTAGTTGAATTGTGTTTCATGCAACCCGTCTGTATAGGTGAAGGTTTTCATCACGTATGTTTCCGGATTGAACCTGACCAGGCCGTTCGCTGTGGATAACCAGAAATTGTGGGAATCGTCTTCAACGATCCGGTAGATGATATTACTGGGTAACCCGTCTTCTGCTGTGATCCGGTTGAACGATTTTGTCTCCCGGTTGAACAGGGATAATCCGTTAACAGTGGTAACCCATATCCGGCCTTTTGAATCTTCAAAGACTGACGTCGTGTTATTGCTGCCGATACTCTGTAATTTGTTGGCATCGGCCGTGTATTGTTCTACCTTATTTTCTTCACGCAGGTAGTGATAAATACCGTTGGATGTTGCAGACCATATATCTCCGCGGCTATCTTCATATATCTGTCTGATCAGGGTGTAAATATTATTCCATTGCGTAAAACTTTCAGTCTGCCTGTCGTAAGATAATACCCCGCTGCCGGTACCTACCAGAAATTCATTATTCTTTGTTTTGCAGAAACAAAGGACGAAATTATTGTTCAGGGCATTGTGAGTATTTTCGCGTGAATAATGTTTGATGATCTTTCCGGATGGAATATCCAATACGTCGATCCCTTTATTGAACGTGCCTACCCATAACTGGTTACCGTCAGCCAGTAACCCGTGTATATTGGTCGCCGACAGAAGATGTTTCGGATTGTTGTATGAGTAGTTTGTTATTTGTCCGTTTTGAGGATTGTAGCAGTTTATACCGTTATCTTCTGTTCCCAGCCATAGATTGCCATATTGGTCGGGTACGATTTCGCGGATTGCGTTACCGAGTAACTGGGGATGTGTTTTTCCTCCGATAAAATAGTTGAACCGGTTATATTCTTTGGGCAGATAACTGATCCCGCCAAAAAAGGAACCTGCCCACATGCCTCCTTCGCGGTCCCGGGTTACGGAGTAAATGGCATTGTCAGCAATGGCATATTCGTTCGTCAGGGATTTTCGCAGATTGGTTACTGTCTGATCCAGTATATTATAAATGTAGATGCCTGATTCAGATGCGATCCAGTAGGTTGTCGTACTATACGGGGTGATGGCACGGACCTGTATTTCGGGAATAATATTCACTACACTCCGATCCTGATATTTGTAAAGCAGAAGTCCGCCCTGATTGGTCCCGGCCAGGATACCCAGGTCTGGGATCTGGCATATTGCTTGTATAACGATCTGGCTATCGATCTGCATTTCATTCAGAAGAGGAAGTCTCTGAAAGTTATCGGTCTCGGATTTATACATATATAAAGATTGCCGGTCAGAGAAAAGAGGTTCCCCATCGTTCATTAATGTGATAATGGCCGGATAGAAATTGTTTTCTGCCGGATAAGTCCGGGAAGTGTTATCCGACGGGTTGTACCGGACGATCCGGTTATAACCGATAAACCAGAGACTGTGGTTTTTGTCTTCTGTTACAGCGGAAAAAGACTCCGGTTCGTTTTGCCCGGGTGATAGCTGGAATGCATGAAAGGTATCTGTTTTGTAATCATAATAACAGGTTCCGCCGGCGGTAAAAACCCATATCTTTCCATCTGAACTTTCAAAAAGATTCAGGATATGGTCGTTCGGCAAGCTATTCGGATTATATGAATTATGCCTATAGATTTTAAACGTATGCCCGTCGAAACGGTTCAGTCCGTCTTCCGTACCAAACCACATGAAACCCCGCAGGTCCTGCAGTGAGCAATACACCGTATTATGCGATAATCCGTGCTTATTGTTGTAATGTCTGAAATGAGGGTTATTGGCAACTCCCGGCAAGTATTCCAACAATAGCCAAACATAGAAGATTAGCAGCGGTATTCTTTTCATATCGAATAGTGATAGTGTTTCTCGAAGACAAAGCTAATAAATAAAAAAGAGAAATAAACCAATAAAGATCATTCTGAATGATTATTGAAAGCTTATGCAGGAAAATTGAAAGTCCTTATACCTGAAAAACAGTTCCTTTGCAATCATAAAAAACTACGTGCCATGAAGAAATATACCTTATTATTATATATGGTGACTGCCGGTTTATTGTGTTCCTGCAGCCAGCAAAGTAAATATTTCCAGCCGGAAAAGATCAACGAGCTGAGAGCTCCGGCCTATCCTTTGGTAACCATCGATCCTTATACGAGTGCCTGGTCATTTACGGATCAATTGAATGAAGATAATGTACGGCACTGGACCGGGAAGCCTTTCCCTTTGGTCGGAGCATTGCGGGTAGATGGTAAAATTTATCGTTTTATGGGGGTAGAAGAGACACCGATGAAGTCTGTTTTACCTACGGCAGGAGTTGAGAAATGGGCTGCCTCTTACACAGAAAAGGAACCGGCAGGAAAGTGGAACCAACCGGATTTTAATGACGCTGCCTGGGAAAAAGGCCTGGCTGCTTTCGGAACTCCCGGGATGCCGAACCTTTCTACCGAATGGAACAGTAAGGATATATGGGTCAGACGCATCTTTGACCTGTCTCAGGATTATGCTGATGAAACCGTCATTCTCGATTACTCGCACGATGATATCTTTGAATTGTATATCAATGGGATCGAGGTCGTAAAAACGGATTATTCATGGAAAAACAATGTATTGAAAGAATTACCGACCAATGTAAAAGCTACCCTTAAGCCGGGTAAAAACGTAATTGCTGCCCATTGCCATAATCGCGTGGGTGGCGGTTTCGTTGATTTTGGTCTGTTTGTGAAAGATAAAGTAAAGGATGTATTCGATACTCCGGCTTTTCAGAAATCAGTCAATGTGTTGCCGACACAAACTTATTATACGTTTGAGTGTGGTCCGGTACAATTGGATTTGATTTTTACTTCTCCTCTATTGCAGGATGACCTTCAACTGATGTCTACTCCTGTAAACTATATCTCTTATCAGGTAAAACCTTTGGATGGCAAAGCACACGATGTGCAGATCTATATGGATGCTACTCCGCTTTGGGCAATGAACCTGCCGGGACAGGAAATGGACTTGTCTGTGTACCTGGGAGGTCCGGATAAGATAACGTATGCAAAAGTCGGAACTGTGGAACAGCCCGTTTTACAGAAAAAAGGCGATGATGTCCGTATCGACTGGGGATATTTCTATCTGGCATCGGATGTTAAACCGGAACGTGCTATTTCTATGGGAGAATATCATAAGATAAAGAAACTGTTTGCCGATAGAGGCTCTGTTTCATTGATGGGAGTTCCTAATTCGGAAATATCCGGAACAGAACCGGTAGTTGCCTATAGTGAGGATTTGGGTAAAGTTTCTTCTTCCGCTGACGGTTTCCTTATGATCGGTTATGACGATCTGTATTCGATACAGTATTTTAAGGATAACCGGATGGGGTATTGGAAACAGAACGGAAAGGTCGATATGATACAGGCTTTAACCAAAGCTGGTAAAGAATATAATAAAGTAATGGAGCGCTGCCGTGCTTTTGATGTCGGGTTGATGAACGATGCAGAAAATGCCGGAGGTCAGAAATATGCCGCTCTTTGTGCATTGGCCTACCGTCAGGCAATAGCTGCACATAAACTGGTAAATGATAAGGACGGTAACCTGTTGTTTCTTTCCAAAGAGAATTTCAGCAACGGTTCGATCGGGACGGTCGATATCACTTATCCTTCTGCTCCTTTGTTTTTGATTTATAACCCTGATCTATTGAAGGGTATGATGAATCCGATTTTTTATTATAGTGAGAGCGGACAGTGGAATAAACCTTTTGCCGCCCATGATGTAGGTACTTATCCGATCGCAAACGGTCAGACTTATGGCGGCGATATGCCGGTGGAGGAAACCGGTAATATGCTGATACTAACGACAGCCATAGCCCAGCGGGAAGGAAATGCCGAATACGCGAAGAAACATTGGGATGTGTTGACTACCTGGGCGAATTATTTATTGAAGGAAGGGCTGGATCCCGAGAACCAGCTTTGTACGGATGACTTTGCCGGTCATTTTGCCCATAACGCCAACCTCTCTATCAAAGCGATCATGGGAATAGCCGGATACGGAAAACTGGCCGGCATGCTGGGCGATCAGGTTACTGCCGACAAATATATGGCTGCTGCTAAGGATATGGCCATTAAGTGGGTTGTTATGGCAGACGACGGCGATCATTACCGGTTGACATTTGACCAGCCGGGAACCTGGAGCCAGAAATATAATCTGGTGTGGGATAAATTGTTGGGATTAAACATCTTCCCGGATGAAGTGGCTGATCGGGAAATAGCCTATTATCTGACCCGGCAAAATACATACGGTCTGCCGCTGGATAGTCGTAAAACTTATACGAAATCGGATTGGATCATCTGGTCTGCCTGTCTGGCAAAAGACAGGAATACATTCGACCGGCTTGTCTCTCCGGTGTATAAATATGCCGGTGAAACAACCACCCGTATGCCGCTTAGCGACTGGCATGAAACAACGGACGGTAACTCTGTCGGTTTCCGTGCCCGTTCGGTTGTCGGTGGTTATTTTATGAAGATGCTTGAAAATAAGATGAATAAAAACAAATAAACGAAATAGTAACTTTAATATTCACGAACATGAAAAAAACATTATTGGTATGTTGTGCTTTGGCACTAACCGTGTGTGCCCAGGCCCAATGGAAGCCGGCAGGTGACAAGATCAAGACGAAATGGGCGGAACAGATCAACCCTAAAAATGTATTGCCCGAGTATCCCCGTCCGCAACTGGAACGTACGGATTGGGTAAATCTGAACGGAGAGTGGGAATATGCTATTAAACCGAAGGGAGAGGTCGAACCGCAGGCGTTTGACGGGAATATCCTGGTTCCTTTTGCCGTAGAATCATCTCTGTCGGGTGTTCAGAAAGAAGTGGGAGATGCCAATGAGCTGTGGTATAAACGGACTTTTTCGGTTCCGGCTAACTGGAAGAATAAAGATATTGTACTTAATTTCGGTGCTGTGGACTGGAAAGCGGATGTATTTATCAATGATGTCCTGATCGGTTCCCACCAGGGAGGCTTTACCCCGTTCTCATTCAATATCACTCCTTATCTGAACGGAAAGAGTAACCAGAAATTGGTTGTACGTGTCTGGGACCCGAGTGACAAAGGATACCAGCCGAGAGGTAAACAGACTTCTAATCCGGAAGGTATCTGGTATACTCCGGTAACAGGTATCTGGCAGACTGTATGGATCGAACCGGTAGCTACTAATCATATTACTTCCGTTAAATCGATTCCGAACATTGACAATGGAACGATGAATGTAACGGTCGGTACTTCTATGCCTTGTAATACCTCTATTGTTGAGGTTAAGCTGATGGACAAGGGCCAGGTGGTTGCTTCTGCGAAAGGTATCCAGGGGAAAGAACTTCGTTTGGCCGTACAGAATCCGACTCTTTGGGATACAACCAATCCGTATCTGTATGACATGAAAGTCTCTTTGGTTAAAGATGGTAAAGTACTGGATGATGTAAAATCATACACTGCTTTCCGTAAGATTTCTGCTAAGAGAGATGCAAACGGCGTTATGCGTATGCAGCTGAACAATAAGAATTTATTCCATTATGGTCCGCTTGATCAGGGATGGTGGCCTGACGGCTTATATACTGCTCCGACCGATGAGGCATTGCTTTATGATATTATCAAAACAAAAGAATGGGGATTCAATATGATCCGTAAACACGTAAAAGTAGAACCGTCACGTTGGTATTATCATTGCGATAAAGAAGGTATCCTGGTTTGGCAGGATATGCCGAGCGGTGATATGGGTAACCAGTGGGCTCCTCATACTTATAACGGCGGAACAGATAAGGAGCGTTCTTCCGCTTCGATCGCAAACTATTATCAGGAATGGAAAGAAATCATGGACCTGTGCGTTTCTCATCCTTCTATAGTCGTATGGGTTCCTTTCAATGAAGCATGGGGACAGTTCGATACTGAAAAGGTTGCTGAATGGACAAAGAATTACGATCCTTCCCGTCTGGTAAATCCGGCTAGTGGAGGTAACCACCGTGCCTGCGGAGATATTCTCGACCTGCACAACTATCCGGGTCCGAACATGTTCCTGTATGATCCGCAGCGGGTAACAGTATTGGGAGAATACGGAGGTATCGGTTTGCCTTTGGAAAACCATTTGTGGTGGAATAAACGTAACTGGGGATATGTTCAGTTCAAGAACAGCGATGAGGTTACTGCCGAATATGTAAAATATGCTAATGAACTGAAAGATATGGTAGACCGTGGTTTCTCTGCAGCCGTTTACACTCAGACCACAGATGTGGAAGGCGAAGTGAATGGTTTGATGACCTACGACCGTAAGGAGATCAAGATCAACGAAGCTGCCGTGAAGAAAGCGAACCAGGCGGTGATCAACCAGTTGTCAAAGTAAATATTTAACCAGAACAAGTAATATTTGTTTAGCAGATAGATTTTGTCCCTATGCCTCTTTTGCAGGTGTAGGGACATCTTGTGTAAATCAATTAAAATAAGTACATTTGCCGGATAAACGAATATGATAATGAAATATAATACAGAAGAAAAGAAATTGGCTATGCCCGAATACGGACGCAATATCCAGAATATGGTAGACTATTGTGTTGCAATAGAGGACAGGGAAGAACGCAAGCGTTGCGCCAATACAATAATCAACATCATGGGAAATATGTTTCCCCATCTGCGTGATGTGAACGACTTCAAACACATTTTATGGGATCATCTGGCTATCATGTCCGATTTTAAACTGGACATCGATTATCCTTATGAAATCGTGAAGAAAGAGAACCTGTATGCCCGCCCTCCGCGGATCCCGTATAACAATAACCGTATCCGTTACCGTCATTACGGGAGAACACTGGAACTGATGATCCGTAAAGCTACGGAGCTGGAACCAGGCGTTGAAAAAGATCAGCTCATCAAGTTGCTGGCAACCCAGATGAAGAAATCGTTCCTTACCTGGAACAAGGAGTCGGTAGACGACCGTAAGATATTCAAAGACCTCGATGAATTGTCGGAAGGACAGATCGTGTTGAGCGAAGAGGTACATAAACTGACGGAAAGCCGCGATATCCTGGCCCGGAATAATACGAACAAAAAGAATTATCCCCGTAAAAGCCGATGAGTTCATTTGTTATAGAAGGTGGTTATAAGTTATCCGGCGAGATCACTCCGCAAGGTGCCAAGAACGAGGCATTGGAAGTGATTTGTGCTGTTTTGCTGACTCCGGAGAAAGTAACGATCCATAATGTACCCGATATCCTGGATGTGAACAACCTCATTCAGCTTTTGCGTGACATGCAGGTGAAAGTGGAACATCCGGCAGCCGATACCTATACGTTCCAGGCTGATAATATCGATCTGGATTATCTGAATACGGATGATTTCCTGCGTAAAAGCGGATCGTTACGTGGTTCGGTCATGATCGTCGGACCGTTGGTTGCCCGTTTCGGCAAGGCATTGATCCCGAAACCGGGTGGCGACAAGATCGGACGCCGTCGTTTGGATACCCACTTTGTCGGTATACAGAAACTCGGTGCCTGCTTCAGCTATGATGCCGAACGTCAGTTATACGAGATCGAAGCGAAGCGTCTCAAAGGAGCCTATATGCTGCTGGACGAAGCTTCGGTAACCGGTACAGCCAATATCTTGATGGCTGCCGTGCTGGCAGAAGGTACTACCACCATTTATAACGCAGCCTGCGAACCCTATTTGCAACAGTTGTCATCCATGCTCAACCGGATGGGGGCTAATATATCGGGAGTAGGCTCGAACCTGCTAACCATCGAAGGTGTCGACTCTCTAGGAGGAACTACCCATACTATTTTGCCGGATATGATCGAAGTCGGCAGTTTTATCGGTATGGCAGCCATGACCGCTTCCGACATCACCATAAAAAATACCGGATATGAGATGTTGGGAATTATTCCCGAATCATTCCGCCGCCTGGGTATCACTGTCGAACAGATCGGCGACGATATCCATATCCCTACACACGATTCATACGAAATAGATACCTTTATCGACGGTTCTATCATGACCATTGCCGATGCTCCCTGGCCGGGACTTACTCCCGACTTGCTGAGTGTTCTCCTGGTCGTAGCTACACAATCCGTAGGCAGTGTGCTGATTCATCAGAAGATGTTTGAAAGCCGTCTGTTCTTTGTGGATAAGCTGATCGACATGGGAGCTCAGATCATTCTTTGTGATCCGCACCGTGCTACGGTGATCGGTTTGGGCAACCGCTTCAAATTGCGTGGTTCCAATATGGTTTCACCGGATATCCGTGCCGGCATAGCCTTGTTGATCGCTGCAATGAGTGCGGAAGGAACCAGCCATATCCATAATATCGATCAGATCGACCGCGGATATCAGAATATCGATAAACGTTTGAATAACATAGGAGCCCGTATTACCCGGCTCTGATATTTCCTGTTATGATAAGAAAAGAAGAAGTTTTTAAGATCGGGCAGTTTGCCAAACCTCACGGGATAAAGGGAGAGATCTCGCTGGTGACGAACTGCGACTTGTTTGATGATGTAGAAGACCCTTGTATCGTTTGTGAGATGGATGGTATCCTGGTCCCTTTCTTTATCGAGGAGTACCGTTATAAGACCGATACTGTCATGTTGGTAAAGCTGGAAAATATAAATGATGAGAAAGCTGCCCGTGAATTTACGAACCGTGAAGTCTTTTTCCCGCTGGAAGATGTGGATGAAGACGATCTGGTAGGCGATATGTCGTGGGATAGTTTTATCGGATATACTGTCATCGACGAGCAACACGGGGAACTGGGTAAGATCACTGATGTGGATGAAACGACAATCAACGTTCTTTTGCAGATCGACCATAAAGGCAACGAAATACTCCTTCCGGCTGCCGAGGAGTTGATAACGGCTGCAGATCATGAAAATAAAACACTCCGGGTTTCCGTTCCCGAAGGTCTGCTTGATTTATAATAACGTTAATTAGAGTAAACAATGCCCGTGTAGATACGGTTTTTGTTACTTTTGCGTTTTAACATAAAAACATGGCACGAAAACAACGAAAGAACAATAAGAAATCATTCTGGCACCGGATCAGGTTCAAATACAAGCTGTCTTTTTTCAATGAAACGACGCTGGAAGAAGTATGGTCTTTCCGTTTGTCGCAGCTTTCCGCATTTCTTACGCTTGCCCTGTTCGCTTTTATGTTGGTGGGCATCACTTCGTTGATTATTATTAAAACACCGATACGAAACTATTTACCGGGTTACCTGGATGTAGAAATACGTAAAGAGATCATGCAGAATGCACTGCGTGCCGATTCACTGGAGCGGATGATGTCCATCCAGTCGCTTTATCTGGAAAATGTAGCCGGTATCTTGTCCGGTACGATCGAGCTGGATTCTATCCGTCAGATCGATTCCCTGGCCCATGTGGATGCAAACTACGAAATACCCCGCAGTAAGTCGGAAGAAAAGTTTGTCAAGAGTTTTGAGGAAGAAGAAAAATATAACCTGACGGTGCTGAATCCGAATCCGGTTCCTACAGACGGGATCTTTTTCTATAAACCTGTCAACGGCGTGGTATCTTCGCATTATGAAGCGGATGCCCGTCATTTCGGCGTTGACCTGGTGGCTGCTCCGAAAGAAAGCGTACTGGCGACATTGGACGGTACGGTGGTATTTACCGGATTTGATCCTAATTTCGGGAATGTGATCCAGTTGCAACATAAGAACGGATTCCTTTCCGTTTATAAACATAATGAATTATTGCTGAAAGAGATTGGCGACCACGTGGTAGCCGGCGAAGCGATTGCTTTGGTGGGAAACACGGGGAAACTGTCTACCGGCCCGCATCTCCATTTCGAGTTGTGGTATAAAGGTACTCCGGTCAATCCTGAAGAATATATAGCTTTTTAAATCGATGAAAAGAACTTTAGCCATATTAGGTTCTACCGGTTCGATCGGGACACAGGCCCTGGAAGTAGTCAGCGAACATGCCGACTTATTCGAAGTGTATGCCTTGACCGCCAATAACCAGGTAGATTTACTGATTAATCAGGCACGTAAATATATGCCCGAAGTGGTCGTAATTGCCAACGAACAGAAATATCCCGAGTTGAAAGAGGCTTTGGAAGATCTGCCGATCAAGGTATGGGCGGGTTCGGATGCGATTGCACAGGTGGTACAGTCGGAGCCGATCGATATGGTACTGACTGCCATGGTCGGATATTCCGGACTGAAACCGACGATTGCCGCTATCAAAGCAGGCAAGGCGATTGCGTTGGCCAATAAAGAAACGTTAGTGGTGGCGGGTGAACTGATCACTTCGCTGGCTACAGAGCATAAAGTACCGGTCCTGCCGGTCGATTCTGAACATTCTGCCATTTTCCAGTGTTTAGCGGGAGAGTGGGAGAATCAGGTGGAGAAGATTTTGCTTACTGCTTCCGGCGGACCGTTCCGTACGAAAACGATGGAAGAACTGGCTGGGGTAACCAAAGCCCAGGCTTTGAAACATCCGAACTGGAGTATGGGGGCAAAGATCACGATCGATTCGGCTTCCATGATGAATAAAGGCTTTGAAATGATCGAAGCCAAATGGCTGTTTGGCGTAACACCAGAACAGATACAGATCGTGGTGCACCCGCAATCGGTCATTCATTCGATGGTGCAGTTTGAAGACGGCGCTGTGATGGCCCAGTTGGGTATTCCGGATATGAAGTTACCTATCAGTTACGCATTCTCTTATCCGAAGCGTTTGAAGAGTAAAGCGCCCCGGTTGGATTTCAACCAGTATTCCACGTTGACATTCGAAGAACCCGACATGAAGCGTTTCCGCAACCTGGCATTTGCATTCGATGCGATCCGTACGGGAGGAAATATGCCGTGTATTTTGAATGCAGCCAACGAGATAGTGGTCGCAGCCTTTCTACGGGATGAGATCGGATTCCTGCAAATGAGCGATGTGATTGAAAAGACGATGGAGAAATCTTCTTTCATAGCAACACCTACTTATGAGGATTATGTGGCAACAGATACCGAAGCACGCCAGATGGCGGCAGCGGTTATGAAAACAATATAAATTAATACAGACAGACAAATAGATGGAGACATTTTTAATTAGGGCGTTACAGCTCATCCTGAGCTTATCGATATTGGTCCTTGTACATGAGTTCGGACATTTTATTTTTGCCCGCATTTTCAAGGTCCGGGTAGAGAAGTTTTATCTTTTCTTTGATCCCTGGTTCTCATTGTTCAAGTTTAAACCTAAGAACAGTGAGACAGAGTACGGTATCGGCTGGTTGCCTCTGGGCGGTTATTGCAAGATATCGGGTATGATCGATGAAAGTATGGACAAGGAGGCGATGTCGCAACCTGCCAAACCGTATGAATTCCGTTCCAAACCTGCCGGTCAGCGTTTGATGATCATGATTGCAGGTGTTTTGTTCAACTTCCTGTTGGCATTGTTTATCTATTCGATGGTGCTTTATACCTGGGGCGAAACCTATCTGCCTCTGAAGAATATGAAGCATGGTATGTACTACAGTGAAGCTTTCCATAACATCGGTTTTAAGGATGGCGATATTCTTTTGAAAGCGAATAACGAAGAGTTGGACCGTCTGGACCAGGCCAGTTTCCGCAAAGTCGTGGAAGCTAATAACGTTACGGTATTGCGTGACGGGGTAGAAACGATTATTCCTATACCGGAAGATATGATGCAGCGTTTTATGCGTGAAGGAAAAGGTTTTGCCAATCCGAACCGTATACCGATGGTTGTAAAGAGCTTGTTGTCCAAAGATTCACCGGCTGCGATTGCCGGTTTACAGGCTGGAGATAGTATTGTTGCGGTGAATGGGCAGTCTACCCCCTTGTTGGAGGAGGTTGCTGAATTATTCGATCAGAATAAAGGAAAGGATATAACTCTGAACTTTTATCGTGATAATAAGGAACAGTCGGTTGTTCTCCAGTTGGATACAGCCGGAAAGATGGGAGCTTATCTGATGAGTTCGTCCGATATATATCCGACAGTGACCCGTACATATGGTTTCTTCGAATCGTTCCCTGCCGGTGCTATGCTGGGGGTAAATACCTTAAAAGGGTATATCAATGATATGAAGTATGTCTTTACGAAAGAAGGAGCGTCGAGTCTGGGCGGTTTCGGTACGATCGGAAGTATCTTCCCGACAGTCTGGAACTGGCAGGTATTCTGGATGCAGACGGCATTTTTGTCGATCATCCTGGCCTTTATGAATATATTGCCTATTCCTGCGTTGGATGGCGGACATGTGATGTTCCTGCTCTATGAAGTGGTTGCCCGTCGCAAGCCGAGCGATAAATTCCTGGAATATGCACAGATTACCGGTATGTTCCTGTTGTTCGCTTTGCTGATCTATGCAAATGGGAATGATATATTCCGCTTCTTTTTCAAGTCCTGACGTTTTTGTAAACTGATAACACTATAATGTCACTACCTTTAGCACTACTGTGCTGATAGTAGTGACATTATAGTATCAGGATACCTGAGTCTATAGTGCGGGTATATCATTTCTATGTTATAGGGAAAAGTCTGTTATTCTATAAGGAGAGTTCCGGTAGGATATAGGGTAGAAGCTGCTACCTTTTAAGGAAAAAAGTGTACGCTTTTCTTCTGAAATATGTAAGTCTTTTTTGAAACGGATAACTATCAGTCAGGAAATGGGTAGGCATCCGTTTTTTTGTTCTGTGCTATGAAGTTCGCGAACTATATGTTTCAGCCTTCAGTCTTTCCTACAGCTTGAATAATAAAAACTCCGGCTGAAAGGTGAACTTCTCTGTCGGAAAAGAACCTTTCAGCCGGAGCTATTGATTTTTACATTCTGAAACAGCCTGAAGGCTGAAACGTGAAATAAAAACTCCCTTGAGGGATGGATATTTAAACGCTGATTATACGTTTATTTAGCCAACGTTTCGTTGATAGAATCCAGGATTTTCTTGGAGTTAGCATCTGCAGCATTGATTGCCAAAGCTTGTTCCAGATATTCTTTTGCTTTCTTCATCTGAACGTCTGCTTTATCCTTTTCTGCATCATATTTTGCAGGATCGGTAGCGGCTGCCAGAATCTTGGCACCTTCATTGTAATACATAGCTCCTAAGCTATAAAGCGCATTACCTTTATATTTAGGATTACTTACGATCAGGACATCTTTATATAATTCTTCAGCATCGGCTACTTTGCCACCTTTCTGGGCTGCCTGTCCTTGCTTCATACAATATACATAAAGCAGTTTTTCCAGATCGGCATCACCTGGCTTTGCTTTCAAACCTGCCTCTACAGTTGCTGTAAATTCGGCAGCTTTATTCAGGTTACGCAATGACATTGCTTTTCCTGTATAGGCATCGTCGATGTTTTTGTTCTTTTGAATTGCTAAATCATAATATTTTACTGCATCTTCATATTTCTTAGCTTGAAAAGCAGCGAATGCACAATTAAAAACACGGTCGGCATCTTCATTGTTAGTTTGCTTCAGGAACCCGTCATACTTTGTAAATGCTTCCGCATAGTTTTTAGCTTTTAAGGCTGCATCACCTTCATCACGCAGTTTATCAGCGTCTTGTGCAAATACATTTCCAATACTTAGGCAGAAAGCCAATAACAAAACAATTTTCTTCATGGTTGTTAAACGATTTAATTTTTATTATTAGATGCGCTAAGGTAGTAAGCTCTGTAAAAGTATCAAAACGATTTTACATTTTTTTTGATATTATAAAGGAATGAGACCTTAATTTAGAAACGAAGGCAAGCAGACAGATTACAGATAAAAGAAGGCATGAATATAAAGGATTGTAAATGTCGGTTATGTTCCGGACAAAGATCAGGAGCATAACCGACATTTGTTTTGGGGTTATAATACGGCAGGATAGCAGGGGAGTCCGAAGGCTTCGGCTACTGCCGGATAGACGATTTTCCCTTCTATGATATTCAGTCCGGGATAAAGGCTTTTGTCTTCTTTGCATGCCTCTTTCCATCCTTTATCCGCCAGTTCCAGTATATAAGGCAATGTCGCATTCGTCAATGCCAGTGTAGAGGTCTGGGGGACGGCACCCGGGATATTGGCTACGCAATAGTGGACGATCGTATCGACCGTATAGACCGGATCGGCATGTGTTGTGGGATGTGAAGTCTCGAAACAACCTCCCTGGTCGATGGCGACATCTACCAGGACGCTTCCCGGCTTCATTAATTGCAGCATCTCTTTTGTTATCAGGTGGGGAGCTTTGGCTCCGGGGATCAGAACGGCACCGATCACCAGGTCCGTGTATGGAAGCTCTGTCTCGATATTGTGGGTGGAGGAATAAAGTGTTTTTACATTAGCGGGCATGATTTGCTCGAGGTAACGTAAGCGGGGTAGTGAAATGTCGGCTATTGTCACGTCGGCACCGAGTCCGGCGGCCATCAATGCGGCGCTATGTCCGACTATACCACCTCCTAGCACCAATACGCGAGCCGGTTTTACTCCCGGTACGCCTCCTAAAAGGATGCCTTTTCCACCCTGCGGTTTTTCCAGGAAGCGGGCACCTTCCTGTATCGACATACGTCCGGCAACTTCACTCATAGGGATCAGAAGGGGCAGTGTACCGTCCGGATTTTCAACGGTCTCATACGCCAGGCAGATGGAACCGCTGTCCATCATGGCAAGTGTTAGTTTTTCGTCTGAAGCAAAATGGAAATAAGTAAAGACGAGTTGTCCTTTGCGTACCAATGAGTATTCGGAGGCAATCGGCTCTTTTACTTTAACGATCATTTCAGCAGTCTGGTAAACGTCGCTTATCGACGGGAGAATCTGTGCTCCGGCTTCTACATAGGCTGAATCAGGAAAACCGCTGTTTTCACCGGCTGTATGTTGTATATAGACGGTGTGTCCTCTCTTCACCAATTCTTTAGCTCCGGCAGGCGTAAGCGCTACACGGTTCTCATTGTTTTTGATTTCTTTGGGAATTCCGATGATCATAATGTTAATGTTTAAATGTTGTTATGCTGCAATATACATAAAAATATGACATTATGCTGTAAAAGAATGATTTTTATTACTTTTTGACAAAAGAAGGGGTGGTATGGTTATATGCTAAAGGTTTAGTTTTAGAAAGATTTGAACTATCCGAGCAAGCGATCAGTCATACATAAAACATGCTTAGTTACAGGTTCATTTGCCGTTGGTTTTAACCAACGGATTAGTAAATGCTCTCTCTCTTTGGACTTTAGTCCCATTTAAGCAGTCTCTCTATTGAAGAGAAATGTGGCTGAAGCCAATAAAGAGAAGCAACATGTAAACCGTCAGTTAAAACTGACGGCAAATAAACCTGTAATGGCTAAGTCACTTTGATAAAGGGATAGCTCATTATTGACAAATACTGAACTTGTTATTATCACCATTGGTACATTAGTATATTGGCCAATTAGCATATTATTGATAATTATGGAACTGGACAGTAACTTAAAAAACTTTTTTACATATTGATATTATCTTCGTATTCCTTGATTTTCATTTCACAAATCTGCTTTGTAATATCTCTGAGCAATTCAACTTTCGGGATAAGAGCGTCAATATCTTCTTTAGTAACCATAAAATGCGGATTATATCGTGCTTCCACATAAGCAGCTTTAAGTAAGATAAAAAGCTGCTTTTCTTCAGGTGTATCTTGCGAAAAAACTGTTTTCAAATCATCAGAATACCTGTTAGTAGAAGAGGATAGTTTAGAGAGGTTATGTTGTTTATTATTTCGTAAAGTAAATGTCAATCGAATTGCATAGTAATAATTTTCACAGGCTTGATGGAGATAAAAAGAGGCTCTTTTGTAATTCTTTCTATTATATGCGTTGATGGTATCTATTAGAAATTCATTCGCTTCATTTAATTTTTCATCAAAATACTTCTGAGCCTGTTCTTTAATCTCTACAAAGTTAAGTTTTCTTCTACGGGCTAATTTGTATTTCCCGCTATTATAAAGAAGAACTCCTTCCTGCTTAATTTGTGTATAGAAATATCGTCCCTCTTTTAGGTATTTATTAAGCAATTTAATATCATCGTTGATAAACTGCACAGGAGTATCGCGGTCGAACTCCTTTCCTGCAAAAAATAAATCTTCTACATTGTCTAGGACTGTTTCTGCTTTTTTACTGTTGAAATCGCTTGTTACCACATAGATATCGTAATCAGATATTTTAACCGTGGGAATACCTCCATCTTCGATCCGAAGGCTACGACGTACATAATTCCCCCTCGCATAACTACCATACAGAATAATAAACTCCGTTTGAGGTAACCGTTTTAGTATCTCTTTGACCAGAAAGTTCAGCTCTTCCTGTTTGTCTTTGGGTAAATAAGCGATCGAGTCTTTCATTACGTTTTATATTTATGTAAACGTTAAACACACAAATGTACAAAAGATTGTTTTACATCTGATAAAAACATCCATGTCCTCATTTAAAATAATAAGTTAAGAATATAGCAAATCTGTTCTATGGTCCGTCGGATATTACGATAGGCATAGTCTGGTTGCATCGCTTTTTCCAGGGAGATGGGGGCAGGGTGTATAGGGAATATAGCGGACAGACCTGCTTCCCGTAATTCTTTGTCTGCTGTAATATCTAGTTGTCCGGTGATGGCAATGACAGGAATCTGCTGTGAGGCTGCTGCACGGGCAATGCCGACAGGTACTTTGCCGAACAATGTTTGCCGGTCCATCTTTCCTTCTCCGGTGATCACCAGACCGGCCCCGCGAATGATCTCGTCAAAATGCAGATAATCCATAATCAGTTCAATACCCGGAGATATATTAGCTTGCAGAAAAGCGACACAACCTCCTCCCATACCGCCGCCGGCTCCTGCTCCGGGCAGATGGCCGATCTCTTTTCCGGTCGTTTCAAAAATAAGTTCAGCCAGGTGTTCCATCCCTTTGTCGAGTGCTTTGATTTGTTCTTCATTCCCGCCTTTTTGCGGACCGAATATACAGGCTGCTCCTTGCGGACCATAAAAGGGATTGGTAACATCGGTTGCTATATGAAAAGTGCAATCCTGTAATTCAGGTAATTGGTTTTGTGTGTCGATATGCCGGATGGAGGAAAGACTTTTCCCTCCTTTTTCCACCTCATTACCCTTTTCATCAGTAAAGTGGACACCCAAAGCCTGCATCATCCCTGTTCCGGCATCGTTCGTCGCACTCCCGCCCACACCGATAATAAAATTGCGGCAGCCGCGTTTGATGGCGTCGGCTATCATTTCACCCGTGCCGTAGGTGGTCGTATCCATAACATTCCCCGGTTTCAAAGGAATCAGATCCAGGCCGCTGGCAGCCGACATTTCGATGATTGCCGTCTGTCCGTCTCCCGTCATACCGTAGCTGGCCTGAATCGGTTGCATCAAGGGGTTATGCACCGGTATAGTTATGATTTTCCCTAGGGTTGCATCTACCAGCGCATCGACAGTCCCTTCGCCACCGTCGGCTATAGGTACTTTGATCACTTCACATCCGGACAAAGTATTCTGTATCCCTTCTTCTACGGCGTTGGCGATGGAGGAGGAGGAAAGGCATCCTTTAAAAGAATCGACAGCGATAACTATTTTCATTTTCTATCTGTTTGGATGGGGTAAAGATACAAAAAAGGGCAGCTTAACCAGTAAGCTACCCTTTCTATCTGTTATCTTGTCAGGTTTTATAAACCTTGTCCGTGACAGTTTTTGTATTTCTTGCCGCTTCCGCAAGGGCAGAGATCGTTACGTCCTACTCGCTTTTCGGCACGAACCGGTTCCTGGCGCGGTTGCTGCGGAGCACGTTCTTCCGGATCATTGTTTCCGCTGATGTCGGTTTTTTCCGTACGGTAACGGCTCATGTCCTGGCGTTGTTCCGGACCAGCCTGTCTTACTTCGATACGGCGACGCTCTGCTGCGGCAGCCTGCTGCTGAGCTTGCTGTGCAGCCGCCTGGCGTTCAGCCATTGCCTGTCTTTCTTCTTCTGTCGGCTCTTCACGCACCGGGATCTGTCCGCGCATCAATACGGCGGCTGTCTTACGGTTCATGGTGTCGACCATCGATTTGAACAGGTTGTAAGATTCCAGCTTGTAGATCAACAACGGATCTTTGTTTTCGTAGCTTGCATTCTGTACCGAGTGGCGCAGTTCGTCCATTTCGCGCAAATGTTCTTTCCATGCTTCGTCGATGGTATGCAGTACAATCGATTTCTGGAATGCTTTCGTGATCGCTTTGCTTTCAGTTTCGTATGCTTCTTTCAGATTACATGAAACATTGTACATACGTTTACCGTCGGTGATAGGGATCATGATATTTTCGTACATAGCGCCCTGGTGTTCGTAAACCTGTTTGATCACCGGGTGGGCTACCTGTGTCATACGCTCCATACGGCGTTTGAATGTCTGCAAAGCCTGTTCGAACAACTTGTCACCCAACTGTCCGCCTTTCATGCTCTTGAATTCTTCCTCTGTGAACGGACTTTCCATAGCGAAAGTCTTGAACAGTTCCAGCTTGAATCCTTCGTAGTCGATTCCGTCCGAATGTTGGTCGGCAATGGCAATAGAAGTATCGTAGATCGTATTCAGTACGTCCAGACCGATACGTTCTCCCATCAAGGCGTGACGGCGGCGGGTATAGATCACGTTACGTTGTGAGTTCATCACATCGTCATATTCCAGCAAACGTTTACGGATACCGAAGTTGTTTTCTTCTACCTTCTTCTGTGCACGTTCTACCGATTTGCTCAGCATATTGTGTTCCAGTACTTCACCTTCCTTGAAGCCCAGTTTGTCCATCAGTCCGGCAATCTTGTCGGAAGCGAACAGACGCATCAGGTTATCTTCCAGTGATACGTAGAATACAGAAGAACCCGGGTCACCCTGACGTCCTGCACGACCACGCAACTGGCGGTCTACACGGCGGCTTTCGTGACGTTCCGTACCGATGATGGCCAAACCGCCAGCGGCTTTTACTTCCGGCGACAGCTTGATGTCGGTACCACGACCGGCCATGTTGGTTGCGATAGTCACCGTTCCGCTCTGACCCGCCAAAGCAACGATCTCGGCTTCTTTCTGGTGTAACTTCGCATTCAATACATTATGTTTGATCTTACGCAGGGTAAGCATACGGCTCAACAACTCGGAGATTTCGACTGAAGTCGTACCGACCAGTACCGGACGTCCCGCTTCTACCAATGCGCTGATCTCTTCGATCACGGCAGCATATTTCTCGCGTTTGGTCTTGTAGATACGGTCGTTCATATCGTTACGGGCAATCGGACGGTTTGTCGGGATCACCACTACATCCAGTTTATAGATGTCCCAGAACTCGCCTGCTTCCGTTTCGGCTGTACCGGTCATACCCGACAGCTTGTGATACATACGGAAATAGTTCTGCAGAGTAATGGTAGCGAATGTCTGTGTAGCAGCTTCAACCTTTACACCTTCCTTGGCTTCGATAGCCTGGTGCAGACCGTCAGAGTAACGGCGGCCGTCCATGATACGTCCGGTCTGTTCGTCTACGATCATCACCTTGTTGTCCATCACCACATATTCATCGTCTTTTTCAAACAATGTGTAGGCTTTCAACAACTGGTTAATAGTATGTACGCGTTCGCTTTTTACAGAGTAGTTGGCAAGGATCTCGTCTTTCTTAGCCTGCTTTTCTTCTTCCGAGCCTTTGAAGTTTTCCAACTGTGACAGTTCGGAAGTGATATCCGGCAAAACGAAGAAAGTAGGGTCGTCGGAACGGCCTGTCAGCAGGTCTATACCTTTATCCGACAGTTCGATGCTGTTATTTTTCTCATCGATCACGAAGTACAGTTCATCGGTAGCTTCGTGCATATGACGCATGTTTTCCGACATGAAGTATTCTTCAGTCTTCAACATCTGGGCTTTCACACCCTGTTCACTCAGGAATTTGATCAGCGCTTTGTTACGCGGGTATCCTTTGAATGAACGGTATAATTGGATAGAACCTTCTTCTACTTCTTTCGGATCGCTGCTGGCCATCTTTTTCTTGGCCTCGATCAGCATTTTGGAACACAACTCTTTCTGTGCGTTTACCACGACTTCCACGTTCGGACGGAACTGTTCGAACAGTTGTTCTTCACCACGGGGGATCGGACCGGAGATGATCAACGGTGTACGGGCATCATCGATCAATACGGAGTCGACCTCATCGACGATGGCATAATTATGTTTGCGTTGTACCAGGTCGCTCGGGCTGATCGCCATATTGTCACGCAGGTAGTCGAAACCGAATTCGTTGTTTGTACCGAATGTGATGTCGGCGTTATAAGCAGCGCGGCGGGCATCCGAGTTCGGCTGGTGTTTATCGATACAGTCTACGGAAAGTCCGTGGAACATATAAAGCGGTCCCATCCATTCCGAGTCACGTTTTGACAGGTAGTCATTCACGGTTACAACGTGTACACCGTTACGTGTCAGGGCGTTCAGGAATACCGGCAGGGTTGCTACCAATGTTTTACCTTCACCGGTTGCCATTTCGGCGATCTTACCTTTATGCAGAACGACACCACCGAACAGCTGAACATCGTAATGTACCATATCCCATACGATCTCATTACCACCGGCTTTCCAGTGATTCAGGAAGATTGCCTTGTCACCTTCGATACGAACGAAATCGTGTTTGGTCGCCAGATCGCGGTCGAAATCGCTTGCAGTAACTACCACTTCTTCGTTTTCAGTGAAGCGGCGGGCTGTTTCTTTCATAATAGAGAAAACTTCCGGAAGAGATTCTTCCAGAACGATCTCCATCTTGTCGGTGATTGCCTTTTCGATTTTATCTACTTCAGTCCAGATAGCTTCACGTTCTTCCAGTTCTTTATCATCGATGCCTTTGCGAAGCTCTTCTACCTGAGCCCGTTCAGCAGCTACATAATCCTGAATACGTTGTTTGATTTCATCTGTTTTTGCTCTCAGTTCATCGTTCGAGAGCTTTTGGATTGACGGATATACGGCCTTGATCTTATCCACGTACGGAGTGATCTCTTTCAGGTCTCGCTGCGACTTATTGCCGAACAGCTTCGTCATAAATTCATTAAATCCCATGATATATATTAATTTATTTATTTCGTAAAGTGTTTATTTGTTGACGATCGGATTAATTTGATCACCGGAATGATATATTTCTATCAAATTCCATGCCAAAATTAATACCTGTCAAATTTTGTTTATCGAGTAGTGGGAGGTTAACAACAATATTGAATGACCGGTCAGGTCTTATCTTTTGATCGTCAACTCCCAAAGGGGTAAGCTTTGAGAAGCGTTAGGTGGCCGTATCCTCAGCACATGGGTTACCGTGGGGGCTACCTCTGTGGCTTTTACTTCGCGGTAGATATGTTCCGGCTTGATGCCGTTACCGATAAATACAAGCGGAGTGATGACTGCGTTGTTACGAATTATTTTAACTTTTTCTTTCGGATTGTCGTTGTTGATGATCCAGCTTGGTTGTAATTCGATGATCAGGTCACCACGTTTCAGGTGATGAGTACCCTGACGGAATTTAACCGTTCCTTCGTTCCATTCACCGGTTCGAAGGGCATGCTCGGTTGTTACATGCTGAACTCCGCTGAATTCCATCAGGAACTCGGCGCACTTATCCTGAATCTCTGTCAGGCTGAGTTTGGCATCTTCAATAGCCTTACGGTTCAGATAGATCTGGTTATTATAGAAACCTTTTACCCAATTGCTCTGTTGGCCGTAGATAGCCATCAAATACATGTTGAGCAGCGCTACGCAACGTTTCGGATGAAATTCGCCGCCGTTTATCTGTAGCCCGTCCGCATACTCCTCTTCACTGGTGTAATAACCGGAACCGGTAAATACGACCAATGTATTGGCTAGACCGACTTTCTTGTCGATAGCATCCAGCAACTGTTCCAGGTCTTTATCCAGTTGATAGTAGGTATCCTGGATTTCACGGGTATAATCCTTGCTTAGTATCCCTTTGTAATTACCGGCATAGTACGTAACTGCCAGCATATCCGGGCAGCTTCGTGTGCCGAAAGCCCCATATTCCAGGAACTGTAATGCCAGGCGGTTGATCTCCTTATTAATGAAAGGTGTTGTTTTCAACTTTGGAAAACAATCGTTTGTCTTCTCATTAAAGGTATATTTGAATGGGATTTCATCCAGTACATAAGGAAAAGCATTATACTTGTCCAGTGGGAGGGAAGGTGTCCATACCATCTGGTCCAGGCGGGCAGACAAAGATTCTACCCCATTGTTATAACGATCTACGTACCAGGGGATTCCTTTGTAATAGGTGGTTGTAGCCCATTTCCCGTTTATGTCATCCATCCAGAATGCTCCGTTGGCAGCATGTCCTGCGGAAAGGATGGCGCTTTCAGGATCGGGAGCGATCGCAAAAACGTCGCTTCTTCCTTTGGATGCGATTTTCAGCTCATCTCCGATCGTGGAGCTGAACATCTTTTTGGGAGAATAGTTCTCACGTGTATAATTCCCCAGATAGTCTTTATCGTAAAGGACTGAAGTTTCTTTATCGTTGTCGAAATCGTAGATTTTATTTCCGGTAACTCCGTGAAAACAAGGATTACTTCCGGTAAATAAGGTGGCGAAAGCGCTTGCCTGGTCGACATCCGTGAATTCAAATTTGATATTGTTATATACCAAACCCTCGTTCATCAACCGTTTGAAACCGCGTTCACCGAATGTATTGTAGAAATATTCGATATAATCGCCTCTTAACTGGTCTACGGTGATACAAACCACAAGTTTGGGGGTACGTTGTTGTGCCTCCAGGTTGGTAACTACCAGGATTGCGATAAGCGACGTTATTATTTTTCTCATTCGATTCTCCATCTGTTCAAATATGTGCCCGCCATCTGTATATACCGTATCCGGAACGTAGCCAAAGCGTGGCTACAAGCGGGATAAATGCTATATTTAAGTGTTGTGGGATGAAGTACCAACCCGCCAACAGCAGCGTAAGCGCCGCAAAGTTAATAAAATGATAATAATATGCAGCCTTTCTGAACTTTTTTACTGCAAACAAAATAACAGCTACCAGGTCGAAAGGTTGTAACCACGCGATCGACCAGTTTGGCCAGATGCATGGATGCGTCGATATGAAACAGAGGAAAAATAATACCGTACCGGCCACTCCTGCAAGGAAAAAGAGGATGCAGTCCATCAGACGGAAATAGGTTTTTCTCTTCCATTCGACAAATGTGATCGACAGTACCAGCAGGAAAATAATCATGCTGCATAACATAGGGGTGAACCATTCTTTCGTACCGTTGGTGTCGTCGATCACTTCTTCCGAAAGTCGGTTTGTCTGTTTGATCAGTTTTCTTTCGCTTCCGTCCGGATTGACAATGGTTGCTTTTTCGAATTCCTCTTTCAGGTAAACCGGTAGGAACATCATTTCATGCGGCGTGGCGGTCCGGTCGGTCGGACTTCCCAATGCCAGGTCGCATCCGAATGTCAGCCATGAGTTATTTCGCGTACAATAATTAATAAGATCGCGGAATGTCTGCGGTTCGGGCGGATCGTTATATTTAACTTTCCCGTTCACCTGTTCTTCAACGATAGCGACCGGTCGGGTGGCACAATTGTCGAAAAAGAAATTGTACCGGTAAACGGCGTTCTCCGGCTGTGCATTGACGATCAGTGCATTCCATATCTTATTGATCTCTTCCGGGGTGAGGTTCAGTACCTGCTCGGTCACTTCGCTTCCCCGCATCTGATATTCTATTATATAATGTGAGAAATTGTACGCAGCCAGTTTATAATCCGTTTCCCCTTTCGTGAAGCGATAAATGAAGTTGGGTTTTGAAAAGTCGAAAATACCATAGTTGAATACGACATCGAGCTTATGCAAAGTATCTATTACCCGTATGGCTGTATGTCCGTACAAGGTGTAGACTTCATCATCGGATGGAGCTGCCGTCAATATGCTGATCTGCGCTTCGTCGCTTAATCTGTTTTGCGCCTTTGCCGGGATCAGGCAAAGGAGCAGAAAAAGCAGAAGCAAGTTCTTTTTCATACGATAAATTTTTATCGCACAAAGGTAAAGCTATTTTTTAAATAGAGAAACGATCCATAATAAAACGATGGCACCGATAGTCGACATGACCAGGCTTCCGATGACTCCGTTCACGCTCAATCCCAGCAGCCCGAATATCCATCCGCCCAATACACCGCCGATGATACCTACTATCAGGTTTACAATCAACCCGAATCCACTTCCCTTCAATATCTTCCCAGCCAGAAAACCGGCAAGGATACCAATAATAATCGAACCTATAATTCCCATAATAACCTAATTTAGTGTTGTTATTAATAAACAAGGGATCGGGGACTTATGTTTAAACAAATGAATCGGTTGAGAGTAAATCTGTTCTTCTTTTTGTCAAAATGATATTTCATCTGTTTCATTACTTGAATATATGAGTCCGGGGACGAGTAAAGGCTTTTTTAGACGATTCTCCGATGGTTTTATTATGTCTTTTTGTTGATAAAAAAGGGACTGGTCGATGAATATAGCAGTGATGTATATATTGTTGTGACTTTATGTTCTGGTATATCGGTTTCCGGATGATTTGTGAAAGATGATTTTGTGCCATGTCTAAGAGTGGTCTGTGGTAAAAATATGCCTGAAAGCATAAAATCCAGAACAAAAAAACATACCAACTTCTCGATATTAAAGGTTCTTTAACACGTTTTTCTGTTAAAACGAACCCCCTTCTCATTTAAAATGAAAAAAAACTCGTTTAAAACGAGATGGGTTTTTTGTTTAATCCAAATTTAGTTAGGTAAAAAAGCGGGAATAAGAGAGATGAATGTTAATTAATGTGTATATGTATTCGCTAAAACAGTTATTCCGGATAATGTGTATGTAAGTATATTTGTGTACTGTGAATCTGTTTGATATTAAAATATGGTTATAAATATCTTTTTGCTAATTTGTATGAAAGAATATATCAGAATCTGATTTTGGGTAAACTCTTCTATTGGACCGGGGCCTATGGATCTGACTATAGGTGGCGGGTTTGATTCATTTGCTGCATATGATGCAAATTCATTGATAGTCATTGTTATAAAGAAAATTAAGAAAAACACTCTGTTTATTTCAAACCATTAAATTAAAATAGGTACGAAATGTGTGATGATTAAATATTATTCACTCTTTTGATTACGATTTATTCGTAATATTATGTAGCTTTCGGAGATTAAAAAGAAAACATTAGTACTTATATGAAGAATCAAAATTTAATTTTAGTTTTTATCCTGTTTGTAGTAGCAGGATGTGGAAAAAATAAACAGCAGGCAGATGATCTCATTTCTGTTGATGTCACAACAAACTATCCTAAAAAAGAACTGGTTCTTCAGGATTTTATGGATGTGGAATATATTGCGTTGGAAACCACTGACGAGTTTCTCACGCAAGGTTTGGTACGGGATGTTGGAAAAGAATATTTATTGGTGACAAATAGAAATAATGATGGGGATATTTTTCTTTTTGACCGAAAAACCGGTAAAGGGGTAAGGAAGATAAATCGGCAAGGGCAAGGGGCGGAAGAATATACAAGGATGAATGAGGTTATATTAGATGAAGGCAATGGTGAAATATTCGTAAAGTCGCAGGGTAATAAAATCTTAGTGTACGATCCTTACGGAGGATTCAAGCGGTGTTTGAATCTTGATCGGGAGATTTCATCTATATTTGATTATGACAAATATAATTTGATTTGCTATGACATGTCAGATTATCATAGTAAAGGAGAGGATAGAAGCAAATCATACCATATTATTATATCCAAACTGGATGGAAGTGTGACGCGGGAAATTTTTATTCCTTTTAAAACGATTAACACACCGATTGTGGCAGATGGCGATAGATTTGTAGCAAGCTATTCTTACCCAATCCGCCTGAGCCACGACACTTGGACACTTGTGGAGACATCAGCTGATACATTATATCGCTATGCACCGGATGGAACATTAGCCCCCTTTATTGCAAGAACCCCTTCTGTACAGACCATGCAGCCAGAAGTTTTTCTTTATATGGGTATTTCTACCGACCGTTATCATTTTATGCAAACCCTTAAAAATGTATTTAACTTTGAAAAGGGGAATGGATTCTATACGGATGAACTGGTGTACGACAAAGAAGAAAAAGCCATATTCCAAGTTGCCGTATACAATGACGATTATGCAGAAAAAAGAACTGTAGCTATGACAGCGAAATCAATTAACCGTGAAATCGAAAATGCCACCAGTTTAAATGCATCCCGACTTGTTGAGATTTACAAGAAAGGCCAACTGAAAGATGGCAAATTGAAAGAAATTGCCTCGAAGTTGGATGAAGAAGACAATCCGGTGATTATGTTGGTAAAGCAAAAGAAATAGGAGCATCTGAAAGTTTTTTTGCTGATTATTTTACAGGTTGTACCTTAGTTATGCCTGTTATTTCACCAATTTTGCTTTTCTTTGCGGAAAATTTCAGTCACGTGAATTTAATTATAGAACAAGGAAACACCTCTTCAAAAGTTGCGGTATACAACGGACGGCATATGGAAGCCTCTTTTGTATACAAGAAATTCGATGTTGATGAATTGGAGTCTCTCTTTGGGAAATACGATTTTAAACATGGAATATTGTCGACAGTGATAGGCAAGAACGAAGAGCTGAACGATTACCTTCGGGGGAAACTTCAGCGTTTCATCTTTTTGGATGAGACTATCCGATTGCCTATTTCGGTTCAATATGAAACGCCTGAAACTTTGGGAAAAGACCGGCTGGCTGCGGCAGTTGGGGCTAATTACCTGGAACCGGGAAAAGACCTGCTGGTCATCGACGCTGGCACAGCAATCACTTACGAACTGATCGAAGCTTCAGGCATTTATCTGGGGGGAAATATTTCTCCGGGTATGACTACGCGTTTCAAAGCTTTGAATTTTTATACAAAAAAACTACCTTTGGTGACGGAACAGGAGGAGATCCCTTTATTGGGAACAAATACTGAGAGTGCTATTCAAGCAGGAGTAGTAAATGGAATAGTCTACGAGATGGATGGGTACATCGAGATGTTACGGATAAAATATCCTAATCTTTTGGTTTTTTTAACAGGCGGTCATTCGTTTTATTTTGAAAGACGGCTAAAAAACTCCATCTTTGCAGACATTAATTTAGTGTTGACAGGATTAAATAGAATCTTAGAGTATAATGTTGAAGATTAATAAGCTACTAATAGCAAGCATTCTTATATTGACACAGTTGTCGCTCGCGGCACAAAATAACACTAACTCGCCATATACCCGCTTCGGTTACGGTGAATTGGCTGATCGCTCGTTTGGAGCAGGACGGGCAATGGGTGGTGTAGGTTTCGGATTGAGATCATCGAAACAGATAAACCCGATGAACCCTGCTTCTTACAGTTGTATGGATTCATTGACATTTCTTTTTGATTTCGGAGCATCCGGACAATTGTCCTGGTTTGACGATGGAATCAATAAGCAACACAATATTAATGGAAACGTTGAATATATCGCATTGCAGTTTCCTCTGCATGAACGTATTGCCATGAGTGTCGGTATTTTACCCTATTCTTATGTCGGATATAGTTTTGGTGCTGTACGAACGAATAGCGACGGTTCCAATTATGTGGAATCATTTAATGGTTCCGGTGGATTAAACGATTTGTATGCTGGTTTGTCTATAGATATATGGAAGAAGCGTCTTTCAGTCGGAGCAAATGTCGGATACCTCTTTGGTAATATCAAGCATGAACAGGCAAATGCATTTGTAAACAGTTCAGGATATAATACTGTTCGGAATCAGAATCTGGAAGTGCGGGATATAAAACTGGATTTTGGTATTCAGTATACTCACCCTATCAGTAAAAGGGAAGAGATTACATTGGGTTTAGTTTTTTCTCCGAAAAATCATCTGAACTCGACGTATATCAATACAACGTATAATGTGAATAGTTCCGGTTCAGCCGAAGTTGTAGCTTCCGATACGACGAAGAGTCTAGCTTTCGATATACCGAATTCGATTGGTTTTGGTGCATCGTATGTGAAAAAGGATAAACTGACATTAGCTGCGGACGTACTGTACGAAACATGGGATAAGGCTTCTTATTCAGGATCAAAAGATAGTTTTAAAGACCGTGTCCGGGTAGCTGCCGGTGGTGAGATCATTCCGAACTATCAGAATCGTAATTTTTTCAGCCGTGTAAGATACCGTGCCGGTGCTCATTACAGCAATTCTTATTTGATGATAAATAATACAGAAGATGCTGCCTATAAGGGTAACGGATATAATGAATATGGTGTGAGTGTTGGTTTTGGATTGCCTTTGATTGATAACCGTTCGTTATTAAATATATCTTTTGAATACAATAAGATTAAACCTGGTGGGAAAAACATGATCGATGAACAGTATTTCCGTTTTACTATTAATTATACATTTAATGAAATGTGGTTCTGGAAGAAGAAAATTTAAATTGCTAACTTAAATTAAAACAGATATGAAAATAAAGGTATTATTAATTGCCGCTGCATGTTCCATGGGAGCATTTGGCGCGTATGCACAGAAAGGAGTAGATAATGGCACACAGTTCGGATCTGGTGAAGACAGTATTCGTTGTGTAACCAATATCAGCTTATTCGTCCCTTATGCAAAGGCTGGAAACTTCAAGGATGCATACGATTTTTGGAAAATTGTTTATGATGAATGTCCTGCGGCAACAAAGGATATTTATCTGCATGGTGTAAAGATCATGGCATGGAAGATTGCCAATGAGAAAGATCCGGCTAAAAAAGCTGCATTGATCGATGATCTGATGGCTGTATATGACAAGCGTGTGAAATACTTCGGTGATGACAAACGTTACGGTAAAGACTGGATCGTTTCCCGTAAAGCGCAGGATTATATCCAGCAGATGGGCGAAAAGGCCGATTATAATAAACTGTATAACTGGTTAGGTGAGATCATCAACGAATATGGCGACAATACCGAAGCATTAGGTGTTTCTTTGTATATGTTTGCTTCTTATCAGAAGATGGCTGATGATCCTAATCATAAAGGACAGTATGTAGAAGATTATCTGAAAGCTTCTAAAATCCTGGATACCCAGTTACAGGCTGCACAGGCTGCTAACAATGAAAAAGAAGTTAACAACCTGACTACTTTTAAAACAAGTGTGAACGGTGCGTTTGCAAACAGTGGTGCTGCCGATTGCGAAACATTGCAGAACTTATATGCTCCTAAAGTAGAAGAAAGCAAAAGTGATTTAGCTGCTTTGAAAGAGATCGTAACTTTGCTGAGACGTGTACGTTGTCAGGAAATTGATGCATTCTTTGCTGCTGCAGGTTATGCTTATCAGTTGGAACCTAGTGCAGATGCTGCTATCGGTATTGCTAAACAGGCTGTAAAGAATAAAGATTATGATAAGGCTATCAAATATTTTGAAGAAGCTGCCAATATGGAGACAGACCCTTCTTCAAAAGCTGAAGATTACTATATGATGGCTTTATTGTCTTTCGACCAGAAGGGCTATTCCAAAGCAAGAGAATACGCAAAGAAAGCTATATCTATTAACGGAAGCTATGGTGCTCCTTATATCCTGATCGGACAGATGTATGCTGCAACAGTTAAGAACGTGTTCCCGAATGACGGTGTTTTGGCAAGAGCAGCTTATAATGTAGCTATCGACCAGTGGGAAAAAGCAAAACAGGTTGATGAAAGCTCTATAGAAGAAGCAAATAAACTGATCGGTACTTACCGTGCTCATTTACCTTCAACAGAGGAAGTATTTATGCATCCGGATTTGGAAAAAGGTAAAGCATTTACTGTAGGTGGTTGGATCGGCGAGACAACAAGAATCAGATAATTATGACGGAAACGCGTTTTCTTGGTAAAACGAACAAATATGGCATAACAACTATCTTCGTGGTAGTTGTTATGCTTCTTTTATTTATGGCTTCTTGTGGCAAGGAGAATAAAGAGGTGGTCGAGGTTGAATTCGACCCGGAAAATACCTATACTATGAGAACGACCGACGTTGTCAGCTTGGTTTCGGACTCCGGTATCACGCGTTACCGGATGAATGCGAAAGAATGGCTGGTATTTGGTAAGGCCAAAGAACCTTATCATTATTTACCCCAGGGGGTTTATGTAGAAAAATTTGACTCTCTGTTTAATGTGGAGGCAAGTGTAAAAGCGGATACGGCTTATTATTGGGATAAAAAGACATTGTATAAACTGATAGGACATGTGAGTGTCTTGAGTCTGGAAGGTAAAAGGTTGGATACATCCATTTTGTTTATCGACCAGAAGGAGGATAAGATTCATACAGATGAGTATTTTGAATTGCAGGAAGGAGATAAGATCATTACAGGTATTGGTTTTGAGTCTAATCAAAATATGACGAAGTACACGATCTTTGATTCTCAGGGTACTTTCCCTGTAAGCGAAACACCTCGTGATACATCGAATGTAAATACAACTACAGTTGACTCGACGGCTGTAGAGGTGGCAAAGGTAGATTCAATAAAATAAAGTTGATGTGAATGCTTTAACGTACATATTGATTTCGCTGGCTTTTTCAGCTTTTTTTTCAGGCATGGAGATCGCGTTTATTTCTTCCAATAAATTGCGGCATGAACTGGATAAAAAGAATAAAAATATTGCCGGTAAAATACTGGATATATTTTATCGGAATCCCAACCAGTTTATTTCAACGATGCTGGTGGGTAATAATATTGCATTGGTCGTTTATGGCCTGCAAATGGCAATTATACTGGAACCGTTTATAGCCCGGTTCGTTACTAATGAGGCTTTGATCGTCCTGATCCAATCGATTATCTCTACATTGTTGATCCTGTTTACGGGAGAGTTTATACCAAAAACGATTTTCAAGCTGAATCCGAATTTCTCCTTGAACTTGTTTTCGGTTCCTTTACTGATTATATACATTATATTATATCCGATTTCAAAGTTTTCGGCTCTGATTTCTTATTTGATACTGAAGTTGGTGGGAGTGAAGAATATCACTCAGTCCAGCAGGCGTACTCTGGGTAAAGTCGATCTGGATTTTTTTATTCAGCAGAGTATTGAAGATGCACCCTTGAATTCGGATATGGATACCGAAGTGAAAATATTCCAGAATGCACTCGATTTCTCTAATGTTCGTTTACGTGACTGCATTGTCCCGCGGACAGAGATCGTTGCATGTGATACGACAGCCAGCATCGATGAGCTACGTTCTAAATTTATCGAGACAGGATTGTCCAAGATTTTGATATATAATGAAAATATCGACGATATTATAGGATATATCCATTCGTCGGAACTCTTTAAGAACCCGGAAGACTGGACACAGAATATTAAGACTGTTTCGATTGTTCCCGAAACAATGGCCGCCAATAAGCTTATGAAAGTCCTGATGCAGGAGAAAAAGAGCATGGCCGTTGTAGTGGATGAGTTTGGCGGGACAGCCGGGATTGTGACACTGGAAGATCTGGTTGAAGAAATTTTCGGTGAGATAGAGGATGAGCATGATATGAAATCGTATGTTGCCCGTAAGGTTTCGGATGACGAATACCTGATATCGGGGCGTATGGAGATCGATACCTTAAATGAAAAGTTTAATCTGGAATTGCCGGAATCAGACGATTATGTAACGATCGCCGGTTACATACTGCATTTCTATCAAAAATTTCCTAAATTGAATGAATCAATCGTAATTGATAAATATACTTTCAAAATAATAAAAGTAACGGCGACGAAAATAGAACTTGTACGAATGAAAGTAGGCAATTGATGAAAAAAAGTGGAATAAAAGATGTAACAAATCCTTTTTTTCGTATCTTCGTGCCCTTAAACTGTAAAATATAAACTTTAAAAATAAATAACGATAAATGGCTACGCTGGAAAAAATCAGAAGCAAAGCAGGACTGCTTGTACTCGTTGTGGGTTTGGCATTGTTCGCTTTTATCATTGGAGACTTTTTGAACTCCGGTTCTACTTATTTCAGACAAACTCAGGAGAGAGTTGCTAAGGTTGACGGGGAAGTAATTAAAATTCAGGATTATCAGGGACGCATTGATGAAATGACTGAGATGTATAAAATGCAGTCAGGTCAGAGCAGTCTTCCCGAAGAATACATGAATCAGATCCGTCAGTCGGTATTCGACGCTATGGTACAGGAAGTCGTACTTGACGAAGCAACAGATAAATTAGGTATGGGGGTAAGCCCGGAAGAGTTGTTCGACATGGTTCAGGGTGAAAACATTTCACCGATGATCCAGCAGATGCAGATGTTTGTGAATCCGCAGACCGGAGCATTTGACAAGTCTGCTCTGTTGAACTTCCTGAAAACTATCGATGATGACAATATTGCCAGTTATCCGGCAGATCAGCAGGCTCAATTGATTCAGGCTCGTAATTTCTGGTTGTTCTGGGAAAAGAATATCAAACGTCAGCGTCTGGAACAAAAATATACTACGTTGCTGAGTAAAGCTGTTTCTGCAAATGTTTTGGATGCTAAAGAAGCATTCGACAATGCAGCAGAAAACTCTGATATCGTTTATGCAATGCAGTCATACGCTAGTATTCCTGATTCAACGATTGAAGTGAGCAAGAGCGAAATCGAAAAGCTGTATAATCAGCGTAAAGAACTTTACAAACAAAAAGAAGGTAAGGTTATTAAATATATCGCAGTTGATATTCGTCCAAGCCAGGAGGATTATGACAAAGCCAGTGCAGATATCGAATCTCTGAAAGAAGAATTTAAGACTTCTGAAAAGGTTGCTGATATTGTAAATGAAAACTCTGAAGTTCCTTACATGGATGCTTTCTTTACAGAAAATGCTTTCGATCCTGAAATGAAACAATTTGCAACGACTTCTGAAGTTGGTGCTGTGTATGGCCCGGTATTTGACAATGACAAATACAGAATGTTCAAGCTGGTTGATAAAAAGATGGCTCCTGACTCTGTAAAGGTAAGTCACATCATGTTAGCTAACTCGGGTGACGAAGCACGTACGACTGTTTTGGCTGACAGTTTGATGAACGTATTGAAGAATGGCGGAAACTTTGAAGAACTGGCAAAACAGTTCTCTGCTGACCAGGCTGCTGAAAACGGCGGCGAACTGGGATGGTTTACTGAAATCACTGCACTGAGAGGTGTAAATGAAGATTTCAAAAATGCTGTTTTCTCAGCTCCGGTTAATGAAGTTGTAAAAGTGAAGTCATTATACGGAACTCACTTGGTGAAGGTTACGGAAAAAACAGCCAATGTGAACAAATATAAAGTGGCTGACATCGACATGACTGTATCTCCGAGTTCAAAAACATATAGCAATATCTATAATGAATTGAACCAGTTCATTTCTAAGAATACCGATTTGGCTAAATTGGATGAAGCTGCTAAAGAAGCTGGCTACAACCTGATCTCTGGTGTAACAGTTACAGGAGATAACCAGACTTTGGGTAGTATCAAGAATTCTCGTCCGGTTATCCGTTGGGCATTCCAGAACGATAAAGGTAAAATCTCTGAGATTTTTGAATGTGATGATAAGTTCGTGATTGCCGGAGTAGAAGGTACATTGAAAGAAGGTTACCGTTCTGTTGCTTCTTTGACTCCAGCGCTGAAAGCTGAAATCGCTGCTCAGAAGAAGGGTGAAAAGATTGCTGCAGATCTGAAAGCAAAGAATTTGACATCTGTAGAAGCTTATGCTGATGTGATGGGATCGAAAGTCGATTCTGTTAAGTTTATCAACTTCGGAACTCGTCGTATTGCAGGAATCGGTGTAGAACCGAAACTGAATGCAATGGTTTCTGTTGCAGAAGTGGGTCAGGTTAGCGAACCGGTTGCCGGAAACAATGGAGTATATGTATTTAAAGTATATGACAGAAATAAGGAAGCTAAAGAATACAACGAAGCAGAAGAAATCAAGACTTTGGATGCTTCAAATGCTTATCGTTTCGGATTCCAGGCTATCCAGTCATTGGTTAACAAGGCAGATGTAGAAGACAACCGTATCCGTTTCTTCTAAATAAATAGCTATAAAAAGGATCAGGTATATCCTTTTGAAGGAAAGCTGCCGGACTTATTCAAAAAAGTCCGGCAGCTTTTTTTATCTTTGTAACTGAATTAATCGTTATAGAACAAAATACAATGCAAGAGAAAAGACGATTGTTAGGCATGACGCTGAACGAACTGAAAGAGGTCGCTGCACAGGTCGGCTTGCCCGGTTATGCAGCAAAGCAGATGGCTGATTGGCTGTATAAGAAGAAAATTACGTCCATTGCGGAAATGAGTAATATTGCTATTGCCAAACGAAGCCTTTTGGAAGAGTCTTTCGAGATAGGAGCGGTACCTCCGGTCGATTGTATGAAATCGGTGGATGGTACGATCAAATATTTATTTGCTGCAGGTCCTGGTAATTTTGTCGAATCGGTTTATATACCGACCGATGACCGGGCTACGTTATGTGTTTCTTCACAGGTGGGTTGTAAGATGAACTGCTTGTTCTGTATGACGGGTAAACAGGGTTTTACAGTCAATCTCACCTCGAATCAGATTTTGAATCAGATCCAGTCCCTTCCCGAGTCGGATTCGCTGACTAATCTGGTCTTTATGGGAATGGGAGAACCATTGGATAATGTAGACGAACTGTTCAAAGTGCTTGAGATCCTCACGTCTCCCTATGGGTATGGCTGGAGTCCCAAGAGGATAACTGTTTCTACTATCGGAGTTGCGAAGGGACTGAAACGTTTTCTGGAAGAGAGCGATTGCCATCTGGCTGTCAGTCTGCATTCTCCTTTCCATGAAGAGCGTTTATCTTTGATGCCGGTAGAAAAAGCATATCCGGCACAGGAAGTTATCGATCTGATCAAACAATATGACTTCACTCATCAGCGCCGTGTTTCTTTTGAATATATAGTTTTTAAAAATTTAAATGATAGTCCGAAACATGCTAAAGCTCTGATTTGTTTACTGAATGAAATGGAATGCAGGATTAACCTGATTCGTTTCCACGCTATACCTGATGTCCCGTTGGAAAGTTCGGATTTAGCGAAAATGGAAATCTTTCGTGATACTTTGAATAAAGCAGGGCTCGTTTGTACGATCCGGGCTTCAAGAGGAGAAGATATATTTGCTGCCTGCGGGATGCTGTCGACAGCAAAAAAGCAACAAAATGGATAGAAGACAAGTCATTTAATGGAAAAGAACTATATTTGTGTAATAAAAACGAATGGGTATGAAAAAGATTTCTTTACTGATTAGCTTATATATGTTCCTGGTATTGCTGGGATCATGTAGCTCTGGTCCGGTTGGAAAACGGGCTACTGGCCTCGCTTATGAGGTTGTTGTAGTAATGAAAAAAGCAAACTGGGATGGCCCTTCGGGAAAGGCTATTAAACAAGAGCTGACATCTGATGTCCCAGGTCTTCCTCAGTCTGAACCAGCATTGAAAATAACTTATGTAGATCCTTCGCAATTTGACGGGTTATTGACTTATGTGCGCAATATTCTGATTGTCAATATTGATCCTTCTATTTATACGAAGACCTCATTGAACTATGAGAACGATCGTTGGGCAAAAGGACAGGTAGTTGTCACTCTGAATGCCCCTTCTCCGGAAGCGATAATAGAGTATGCACAGGCGCATCCGAGGGCGCTTGTCGATTTCTTCGTGAAGGTTGAAATGAACAGGGCTATAGCACAGCTGGAGAAAGATTATAGTTCGGTAGTTATGGATAACCTGAAGGATCATTATGATCTGATGTTGAATGCACCGGCTAACATGACTTATTACCGGGATACTACGGACTTTTTCTGGGCATCCAATAATGCCAATACCGGACGTACGGATTTGATTGTATATACTTTCCCTTATACGGATCCGAATACATTTACGGCCGAATATCTGGTAGAGAAGCGTGACTCCGTATTGAAAGCGAATTTGCCGGGTGCTTTCCCGGATTCTTACATGACAACGGAATCGCGGTTCGGAGTTGAATACACCCCGATCACAGTGAATGGAAAGTATTGCGGCGTATTACGTGGTTTATGGAAGATGGTTGGCGATATGATGGGAGGACCGTTTGTCAGTCATGTCCGTCTGGATGAAAAAAATAACCGCGTAGTTGTTGCCGAAGGTTTTGTCTTTGCTCCTGAAACAGATAAACGTAACTTTATCCGCCGTATCGAAGCTGCTTTATATACACTTCGTCTGCCGGGTGAGTTTGATAAATCGGTAGAAGAGAAGCTGGACATTCCGGAAAGTAAGAAATAAACAAACATAATACATGGAAGAACGATTGATTAAGGTGGGCATTACCCACGGAGATATAAATGGCATCGGATATGAGGTGATCTTGAAAACATTCTCAGATGCCAGGGTTGCAGAACTTTGTACTCCGATCATATACGGATCATCGAAGATCGCAGCTTATCACCGGAAAGCGTTGGAGTTGCCTCCTGTGAATATGAATATCATCTCTCAGGCCGAAGATGCCGGTATTAACCGGGTGAATATCATTAACTGTGTGGATGATGAAACAAAAGTGGAATTATCGCAATCGACATCGATCGCCGGAGAAGCTGCATTCCTGGCTTTAGAGGCTGCCGTTACCGATCTGAAAAGAGGGGTGGTGGATGTATTGCTGACGGCCCCTATCAATAAACATAATATCCAGAACGAACAGTTCCATTTTCCGGGACATACCGAATATCTGGAAGAACGTTTTGGCGGAGTAGGGCGGAAAGCTTTGATGATCCTGATGAAGGACGGTCTGCGTGTCGCTTTGGTAACTGGGCATATACCTCTTTCCGAGGTTCCTTCCAAAATAACTGTGGAGGATATTGTGTCGAAGTTACGTATATTCAATCAATCGCTCAAACAGGATTTCGGTATCGTGAAGCCTCGTATTGCCGTACTTTCTTTGAATCCGCATGCCGGGGATGACGGCTTGTTGGGTAAAGAAGAAGAAACGATCATCATACCCGCTATGGAAGAAGCAGAAAAAAGAGGTGTGATGTCTTTTGGACCGTATGCGGCAGACGGATTTTTCGGTTCCCAGATGTATGATAAATTTGATGGTGTACTGGCAATGTACCATGATCAGGGACTGGCGCCGTTCAAAACGCTGGCGATGGATGACGGTGTTAATTATACGGCAGGTTTGTCGATCGTGCGGACTTCTCCGGCACATGGTACCGCCTATGATATTGCCGGACAGAATCTCGCTTCCGAAGAATCGTTCCGTCAGGCTTTATATACAGCTCTGGATATTTACCGCAACCGGTCTATCTATCGTGAAGCGACGGCTAATCCACTCCGTAAACAGTATTTTGATAAGGGCGGCGATAATGAAAAGCTGGATCTTACCAAAGATGACGATACAGAGGTTTCTCCTCAATAAGTAATGAATAAATATCCCCCGGAAAACTGTTTTCCGGGGGATATTTGTTATAAAAGCTGGCTCTTTATACCTGTTGTATTTTATAATAATCTGGTCTATATTGCGCTTTTTGACTTCAATCTTTTTTTGATAGGAAAAGTTTGCGTAAGTTTGTGGTTCAAAATTGCAACATGAATTATGTTTAAAGATAAAACGATCGTATATACTTCCGGAACATTCGATATGTTTCATTATAATCATCTCCGGATGATCAATTATGCTCGTAGTCTGGCTGATATCCTTATCGTAGGAGTAAGCACGGACGAACTGGTTTCTTCCTATAAAGCGAATCCCATTATCCCGTTCAATGAACGTCTTCAAATCATTGAAGCGTTGAAAACTCCGGATATTGTCATACCGCAGCATACGTTGGATCATACAGAAATTGTAAAGAAATTGAATATCGATGCTTTCGTGGTTGGTGACGACTGGTTCGGCAAATACGATTATCTGAAAGATTTAGGTGTACAGGTTTTCTATTTCCCATATGGAACCGGCGTATCTTCATCTAATTTGAAGAAAACGATTCATGATTCCTACGAAGAGAACCTGAAATATCAACGACATGCTAAACCTGCTACTGTAAAGGGAAAAGGGGAAGAATAAAAAGAACTCATGGAAAAGTGTGCTTTAATTACCGGTGGTACGAAGGGTATAGGTAAAGCGGTGGCTTTCTGTCTGGGAAAAGCCGGGTATGACCTTGTGCTTACTTATGCCTCTGATCCGGAAAAAGCCGAACAAACACAAGACTGTTTGCGGCAGCAATTCGGGATCAATGTGTCTGTACTACAGGCTGATATAACAAAGAAAGAATCCATTGATAAAATAGATGCTTATTTGCGGGAGAATAATTTGCTGTTGGATGCTGTTGTCTTTAATGCAGGACTGACTTGTCGCGATTCATTTGAAGACTTGTCGCTTGCAGATTGGGAACGGGTCTTTTTTGCGAATGTACATTTCCCTGTATTCTTATTACAACGTATTGTTCAATTGATCAATAAAGGGGGCAGTGTGGTCTTTACCGGTTCTTTGATGGGTATTCAGCCGCATTCGGTTTCTCTGGCTTACGGGGTAACCAAAAGTGCTGTGCATGCTTTGGTAAAGAATATGGTCAAATTCCTGACACCTTATGAGTTGCGTGTGAACGCAGTTGCTCCCGGGTTTGTCGATACCGAATGGCAGAAGACTAAACCGGCCGAGATACGGAGGAATATAGAGAACAAGGTTGCTTTAGGACGTTTTTGTGATCCGGAAGAGTTGGCCGAAGTGTATAAGATGTTAATAGAAAATAGTTATTTTAATGGCGAAGTGGTCGTTGTAGACGGCGGATATTCGTATAAATAATAGATCGATGAGTAATTTGGATAAAGAATACGAAGCATCACTGAAATCGATAGAAACAGAAAATGTGGTTGACCGGGCGTTTTATCGTCCGATCGGTTTCCGTATCGCTCGTATGTTGCGTGGCACGGGTATTACCCCGAATATGGTGACGGTCATTTCCATATTTGTAGGAGCGGCCGTCGGTTTCATGTTTTATCATGATAATCTGGTTTATAATATCTGTGGTATTTTATTATTGATTTTTGCTAATATACTCGACTGCGTAGACGGTCAACTGGCACGTCTGACCGGCATTAAGTCTGCTATCGGGCGAATACTTGACGGATTTGCCGGTGATATCTGGTTTGCTTCTATCTATGTCGGTTTTGCTCTCCGTTTATCTCACGAATATGGTACTTACTGGTTTTTCGCTTTAGCCGTTATTTCCGGCTTATCCCATCTGGTACAGGCGAATATAACCGATTATTATAAAACATTACACCTTTATTTCATCAGTAAGGATAAGGGGGCAGAATTCCAGTCTCTGGAGCAGGTGATAGCCCGTCATAAAGAGATGAAACTGGGTATCAATAAAACATTTTATTTTCTTTACAGGGGATATACTCTACTTCAGGTGAAAGCCACTCCTTCTTTGCAGCGTATGTTACAGAGTCTTCATGCCAAATACGGGGATGATATTCCGGAAAATGTACGGGTTGCTTTTCGTAAACAAAGTCGTGACTTAATGCGTTATATAGATCTGCTGACATTTAACGGACGTACGATCGTTATGTTTATCGTTGTGTTGGTAGGTGAGGTCTGGGTTTATTTCCTGTATGAAATAATCGTATTGAATTTTGTATTGCTCATGTCGATGCGCAAACACGAAAAAATGTGCGCATCGTTTATTGAATAAATAGAATATGAAAAAGAGCGTAGTAGACATTAATGATTTGCAGGAAGCTGCCCCGTTCTTCAGAAGCCGTATAGGCACCTTCCTTGGCAAATTACTGATTAAATGGTTAAGTGTTGACAAGGTAAATAAGGTACATGCCAATAACTGCCATTTGCGTGGATCAGCGTTTACTACTGCATTACTGAATGACCCCCTGATCGATATCAAGTATAAATTGCATAATGCGGAAATATTGGATCATTTGCCAGAAGGGGCATTTATAACAATATCGAATCATCCGATAGGTTCGGTCGATGGTATTATACTGATCGATATCATGGCAGCCCGTCGTCCGGACTTTAAAGTTATGGTGAACGAGATCCTGGTAAAGATCGGTGCCATGAAGGATAATTTTGTTTCAGTCCTGCCCGATTCTACCGGCAATGGTCCGAACCCGGCCAATATAAATGGCGTACGCTATTCTTTGCAACGCCTGAAAGAAGGGCATCCGATGGGGTTCTTTCCGGCTGGGGCGATTTCTTTTTATAATAAGGAAGACAAGGGAATCCATGATCTTCCCTGGACACACAGCGTGATCCGTCTGATCCGCAAAGCTAATGTTCCGATATATCCCGTTTATTTTGATTTTTTAAATTCCCGATTCTTTTACTGGTTGGGTAGTATCAGTTGGAAGATACGTACTCTGCGTATTCCTGCCGAGGCTTTTAACAAACGGGGGAAAACAGTTGATGTGTATGTAGGTGAACCTATTTCGCCTGACGAAATAAAGAATTTTACGGATGATACGGCACTGGCTGAATTTCTATTCAACCGTACTTATGGTGCTAAAAAATAAGAATCCGCTGATAGAATCCACTCTTGATAGCTGGAATTTGAATTAAGATTTGTAATTTTGGCAGACAAACTGAAATAATTACAGATATTCAATAGATATGATGATTAAGGTTGACGTCCAGCAAATAAAACAGCGTTTTGGAATTATAGGAAATAGCCCTGGCCTGAATAGGGCAATCGATGTCGCTCTCCAGGTGGCTCCGACTGATTTGTCTGTGCTTATTACGGGAGAAAGTGGTGTCGGTAAAGAAACTTTTCCTCAGATCATACATCAGAATAGTCCGCGTAAACATGGTCAGTATATAGCCGTGAACTGTGGGGCTATTCCGGAAGGTACCATAGACTCCGAATTGTTCGGACATGAAAAAGGATCTTTTACCGGAGCGTTGGCAGACCGGAAGGGTTATTTTGAAGTAGCCGACGGAGGAACTATTTTTCTGGATGAAGTAGGGGAACTGCCTACTCCGACGCAAGCCCGTTTGTTGCGTGTTCTCGAGACCGGCGAATTTATTAAGGTCGGTTCTTCGAAAGTGCTGAAAACCAATGTGAGGATTGTCGCTGCAACTAATGTGAACCTGGTGCAGGCTGTGGCAGACGGGAAATTCCGTGAAGATCTGTATTATCGTTTGAATACGGTACCTATCCAGATACCGCCGCTGCGCGAACGTCCGGAGGATATCATCCTGCTGTTCCGTAAATTCGCAGGAGACTGTGCCGAGAAATATCGAATGCCGCCGATCCGGTTGGATGACGAGGCACGCCAGTTGCTGACCTCTTACCGCTGGCCGGGAAACGTTCGCGAGTTGAAGAATATAACGGAACGTATTTCTGTGATCGAGGAAAACCGTGATATTACAGCCAGCGTGCTGCGTTTGTATCTTCCGGATCTGAATGTGGAAAAATATCCGGTACTGGTCAAGAAACAGGAGAGTGACCAGAAGTTTTTCAACAGTGAACGCGAGATACTTTACCAGGTACTTTTCGATATGAAGAATGATGTCAATGAACTGAAAAAGTTGGTTCACGATATCATGGGAGGAAAAATGCCTATGCCGGTAGCCGACGAGACTACTTATGCACATCCGATCCATCCGGTACATTCGGCACCGATCCAGGAAGCGGAAGCGGTAGAGGAAGAAGAGACACTTTCGTTGGAAGATGTTGAGAAAGATATGATCCGTAAGGCGTTGGAGAAACATAACGGACGCCGGAAGAATGCGGCGGCCGACCTGAAAATATCAGAACGTACTCTTTACAGAAAGATTAAAGAATATAATTTGGAATAATATGTTGAAAAAGAATGTGATCTGGCTCTGTCTGATGATAGGGGTAATAGTAACGGCTTGTTCTATTTCCTATAAGTTCAACGGAGCTTCGATTGACTATACGAAAGTAAAAACAATTACTGTCAAGGATTTCCCGAACCAGGCTCCTTTGGTGTATCCTCCGTTATCGCAGGAGTTTACCGAAGCGTTGAAGGATATTTATATCCGTCAGACCCGCCTTCAGATGGTCAATAACAATGGTGATCTGGATCTGGAAGGTGAAATTACCGGTTATGAACTGACTCCGATGGCTGTCAAGGAAGATGCCTGGTCATCCCAGACGAAGTTGACGATCACTGTGCGTGTCCGATATTCTAACCGGACAAATCCGGAGGAAGATTTCGAACAGAGCTTTTCGGCTTATCGCGAGTTCGATGCGACCCGGATGTTGCAGGATGTACAGGCTGAGTTATGTACGGAGATTGTCGATGAGTTGACGGATCAGATTTATAATGCAACCGTAGCCAATTGGTAAAATTATGAAAGCTGCAGACTTATATCTATTGATAGAAGATCCCTCTCTGTTGACGAAGGAGACACTTTCCCCGTTGCGTCAGATAGTGGATGAATATCCCTATTTTCATATAGCCCGGATGCTTTACCTGAAGAATCTGGCTGTATTGAACGATATACGTTTTGCCGCAGAATTGAAAAGGATGGCAGTTTATATACCGGATAGAAGAAAATTATTTACATTGATCGAAGGAGAACGTTATGGCATGGCGTTTAGAACAGCATCGGATAAGGAAGAGACTTCCGCTGCGGATTCTTTCTCTTTAATAGAAGCCTTTCTGGCTGATCGTGAGAGCGAGGGGGAACAACAACCGGCAGATGAGAGTTTATTGTTTCAACCATCCGTATCGTCGGATTATATTTATTGGTCGTTATCCAAAGATGAGACACCGGTGGAAGAGGAGCCGACTGCCAGACTTCAGCATCATGATCTGATCGATTCTTTCATTAAAAACGACGAACAACGAGCACCGGGTAGCGGTTTGTCACTAACTCTGCAGTCGGATGATCTCTCTTCCCTGACTCCGTTGAAAGAAGAGGAGAGTGAGCAACCTCGTTCGTTGGACGATGATTCTTATTTTACCGAGACTTTAGCCCATATTTATGTTAAACAGAAACGGTATGAGAAGGCATTGCAAATTATTAAAAACTTATATTTGAATTATCCAGAAAAAAATGCTTACTTTGCAGACCAAATTAGATTTTTGGAAAAATTGATTATTAACACTAAAAAATAAAACTAAAATGTACGTATTTATTTCTATTCTAATCCTGATCGCTTCAATACTTCTGATCCTGATAGTATTGATCCAGAACTCAAAGGGGGGAGGTCTGGCTTCGGGATTCTCTTCATCTAACCAAATTATGGGTGTACGTAAAACCACAGACTTTTTGGAAAAAGCAACATGGGGCCTGGCAGGTTTTGTTATTGTATGTAGTATCGTTATTACAGCATTTATTCCCAGAGCAACAACTACTACGCAATCTGAAATCAAAAAACAGGTAAATGAAGCTGTTACAATCGACCCGAATACGGTAGCTCCTAATTTCGGAACAGCACAGCCATCGGCTAATGCTCCGGCTGAAGAAGAAACTCCGGCAGAAGCTCCTGCCCAGGCTCAATAAGATTTTATTGTATAGCAATATATGCAAAAAGGCATTCCTTTCCGGGAGTGCCTTTTTTGTTTTAATTATTGTCCGATAAATACAATTTATCAGGACGAGTATTTAATTTTTGTATCTTTGTCTAAACAGACAAACCGACCTGTCTGTTTTATATTAAACAATACAAATATGGAGATGATAAATTTTGACGGGCTACTGATTGGGATCGTTACTTTTCTGATAATCGGATTATTTCATCCGATAGTTGTTAAAGCGGAATACTATTGGGGAACCAAATGCTGGTGGATATTCCTTCTTTTAGGAATTGCCGGAACGGTTGCTTCCTTATTGATCGAAAGTGTTTTTGTATCTGCTATCTGCGGGGTATTTGCTTTCTCTTCGTTCTGGACGATCAAGGAAGTGTTCGAACAAGAGGAGCGTGTATTGAAAGGATGGTTCCCTAAAAATCCGAAGAGACAATATCCGGAAAAATAATTGTATCTTTGTAGCCGTAAAAGAATACAGCTATGAAGAAGAAAAAGAAAGTCTCTCCGCTGGACGAGTACATCAAGGCGAACCGTAAAGGAAGCCGCGAAGCGGAACTGGAGAATCACGGACGTCCGGTCAGTCATAACCGGGTGCATGTATCGAAAAAGGTTTATAACCGTAAAAGAGATAAGGCAGATGCCCAGGGGCGTCTGCCTTACTTGTTTAACAGGGTTGCTTGATTTTCTTTTATTCTTCTTTAATATATAATCCTTCGCGTGACAATTGATGGTCGAGGTTAGCTACTCCCAGTCCGACGATAGCCATAACAGTCGCTGCATGTTCCTGGTATTCAGGAATGCTCTTAGTGTATAAGTCACGTTCCGTATGCCATATTTCATCGTAGCTGAAGTTGTACCCTTTTATATCCTTTTCCATAAAGCCTATGGTCGGAACACCTTCGATAGCGAAGACTGAAGCATCCGTACCACCCGGTGTTTTCGGTTGTTTGCGAGGAGCTGCTTCTTTGATTTCGAACGGATATTCCGGATTGATCTTTTGGATAGGTTCGCATATCTTTACAAAATCATCATACATAGCCTTGGGTACACTGATTCCTACCGGAGGAGTAGGGCCTCCATCACGGTTGAAGAGATTCGATATTTTTTCCAGTTTCTTCGGATTCCCTTTCACCCAGGCTGTAGCACCCAGCAGACCAAATTCTTCACCGGCAAAGGCACAGAATAGCATGGTACGTTTGGGTTTGGCTCCGGATGTTGCGATCAAGCGGGCTGCTTCCATAACAGGGGTAACGCCCGAACCGTCATCCACACCACCTGTTCCCACATCAAAAGAGTCGAGGTGGCCGCTTAACATAACATATTCTCCGGGATATTTGCTTCCTTTGATGGAACCTATTACATTGTAATATTTTACCGGTCCCAGACGGAAATGGTTACGTATATCGAATTCGAGCATGAAAGAACGGCGTTCTTTTACCATCTGTTTAATGGTGGCATATTGATGTTCATCCAGCTTAATATCGGGAACTGTCGGGAGTTTTTCTATTGTCATTTCCTGATCGAATACGACGTTCTTATCATAAAGTGCACGGAGTGGAACAGGGGCCGATTGGATAAAGCCTAAGACACCAGCTTCGCACATCTCTTTGTAGAAAAGAGCGGGCTCTTCTTCGTTGAGAGGTAGCAATGAGGTGTTCTTTTTATTTTCCCAATTATCTCTCATAATCTCCTGGTTCTTTTGAGCAATTGTGTTGTTTTCTGCAATGGTACCGGCACGCTGATAGTCGGCTACTTCCGAGGTGTTGATAGGCCAGCCGTTACTTTTACCGTTTACCAATACCCAGGCACCTTTCAACTGGCCTTTCATCCGGTCGAACTCAGCTTGTGTAAGAGGTTCCATCAAGACGTGTCCCCGTTGGAGACCTTTTGTGCCGGAGGTGTAGGAGGGGGTAACAAAGTGTAGATCCATGCCGTTCTCGCCGAGTAGCTTGCCGAACCACGGTCCGCGGTTGAAGCCTATCGGCAGCGTGCCAGCTTCCTGCAGTTCAACTTCCAGTCCCCATTCTTTGAACTTGGAGGCTACCCATTCGGTGGCGTTGTCGTACGCATCGGAGCCGATCGGGCGTCCGCCGAAACGGTTGGTCAGAATATCCAGATGGTTCATGACCCGGTTGTCCGTTCGTGCGGTTTCTATGATTTTGTTTACGGTGGCATCCTGTGCCGGAAGAGATGATATGGTCATACAGGCCATGGTCGCAAAGAGAAGTATAGTCCTTTTCATATCAGTGTTTGTTTTAAGTATTACAAATTAATGGATAAAATCAACGTGTACCAAATGAAATACGGGAAATAATAACAGAATCGTTACACATTTGTAAAAGTATTACCAAAATAAATAGATACCTTTGTAACCAAATCGGGAGCGTGTGAAATCAATCTGTATGGCTATAGCGAAATATCTGCTGGTAGTACTCTTTATGAGTTACTATGTAGGTGGTACTGCGTTTACCCATACCCATTATTTCCCGACCTATTCTATTACCCATTCCCATCCCTTCCTGCCGGGAGCGGACGGTTTGCCTCATCATACACATAGCTCGACTGCTTTCAATACGATCCAGGAATTGGATGATATTATGTTGGAAGCCGCTGCCTTGTGTTTTGCATTGGCAACAGCTTGGGTACTTCTTGCCGTGTTTATTCAACAACACAAGTATATAACCCCTGTACGTCTTGTACGTAACATCAATCTTCGTGCCCCTCCTTTCTGTATTAAATAATTTACCAGTAACGAAAAACAGAATTATTTAATACAAGAAAATCAATATGAAACAATTACTATTACTATTGCTTCCGGCAATGGTATTATGTTCCTGTAACCATAATAAACAGGACGATGAGGTTGCTATTGCTGTAACTTTGCATGGCGACACGATACAAATAGGGGATAAATCACCTATCTTATCCCGGTTGAAAACCGATGTTGTAAAGAAAGAATCTTACCGCCTGGAATTTACCACTTCCGGTGTCGTGAAGGCTATTCCGTCCAATTATGCGGAGATCGCTTCTCCTTTTGCCGGACGTATATCCAAATCATTCGTACGCCTGGGACAGAAGGTAATACCCGGAAGTCCGGTTTTTGAGATAAGTTCGCCGGATTTCTTTGAAACAGGGAAGGCATATTACCAGGCCAAGCAAGAGATGGAACTGGCTCTGAAAAGCCTGAAACGTGAAAAGGACCTGTTGCAGAACAAAGTCGGCGTACAGAAAGAATTGGAAGAGGCGGAAGTCAATTACGAACTGAAGAAGAAAGATTATGAGAATGCGGTAGCCGCCCTGAAGGTATTCCAGATAGAGCCGGACGAACTGGTGCTGGGACAACCTCTGATCGTTCGTTCACCGATAGCAGGCGAGATCGTGACCGACCGTATCGTGATCGGCCAGTATATCAAGGAAGATGCCGAACCGGTGGCGGTGATCGCTAACCTGAGTAAAGTATGGGTCGCTGCCCATGTGAAAGAAAAGGATATGGGGATGATACAGGCACTCGACAGTGTTGAAGTCCGTTTGCTGGCTATGCCTGACCAGCCGTTTTCAGGAAAGATCTATCATGTCAGTGAAATGCTGGACGAAGACACCCGTTCGGTAGAGGTTTTGATCGAATGTGATAACAGTTCGCGTCTGATGAAACCGGCTATGTATGGGACGGTCAAATTGTGCGACCGCAGTACGGAGGTAATCCGTATCCCGACTTCGGCTATTCTGCAGGAAGAGGAGAGTGCTTATGTCTTGCTTGCGATGGGCAATAATTGTTACCGGAAGCAGAAAGTTTCTACTTCTGTTACGGAAGACGGCAAGACGGTGATCCTTTCCGGACTGACACCCGGAGATTCGATTGTAAGTACGGGAGCTTTTTATTTACTTGATGCCCGGTAGATCCTATGAAAAAGATAATTTATATGGCGATACATCGGCGGGGCTTGATGTTCGTGTTATTCCTGTTTCTTGCCGTAGTAGGATATTATTCGTGGACGAACCTGGCGATTGACGCCTATCCGGATATTGCCGATACCACCGTACAGGTTGTAACACAGGTTCCCGGACTGGCTGCCGAAGAGATCGAGCAACAGATTAGTATCCCTATCGAGAGGGCGATGAACGGCATGCCAGGGCTGAATGTGATGCGAAGTAAGAATACCTTCGGACTGTCTACTGTCGTGCTGGTGTTCGACGACGGTATCGACGATTACTGGGCACGCCAGCGTGTGCAGGAACGTCTGGTCGATGTGGAACTACCTTACGATGCGGTTCCGGGATTGAACCCGTTGACTTCACCTACCGGCGAGATTTTCCGGTATGTACTGGAAAGTGACCGGCTGGATCTGCGTGAGCTGACCGACCTGCATAAGTGGGTGATCATTCCCCGTTTGAAACAAGTGACAGGGGTTGCCGATGTCAGTAACTATGGCGGTATTACTACACAGTATCAGATAGAAGTGAATCCGCATAAGATGGAACAATATAATGTGACATTGGGCGATATCACCGAGAAGATCGAAAAGAATAACGTAAATGCCGGCGGCAGCATGTTGAGTCGGGGCGACCTGAGTTACGTGATCCGTGGTATCGGTCTGGTAAAAGACCTAACAGACCTGGGGCGTATTGTTATCAAAACCGAGAATGGTATACCTGTCTATCTCAATGATCTGGGAACATTGAAGTACGGGAATCTGGAACGCAAGGGCGTACTGGGTTTCTTCGATGGTGTGCGTGATCATTCGGATGGTGTGGAAGGTATTGTTCAGATGCTTCGCGGCGAGAATCCGTCTAAGGTGCTGGAAGGTGTGCATCTGGCTGTGGACGAACTGAATAATGAGACCCTACCTGAAGGAACCCGCCTGCATGTCTTTATGGATCGTACGAATTTGGTTGATATGACCTTGCATACCGTATCCCACACACTGTTCGAGGGAATGGTGCTGGTGGTGTTGGTTCTGATCCTGTTTTTAGGGAATTGGCGTGGCGCTTTATTGGTAGCACTTACCATTCCGTTATCCTTGTTGATCGCCTTTATCCTGATGCACCTGACGGATATTCCTGCCAACCTGCTTTCGTTGGGTGCTATCGATTTCGGTATTTTGGTGGACGGAGCGATCGTGATGATGGAAACTATCCTGAAGAAGCGCGAACGGCATCCGGACGAGATACTGACTGAAGATTCCATCCTGCGCCGTACGACAGAAGTTGCCCGTCCGATCTTTTTCTCTACATTAATTATCATAACGGCTTATTTACCCCTGTTTGCTTTCGAACATATTGAAAAGAAACTGTTTACGCCGATGGCTTACACCGTAGGATATGCTTTGTTGGGTGCTCTGGCTGTCGCTTTGTTCCTGATACCGGGACTGGCTTTTTATGCTTATCGCAAACCGCGTAAGATATATCATAACCGCTGGCTGGAGAAGTTGGGAGAGATCTATCACAGACAGATCGTTGCTTTGCTGGATAAACCTAAGCGGGTATTACTGCCGTTATTGGTTATATTGGTAGCTGCCGGTGTCTTGAGTTATACGGTTGGAAAAGACTTCCTGCCGCCGCTTGACGAAGGAGCTATCTGGATTCAGGTGCAGTTACCTCCGGGTATTTCGATCGAGAAGTCGAAAGAGATGGGAGCGGAGTTGCGTAAAGCGGTGAAACAGTTTGATGAAGTCTCTTATGTAATGACTCAGGTAGGTCGTGATGATGAGGGAGCAGAGGCTTTCTCTCTTTCCCATATCGAATGCGGAGTAGGTCTGAAACCCTACGACACCTGGAAGTTCGGCAAGACAAAGGCAGACCTGATCGAGGAAATGTCGGAGACGTTGTCGACCATGCCCGGCTATACCGTCAGCTTCTCGCAACCGATCATCGATATGGTAATGGACCAGATAGCCGGTGCCCATAGCGACCTGGCAATCAAAGTCTATGGCGATGATATCACCGATACCCGCCATATAGCCGACAAAGTGGTAAATGTACTGCGTGCGATTCCCGGAGCTGCCGACGTTGCTATCGATCAGGAACCGCCGTTACCTCAGTTGCAAATAGTCGCCGACCGTGACCGTATCGCGCAATACGGACTGAACTTTTCCGATGTAGCCGATATGATCGAGCTGGCAATCGGAGGAAAGGCTATCTCACAGATATTTGTCGGAAGCAAAAGTTACGACGTGATCTGCCGTTTCGACGATGCCAGTCGTGATACGCCCGAAAGTATCGGTAATCTGTTGCTTACTAACGGGGCAGGAGCGAAGATACCGCTTTCGCAGGTGGCAGAGGTGAAAATGACAACCGGTGCCAGTACCATTTCCCGTGAAATGAATAAACGCCATCTGACTATCCATATCAACCTGCGTGGCGTTGACCTGACCGAGTTTCTGAATAAGGCGAACCGGCTGATCGATAAAGAGGTATCCTATAATCATGATACCGTTCATCTGCAATGGGCAGGGCAGTTCGAGAATCAGAACCGTGCCTATAAACGTCTGGCGGCAGTCGTGCCTCTGGCTTTAGGTATCATGCTGTTGCTGTTGTTTGCCGCCTGTGGAAAGTTCCGTCAGGCAGCTTTGATGATGTGCGTGGTTCCTTTGGCTCTTTTCGGCGGTATGTTGGCGTTGAATGTGCGGGGGATGACGCTGAATGTGTCTTCTGCCGTCGGTTTTATTGCGTTGATCGGTGTGGCGATTCAGAATGGTGTGATTATGATTTCCCATATCAATAACCTGCGTAGCCGCGACCGGGGTTTCAAGCAGTCCATTATTACCGGGGCGAAACACCGTTTCCGTCCGATCCTGATGACGGCAACGGTAGCTGTATTGGGATTGTTGCCAGCTTCCTTGAGTACGGGGATCGGTTCCGATGTGCAGCGTCCGTTGGCAACGGTGATTGTCTATGGGCTGCTGTTTGCGACCGTTATTACGCTTTATGTACTTCCTGCTTTGTATTATCTGGTGGAAAAGCACTATTTAGATGAAGATGCGGGAGCTGTTAATCCGGAAGAGCCGACAGCTTAAATAAATTAGAAATTGCAGATAAAAAGAATAAAAGATATGCGACAATATATTACTATGTGCCTGCTTGCCGGAAGTTTGGCAGGGAGTGCCCAGCAGATGGTTCCCCTCTCTTACCGCAATTATATGGAGAAGGTAACGGAAGGGAACCTGGAGTATGCAGCCGAACGTCTGAATATGGATGTTTCCGAAGCGGAGGTCGTTGCTTCGAAAGTCTTCAACGACCCGAACCTTTCCGTATCGTATTTCAATAATGAGAACGGAAGCTTGCAGATGGGAGAAGGAGTAGAGGTAGAACTGAGCAAAACGTTTTCTTTCGGGAAACGGGGAGCGAATATAGCCCTTGCCCGGAGTGAAAGTGAATTGACAAAGGCGCTCCTTGCCGATTACTTCCGCAACCTGCGTGCCGATGCTACGGTCTCTTATCTGGAGGCGTTGAAACAATATGAATTGTATAAGGTGAAGCAGAATGCTTATGAGAATATCCGCCAGTTGGCGGAAAGTGACAGTGTTCGTTTCACTTTAGGGAAGATCATGGAGATCGATGCTACGCAAAGCCGTCTGGAGGCTGGTATCCTGAAGAATGAATTATTGCAGGCGGAAACAGATTTGCATAACGCTTTCTCTAATCTGAACCTGCTGACCGGTTCGGTTGCCCGGGATACCTTATATATTCCGGAGGCTTCGCTGCATCTGTCATCCCGCGATTTTGTGCTTGCCGACCTGATCTCTACTGCTTCCATCAACCGTGCCGATCTGGTGGCTGCCCTGAAGAATAAGGAAGTAGCTGCCCGTGCCCTGAAAGTGACACGGCGGGAACGGAATACGGATGTAGACCTTTCCATCGCTGTAAGCAAGAATGCCCGGGTACATAATGAAGAAGCTCCGGCTCCTCCCTTTACGGGGGTGACGGCGGGGATCGCCATTCCTCTGAAGTTTTCCAACTTTAATAAAGGGGCGGTGCGTGCAGCCCGTTTCCGTGAACAGCAGGCGGAAACGCAGTATCAGCAGGCTTTATTACAGGTACAGACGGAAGTGATGCAGGCTTACCGCAGTTATCAGTCATTGACGGTGCAGGTCAGTCATTATGAGAATGGCATGCTTCATGCGGCCCAGGAAGTGATCGACGGCAAGATCTATAGCTATAACCGGGGAGAAGTCTCCCTGCTGGAGGTCCTGGATGCCCAACGGACTTATGATGATGTGCAGGCACAATATATAGAGACTTTGTTCAATTATTGTACAGCGCTTGTGGAGTTAGAGAAGAGTGCCGGGGTTTGGGATGTGGAGATGTAATAGGAAAAGCACAGTAAATAATCTGTATAAAGGATGTTTACTGTGCTTCTATCTATAAGGCTTGGGACAGTTTATCCGGATTTTGTCTGCAATCGAATATGGCAGCAATTCTGATATAATTATCCTTTTCCAGGCAATATACGATTTTATAATTACCTTCAATAAGCGAACGATATCCATGAGGATTAGTAAGTAATAAAGGTTCCTTAAATCCTAACAGGGGTTGTTCTTTCAGTCTTTTACTGCTTAGTCTGATTGCATCAGAAATTTTTTTGGCAGTACGTACTCCGTATCGCGTCTTATAAAAGTTGAATATTTCTGTGATTTGTTCTTTGGCGATAGGGTCCCATCTAAGCTTTTTCATTTAAGCGAATCCAAGTAGTTATCCATATCCTCTTCTTCGATAAACTTCCCGTGGCGGTAGTTCTCTTCAGATTCAGCAACAACCGATCTCATTTCATCAAGAGTCGGTGCCCAAGGATACGGTTTACTTTTAGATGCAACCTTTCTTTGCTGTAAAGCTTTTGCGTAATTCTCCAACTCTGTAAACTCCTCTTCACTCATCGAGAGGATGAACTCGGTGAAACATTGTTTCCGTAAATTTAATTCCGTTGTATTCATAATTGCTTGCTTTAGGTTTTCTTATCTGACAAAGATAAGGCATTAATTCTGAATTATATTTACATTTGTGACCAAATAAGAAATACACGTATGATATTTTACTTTTCAGGAACCGGGAACTCCCGTTGGGTTGCGAATGCTTTGGGCATCGCTTTGGGAGAGCCTGTTGTTTCGATAGCAGAGGAGTTAAAAACAGGTAAAAAGGAATTTGTCTGTCCGCTCAGGGAAGACGAGAAAGTGCTGTTCGTTTACCCGGTGCATTCCTGGGGACCAGCTGTTCCTGTAATTCGCTTTATCTCTGGTTTGAAGCTGACCGGATACGATAAACAACCGGTTTATTCTATCTCAACCTGTGGCGACGAATGTGGCTATACGGATGATATAATGCGGAAAGTTATGAAAAAGAAAGGTCTTATACTGACCGATAGTTACTCAGTCATTATGCCGAACAATTATATCCTGTTACCGGGTTTCGATGTCGATAGCAAAGAGGTGGAACAAGAGAAACTGAAAGACGCCCCTTCGGCTGTCGATACTATTGTTGCCGCTATTCGGGAAGGTAAAAACGTTAATTTATACAAGAAAGGAAGCCTGCCGGGACTGAAAAGCTACTGGATATATCCTCTTTTTACTAACTTTGCCATAGGGAAGAATTCTTTTCGGGTGACGGATGACTGTATCTCATGCGGCCTGTGTGAGCGGGTTTGTCCGACCGGAACGATCACGCTGACCGGCGGGAGACCTGTCTGGTCTGATACCTGTGTACAATGTGTCGCTTGTATCCATCGCTGTCCGGTTCGTGCCATCGAATATGGTAAGATTACCCTGAAGAAAGGAAGATATCATCATCCCGATACTAAACAATAAACAAAGCAAAAATGAAACAATTTGTAATGATGGTTATGGCGTTGTTCCTGTTGGCAAGCTGTCAGGAAACGCCCAAAGGTTATGTAATAAACGGAGTAGTGGAGAATATGCCTGATGGCAAGATCTATCTGAAATCCTTCCGTAATAAAATGTTCTTTGATGTGGATACAGCCGAGATTAAGGATGGTAAATTCACCTTCAAGGGTGAAGTAGACCAGCCTCTGTTGTATGGTCTGGCTACCGAGGATATGAATTATCCGGTACAACTTTTTGTTGAGAACACTACTATGGATGTAACGATCGGTAATGACGGTGAGACAATTATCGTTCAGAATTCTCCTGTTAATGTGATTTTCCAGGAGAACCAGAGCAAGGTCTTTGAGAACGGGTTCGATATCGATAGCCTGATCAGCAAATATCCTGACTCTCCGGCTGCAGTTTTCTATCTGTACCGTTACTTTACGTATCAGCTACCGCTGGATCAGTTGAAGGCTACTCGTTCCAAAATCTCTCCGGCTTTGGCTAACTGTCCTTATGTGAAGGATCTGGATGGCATCATCGGTCAATTGGAAAACGTACAGATCGGTAAGACGGCACCTGAGTTCTCTTTACCGGATACGGCTGGAGTAGCTGTTTCCTTGTCCGACTTCCGTGGTAAATATGTTTTGTTGGACTTCTGGGCATCCTGGTGTCCTCCTTGCCGTCGCGAGAATCCGAATGTCGTGAAAGCATTCCAGGATTACAAGGATAAGAACTTCACGATCATCGGTATTTCCCTGGATAATAATAAAGATAAATGGCTGAAGGCCATCGCTGATGATAACCTGACCTGGACACATGTATCCGACCTGAAATACTGGGATTCGGAAATACCGGCCTTGTATGGTGTCCGTGGCATTCCGGCTAATGTTTTGCTGGATCCTGACGGTGTGATCATTGCCAAGAATATCACAGGTGAAGAATTGCATAATACTTTAAAAGATGTAATCAAATAAGCATGAAACGAAATCTGCTTATATCCTTTTTCTGCCTTCTCTGCCTGTGGGTTTCCGCTGCGGAGAAGGTTGATTTTGATAAAGCCGTCCGTACGGCTGTCGAACGGCAGATGCAGGCTTATCCGAAATCGACGCTGAAAGATCTGTATAAGAATTTCTTTCAGGATAAGTTCGGTCCCGGACATATTATCAGCGATACGACTGCTGCCGGAAATTATTTGCGCCGTGAAATGGCTTCTTATACGGAAACAGAAGGTGAACTGGCAGAGTCGACCGGTTGGGAAGGCAACTTCTACCGGGTAAACCTGTCCGTCATAAAGAACGGGCAAATTCCTTACCAGACCTTTTTTGATGCATTTATCCGTAGTGTGAACGGAATCCGGCCTGTGACCGTTGCCGAATGGCAAAAAGAATGGAACCGGATTGAAGCAATTATCCGTTCGATGGAGCTTACCTTACCGGACTATGAAAGTGATAGGAAAGAGATCGACGACCGTTTGAACCGGGGTGAATATGTCGGTCATCACAGTAAAGTGTTCGAAGAGACTTACTCTCCGCATTACCGTATCATCAGTAAAGATATTTTTGAACAAGAATTACAACCTTTAATACAATTGTCATCCAATTAGTTACAACAAACAATCAATCCTTCTTGTTTTATTATTGAATAATAAATAGATGAAGAAGGAGATGAGAATTGCAATCAGCGGTAATTCAGGTTTTATAGGACGGCATCTGACAGAGTTTTTATCTGCCGGAGGAAATGTTGTTGTCCCTTTGAAACATTCGATGTTCCGTTCGAGGTCGGATGAGAAACTGAGGCAGGCACTGACCGGATGCAATGTCGTAATCAACCTGGCGGGAGCTACTATCAACCAGCGCTGGACCCGGAAAGCCAAGCGTAAAATACTGAACAGCCGTATCCATACGACCCGGCGATTGGTTTCGATCATCAATGGGATGGAGGTGAAGCCGGAAGTGTTCATCTCTGCTTCTGCCGTCGGTATTTATCCGGATAAGGGTATTTATTCGGAGAGCAGTACGTCGGAAGGAACGGGTTTCCTGGCTGATGTCTGTATCCGTTGGGAAGATGAGGCGCAGAAGCTGTCGAGAGATATCCGGCTGGTTATTGCACGTTTCGGGGTTGTCCTGGCAAAAGACGGAGGCGCGTTGCCTAAGATGTTGTTGCCGTTCCGTTTCTTTGTCGGCGGAAAGATTGCTTCCGGAAAACAAGGGTTCTCCTGGATACATATAGAAGATGTTTTGCATGCCATTCAGTTTATTATCGATCATAAGGACTTGTCGGGAATCGTGAATCTCGTTGCTCCCCAACCTTTGACAAACCGGGCTTTTACAAAAGTTACTGCCGAGGTGATGCATCGTCCGGCATGGTTGACTATTCCCCGGAAAGTTTTCCAATATGTATATGGGGAAGGTGCGGAGGTGGTCACCAAAGGACAGCAGGCTTATCCTGCCCGGCTACTTTCTGCCGGGTATATATTCCGTTATTCGGATATACGGCTGGCTTTATATAGTTTCATGATGTGATCTTAAACATATCAACAAAAGTTTTTCACAATAAATCCTTCATTCCTTCATCTGCTACGTAATTTGCTGATTGTTAATCTTTATAGATGAAGGTATTTAATTAAGATGAAGGATACTTCCTTTATTTTTGATTTTTTTTATTCATAGATGATATTATTCGATGCTGTAAAAGGAGTAGGTTTCTTTCGAAGGATTGTCTGTAAACTTATAGTATTCTAGCATATATCCGGTAATCTCTTAGGTCCGTTATTATATCTTTTTTTCTGTTTCCCATTTGTCGGACGCTTGTTTGACAGTTGGCAAACGCTTGTTTGACTGCTGTCGAATAAGCGTTCGACAGATGACAAACAATAGAAAGTTAGTAACTTTCGGAATAATAAGTAATTAGTTCTTTACTTGTTGTTTGTTATTTAGATGCTACTCTTTGCCGAACAGATTCAACCGGAATAGTACTGACTTTAAGCAGAAATATGAAGTGTTTTTCCAAAAGAAAGATCATAACCTTCATGCTGTCCCAAAATCATTCATTGTAATATATCGGTAATCAATCGATTAAGCAATAGATGAAGGAATGAAGAAATTATTTTGAAAAACTTTTGTTGTGTTGATGTGTCCCGTTTATTCACAGATGAGGTTTGGCTTTACATTGTAGATACGACAAATAAAAAAGCGGCCCCATTAATCGGAGACCGCTTTCCTGTTTATATTGACACTTATTTATTTGTAGCTATAACCTGCTTTCTTTTGTGCACTGTTCGCATTTGAAGCCGGGATTAAAGTGAAGCCCCACTTGTATTCCTGGTCGGCAGGTAAAGTGTATTCAGGTTCCGGACGAGAATACCAGCTGTCGTAACCGGCTAATCCCTGTTGTTTCAGGTCGACACATACTTCTACGAAGTTACGCGGAGTAATATCGTTGATGTGTGTCTGGCGAGGTTTGTCGTACGGGCCGAGGTTCGGACGGTTGTCGATCTCTTCCTGTGTGAAGTTGTTCCACTGGTACGGACGGTTGGTAGTCTTTCCGGCATCAAAATCTTCCACGGAATTACGCATCGCATTAAATTCCATTTCATCGTCGGCAACGATCAACAAGTTCTTGCCTTTGCCGCCTAAAGTGATCCAGCGGGTATCGCAATGATGACCGTTTTCCTGCGGACGAACATAGGGGAAATACTGCTCTTCAGCCGTACTCTTATACTGTCCGATCATGTAACCGGCTTTACGGTCCCAATAATTTTCCAGCGGACCGCGTCCGAAGTATTCCAGCTGATCCATCGTAACCGGCAGACGGAAACGAACACCGATACGGGGAACGACCATCTTGTCGCGACCGCTTACCTTATCACGACCCGGGGAGAATGTTGCCGTGGCAGTTGCTTCGGAAATACCGATCTTCACGCCATCCAGATGAGCCGGAGTGAAATGAGTAGCTACATTCATAACACCGTCAGGATAGATCTTGTAAGTGATCAGGAACTGGTTGCCGGCCGGTAATTTATAATCGACGTTTACGATCGCATTACCGTCGACGATCTCGGCAGAAGCATTCGTCACGTTGAAGTTGCGGCTGGATAGTTCCCATATTTCCAAACGTTTCGGGTCACCGCTTCCGTAGTCGTTATCGTTAGGTGCACGCCAGAAGTTCGGCTGGATACCGAAACCTTCGTTGAAATATTCTGTTCCGCCTACTTTATAAGAAGTAACGACACCTGCTTTTTTATCGAATACGAAGTTGACTTTAGAAGAAGTTACTTTTACATTATCTCCCTCTTCAGATACAGTCAGTTTAGGACCACCTGCCTTATAAGCTACCTTTTCGGCTTCGATAGGCAAACGGAACTGATCCTGTGCGATATCGTAACCGGCCGGGATAACACCTTCCTGTTTTGTGGAAGTAACGACAAAGTCAACCAGATAATCGGTACCGGCCTGTGGTTTCAAATCGGCTACAGGAACAGTGATTTCCTGTGAAGCCTGCGGAGCCAGGTCGAGTGAAACTTTATTACTCTTGATTACTTTGTTGTTGGCCTTTACGGTATAGGTGATCATATAATCTTTCAGGTTGGTGAAGTAGAAACGGTTCGTGATCTTGAATACACCGTTTGCTGCATTAACAGCTTCGAAACCGACATTCTGATGCGTAAATTTCACCTCTGCTATTGCCGGATGCGGGGTACGGTCCGGATTGACGAGGCCGTTGCAAAGGAAGTTTCCGTCGCTGGGCATATCTTTACCGAAGTCACCGCCATAAGCATAATACTCTTTTCCGTTTTCGTCTTTTACAAGAATACCCTGATCTACCCAGTCCCAGATCCAGCCACCCTGAAGGTTCGGATATTTGTAGATAGCTTTCCACTGTCCCCAAAGGTTACCTGTCGAGTTACCCATTGCGTGAGCATATTCGGACGGAGCAACCGGACGGTCGCTGCCTTTTGCACCGATCTCTTCCAGCCATCCGGCACTCGGATACTGAGGAACATACATATCCGTATTCCATTCCCAAAGGGCACGTTCGTAGTTGACCGGACGGTCCATCAAACCTTTTTCTTTGTTTTTCAGGTAAAGGTAAGTCTGATAGAAGTTATATCCGTTACCGGCTTCGTTACCCAGCGACCAGATAGTTACTGACGGGTAGTTCTTGTTACGTTCATACATATTCATTGTACGATCCATGTGCGGCAACAGCCATTCCGGGTTGTTACCCAGTGAACCGCCTTTGCTCAGGCTGTAATACATACCGTGCGATTCGACATTTGCTTCATCATACACATACAATCCGTATTCGTCGCAAAGCTCATAGAACCGGCGGTCCTGTGGGTAGTGGCACAAACGAACCGAGTTGATGTTGTTCTTTTTCATCAGTTCGAAGTCTTTACGCATCAGTTCCTCTGTCACATAATGACCGGTCAGGGGATTGTGTTCGTGGATATTCACCCCTTTGAACTTGATCGGTTGTCCGTTGAACAACAGTACGGTGTACGGTTTGCCGTTACCTGCGATCTGGTCAATCGGTTTGATCTCGATGCGGCGGAAACCGACGTTGTACGGGATAACTTCGGTTACTTTACCATCTTCCTTTACAGTCATCAATAACTTGTAAAGGTTCGGATGTTCGGCACTCCAGGTAGCTACGTCATTTAAATTTTTTTCAAAAGAGGCAGTCTTGATGCTGTTAGCTCCGACCCACAGCTTATTATCTGCTGTGGCAACAGTCTGACCTTTTGTATCCAGCAGTTCGTAAGATACGGTGATGTCTTTTGCTTCTTTCGTATGGTTTTTGATGTCTACTGCCAGATTGAAGATACCATTCTTGTACGTATCGTCCAGGGTAGAGATCACGCGGAAATCATTTACCGCAATCTTGGGCTGTGACCACAGGAATACGTCACGTTCAATACCGCTGATACGCCAGAAGTCCTGACATTCCAGATAAGAACCGGTACTCCATCTGAATATCTTCAGTGTCAATACATTTTTTCCCGGTTGCAGATAGTTATTGATCAGGAACTCCGCCGGGTTCTTGGAGTCTTCACTATAACCTACTTCTTTTCCGTTGACATACACATAAACTCCCGATTTTGCTCCGGAGATATGCAGATACACATCGCGTCCATCCCAGTTTGCCGGGATCTCGAAGTCGCGGCGGTAAACACCTACCGGATTTGTTTCAGGCAATAGCGGAGGTTGCGGATTACGTGGTTTGAACTCATAGCCATGGTTGGTATAGATGGCTGTACCATGTCCCTGAAGTTCCCAGTTTCCCGGTACGGTAATATCATCCCAGGAAGCTGTGCTGGTGGATGGGTCAGTGATATTTGCCGGAAGATCCTTGTATGAATCTACAAAATAGAATTTCCAGGTTCCGTTCAGTAATGAATAGTAGGGACTTTTTTCAAAACTGGAAGTGAGAGCTGTCGAACGGTCGCCATACGTCATGAACGAGCTGCGCGGCAGTTCTTTGTTTACGGCAACGACCTGAATGTCCTGCCAGTACGGCTTCGTATCCGGGGAGGCTGTCGCATGAGCAGCAAAAGCAGTACCCAGAAGGAAGCAACCGAATGCTCCGGTGAGCATTGCTTTCTTAATCGAGTGTTTCATTTGTATTTATTTAGGTTGGTAGTATCTTATTGAAAATGGGAGGCCGGTAATTATATGTACATACCAATTACCAGTCTCCCATTTTAAGTGTTGTATTTTTATTTAGCAGCGTAATAAGAGTAGCCTTCAACTACCTGACGGAATGCCAGAACGCCTGCCTGATTCAATTCTACGTTCATTTCTTTACCGTCCGGCAAATACATGACCACTTCGTCGTTATCAGTAAACTTTAACAGTTTAGTCGCTTCGCCATCGGCTTCCACACTCCAGCTCTTGTCTGTTTCGTTGAATACAAGGTCGATTGCTTTTTCTTCACCTTCTTTTTGGATATGATATCCGTCTTTCTTGGTTTCGACAGTATATACACCGTCTTTTCCGTTGATTGTCTTTACGGTTCCTGCATCTGCAACAGGATTGTTTCCGCTCCAGAATTCGATAGAGTTCAGAACCAGTATATCTGCAAGAGCTGAGATTTCATAAACGGGGACAATCCAGAAAGCGATAAATACTAATTCGTTGACGAACTTACTGTCGATATTTCTGTTCCAATCCAAAAGTTTGTTTGTCAAGCCGAATGATCCGATGCAAGATGAAAATAGAACACTGCTGGCCAAGGTTGTAGCCACTAATAATGTTAAACTTTTTTTCTTCATGAATTTTAAATTATTTGTAGTTAATTTGGGGCGAAGATAATAATAATTTTGTTTCCCAACTTACTGTTTCTTTATTATTTCGGCATTACCGGATCCTTCTTATCCACTGCTTCAGATGTTAATACCCCGGATTCTGATCAGTCTTCAGAAGAGGATTCAAATCGATGGCAGATTGAGGTATGGCTTTCAATAGCATACGGTCATCCCATTTCATTGTGATCACTTTTTCTCCGTCCGGCATGGTAATATCCACATTATTGATCTGCTCTTTACAATAGGCGGCACCATAACGGATCATATCATCCAGGCGGAAACCTTCGGCAGCCAGTTCGATCCTGCGTTCGTTACGGATTAATTCAAGCCCCTGTTCTTTTGACAAAGAGGTCGGGACGTTCGGCATCCCGCAACGGTCGCGCAGTTCGTTCAGTGCAGCCTGTACTTGTCCGTCGAAACCGGTTGTCTGTGTTCTGGCTTCTGCAAAGATCAGCAGGATTTCCGCATAACGGATGCAAGGATAATCGCCTGTGGCCTGTCCGTATCCGGACGGGTCATTTTCCAGAGACAATGTTTTGCGGAAGTTGAATCCTGTTTTAGATTCATTGTTACCTCCTTTTATCCATTCGTAGGCAAAATCTGTTCCGTAATTCGTTTCATACCATCCTTTGAAAGGCAGCATAATGGAGACATACAAGCGGCTGTCGCGGTTACGATATTCGCTGATGTATTTTTCATTCCTGATCTCTCCGCTTTTTACTTTATTTTCGACAAAAAGACGGAAAGTATTTTTATTGTCCGTAGTAATAAATTCATCCGCTTCTTTTCTCAGTTCCGTATAGTTGGCGGCACGTTCTGTTTTGGAAGGAAGGTTGGGTTTGCTACCATCTACAGCCCAATATGAGTCAACCAGATTCTGGGTAGGAGTGACGGAGGACCATCCGCCCAGCTGGTTGGGGCGCATACTCGTATATCGTACCATGTCCTGATAATCCCAGTCGGATGCGGCATATTGACGGGTCATGATATATTCGGGGTTGTCCGTATTGCCATTCTCTGTGTGCCACAGCGCTTCGTAGCTGAACATACCCTTTACGAATTTTTCTTTGTCGATATTGAATTTGGTGAAATCAATATACAGATCCATTTCATCGGCTTCTTTCTGCTGTGCTTCGTTCAATGAAGAGATGCGGAATAAAGAGAAACCTCCTTTATCCATTATCTCTTTTGCTGTACTTTCTGCAGTTGCATAGTCTCCGAAATTCAATGCGGCTCTGGCCTTTAGGGACAATGCTGCATATTTGGTGATACGGCCTTTTTCATTCGGATAACCTCCTGTATATTTTTCAGGTAAACCAGCTGCCCCTTCTGTCAGTTCCTTCATGATAAATTCACGGATAACGCTTATTTCATCACGTGTCACATTTTCAGCATCATAGGGAAGTACTTCCGTGATCAGAGGTACTTTTCCGAAAGTTTGTGTAAGCGACAGATATTGCCATGCCCTCATTATGCGGGCTTCAGCTATGAAACGTGCTTTTAATGCTTCGTCCATAGGACAATTCTCTATTTGTGATAGGAATAAGTTTGCTTTACGAATTGTTTCGAAGTTCCAACCGGCATCATAAGCGGCACTCATACCATTTTGCAGAAAAGTAGAACCGCTTGACTCCCATGAGTACTGGCAATATGCGTCGGGTGAATAGGTGTCGTCATAAACCCCGATACCCGGAATAGTATTGGAGTAAATTACATTCAGATTCATCCAGGCATCCTTTTCCGATGTCCAATATGTTTCGGAAGCAATACTTGAGGGTGGCTCAACTTCTAAATCACAACTTGCGACAGTTGCACCTATTATTGTACAGAATGCAATGCTTTTGAATAGTTTATTTATATTTTTCATATGTCTAATTCTTTACAATCGATTAAAATGTCAGGTTAACTCCCAGTGCGATAGAAGAAACACCTCTTGTATCTTGCCCACGGCCGTTTCCGGTTTCCGGGTCAAAATCTTCCATTCTTTTGTCTGCACGGATCGTGAACGGATTTTCTGCTGCCACATATACTTTCAGGGCATCCATTTTTAGAGCTTCCAGTGTTTTTTTATTGAATGTGTAGCCGAGAGTAATTGTTTTGATACGGAAATAGTCGGTATTCATTAACCAATATTCGGAAAAACGGTTATTGTATGTCGAGTGTGCGCTTGTACGGGAATAAATTCTCGGATAAGCAGCGTTCGGATTCGGGTTATCCAATGTCCATCTCTTCAGGTGATATTCACGTGGACTGGCATTGTCGGAGAATGCCCAGGCCTGTTCTTGCCAGAAATACTGTTTTGTGCCGCTTACACCTTGTCCGAATGCGCTAAGTTCAAATCCTTTGTAACGTAAGTTGACATTGATACCATAGGTAATATCCGGAACGTCGCAGGCCAGGAAGTCTTTGTCTTCCGCATCCAGTTTTCCGTCTCCGTTTTTATCGACATATTTAATGTCACCGGCCTGTGGAGTCATACCGTCTGTTACATAATTTCCACTGTCGATGTCTTCCTGGCTTAATAAGCCATCTGTGCGCCATCCGTAGAACGTACCGATTGCATAACCTACTTTTTTGATCCAGGGATCTTCATAAATAGGGTCGGATGCACCCAGGTCTGTTACTTTATTCCAGTTTTTACTCATGTTGAAACCAACAGAGTAGGAGAAGTCACCGATTGTTTTATTGTGTGTGATACCGAACTCAATACCTTTGTTGCTGACGCTACCGATATTCTGTGAAGGTTTAAAGTCTTTATAAATACCTACTTCATAAGGTACGTTATAACCTAGCAGGATATCGTTGGTCACTTTATTGTAGTAGTCGCCGGTGAAGTCAATTAGACCGTTGAAGATAGAGAAATCCAGACCGACATCTGTAATGGTTACCTTTTCCCAACCTAAAGTAGCATTGGCCGGTTTAGCTTCCTGAATGCCGTTTACGATGCCATCTTCAAAATTGTAGTTACCACCTTGTTGATAAGTGGAGAAATAATCGTAGTCGCCTACATTATTAATATTACCCAACATACCCCATGAAGCACGGAGTTTCAGGTTATTGATCCAGCTTATATCCTGCATGAATGCTTCCTGGTTGATACGCCATCCGGCAGAGAATGAGGGGAAGATCCCCCAGCGGTTATCTTTATGGAAACGGGAAGAACCGTCTGTTCGTAAATTGGCTTCCAGCAGATAACGATCCATAAAGCTGTAGTTGATACGCCCGAAGTATGAAAGCATTTTATTTTCGTTTGAACCACCTTCCGTACCGGTGTCGTTCGGTGCGCTTGATCCGCCATTCAGGTCGGTCATATTGTTTGTCGGGAAGTTTTTGCGATACGATTTTTGTTTCTGGTATTGATAATGCTCATAAGAAATACCGGCTAATACATTGAAGCTATGTTTGTCATTACTCCATTCGTAGTTGGCAAGTCCGTTATAAGTCAATCGGTTATGTTCGATCCATTCGTAAGTCATTTTCGACTCGTCTGTCTGTGAACCGTTCAGTTCCAACCCGGTCTTGAAGTCTTTGATCTTAGATGTACTGGCATCGTAAGTAGTTCCCTTGTAATCATATACTTTATAGATCATTTCGCCGGTTAAAACAAGACCTTTCACGGGTTTGAAGTCCAGCGCCAGGTTCAAAAGCGTATTGGTTGTCTTATTTTTCGACCAGTTACCCTGGTTTTGTTTGCGTAACGGGTTACGTAACATATTTACCGTAGAAGCAGGTTTTCCTCCTTCATAACTACCCCATTCTCCGTTGCTTTGTTTGGCAACATACGTGGATGGGACGGTTAGTAATTCCACGTAACTGATTCCTCCTTTATCTGATTTGTTGTCGTCCTGGATATAATTGATGTTGGCACGCATTGAAACCCATGACTTGATGTCGGAAGATATATTCGTTGTCAGGTTGTAACGGTTGCTGTTTGCTCCCGGTGTGAATTTGTCATCGAATGTATATCCTAAACCTGTGTAGTATTTTACTTTGTTGCCACCACTGAAACTCAGCGAATGCTTTGTGATTGTGGATACATCGTCCAATACCAGATCGTACCAATTGGTATTCGGGTACATATCCGGATCGGATCCGTCGCGGAATTTCTGGATCATTTCATCTGTATAAGGAACTTGTGCATTAGGATTGTCATTTAATGCGGCTTCATTTGCCAATCGGGCATACCATTCGGAGCTAAGAACTTTCGGTGTATAGGTTGCCATCTTTACACCGAAGTATCCGTTGTAGTTTATCTTCAGGTCACCTTCCTTACCTCCTTTGGTTTTAACCATGACAACACCATAAGCGGCACGTGAGCCGTAGATAGCGGAAGAGGCGGCATCTTTCAGGAAGGATACACTTTCGATAGTGTTCGGATCAAGAGCAGAAAATACGGTAGCATCGGCAATTGCTCCGTCAATCACGAAGAGCGGTGATGAGGTACCCAGGTTACCACGGCCGCGGAAGTTAATGGATGGTGCTGCACCCGGGCGGCTGATGATTGTTACGCCCGGAACTTGTCCTTGTACGGATGCCAAGACATTCGTATTTACGCGCTCCTTCAATTCTTCAGAACTTACAGAGGCGACGGCCCCGGTCAGGTTTACTTTCTTTTGTGTACCATAACCGACAATGACAACTTCATCCAGAGCCTGTGAGTCTTCACTCAGGATGATTTTCCCTTTGGTAGTTTCCGAGGCTCTGACCTCAATAGTTTTAAAACCGATGCTGCTGATGACCAGGATGTCATTGGGATTTGCTTCCAGAGTGAATTTACCATCCAAATCTGTAACAGTTCCATTGGTGGTACCTTTGACAATGACGTTGGCACCAATCAGCGGTTCATTCATTGTTCCGTCAAAAATGACTCCACTTATGGCTTTTTTCTGTTGGGTAATAGATACATCTGTTGTAGCTGCGTACAAGGATGATGTGGTTACAGAAACAGGAAAAGCAAGTGCGATTAAAAGCAAAGAAATTTGTTTTTGCTTTAACATAGACCTGTAATTCATGTGTTTTTTGATTAATAATTAATACTAATTAAAGGTTATCATAGTTCTAACAGAACTATGTCTGGTGTATAATATGTAATCAAAAGCCTATCAGTGTATTAGTGGGAATTGGTAAAAAACGACAAGTATGGTATTAACTTAATTAAATAATTATTAATTAACATATTGGGCTTTATTCCTTATGAATCGCGATTAATTTTAATATAATTAGTCATTGATAATAAAAAATATACTATATTTGTGGCGACGTTATAAAATAGTTCTGTTAGAACTAAGTGATTTATATTTTTCTTCTCTTGGATAATTTCTTTTGATATTACTAATTGTATTTTCTACCGAAAAAGTACCTCTCTGTTCACTGTCTCTTTATTATTCCGGGTTTTACGGATTAGTTGATCTCTGTTTTTTACGGGTGCAGTGATCAGTTCCGGCAAGTTGAATGTTTTAGTGAATTTGAGATAAAAATCCGGGTCTTCCTGAGGTAAAACGAAAGGTTTGCATGCCATCCCCGTTTGAGTATCAAATTTGGCGATATAGGGATGAGCCCATAGACCATCCTGTCGTTTGCTGCTGAAAACGAACCATTCGCCGGTAGACGACCAGGTATGAAAACTATCTACATCCGTACTGTTCACCTCTTCCATATTACGTATTTCGTTTGTTTCCAGATTTAATAAGTACAGTTCACTTTCCGGATGCCAGATTGAAAAGTTTCCGTAATCAGAACAAGTAAACATCAGATATTTTCCATCCGGTGAAATACGGGGGAAAGAGACGCTTTTCCCCTTTTCTGAGGCTTTATAGACACATTCAGGAGAGCCGAAGTCTCTTTTTTCTGCATTAAAAGAGATTCTGTACAGGTCATATCGTATATTACTTAGAGGTGTTTTTTTATCGATAGCCTTACTTCGGCAGAAATAAAGCATAGTCCCGTCAGGATTCCATGCAGGGAATGTTTCCATCCACTCATTGCCATAAATTGCCGGTGAGGTAATTAAGTGGTTTGTTTTTGTATCTAAAATGATCAGATCTGATTCGGAATCGGCTACTTCGATTGCTTTGGGGCCTGTAGAATGGAAATATTGCTGAATTTCATTGACTGAAAATGCCAGATACCGTCCTGCCGGATGCCAGGCGGCATAAGTCCCTCCGTTGTTCATTTCAGGCGTTTTTATATCCAGCCTGCTGAAATTTTCCTGTTGCTTTATAAGCGTTCCTCCCATTTTACCACGTATGTGGATCATCATGGTTTCGGACGAATTTTTACAGAATGTGTGACAGTTTATACATCCTTTTTCTACGGATTTATTTTCGATAATCGGACTCTCTTCGTATGTGCTTAAATTGCGTTGGTAAATTCCCATTTGATTCCATAATTCATATCCCGGATAGATGAGACGGTAAGCCAGATACGGGTCGATTGGCGATTTTGAAATATTATTTATAATATCCGGATATTGTATCCATTTATTGTCCTGTTGTATACAGATACGGATATAAAACATATTTCCTGTAGTATCGTTTAAAAGCTCTTTCCACTTTTTTTGCGGGATAACGACAGATGGTTGTTTACTTCTCAATCGGGTATAGATTTGATTTTGATTACCTATCTCCGTATAATATTCTTCTCCTTTTTCCATGATGCGGAAATTGGGCGGGGCAATATTAGAGGGAAAGGTGACTCCCGTGTAGTCCGGAAAGATATTTATTGATTTACTTGTTTGTATGTCGGGTGTTACGCCTGTTTGTTTACAAGCGGATACTATCCATAATAAGGAATATATGAGTACTATGTATTGTGTATGTTTCATGACCTATTGTTTATCGATGATCTTATTACCGTAAGGACTTAGGAAATGGAGATAATACCAGAAGGTATCTCCGAATTGTTCTTTTAATTTTTTTATTTCTTTCTTCCGGTAAAGAGTATAGTAAGTTCTGAATCGGTATTCCGTTTCTTCGCTGATCGTAAAACCAAGTTTATCATATGTTTCTTTGTCCACTCCCAATTTATAAGTATAGAGTGCTTCTTCGTATAGACGGGGCAAAGAAGCGTATGGAAAAGTTCGTATTCTCCCCAGGTTTTCAGCAAAGCGGGTAATCTGGTTACTAAGTAACAAGTCGCTCATTAAATACTCAAACGCCATTTGATTGGAGGAATCCCGGTCGCATAAATAGCTTAACTCCGGACCTATATTCAATATATTGGCAAAACGGACTTTTTCCTCCGGATTATATGAGAGTGCATTTGGAAATGGACTTTGTTTTTCCCGAATCATTCTTTCGTATATTTCCGTGTCTCGTTTATAGAATAAAGATTGTTTTAGTACGTTGATGAAACGGTGTGCAACGCCATATCGTTGAATTGCTATATTATACCGGATCAGATTGGTTATTATCGGAGCTGTTTCTCCATATACCACCATCGCTTCGAAAGCCCAACGGTGGGCTTCATTTATATAACCTAATTGTTCATAAATATAATGACCGTATCTACTTCTTTCGGGTTCTCCTGTCCAGGGAAGGTATAAGGAGGCGACTCCTTTGGTTTGCGGATATTTCAATAAGTCGTAGGGCATACGTCCGATATGGAAAAGTGCCATGTTACGGAAATATTCCATTAGCTGATTATTGCCACGGAATTTGTCGGCACAATGTAATACTTTTTCCCATTCTTTCTTTTTTAAATGATCTTCTGCTTCAAGCAGTAAACGTTCTTTTATGTTGTAGTTGATGATAAACAGATACGATGTGCTGCCGGCATACAGACAAATGCATATAGAAAGACAATAGTAATATTTTTTGTCAGTAAAGAAACGGGATAAATATTTAGCAGATAACCCACTGATAATAATCACTGAAACGGATATTAATAGAGGCATCCAACCCAGGTAGAACACGGTTATCAATGAGATGGAGATTAAGGAATAATAGAAATATCTTTTTCTGAGAAAAGAAAGACAATAGAATATCAGCAGGTAACAAAATATATTTGACGCATGATAAAATTTAAAATCAATAGATTCAAATTGGATCAGTAAGTATAACGGTATCAATACTGCTAAATGTAATGGATCGTTTTGTCTTGCGATCCGCTGACAGATCAGGCAGGGAAGAAGATAAATAAAAGATAATAATAGCGTGAAAATGACTTTTCCGACATAGGGATAGTAGAAAAACTGGGTAATGAAATTTGCCATATAACGACCGAGCCCACCGCTTTCATATAGATAGCTTTCCTGGTAAGAACGACTGAACAAAAATAGTTCCTGCTGTTCATGGTAAGGTATGATATAAGCCAGGCTGTCCATGAATAGAAACATGAATGAAGCGATAAGGCAGATGAACAGAAACCAATGGCTGTTTTTCATAAGGTGTCGTTTTGAGAGAAGGAACCTGGATTCAACCAGGTCCCTTTGAGTTTTTAATAACCGGAATTCTGTGTTAATGCAGGATTCAGGTCAATTTCCGATTGAGGAACCGGATATACATAGTTGTGATCTGAATATCGGCTACCAGTTAATTTTATATTCTCACCCTCATACAATATACATCTTTGTCCGTCGGGAGAGCTGGGGTCGTCTACGAGTTTGTATTTTAAACCGAGGAAAGGAGCATTCAATACTTCGCTGGCAATACCCCATCGGCGAATATCCCACTGGCGTTTGCCTCCTTCCAGGGCAAACTCTACACGCCATTCATTACGGATGCGTTGACGCAACTCGTCCTGTGTCCCGCAGTATGTCGGTTTGCTTGCATCTGTCTTTTGCAGTTCGGGAATACCGGCACGGCGGCGTACACGATTTACAGCCTCGAAAGCAGAATCATCCAAAGGAGTCGTTTCATTTTTAGCCTCTGCATACGTCAGCAATACTTCTGCGAAGCGAATTACATGCCAATCCTTTCCCATATCCCAACCTGTCGATTGCGGATCGATACTCGGATCCAACCATTTCTGCTGATAATAACCGGTTGCCGTAGCATCACCGTGCTGGGCGATACCGGTGTTACCACTAGACTTCAATGGAGCAACTTTGATGACTGTACCATACATCTCTTCACCATCATGTAATACGCAAACTTCCAAACGTGGGTCGCGGTTTGTAAACGGATCGTTTTCTTTGTATAGCGACGATTTGCTGATCGGTGCGCCGTCAATACATTCGAAAGCATCTACCAGGCTCTGTGTCGGGTTGATACCTCCCCAGCCTTTTGTCGGGAAACATTCCCATCCGATGATATAGTTGGTGTTATCCGGTGCGTTAAACTGGCGGACCAGAATAGCTTCGCTACACGCTTCCTGGCTTTCCCAGAATAATTCGGCATACCTTCCGGTGCCTTCTGCATCGAACAATTCATACTGGTTGGAGTCGATAACAGCCTTTGAAGCCGCTGCTGCGACTTCCCAATCAGCGTAATACAAAGCTGCACGTGCTTTCATTGCATAAGCGGCTCCTTTTGTTATACGACCGTATTTGTCGGACGACCATTCTTTCGGTAGCTTTTCAATAGCATAGTCGAAATCTTCCATTACCTTTTTGTAAACTTCTTCGCGGGGAGTACGGGTGATTCCTTCCAGCTGATCCAATGCCAGGCTGCTTTCCACATAAGGGACATCGCCAAACTGCTGGATTAGTTCGAAATAAAGATAACCACGCAGAAAACGGGCTTCTCCGATGGTAGCTTCTTTATCTGCTGTCGGGTAATCTTCTATCATATCTATTTTTTCCAGCAAGATATTGCAGGCACGAATGGAAGAATAACTTCCGCTCCAACTGAAACCTGCCGGATCATAAATACCTTTTGACACATCTCCGGCAGCCCATTTGATGCCATGTACTGCATTATCGGAGTTAATATCTCCATCTATATCTCCATTTGCGCTACCGGGTAATATCCCGTAAATATCTGCAACAAACATCTCTGCATCGACTGGTTTTGTCCAGAAACTGCCGTCAGACAATTCTTCCTGCGGATAACGATCCAGAAAATCGCTACATGAGCAGAGACTTAATAATAATGCCGATATGGTAACTGATAATATATTTTTTTTCATATCTGTTTAAGCGTAAGAAATTAGAATGAAACTTTTAAACCTAAAGACACCTTTTTAACATTACCGTAATAGGCTCCGCGATTGGAAGCCGGAGCTTCGGGATCGATACCTTCCAAACCACTGAATGTTAATAGATTTTCACCGGATAGGTATACTTTAACCTTGTCGACTCCTATCTTTTGAGTAAGAGCAGACGGAATATTATATCCTAATGAAATATTTTTCAGACGAACATAAGATGCATCCTGTAACCAGAAAGAAGAGGTTGAAAAGTTTACCTGTGAATCTTTGGTGATACGAGGATAAGAGGCATTGTGATTATCAGGAGTCCAGCGATCCAGGTGACGTTCCAGTACTTTTCCGCTATTGTAGAATGCATAAGCGGATTCTCCTGTATAATAACCATCTACATCGAAGGCTCCCTGGAAAAATGCAGAAAAGTCGAAATCTTTGTAGAAGAGACTTATATTCAGACCTCCTGTCCATGACGGCTTATCTTTACCGATCACTTTGCGGTCGTTCGCTGCATCGATTTTACCGTCACCGTTCAAATCGCGATATTTAATATCTCCCAGTTGTTCTGTTCCGGTACGTTTCGCATCGTTCGCTAATTCTTCTTCCGTATTGAAATAGCCGATAGCTTCGTAGCCGTAGAATGAGCCTAAAGCATATCCTTCAAGGTACCAGTATTTGCTATCATCCGGATTTTCACCTTCCGTTCCACACATATCTGTAATTTTATTTTTTACATAGGCGACATTCAGGTTAATAGCATAGCTGAAATCTTTATTGATCCGGTTATTATGGAAAACGCTTAAGTCAAAACCTGTATTTTGCATGCTACCTGCATTTTGTGCCGGAGCATCCATGCCGAGGACACCCTGCACCGGCAAATAGAGTAACATATCTTTGGTTTTCTTTTTGTAGACTGACAATTCAAATCCTAAACGGTTATTCAGGAAACCTGCTTCCAGGGCTGCTTCGTAATTGGTTACTGTCGCCCATTTTAGCTCGGAGTTTACATAACGTGATTCATAGGCTGTAGAGTAAAGAGAATTGCCAAACATATAGCTGCCGTATGCATAGGTAGGGATAGCCGGATAGATATCGTCGTCTGCAAGTTCCTCATTACCGGTTTGTCCCCAGCCCAGGCGCAGCTTCAAGTTGCTCAGCCAATTGATATCGGCATCTTTTACAAAACTTTCTTCCGTAATACGCCATCCGGCAGAAACAGAAGGGAAGTATCCCCAGCGTGAGTCTTTCGGGAAACGGGAAGATGCATCGGCACGTAGATTAGCTTCAAACAGATATTTGTCGCTGAAATCATATTGGATACGTCCGAAATAGGAGCGTCGTGCAATTTCGTGGCCTCCGTTTGTATTTGTCTGGGAAGACTTGTCCAATGTGTTCAATGACTCGGTAAGTTCATCGTTTCCACCACCTTTACGGGTAGCCTCCGTATATTTGTATTTATAGTAGATTTGTTCAAAACCGGCTAATACGGCAAGCGAATGTTTTCCGAAAGTTTTGTTATAATTAGCCAATACCTGCGTTGTATACCAGTTCCAGTCATAATATTTTTGATATCCTTCGCGCAGACCGGAGTTATAAGTATTGTTACCGGTACCATATTCCAGTAGTTTTTTGAACCCCTCATTATTACGGGTATCGTTGCGTACAGAGAATAAGGCTTTGACATTCAGTTCCGGTAAAATATTGACTTTGGCGTAGGCTGTTGCGTTGAGCTGCTGGTCTGTTTGTCGTGTAAATCCTGTATTGTTCAGATGGGCAACCGGGTTATTGAGGCCACTATAATAATATGTACCGTCTTCATTATAGACCGGAACGGTAGGAGACAAGCGGTTTGCATATTGGCGAAGCGAAGCATATCCTTCCCATCCGTCATTTTTAGTACCTCTATAGCCTGAAACATTCAATCCGGCATTCAGCCATTTATTGATGTCGCTGTCCACACTGATACGTCCGTTGAAACGATCGTATTTGTTTACATCGATCAGGCCATCCTGGCGTGTATATCCGATAGAAGCATTGTAACTTGTTTTTTCAGAACCTCCGTTGATGGAGAGGTTGTGATAAGTTTCCATTGCATTCTTTTTGAATGTTTCTTTATACCAGTCTGTGTCAGGCAGAGTTCCGTTTCGATAGTTTTCAATATCTTCGTCTGTGTAGGGGAGAATGGCATTGGGATTTTCATTTTTGACTGCTTCGTTATATAACATAGCATAGTCTCCCGATCCCAGGAATTTTAACAATGCAACAGGAGATGTCCATGCGACGGAACCGGAGTAGTTGATACGAGCTTTATCTCCTTTCTTACCTTGTTTAGTCGTGATCAGTATGACACCGTTTGCAGCCTGTACTCCATAAATAGCGGAAGATGCGGCGTCTTTCAATACAGTGAGGCTTTCGATATCCTGCGGGTCGATCGTGTTCATACTACCGGGTACTCCGTCTACTATAACCAAGGGGCTACCACCGTTGATGGAGTTTGTACCACGGATGGTAATACTGGCCGTCTGTGATCCCGGAGCACCAGAGCTTTGTATGGCAGTTACACCTGGTATCTGGCCGGCTAAAGCGGCAGATACACTCGCTACACTTCGTGATTCAATAGCTTCGGCAGAAATGTGTGCGACAGAACCTGTCAGGTTTGCTTTTTTCTGTACTCCATAACCGACAACGATCACTTCATCCAGCGCTTGAGAATCTTCTTTCAGGACAATTTTCCCTTTTGAAGCTTCGGATGCTTTGATCTCTAATGTTTTGAATCCAATACTACTGATTACCAGCATGTCCGTAGGATTTGCCTCGATTGTAAATTTTCCATCTAAATCGGTTACAGTTCCGTTTGTCGTGCCTTTAACAACAACATTGGCGCCGATGAGCGGCTCATTCATTCCACCATCAAAGACTACTCCACTTATGGCTTTTTTCTGTTGGGTAATAGATACTTCTGTTGTAATGGCGTACAAGGAAGAAGTGGTTACTGAAACAGGAAAAGCAAGTGCAATTAAAAGCAAAGGGAGTTTGTTTTGCTTTAAAATAGACCTGTAATTCATGTGTTTTTTAATTATGATTAATATTAATACTGTGTAATTAGTATGGAGTTCCTGTAGAACTATATACTTTATTTCTTTGGTAATCGGTTGTATTGTAGTTGTTTGTGGTTTTACGTATGTCTTTTTATTAAAACAGGTTAAGATAAATGCAATGAACGTATTTAACGTTTGGGGGTATTTTTATTAAGAAGAGGTCTAAATTTTAAATATTTATAGTATACATATTAAAAAAATACTATATTTGCAGTGTGATTATTAAATAGTTCTACAGGAACTATGTCATTTACAGACTTTCCGCTTTCTATTCCCCTTTATTTAAGTATAAGAGTCTTTTTACCGGAATATTGATTATCAAACAGTCATTAGTTTATCTGGTATTTGGGGGTATCATGTGTGATAATTAAATGCTTCTTCTCTATTTTAGATGAATTAACTTTCCTTTAAACCTTCAGGAAGCTCTGTATATTTGATAAATTCCGGACCTCTTACTATATCCATTAGTATATTGTCAAAATAGAAATTGTATCTTTGTGCCCGTAATACAGAATAAATATGATTTCGGTTGAAGGACTAACAGTTGAATTTGGCGGATTTACGCTTTTTGATGACGTTTCGTTTGTGGTAAATAAGAAAGACCGTATCGCACTGGTCGGAAAGAACGGGGCGGGAAAATCTACGATGTTGAAGATCTTTGCAGGCTTGCAGACTCCGACATCCGGGACAGTGAGTGTTCCTAAAGAAACAACGATCGGTTATCTGCCGCAGCAAATGCAGTTAACCGATAGCCGTACGGTTCGTGAGGAAGCGGAGCAAGCTTTCGGACATATCCGGGAAATGGAAAAAGAGATCGAACGGTTGAACCTGGAACTGGCAGAGCGGACTGATTATGAGACTGAATCATATCAAAAACTGATAGACAAGGTAACGCATCTTTCTGAACATTTTCAGTTGCTGGGGGGAAGCAACTACCATGCGGAACTGGAACGGACTTTGATCGGATTGGGATTCAAGCGTACTGATTTCGATCGTCCGACCTCTGAATTCAGCGGTGGATGGCGTATGCGTATCGAGTTGGCAAAGTTATTGCTTCGCCGGCCGGATGTATTGTTGCTTGATGAGCCGACCAACCACTTGGATATTGAATCTATCCAATGGCTGGAGAATTTTATAGCTACCCGCGCCAATGCGGTGATTTTGGTTTCCCACGACCGTGCCTTTATCGATAACACGACTTTCCGAACGATCGAGATCGAATTGGGAAGCATATACGATTATAAAGTCAAATATTCCGAATATGTGGAACTCCGTAAGGAACGCCGCGAGCAACAACTTCGTGCTTTCGAAAATCAGCAGAAGAAGTTGGCTGATACGGAAGCCTTTATTGAACGGTTCCGCTATAAGGCGACGAAATCCGTTCAGGTGCAGTCGCGTATCAAGCAGCTGGAAAAGGTAGAACGTATCGAAGTCGATGAGGTCGATACGGCGATGTTGAGCCTGAAGTTTCCGCCTGCTCCCCGGTCTGGTTCTTATCCGGTGATCATGGAGAATGTGGCCAAACGTTACGGTGATCATCTGATATTTAAAGATGTGACATTGACTATAAACAGGGGAGACAAAGTGGCTTTTGTCGGTAAGAACGGAGAAGGTAAGTCTACGCTTGTAAAATGCATCATGGATCAGATCGACTATGAGGGCAAATTGCAGTTGGGACATAATGTGAAGATCGGTTACTTTGCACAGAATCAGGCACAGTTGCTGGACGATAACCTGACGGTATTCGATACGATAGACTATGTGGCAGAGGGAGATATACGTACCAAGATACGCGATATACTCGGAGCTTTTATGTTCGGTGGCGAAGCGTCTGATAAGAAGGTGAAAGTATTGTCCGGTGGAGAACGGAGCCGTCTGGCTATGATCCGCCTTTTGCTGGAGCCTGTCAATCTCCTGATTCTCGATGAGCCGACCAACCATTTGGATATGCGTTCGAAGGATGTTTTGAAGGATGCATTGCGTGAGTTCGACGGGACTGTGATCGTTGTTTCACATGACCGCGAATTTCTGGATGGCCTGGTCGATAAGGTCTATGAATTCGGAAACCAGCGCGTCGTGGAACATTTGGGTGGTATCTACGAGTTTCTGGAAAGAAAGAAAATGGACAGTCTACGCGAATTGGAGCGTACTGCACAGGTCGCTTCTTCTACAACGGATACGGAAGTGCAGCCTACGCAAAATAAGTTATCGTATGAAGCACGCAAGGAGCAGAGTAAAGCGATCAAGAAAGTAGAAAAAGCTGTCGCTGAAGCCGAAAATAAAATAACTGAACTGGAAAACTCCATAGCTGCTATCGAAGCCAGGCTGGCTACTCCGGAAGGTGCATCCGATACCTCTTTATATAATGATTATTCATCATTGAAAAAAGAATTATCTGACACGATGGATACATGGACAGAGTTGACCATAGAGTTGGAAGAATTGAATGAAAAAGCGTCCCGGTGATCCGGCGGCGCTTTTTTTGAAATATATTGATTGAAGAGGGATAGCATTAAATAAAAAGTATTTACATTTGTCAGTGGTAAGCTTCGGCTTATTATACCATGAGTTTGAACTGATTGATAAATAACAAACGCCTAATTTATATAGACAAAATATTATGTTGACTCAAATTATTAACGGTCGTATCCTGACACCACAGGGCTGGATGAAAGATGGTTCTGTTCTGATTAGTGATAACAAGATTCTGGAAGTGACCAACTGTGACCTGGCCATAGTTGGTGCGAACCTGATTGACGCCAAAGGAATGTATATCGTTCCGGGCGGAGTGGAAATCCATGTTCACGGTGGGGGTGGACGTGACTTTATGGAAGGAACGGAAGATGCGTTTCGTGGTGCGGTGGCTGCCCATATGCAACATGGTACGACCAGTATTTTCCCGACTTTGTCTTCTTCAACGATCCCGATGATACGTGCGGCAGCAGCTACTACTGAAAAGTTAATGGCTGAAAAGGATAGCCCTATCCTGGGTTTGCATCTGGAAGGTCATTATTTTAATATGAAGATGGCAGGCGGTCAGATCCCTGAAAATATCAAGAATCCGGATCCCGAAGAATATATTCCTTTACTGGAAGAAACGAATTGCATCAAACGTTGGGATGCAGCTCCGGAACTGCCGGGAGCTATGCAGTTCGGTAAATATATTACTTCTAAAGGTGTGCTGGCTGCTGTCGGTCATACACAGGCTGAGTATGAGGATATCCAGACTGCTTACGAAGCCGGCTATACACATGCTACGCACTTCTATAACGCGATGCCTGGTTTCCATAAACGTCGGGAGTATAAATATGAAGGTACGGTGGAAAGTATCTATCTGATCGATGATATGACAGTGGAAGTGGTGGCTGACGGTATTCATGTTCCTCCGACGATCCTTCGTCTGGTATATAAAGTAAAAGGGGTGGAACGTACTTGTTTGATCACGGATGCATTGGCTTGTGCTGCAAGTGACAGCCAGGTGGCTTTCGATCCTCGTGTGATCATCGAAGACGGGGTTTGTAAATTAGCCGACCGTTCGGCTTTGGCCGGTAGTGTGGCTACTATGGACCGTTTGATCCGTACAGTGGTACAGAAAGCAGAAATTCCTTTGGAAGATGCTGTTCGTATGGCTTCTGAAACACCTGCCCGTATCATGGGAGTTTACGATCGGAAAGGTTCTTTGCAACGTGGTAAGGATGCCGACCTGATGGTCTTGGACAAAGATTTGAATGTACGTGCTGTCTGGGCTATGGGAAAATTGGTGGAAGGTACCAATAAGCTGTTTTGAGAATTGAAAGTTGAAAATTGAGAATTGAAAGTTATGTTAACACAAATAATAAACGGACAGATCCTGACTCCACAAGGTTGGTTAAAAGACGGTTCTGTTCTGATCAGTGATGGTAAAATACTGGAAGTAACAAATAGTGACCTGGCAGTGATAGGGGCTACGGTGGTAGATGCCAAAGGAATGTATATTATTCCGGGTTTCGTTGCTATGAATATACACGGCGGCGGCGGTTATGATTTTAAAGAATGTACGGAAGAAGCTTTCCACGGAGCAGTGAACGCACACATGAAATATGGTGCGACTTGTATTTTCCCGACATTGGCCCCGCTTCCCATGACTGAAGTCAGGAAAGGGGTTGCTTTATGTGAAAGTGTGATGGCAGAGAAAAATAGTCCTGTGTTGGGATTACAGTTGGAAGGCCCCTATCTGAATCCGAAGATGGCAGGCAGTTTGTTGACGGATGCTTTGAAAGATCCTGATCCGGATGAATATAAATCGTTACTGGAAAGTACGAATTGTATTAAACGTTGGGATGCAAGTCCAGAATTACCGGGAGCTTTGGATTTTGCCCGTTATGTCCGTTCAAAAGGTCTCTTGGCAGCCGTTTCTCATACAGAGGCTGAATTTGAAGATATTAAAGCAGCTTATGAAGCCGGTTTTACGCATGCGGCTCATTTTTATAATGCTATGCCCGGGTTCCACAAGCGGCGTGAATATAAATATGAAGGAACGGTAGAAAGTGTGTTCCTGGAAGATGATATGACAGTGGAAGTGATTGCCGATGGCCGTCACTTGCCTTCAACAATCCTGCGTCTGGTTTACAAACTGAAAGGTGTGGAACGTACTTGTTTGTCTACAGATGCTTTGGCTTATGCAGCTAATGAAGGAAAGCCGATAGATGATCCCCGTATTATTATCGAGGATGGCGTTTGTAAACTGGCAGACCATTCTTCGTTGGTTGGAAGTATAGCTACGATGGATGTGCTGGTTCGCACCATGGCACAGAATGCGGGTGTACCTTTGGCTGATGCGGTTCGTATGGCTTCCGAGACACCTGCCCGCCTGATGGGGGTTAGTGATCGTAAAGGTTCTTTACAACGTGGCAAAGATGCTGATATCGTTATTCTGGACCGCAAATTGAATGTCCGTTCTGTTTGGTCGATGGGACATTTGGTGGAAGGAACGAATACATTGGCTTAATCAAAGCGTTATGATTCTATATAATGAGCTCGGTATTGTACCGGGCTCATTTCATTTTATCTGTACCTATCAATATAGATAAAATTATATCTGTTTCTGTTTTGCTTTTGTGGTTTACTTTGCAATCTCTACCTATATAATAAGGTTTTAATCAATAAACAGATAAATAGTATGCAGTTACAGTTTGCAAGAAGGATGTCCGATATAAAGGCTTCGGAAATAAGAGAAATACTTAAAGTGACAGAGAAGGAAGATGTTATTTCTTTTGCGGGGGGACTTCCGGCTTCTGAACTTTTTCCAATAAAAGAAATTGATGAAGTTAGCCGGGGCGTTTTGAAAGAGTCGGGAACGAAGGCACTTCAATATACTACGACAGAAGGGTATGCCCCTTTAAGAAAGTGGATTGCCGACCGGATGAATACCCGGTTAAGTACTTCTTTCGATGAGGATAATATCCTTATTACACATGGTTCGCAACAGGGATTGGATTTATCCGGTAAAGTCTTTCTGGACGAAGGGGATATTGTTCTGTGTGAAAGTCCGACATATCTGGCTGCTATTAGCGCATTTAAAGCATACGGATGCCATTTTATCGAAATACCTACAGATGGGGATGGCATGGTCATGGATTTTCTGGAAGATGTTTTAAAGAAAACCAACGGCATTAAACTGATATATGTAATACCGACTTTCCAGAACCCGACGGGAAAAACCTGGAGTCTGGAAAGACGGAAACGATTGGCGGAATTGTCAGCTAAATATAGTATTCCTGTAGTAGAAGATAATCCGTACGGCGAGTTGAGGTTTGAAGGAGAATCATTACCTTCTGTCAAGTCGTTCGATGCAAAAGGGAATGTCTTGTGTACAGGAAGTTTTTCCAAGATATTCTGTCCCGGTTTCCGTATCGGCTGGATTGCCGGAGATAAAGAGATTATCCGGAAATATGTTTTAGTTAAGCAAGGGGCAGATTTACAATGTAATACAATTGCTCAAATGATCATTGCCGAATATCTGAATCAGTATGATATAGACGAACATATTAGGAAAATCATAGCGATCTATCGGAAACGCAGAGATGTGGCAATAGAATGTATAGGGAAATATTTTCCTGACAATATAAAATATACCCGGCCGGAAGGAGGTTTGTTTACGTGGGTAGAACTACCTGAAAATATTTCGTCACGCACGATTTTGGATACATGTATAGAGAAGAAAATTGCTTTTGTGCCCGGAGATTCCTTTTTCCCCAATGGAGGTAAAGAGAATACCTTCAGGATCAATTTCTCTAATATGCCGGAGGAGAAAATAGATGCCGGTCTTCGAATGATCGGAGAGGTAATCAGAGAATATATCGATGGGTTACATTGATTTTTTGATGATCTCTCCCAAGGTCTTTAAACGTTCTTCGAGGATAGGAGTCCATTGATGTCCGTAACTCAGGCGCATGCAGTTATTGAATTGATCCTGTAAGGTAAACATTCTTCCGGGAGCAATACTGATCTTTTGCTGCATCGCCTGATAATATAGTTTGGTTGTATCGACTTTTTTATCCAGTTCTACCCACATCATAAATCCACCTTGTGGATGAATGATTCTGGTTTCTTCCGGAAAATAATCTATAATGGACTGTACAAAATGGAGACTATTGGCGTGTAACTCTTGTCTCAATTTGCGCAGGTGGTTTTCGTATCTGTCATTTTCCATAAAGTTGGCGATGGTTTCCTGATTCAAAGGCGGTGTGGATATTAATGTAATGTTCTTTTGTCGAAGAACTTCCTTTTTGAATTTGCCCGGAGCGATCCAACCGACACGATACCCGGGCGCCAATGTCTTTGAGACGGAACAACACCATAACACTAGCCCTTCTTCATCGAAAGCTTTACAGGGACTGGGACGGGAATTTCCGAAAAAGACGTCACCATACAGATCGTCTTCGATCAGCGGTATATGATGGTCTGCCAGCATTTTCACCACAGCCTTTTTATGCTCTTCGGGCATACAACTTCCTATCGGATTACTGAAATTGCTGATCAGTATGCATGCCTTAATTTGTGGCAGGACTTTCTTTAAAGCATCCGGTTCGACTCCGGTAACGGGATTTGTCGGTAACTCTATAACACGGAGTCCCATGCTGTTTGCCAGTTGAAGTAAACCGAAATATACAGGACTTTCGACAGCAATTGTATCTCCTTTTTGTGTGGTGGCCGACAAGGCTAATGAGACAGCATGGCTAGCTCCTGACGTAGTTACGATGTCGTCTTCGCTCAAAAGTCCGTTCCAGTTATATGTGAACCGGGCAATGTACTTTCTTAATTTAGGACTGCCTTGTGTATCCTCGTATCTTGTTCCGGAGCCAGGAAGTGAACGCATCGCTCTGACCAGCTCCTTATTAAGTTTGGCTATCGGCAATAATATATCTTCCGGTACGCCCAGAGAGAGACGGGTGATCGACAAACCTTCTATGGTTCGATACACTTCCGATATCAAATCGTTGTTTTCTTCGGCAGCATATTTGATCCTGGGCTGGGTCGTAGTAGGGGCAGATAGATGTAAAGGCTTGTAATTAACGAAATATCCGGATTTGGGGGAGGCGAGGATAAAACCTTCTTTTTCCAATTCATAATAGGCTTGTATGGCCGTATTCAGGCTTGTACCGTATTCTCTGCTTATCGTGCGTAGAGAAGGAAGTTTGTCTCCAGGTTTCCATATTCCTGTTTTTATTTGCCAGGCGATCGTCTTTGCGATCTTCTGATATAAAATTTCACCTTTCATATTCTGTATGTGTCCTGCAAAGATATGAAAGACTTTCGAAGAACGATAAGACGCGGAATTAATTTGGTTATAATGGAAGACTTACGAGAGGAACGTTTTTTATGTAGCTAAACAAAAAAATTGAAGAAGATAACCCTATTTCTGGTTTAATCTGATATATTTGTAAAATATCCGTTTACTATTGACCTGAGTAACTTGTGGATACAGATAAAGATATTCTGATATTATTACTAATGAATAAAACGAAAAGTATGAGAACTTTATTTTGCTTATTTTCTATCTTGATTATGTCTTGTTGTGTCGGTTTAAATGCATATTCACAGGAACTGACGATTGAACAAAAAGAAAAGATCACTTCTGAGATTGTAACGGCTTTTGAAAATAGTATTAATGCTGCAGAAAACCTCGATGCAAAATTACTGGCAGATTGTGTAGACGATAGCTTTCAATCCGGCTTCATTATCAATGGACGTTTCTTCCCGCTTTTTAAAGGAGTAATGGACGATTTTAATGGAAAGGCGATAGGTTGTAAGTCCCAAAAATTGGCCGTCATTAATAAAAAGATTACCGTTTTAGGAGAGAATACCGCATTGCTCACCGCATCCGGAGATTATTCTTTATACCTCGAAGACGGGCGTACCCTAACCGGCAAATTTGCATGGACTATTGTTTATTCGAAAATAAACGGACAATGGAAAATCGTCCATAGCCATATGTAAAATACCCATTGGCGGAATGTGTTGGATTGATTTGGAAACAAAGAGAAAGGTGTAAAAAAATGAATAGGTTAGATGCAGTGCTTGTCTTCAGGAATTTTAAGAAGAATAAATTGTCGACAGTGACAATGATATTCTCAATAATAGTTGGGATATTTACATTTATTGTACTATCAAGTTATATTGGTTATGAAAGAAGTTACGATAAGTATGTAAATAACCATGAAAACATTTATCGTATTTATACCGAATTTTGTTCTCTCAATGGACAAGTTTTAACCAAACCAAAAAGTGAGAGGGGTATAGGGGAGATTTTAAAAGAAAAACACCCAGAGGTAAAAAATTCCGGTTTCGTAGGAAAACTGTCGAGTTCAAATTTTCGGATTGATGATGATATCTTTTCTGAGGAATACAGTTTTTATGCTTCTAACTCAATATTAGACATACTTAATGTCACGGTTCTACATAACGACGATCATTCTAAATTGTTGAATGAACCGTACAAAGTCTTACTCTCAGAGAGTTTTGCACATAATTTTTTTGGTAATGACGATCCCCGTGGAAAGATGATCTTTATGTATCCGGCATTTAATGTTGAAATTCAGGGTGTTTACAAAGATTTTCCTAAACAGGCACATTTTAGGCCACAAATGCTTTTTTCTTTCGATAAGAATATGCGTTTACCTCCGCCGGTTTTGGATAAATGGGGGGCTGCTGAATTTTATACATACCTGGAACTGAATGATGGTACAGATATTAAAAAGATTGAGGATAACATGAATCAATTAGTGAGTAGCGAAAAGAGACATTATTTTGAAAGCACCGGCACAGTTCATAAATATCATCTTCAACCTCTTACCGAAATTCATACAAAATCACATTTGAGCGAAGAGTTATCAGAAAATATTCAAAACAGTTATTTGAATATTCTTTTAGCTATTAGTGTATTAATTGTCATTCTTGCCGGTTTTAACTATGTGTATTTTGCCTATACACGTATGGCGAAAAACTCACTGAAGCTTGGTCTTCAGAAATTGTTAGGAGCTGATAAACAGAATATTCTTGTGAGTTTTGTTTTAGAATCTTTCATCATTCATGTGGTTGCCCTTGCCTGTTCGATTATTCTGGTGATTTTGATGAAAGGATACTTGTTGAACAACCTCGGCTTTTCGCTGAGTTTCTCGCTTGCCAATCATAGTTTTTGGATTGGTTTTACGATGGTCTTCCTGATTAGTATTTTCCTGAATGGATTTATTCCTTTCTATACTCTAAGCCGGAACAATTGCCTGCGGTTGATTAATAACAATTCAAAGAGTACTCTAAGAATGTATTTAACGGTAGTTCAATTTGTTACGTTAATTGCAATAATTGGAGTTATTATAGGAATCGATACACAGATTAAATATTTGATAAACAAGGATAAAGGTTACGATATTGATCATGTTATTGCGATCGCCGTACCGAAAAATATTAGCAGAGAATCGCGACTTGTTAAAAATCTTAATGCCTTTGACAATGATCTTATGAATTATCCCGGAATTGAAATGTTGACAAGCACTAATATTATTCCGGGAGATTTGCCTCCATACAACTACAGTTTTACAGAAGTAGGTAAATCATCGGGCGGTAAAGCGGGTATAATAATAGCTGATTCAAGTTTGTTGAGTAATTATAACATTAAGCTTTTAGCCGGGAGAAATTTTACGGACAATAAAAGAACCGATAATTTTCCTTGTATGATAAATATGAAAACCTTGAAAAACCTTGGATATGAAAAACCTGAAGAGGCGGTAGGGCGGCTCTTGTCATTAGATGAGGAAAGTGGAATGATCTCATACACAACTGAAATAGTTGGTGTTTGTTCTGATTTCGATTTCGTTTCAATGTTTGAAACACCACATTCACTGATATTGGTGAACTGGACAAATATGCTCTGGGGATATTATGTGATCAAGGTAAATGAGAATTACAACAAAGCGGATGTGATTTCGTATGTAAAAGAAAGATATAACGCAACCTTCGATAATTTCCCTTTTCAATATTACTATGTTGACGATTATTTCAATCAACAGTTCAAGGATGAAATTCATCTTAATTTGATTCTGAAGCATTTTGTCATATTGGCTTGTATCATTGCTTTTATCAATTTGTTGTCGGTAACCTGGTTTTCCACGAGTAGCCGCTCAAAAGAAATTGGGATCCGGAAAGTTTTTGGAGCTGCAATAAGTGAAGTTGTCGTTTTGTTGAATGTTTCAATTGTTAAATGGATTGCGCTGTCTTTCTTGATCGCGATACCCATCATCTGGGTTGCACTCGGAGAATGGTTGAAGTCTTTTGCTTATCGAATCAATATGGATCCTATGATACTTTTATTGCCGGGAGTCGCTGCATTGGTTATTAGTTTTATAACTATTTCATTCATAACGTATTCTTTAGCTAAAAAAGATCCTGTCGAATCCATTCATATCAAGTAGTGGGCAGGGGAGTTATACCGACTTATAGGTAAATAGATATTTTTGATAGGGTTCTTTAATCATTATTTGCCGGAGAATTGTTATATTTGTAATTCAAGTAAAAAAGTTGTACTAAATCGTAATTAAACATGAAGACGAACCTTAGTTCTCAAATTACCCTGACACGTATACCTACCCGGTATTATCGTCCGGAAAACGCTTATGAGCAATCTGTTTTAACCCGTTTGGAAAAGATTCCGACAAACATCTACGAATCGGCAAATGAAGGATCCTTTGCGATCGCAAAGGAACTGGCATCACAAATACGTAAGAAACAGGAAGCCGGAGAGCCTTTTGTTCTTGCATTATCCGGAGGCCGTTCTCCTCAGAGTGTTTTTAAAGAATTGATCCGTATGCACAAGGAAGAACAATTGAGCTTCCGTAACGTGATTGTATTTAATGTATATGAATTTTATCCGTTGAGCGCTTCAACAAACAGTAACCTCGCTTATCTGAAAGAGTCGTTGTTGGATCATGTGGATATCGATCCGAAGAATGTCTATTCGCCTGACGGTTCTATGCCGAAGGATGATATATTCGAATTCTGCAAACAATATGAACAGCATATCCAGAGCTTCGGAGGTATAGACTATATTCTGTTGGGTGTAGGTCATGCAAGCAATATCGGCTTTAACGGTCCGGGTTCTTCTATAAATGTGGGTACTCGCCTGGTATTGCTGGATAACGATGCCCGTAAAGAAGCTGCCCGCACATTCAAATCGATCGAAAATGTTCCGGCAAGTGTGATCACAATGGGTATTTCAACGATCCTGAAAGCTAAAAATGTGATTTTGATGGCTTGGGGTGAAGATAAGGCGCATATTGTTGCTAATACGGTTGAAGGAAAAGTGAGCGAAACAGTTCCTTCTACTTATTTGCAGACTCATATGAATGCGAAAGCTGTTATCGATCTGTCTGCTGCTTACGAACTGACAAGAATCAGTCATCCCTGGTTGGTTACCAACTGCGATTGGGATAACAAGCTGATCCGTCGTGCTATCGTATGGTTGTGCCAGTTAACGGGTAAACCGATCCTGAAGCTGACAAACAAAGATTATAGCGAACATGGTTTGGGCGAACTGTTGGCCCTGTACGGATCTGCTTATAATGTAAATATCAAGATTTTCAACGATATCCAGCATACTATTACCGGCTGGCCGGGTGGAAAGCCGAATGCAGACGATTCCAACCGTCCGGAACGTGCTACTCCGTATCCTAAGAAAGTGATCGTATTCAGTCCGCATCCGGATGATGACGTGATCTCTATGGGTGGTACATTACGTCGTTTGTGTGACCAGCACCATGATGTACATGTCGCTTATGAAACTTCCGGTAACATCGCTGTTGGTGATGACGAAGTAATCCGTTACTGCGAATACCTGCGTGATGTTTGTGACAAATATTCTCCGAATGATACGGGCGTTAAGGATAAGGCGGAAGAGATCATCAAATATCTGCGTTTCGAGAAAGTAGAAAACGGAGAACCGGAAAAGAGAGATGTTCTGTTCATGAAGGGTACTATCCGTCGTGAAGAAGCCCGTCACGGTTGCCGATATTCGGGCGTGAAAGATGAAAATGTTCACTTCCTGGATTTGCCGTTCTACGAAACAGGTCTTGTAAAGAAGAACGATCTGGGAGATGCCGATGTGGCTATCGTGAAGAAACTGTTGCAGGAAATCCAACCGGATCAGATGTTTGTTGCTGGTGACTTGGCTGACCCGCATGGAACACATAAGGTTTGTCTGGATGCTGTATTGGCTGCTATCGACGAATTGAAAGACGAAGAATGGCTGAAACATTGCCGTGTTTGGATGTATCGCGGAGCATGGGCAGAATGGGAAATGGACCACATCGAAATGGCAGTTCCTATCAGTCCGGAAGAATTACGTTTCAAACGTAATGCGATTCTGAAACACCAGTCACAGGCAGAAAGCGCACCGTTCTTGGGCGATGACGAACGTTTGTTCTGGCAACGTGCTGAAGACCGTAACCGTGCTACTGCTGAACTGTACAAGGATTTGGGCCTGGCTTCTTATGAAGCGATCGAAGCATTTGTTCAGTATATGATCCCGTTTGATAAATAAGAATCTTATTAAAAAATACAGAAGGTATCCCCAAAAAGGATACCTTCTTTTTATGTCCTGACCGGAGCTGATAACAAAAAAGAAGATGTCCTATTTTAGAGACATCTTCTTCATTTAATTCTGAGTTGATACTAAATTAATAGGTTGTTCCCTGGAAAATGTTTGATTGAGCGTATGGGATCAATGTACCTACCATAGTCAAGTCTCTTCCTGAGAAGTTCGGGTCTACTGTTACGGTTGCTTTGTTGCTGCCGTTCATCAGTGTCAGATTTACTGTGGCAGAGATGAAGATACCCTGAACACTCATGGACAGGTAGACATTTCCGTCTTTATCCTGCTTTGTCTGAATGTTTGATGCGCTACCCTGGACTGTTACACCACCTAATCCATTAGGACCTGGGTACGGTGAGTTGGATGCGATCTGTACCATTGCCTGGCCATTGTTCAATGAGACGAAGTTGGTGTTTGAGTTCACATAGTAAACCATTCCATTCATTGGTTGTACGGAGTTGGCCTCCAAAACGAAAGACTGGTCGCTGATAGCTTGCATGGCGGTGTTGAATTCCTGTTCATCCATGATAGCGTCTTTAGCTTCTCTGGCTTCTTTTTTAGCTTCTCTTTCTAACTTTTTCTCTGCTTTTTCTGCGGCTTTACTCTGAGCCTGTACATGTGTCATTCCCCCTATAACAAGAGTGAAAACGACGATAAAAGATACAATTCTTTTCATACGATTTAGTTTAAAACGTTTTCAAAATGTAGTAAAAAAACAAGCGGATGATAAAAAGGTTTCTAATAAATAGACGATTGCAGATACTATAACATTTTATCAGGGTAATTTGGTTAATCCTCATTTTTATTATAGAATCTTTTATATAATAGGTAGTTGCGAAGTCTCCGAATTAGGTATTCAGCGAATTATCCAGTATTTTTGTGGATGATATAAGATGATAAAAATGAAAAGATATGAAGATTGATGTTTGTTTTTCGCCGGCTCTGTATCCGGTATATCATGATCCGGAGGCGATCGTTGTTGTGGTGGATGTATTCCGTGCAACGACAACGATGGCGGCGGCTTTTCAGAATGGAGTAAGTAGTATCCGCCCGGTTGCATCTGTGGAGGAAGCGATGGAATATAAGAGAAAAGGCTGGTTGGTTGGCGCCGAACGCAATGTGAAACGATGTGATTTTGCTGATTTCGGAAATTCACCATTCGACTATACACCGGAGAAGGTGACCGGTCGGGATGTGATTTTTACGACAACCAACGGAACGAAGGCGATAACGATCGCTAAATCGGCTTATCGAGTTATCACCGGGGCATTTATCAATTTACAGGCAGTGGCGGACTTTTGCCGGAAGCATGGGCGGGACGTTGTCGTATTGTGTTCCGGCTGGCAGGATAAGGTGAATATAGAAGATACTTTGTTCGGAGGCGCTTTGGTCGATGTCCTTGTCTCTACCGGTGAATATGAACCGGCTACCGATGCAGCAATCATAGCCCGTGATATGTGGAGGAATAATCGGAATAACTTACTGACATATATCGATCCGACGGATCATATGGCTCGTTTGAAAGCAAATCATTTAGCAGATTCGGTTCCTTATTGCCTGACATTGAACAGTGCGGCGGTTGTGCCGGAATTGACGATAGAGGAGGGAATCCTGGTTTTGAGAACCAGATAATACCGACATTGGTAAACAATTGAAAGATAAGAACAATGACAAAAAATAACAAGATACGTTTCGGAGTAGTCGGGACGAACTTTATAACAGACTGGGTGATTGCCGGGGCACGGCAGGATGAACGTTTTGAGTTGGTGGCTGTTTATTCGCGGACACAGGAGCGGGCGGCTGAATTTGCAGCCAAACATCAGATTCCCCATACTTTTACCTCTCTGGAGGAAATGGCACAAAGTCCGCTGATCGATGCTGTTTATATCGCATCCCCTAATTTCCTGCATGCGGCACAGAGTATTCTTTGCATGAAACATGGCAAACATATTTTGTGTGAGAAGCCTTTCGCATCGAATGCGTTGGAAGCGAAAAAGATGATCGAAGCTTCCCATACATATAATGTAACGTTGATGGAGGCGATGAAGCCGACATTGACTCCGAATTTTCGTGCTGTTCGTGATAATCTGAGCCGCTTGGGGACGATACGCCGTTATTTCTCTTGTTATTGTCAGTATTCATCGCGTTATGATAAGTATAAGGAAGGGATCGTGTTGAATGCCTTTAAGCCGGAATTGTCGAATGGGGCGATGATGGATATAGGTATCTATACGCTTTATCCGATGGTAGTCCTGTTCGGACGGCCGAAAAAGGTGGAAGCTTCCGGTATCGTGCTTTCCTCAGGAACGGACGGACAAGGGGCAGTGAGTTTTCTGTATGACGATATGAATGCGACTATTCTTTATTCAAAGATTGCGAACTCTTATCTTCCTACGGAGATACAGGGTGAGGAGGGGAATATCAATCTGGATCGTATAAATATAATAGGAAAGGTTACTTATACACCTCGTATCCCGACAGGTGCCGGAAAGACGGCAGTTTCGGAACCGATAGATATAAGCGCAGTGACAGATAAGAATGAATATTATTATGAGGTGGCGGAGTTTATGGATCTGATACAGGCGGGTAAACGCGAGTCATCTGTTAATAGTCATGAGAATTCATTGATTACTCTGGAGGTTATTGACGAAATACGGAAGCAGTTGGGGATTATCTATCCGGCTGACAGGTAGTGGAGGGAGATTCTCTATAACAGGTTTATTTGCCGTCTGCTTCAGCTGACGGTTTACAAGTTGTTTCTCCCTTTCGGCTTTAGCCACATTTTTTCACATAGAGATTGTGTTTAAAATGTGACTAAAGTCCAAAGAAATAGTTATTAACTAATCCGTCAGCTGAAGCAGACGGCAAATAAACCTGTAACAAGCAAGTCCTCCTGTTTATTGGAATTTATAAATCCGTGTCATCCGCGTACAAAACATATTCGACCGCAAAGTCTAACTGTCAACTGTCACTTGTCAACTATCAACTGAAAAAGGTGAAACCTTTTTCTAATAATTCTTTTTAAATCTCTCTTATAAAATACTTCGCCAGGAACTCCCAATTCCCATGAATAATATCTTTCCCGCGTTCCGGGCTGTACAGGCTCTTTGTCTGCGCATCTGCCAGCATACCGCGTTCTTCGAGGGCTTTCAGTAAGTCCATGCTGCAATGTTTGACGATGAAGAATGCCAATGCCTGTTCGGAAGCCTTTTTCTCATTGTAGAAAGGATTCTGTTCGTCTTTGATATATTCGATACCGTCCACCACTAATTGCAGCCCCTCTCTGGGAGAAGCATATACAGCAAACTTGTCGAATTCGATACAGTTCGCCAACGGAGTATATTCGTTTTCTTCCAGTTTCAACTGCTGCGAGGCGAAATCGATGAACTCTTGCTTGCTCTTCATATAGAATAACAATTTACCATTGGCCACTTCGGTAAATTTATTGTAGGCATCTTTGTTGCTTTCTTCCCTTTCTTTGATAGCAGGGTCGATGAAGTTTTCCGATTGCTCTGCCTGTTCCGCGAAGAAAGTGTGATTCGGGTGTGTTTCCGGTAGGATGAGCGACAACCATTTGGGCGACGTATAGGCCAGGAATGCAGTACGGTCGATGTGAGCTAGCGAATTATGGATTGTCATAATCACCTCCGTATTCTCCTTATTACCCGGGTTCTGACGCCAGAACTCCTTGATCGTTTCGCTCAGGTTGTATTTTGTGTCCGTGAATAAATACGAATCGTAATGGAACCAATGCAATAGTATTTCGTAGTCTTCCGGTGTCTCATAGGACGTTTCCGGGGCGAATAAAGCCTGCATCTTACTGTTTTCCGGAGCGGTAGTCCACTCCTGGCAGAATAGCTGGTAGATCAGGCGGCCTGTCTCTTCGTTCGTCGGGTTGTCCGGATTGACGAAAGTACCTTTCTTGGCACCGTGATACTGCTGGGTGTAGTGCCAGAGCAGGAAACGGACATCTTCCAGGTTGGCTTCATCATCGTAATAATGGTCGCTGATAGTGTAGAAAGGGAGATAGTTGCCTGTCTGTTTCTTATATTCCGTGATGAAAGAGTGCCAGATGTTGAGGCCGGAGATTACATCCTCGAAATAAGCCGCCATACGCATACTGATCTGGATGACATCTTCTTTGTCGAATGAGTTTGCCAGGTCGGTATGTAACATTATATCATGTATCTGATTGGCGATACGGGTATAATAAAGGTCGGTTGGTCCGGATTGTTTATATGGATGCAGTTGCAGCCAGTCTTTTGGAAAAATCTTAGTATTTTTCATCTTATAATCGTCATTTACGCTTTTGATTAATAAAGGTACAAATGTAGTAAATTTATTTGTCAACGAATTGTAATAACCGTTACCGTATTGTCATCTCTTTTAAATTTGGCTGAAACATCGCGCCTCTACTTTTGCGGCAAATAAATGTAACAACAAGTAAAGGAATGAGAAATAAGCGTGAAAAGAGAGGACTGTTGATGTTGGTTCTCCTGCTGTTTGGAAGTTTTCTTGCGCTGACGGCCCGGGCACAAACGGGTGTTATCTGCGGAACCGTGACAGATGCTAAATTCAAGGAACCACTGATCGGTGCCACTGTCTCTATCGAAGGAACGACAATCGGAGCTATAACGGATATAGATGGAAATTTCCGTATCGAAAAGGTACAACCGGGTAAATATACACTGGTCGCTTCTTATGTATCTTATAAAACGCAAACCATAAAAGATGTGGCTGTGATAGCTCATCAGGAAGCAGTCGTGCGTATCGAACTATCGGACGCCGACCTCCAACTACAAAACGTTGTGGTAGTGGCCCAACGAAAACTGGGGACAGAAACAGCCGTACTGAATACCGTCCGCAAAAGCCTTCCTGTAGTGAGCGGAATATCTGCCCAGCAGATTAGCAAGACGCAGGACAGCGATGCCGCTGAGGTGCTTCGCCGTATACCCGGTATTACGATCGTAGACGACCGCTTCATTGTTGTCCGCGGCCTGGCACAGCGTTACAATAATGTGTGGCTGAACAATGCCACAACACCGTCGAGCGAGACGGATAGCCGTGCTTTTTCCTTTGACGTGCTGCCTTCTTCCCTGGTCGATAATATGATGGTCTACAAAAGTCCGTCGGCAGAGTTACCGGCTGATTTCTCGGGTGGTTTCGTCCGCTTGCTGACGAAGAATGTGCCGGAAGGGAATACCTTCAATCTCTCTTATCAACTGGGTTTTAATACAAATGCAACTTTCCGCGATTTCCAGTTGACGAAAGGGCATGCGGTCGATTATCTAGGCTTTGGTGCCGGTAAACGCACGCTACCTCCCAATGCACCTGCTCACCTGAACGATGTAAGTACTTCCGACGCTGCTACATTTACCCGCCGGGTGAATACGGGGTGGGATATCAGCCATTTCACGGCACTCCCGGAACAGAAGCTGACTTTCACCATGAATCGCCTTTTCGACTTGGGTGACTGGCGGATCGGTAATATAACGAACGTGAATTACAGTACGGGCTACGATTATTACGAGATGAAGAACAATAACTACCTGTCGTATGATATGACGAACGACCAATCGTCTTACCGTTATAAATACGATGATGTGCAATATAAGAATACAACCAAGCTCGGTGCCTTGTTCAACTGGTCTTTCTTGAACGGGAACAACAAGTTCGAGTTCCGTAACTTCTTCAACCAGCGGGGAACTTCTTCGCTTTCCCAACGCCAGGGTACAGATTACTATTCTGAAGAGAATATCCGGAAATGGGAATCACTTTACACCGGACGTACCACCTATGCCGGCCAGTTGAGCGGCGAACATAAATGGCATGACGAAGCCGACAAGCTGGACTGGACGGTGGGGTATGCTTATGCCGCCTACAAGGAGCCGGACCGTAAGGTCGTCAAGTCGATGGAGCGGAAGCAGGATGACGAACTTAAATATTATGTATCCGACCCGACCCGTTATTATCAGGATCTGACGGATAACAGTTTCTCCCTCGGAACGAATTACGAGCATATTTTCAGTGTATCGGAGCTTTTCAAACCCGTCTTGAATGCCGGTGTATATGGAGAATATAAAGACCGTACGTTTGAAGCGCGCCGTTTTCTCTACAATCTTTTGGGAAGTGGATATAACCGCTTTGCCGAGTGGGATTACAGTTCGATCTTTTCGGATGAAAATATTTCCGAAAATCGTATTTATATGAAGGAAAGCACCAATAAAAGCGACTCTTATACTTCTAAGAATCTGCTGGGGGCAGCTTATGTGGCAGCCCGGTTGAATTATGGAGAGAAACTGAATGCGAATATCGGTGTCCGCATGGAATATTACCAGCTGAAACTGGATGGCTACGAATCGGATGGTATCAAAGCGGTCCATCTGGACCAAAGTTCGACCGAGTTCTTTCCTTCCCTGAATGTCGCCTATAGCCTGACTGATAAACAACAGGTGCGGGTCGCTTATGGGCGTTCGGTCAACCGTCCCGAATTTCGTGAAGTGGTGCCTTACGTGTATTATGACTTTGCACTAGATGCCAATATTACCGGGAATGTCAATTTAAAGAATGCCTATACCAATAATGTTGATGTGCGTTATGAGTTTTACCCGTCGACAGGCGAGACAGTGACGATAGGGGGATTCTATAAATATTTTGAAGACCCGATCGAGCAGACGTATAGTGAAGCTGGTTCCGGCCTGCAATACACCTATCACAATGCCGATCATGCCAGGACTTTTGGTGTGGAGGTGGATATTAAGAAGCAGTTGGATTTTATCGGGCTGAAAAACCTGAGCCTGGTTTTCAATGGCGCCTATATTCATAGTAAGGTCTATTTTGCCGAAGGCTCTTTTGAGCGCGACCGGGCGATGCAGGGGCAGTCTCCTTATCTGATCAATACCGGGTTATTCTACCAACTGGAAGATAAAGGTTTTTCTGCTTCCGTGCTCTATAACCGCATCGGAAAGCGTATCGAAACAGTGGGTGTCCCTGCCCAGAACCCGAATGACGATATCCCTGATATCTATGAAATGCCACGTAACGCATTGGATTTGAGTTTCTCGAAGAAAGTGGGCAAGTATGTGGAGATTAAAGGGGGTATCAAAGATTTGTTGAACTCGAAGATTGAGTATAAACAGTTTCTGGAACTGACGGAAACTTCCGGTGCGAAACGGGAAGTGGAACAGTTGGTTCGCAGCTACCGTCCGGGCGTGACTGTTAATCTGGGCGTATCGGTTAAATTTTAAATAATGTCACTTATATACAAACTAAATTAGTTTATTATTATGAACAAGTTTTTATTGAAAGGTGTGGCTGCCTTAGTATGCATAGCCACAATGTTTGGAAACGTAGCTTGTAGCGACGATGACGACTCGGCGACAATCAGTGTTACTGCGGTTGCATTGGATAAAACGACCTTGTCGTTGAAACCGGGATCGACAACTAAATTGGTTCCTACCATTACTCCCTCGGATGCTACTACGACAAGTGTGACCTGGACTTCTTCCGATGATAAGGTAGCTACCGTTAGCGATGGAACGGTTACGGCTGTAGCAGAAGGTACGGCTACTATCACTGTTAAGACTGACGACGGTGGTAAAACGGCGACTTGTGTTGTAACGGTTGATGCCGATGCTCCGGAAAGCCAAGACGTAACGCTGGAAGGAGATATTCCTTCCGATATGACTCTACGTGCTGTGGATAATAATTTGTTGAAAGGATATGTCTATGTGCCTTCCGGTGTAACATTGACTATCGAACCGGGTACGGTGATCAAAGGGGAAAAAGCCACAAAAGGTTCTCTGATCGTTGAACCGGGGGGCAAGATCATTGCCGAAGGTACGGTTGATAAACCGATCGTCTTTACTTCGAACCAGCCTGCCGGTTCACGTGCTTATGGCGACTGGGGTGGTTTGATCTTATGTGGTAATGCTCCGGTTAATGCAAATGATCCGCAGATAGAAGGTGGTCCGCGTACTCATTATGGTGGAAACAAGCCTGAAGATAATTCCGGTATAGTGAAGTATGTACGTATCGAGTTTGCCGGTTATCCGTTGGAACCGAATAAAGAGATCAATGGCTTGACTTGTGGTGGAGTCGGTAACGGAACGACACTGGAATATATCCAGGTATCTTATTGTGGTGACGATTCTTTCGAATGGTTTGGCGGAACGGTGAATGCAAAACACCTGATTGCTTATAAAGGTTGGGATGATGAATTCGATACGGATTACGGTTATACCGGAAAATTGCAGTTCTTGCTGGGTGTTCGTGATCCGAAGGTTGCCGATACCTCCAAGTCCAACGGTTTTGAGTCGGACAACGATGCGAATGGCTCCGGAGACGAGCCTATTACGAAGCCTATTTTCTCTAACGTAACGCTGATCGGTCCGTTCTATGGCGAGTCAGCCGGTAAAGCGGAAAGTGAAATCCTTTATACAACGGATGATGCAGCTAATGGTGCGAAGGGTGGACAGTTCCAGGCTGTTATGCATATTCGCCGTAACTCTTCTTTGAATGTTTACAACTCTGTCTTCACTGGTTGGCCTTATGGTCTGTACCTGCAGAATGCAAATGCCGGTACAACAGTAAAGAATGTGATCTTTGCCGGTATGTGGGAAAACTTCAAGGATGATGACAGCAAGAGCTATTTTGAAACAGAGAATTTGAAAAATCAGGTATATGCTTCCAGCAACGACCTGATTGCAACAAACGCTGATTATTCTTCAGTGGTAGTCGACAAGATCGGTGGTGCGGATTTCTCTGATTCTGTTTTGTCTGACACCTTCTTCGATAAGGTTACTTACAAAGGCGCATTCGACGGAACTAACGACTGGACAGCCGGATGGGTAAACTGGGATCCACAGAATACAGCTTATTAATCAGATTGTTTCTTACTCGAATTTTTGAATAATGGTTCAGGGGCCGGGATATGTTACATTTTCCTGTGCCCTTTTACCTTTCTTGCAGGAGGGTGGGAACAGTAAAAACATATACAAATGATAAAAAAATTGCTATTAACATCTACATTGGTTGCCGGAAGTACCTTTGCTATCCAGGCACAGGACCTGGTACTTAATGAAGGTCAGTATTATACGGACGAGACACAGACTACACCTTATACGGGTCGTTATACGGAGTTTTATGACGATGGTATGCTGAAGATGGAGTTGTATCTGAAAGATGGGCGTCCGGAGGGTACGTATGTAATCTATTACCCCGATGGGAAGATTGCGGAGGTCCGCTCGTATTATCATGGCGTTTTTCACGGGGAGTGGCGAACCTATAATGAGGCAGGGCAACTGATCGGTCTGGCTTCTTATAAAGATGGTGAGAAAGATGGTCCCTGGCGTATCTGGAATGACAAAGGTGTCATGCGTTTTGAAATGTTCTACACCCGCGGAAAGAAGAGTGGGGTTTGGCGGACATGGAATGATGAGGGGAAATTGTTGACAGAAGAGAAACAGTTATAGAAATAATTGAACCCAAATAACAGGTTCTGTAGGGGCGGGGTTTGCCCGCCCTTTGCGACGATAATATAACAACCGGTGAAGATGGGCGGGCAGACCCCGCCCCTACGTTCACATCTGACAATAATTGAACTTTGTCCTTTATTTTTATTATTCATCATTCGAATCAAAATCGAAATCAAAGTCGAAACCATCATCCATCAATCCCGGATCAGTGAATTGCTCCATTTCACGGCGATCTTTCTTGGTCGGACGGCCTAAGCCACGGGCGCGATCTACGAAACCGGATATCTTATTCATCTCCAGTATTTCGTATTGATCCGGAGTCGTGACATTTTCCAGATATTCCGGCACCAGTTTAGCACCCATTCTGCGTTCTGTCAATGCCAATACTTTGAAGGAAAAAGTCACAGGCGGTTTACGTACCTGAATTACTTCTCCCACCTTGATCATACGGGATGGTTTTACGGTGACACCGTTTATCATGACCCGGCTTTTCTTGCAAGCTTCTGCTGCGATCGTCCGAGTTTTGAAGATGCGGGTAGCCCACATCCATTTATCTATTCTTACTTCGTTCATAACTATTTATTATTGTATTGGTTCATCGTAATCTGTACCCCTGCCAGGCAGAAGCTCTTGACGATCTCGATGGCCCGTTTCAATTTTTCCGGCATCAGTTCCAGTTCTTCAGAAGGGAACTTGCCTAATACATAATCTATTTGTCCGCCGCGAGGAAAGTCACTGCCTATCCCGAAACGCAGACGGTTATACTCCTGTGTTCCCAGGAGTTGTTGTATGTTTTTCAATCCGTTGTGTCCTGCATCACTGCCTTTGGGTTTCAGACGTAAAGTGCCGAAGGGAAGAGCCAGGTCATCTACTACCACCAATAGATTCTCCACTGGAATATTCTCTTTTTGTAACCAGTAACGGACGGCATTTCCGCTCAGGTTCATAAATGTATTCGGTTTGAGCAGGATCAACTCGCAGTTCTTCACCCGCATCCGGGCAACTGCCCCGTAACGCTCTTCCGTGAAAGGCACTCCGGCTTCTTCAGCCAAAGCATTCACGACACGGAAACCGATGTTATGCCGTGTGCCCCAGTATTCAGAGCCTATATTACCAAGTCCGGTTATTAGATATTTCATGATTCTTGCATTATTTATATAATATAAGAAAGGGAAGAACATTCTCCTGAATATTCCTCCCTCACGTTATTTGGTATTATCTTTTTCAGATTACTTACCAGCAGTAGCCTGAGCACCACGAGCGGCACGAGTCAACTGAACGGCGCAAACAACAGCGTTCTTTGCATTTGTCAGTTCCAGACCTTCGAAGTGTAAAGCACCAACCTGCATAGACTTACCTAAGCCCAGGTGATCAACGTTGATAGTCAGTTTTTCAGGGATCTGAGTATAGATAGCTTTAACTTTCAGCTTTCTCATACGCAATGTCAGCTTACCACCGGCTTTAACACCTTCGGCGTGACCTTCCAGAACAACAGGAACTTCCATTGTTACCGGTTTGCTGTCAGAAACTTCCATGAAGTCGATGTGCATGATAGCATCGGTTACTGCCTGGAACTGGATATCTTTAACGATAGCCATAGTCTTTGTTCCGTCGATGTTCAGTTCAACAGCGAAGATTTCCGGAGTATAAACCAGTTTACGTACACTGTCGACAGTTACTGTAAAGTGAGTTACTTTTTCGCCACCGTATAATACAGCAGGGATTTCCTGATTTTTACGCATAGCTTTCAAAGCTCTTTTCTGATCAGCAGAAGTAGCAGCTACTTCTCTTCCTTTTCCTTCTAATTGGAATGTCTTCATTTCTTTAATTTTTTGTGTTACTCAAAATTAGTATTTATGCTTCCTAATTTTCCCATCACACGTACGGGGGTTAAAAGCGGTGCAAAGGTATGTTTTTTATTAATACGTTCCAACTGTCCCGTGTATATTTTTTTAATCCAGTAGATTACGGGAACGAAGCAATGCCTCCGTATCGTCCCAGAGCTTGACTTGTGCCGGATGGTTCCGGATACGTTCCGACAGCTTTTTCTCTTTGCAGTTGGCGTAGCATGCACCACTTTTACCGTTCACATCTTCCGACAGGGCGAGATGTATGGCTGTTGCCGCTCCTTGCAGCGGTGTTTTGATGAAAGGACGGAACAGGATATCTGTCAGCGGGTCGAACCAGGCATTCATCGTGATCATATTCGTACTGACGATACCAGGGTCGGAGGCGTTGACGGTAATTCCTCTTTCTTTTACCCTTTCCGCCAATTCGCGTGTAAAGAGCAATAAGGCCAGTTTGGTATTTCCGTACACCGATATCCGGTTGAAACGTCCGTTCTTCCCTTTGGTGAAGAAGTCGGATTCTATTTTACCGATGGCATACGTGCAGGATACCGTATTGACGATACGGGTTTCCTTATGCATCAGGGGAAGCAGCAACCGGGTGAGCAGATACGGACCGACATAATTAACGCTGACAATCGTTTCCAATCCGTCTACCGTAGGACGGATATGGGTGGTCAGAACTCCGGCATTGTTCATTAACCGGCTGACCGGGCGTCCTTCCGCCAGTATCTTTTGTGCGAAAGCATGGACGGATGATAAAGAGGAGAGGTCTATCCCGCGGACCTCTATTTGCTCATTCCCGCTTTCTTTTTTTATACGTTCGCAGACCGGATATGCTTTCTCCGGTTCTTTACACGCCATGATGATCTGAAAACCGTCTTTGGCCAGTGCCAGGGTGATCTCTTGTCCCATGCCCCCGTCGGCACCGGTTATAATGGCTATTCCTTTTTCCATTATTATTTATACTCCAGTTTTTCTATTTCTTTGACAATACTTTTAGGTAGATTCTGCATATGTTTATGGCAAGCCATTTCCAACGAATACATACGGGCAATGCAATAGTTGCTGTGACCGCAGTCGCAACGGGCCTGTTCGTCTTCTTTCATATGGTTGACGAAAGCCGGGTCGTTGAGCAGTGCACGTGCCATGCTGACAAACTCGAATCCGTGGCCGAGTACTTCCTCTATCTTTTCACGGGAGATAAGGCCGCCGACATATACGAGAGGCATTTTCAGGGCTGCCCGGAATTTCAGCGCGTCTTCAAGAAAATATGCTTCCTTGAACGGTTCGGTAGGAATCATCAGGTGCCCTGCCATTCGTACACCGATTGGTAACCATCCGTTCGGCATGTAATGAGTCATTGTGCGGATAGGCATTGCACCACGCATAACATACATCGGAGCACGGCTTACAAATCCCCCGCTCAGTATCAGGGCATGTACGCCGCATTGGTTTTGCAGGGTACGGGCGACTTCCAACGTCTCGTCGAGTTCCATACCGCCTTTAAAACCGTCGCGCATATTCATTTTTACCAGGACTGCCATATCCGAACCGGCAGCTTTCATTACCTCTTCCATACACATCTTCATGAAACGCATCCGGTTTTCCAGGCTTCCTCCATATTCATCTTTCCGGCGGTTGGTATAAGGAGAGAGGAACTGGCTGATCAGATAGCCGTGTCCGGCATGTATTTCGACGGCATCCATTCCGGCTTCGCGGGCGAGGTGGACTGCCTGGCCGAAGGCTTTCGCCATGGCGGCTATTTCAGACTGCCGCATTCCCCGGACGAAAGTCGGCGAATATAAATTGAATCCGGTGGAAGCAGAGATAGGAGTACATCCGCAGATATTTTTGTGAGACATGTTCCCGCAATGTCCGATTTGTATGGAAGCGGCAGCACCTTCGGCATGGATGGCATCTGTGATCTTCTTCAGACCGGGTATGATTTCAGGGCGTAACCACAACTGACGTTCGAATGAAAGTCCGCTTTGCGTTACGGCGGCATAGGCTAAAGTAGTCATGCCGATTCCGCCGGCTGCCACAGAGGTATGGTAGTTATATAGCATTTCCGACGGAGCGTTCCCCGGGCACATACTTTCGAAAGCGGCCGCCCTGATCGTACGATTCCTGAGTGTGAGCGGACCGATAGAGGCCGGGGTGAATAGCATAGATTCTTTATTCATATTAATAACCAGTTATTTATAGTTGTATTTTATATAATCAGTAAATAAATGGAATGATTCGTTTCCGGTTTCCGACCTCTTTACCGAACATGGTTTTGTACTTGTGCCAGATCGTATTGGCACGTGGTACCAGGTTGGCGAATGTCCACCAGGCGAACAAGGCTCCGCTGGCACTCCAGGTCAGGATGGCAAAGCCGCACCATTCCACCAGTTCGCCGAAATAGTTGGCCGAGGTTACGTAGTTGAACATACCTCCTTTAGGTAGATAATGATTGGTGTCGCCCGGTTTGCGGAGGTGGCGGACGATATAGTCTGACCGCCAGTTGATCCACATGCCGCTAAAGAACATCAGCGTTCCGATAATGAATTGCGGAGTGGTCAGCCACTGGGTTGAATACATATTTTCCGGGGCGAGGTAGAATATCCACATACCTTGTATATAACCGTTCAGCAGGTTGAAGACAATCCCCATTGTCATAATACCCACAGGCATTTTGCTCTTGCCTTTGATCAGTAAGGGGAATATGAATGCCCGTTGCAAATAATGCAGTTCGAAGAAGAGGAAGAAGAGTAGAGGAACGGTTTCAAGTTGCCGTTCGGACTGGCTCCAGAGGAAGAGCATCACCCCGAAAACAGGTGCTTCCATACAGATCCAGGCTATTTTGTTTGGAATAGGGATACCCCATTTTTTGTCGAATAACATACCGTATCCGGCTTCTACGAAGTAAAGGGTAACAAAAACAATGGCGGCAATGACCGCCATTATAATCAGCAATATATTAAACTCATCAAGGGTCATTTCAAATCGAGTAATAAGATTATGCTTCTTTATGTAACGTTTTATAGTGGTTGTATTTCTCGAATACAGCCTTTTCGAGTTCCTTAAATGTACAATCCAACGCACGGTCGGAAATACAAATAGGCGATCCGTAGTATTGAAGCTTCAGTTCCAGGGAACGCTTCTTGCTACGTGTGGGCTCCCGGTCAATATATTCGTTCGGATTTTTTACCTTCAGCACGATATATTTACGTTTCAGATTGCTAAGGTCGTCCATTATTTTGATATTGTCAACATCTTTCCACAAAATTGTGCCTATCCGGTTGCCTGTCGATATATCATTGATTCCCTCGTCGGAGATATAGATCGCCTTGAAACTTTCGCGAGTCAGGAATGAATAGCTGATTAAGCAGAAAAATGTCGTGAGTAAAGCAAAGACACCGATGAAGATAAAGACAAAACGTCCTTCCCCATATTTGAGGTCATGAGCAGCATACAAAGCTCCGGCACCGATCAGGGCAGAGAGGACCGTTGTCAGGAACAACCCTCTCTTTTTATGCCTGCTCAATTTGAATGTGGTTGTAGAAGGTGCTTCCATAACCGTCAAATTGATTTTTCAATGTTCCATACGAATGCACGTAGTCCCTGAGCTTCTGTCTGCATATCCATTTTGTGGAGCAGATCGAGGAAAGGATCGACTTTTTCGTCGTCTACCATTGCCAGTATGGCTGAGTTGAGGGTTGGCCAGGCATGGCTACCGTAATGAGGTTCGCCTTTTTGGCTGCCGCGTCCCTGCACTGTTTCCCAGAAAGTAAATCCGCGAATGTTGCTGCGATCCATAATGCTGAGGATCATTTCGTAGTAAGCCTGATTGAATGATATGAATATAGCTTTCATGTTCGTTCTATTTTTGTTAATTAGAGACTGTGTCAAAAAGTTTGTATTACTGACCGCAGACTCTGCATTGTCTGCGGTCAGTAATAGCTTTTTGACTTATCTTTCTTTTCTCGTTTATAATTGTTCCAGATGATTCAACCTTGCGATCTTACGGCGGCGGCGTTTTACACCGTTTCCGGCAAATACGCAATATACCGTCGGTACGATAACCAGTGTGATTAAAGTGGATACTGAAAGTCCCCATGCAACCGTCATACCCATCGAGCGCCACATTTCAGCACCTTCACCTGTACCGATAGCCATCGGGATCATACCGAGTACGGTAGTCAGGGTGGTCATCAATACCGGACGGAGACGGGATTTACCGGCAGCAACTGCAGCAGTAAGAATACTCATTCCGCGTTCGCGGCACAGGATCGTGTAGTCGATCAGCACGATACCGTTCTTTACAACGATACCCATCAACATGATTACACCGATCAAAGCCATCACCCCGAGTGGCGTCTGTGTGATTGCCAATCCCAGAATTACACCGGTAAAAGCAAACGGGATGGAAAACATGATCACGAACGGGTCGGTCAACGACTCGAACTGGGCTGCCATCACAATAAATACCAGGATGATGATCAATACCATCAATATACCCAGGTCGGTAAATGTATCCTGCTGGTCTTCAAATGTACCTCCCAGCTGCCAGCTTACATCAGACGGGATATCCATCTTCTTCAGCTCGGATTGAACGGCAGACACCAGGTCGCTTAATGCAGCACCCTGACCGACAACGGCAGATACAGTGATAAGACGTTCACGGTTTTTACGCTCGATAGTCGGCGGTGTCATACGTTCTACAACTTTACCTACATCGCGGATACGAACCCCTTGTCCGGCATTGTTATAGATCATAATATTTTCGATATCTTCGATAGACTGGCGGAATTCGGGAGCATAACGTACTTTGATATCATACTCGTCACCGTCTTCACGATACTTGGAAGCGGTGGAACCGTTGATACGGTTACGCAGGTATAAAGAGGCTGTCGTAACGTTCAGGCCGTTCATTGCCAGTTTTTCGCGGTCGAAGTCTACCTGGTATTCCGGAATATAATCTTTACGGCTGATGTTAACCTGTGAACATCCCTTTAATCCTTCCAGGCGTCTTGACAGATCTGCAGCAACAGCATCGGTCTTGGCAAAGTCGAAACCGTAGATTTCTATATCTACTGCATTCTCACCACCCATAGAACCGGACTGACCGCCAGCCAAAACCTTGTACTCTTTGATCTCGGAGTATTCAGCCAGGTCCTGACGCATCATATCACAAATCTCGATCAAACCTCTTTCACGGTCGCCGACACTGCTCAGGTTGACATTCATTTCTATGATGTGCGAACCGTTGTCGCTCAACTGGGCAAATGTGTTATCCGTATCAGCCTGTCCTTCGGTGAAGTTCAGTACCAGAATTTCCGGGTATTTCTCACGGAACTGTTTGTCGATACGCAAAGCCAGATCGCGTGTGATCTCCTGGCGGGTACCGATGGGCATTTCGATCGTGATACCGATACGGGCATTATCCTGGGTCGGGAAGAACTCAGTCTTAATCATAGGGATCATCATCATGCTGCCTGCAAAGATCAGGAAGGCTCCGGCAATAACTGTTTTACGATGACGTACTGCCCAGTCCAGGAAACGTGCATAAGCAACGTCCAGTGCATTCAGTGCCTTTTCAATAGGAGTGAAGAACAAAACGTACAGACGTCCTTTCTTCGGATCGAGACGTAACAACTGAGAACAAAGCATCGGTGTCAAAGTCAAAGCTCCGACTGTCGATACGATCATGATGATACTAACGATCCAGCCTAACTGTTTGAAAAGGATACCGGCCATACCGGTCACCATTGTCAATGGCAGGAATACTGCCAACATAGTCAATGTAGAAGCAATTACGGATATAGCCACCTCGTTGGTTGCGTGTACGGCTGCCTGCTTCGGTTTACTACCTCTTTCAATATGCGTCGTGACATTCTCCAATACCACAATGGCGTCATCCACCACCATACCGATTGCAATAGACAATGAACTTAACGAGATAATGTTCAGTGTATTGCCGGATGCCAGCAAATAGGCGAATGCGGCGATCAGTGAGATCGGGATCGTCAGGATAATGATAAATGTCGCTCTCCAGCGTCCCAGGAAGATGAATACCACCAACATAACGACAATGAAAGTGATCATGATCGTTTCCTGCAAACTGTCGATCGTATTCAGAATGTTGGTCGAGGTATCGACGATCACACCCAGTTGTACGTCGGATGGCAAACTGGCCTGTATTTCCGGCAGTTTTTCGTGAACTTTCTTAGCGATATTCACAGAGTTTGCTCCGGACTGCTTCTGGATAACGATCATACCCCCCTTACCTCCGTTGTTGAAGGTTTCCTGGGCACGTTCTTCGATATAGTCTTTTACCTGTGCAACGTCGCGCAGATACACATTCTTACCGTTATTGCTTCCTACCACCAGGTCCAGCATTTGGTTGGCATTGGTAAATTCACCTTGTACACGGAGCGTATAGGTGTTTGAACCGATGTCTATGCTACCACCCGGTGTATTGCGGTTCTCCTGTGCAATGATAGAGGAGATTCCCTCGATGGTCAGCCCGTAAGCTTCCAATTTGTAAGGGTCGCAATATACCTGTACTTCACGGATCGGAGCACCGGAAATAGATACGGCACCTACTCCGCTGATACGTGCCAGTGGGTTGGATACTTTATCGTCCAGGATTTTGTAAAGGGCGTTGGTACTTTCCTCTGCTGTTACCGAAAGCAACAGGATTGGAATATCGTCGGTACCGAACTTAAAGATGATCGGGTTTTCCACGTCATCCGGCAGAGACGATTCTACGATGTCCAGTTTATCCCGGACGTCGTTGGTCGCGACATCGATATCGGTACCGTATTCAAATTCCAGTGTAACGATAGAGATGTTTTCGCGGGACTGTGAGGTGATGTGTTTCAGGTCACTCACACTGTTCAATACGTTCTCCAATGGTTTGGATACGTTCATTTCAATATCGGTGGCGCTGGCTCCGGGGTAGGCCGTCATGACCATGATCATGTTGGTCTCGATCTCCGGGAGCAAGTCGACTGATAATCGGGTTAAGGAAAAAAGTCCCATAATCACCACAGCCACGAATACGAGGGCGGTGGTTACCGGCTTTTTTACCGCTGTTGCATATAAACTCATATAGTATTATTTCTTACTTGTCAATTTCTACTTCCATTCCATTAGTCAAACGGTTCTGACCGGTTATTACCACCTGGTCGCCATTTTCTACGCCGGATACGATCTCATATTTGTTTCCCATGCGGCGTCCCAGTTCTACCTTCTGGTAGGATACTTTTCCATCTTTGTAAACATAGATGTAGCGGTCACCCGATCCGGATTGTTTTACAATGGACTGGTCCGGTGCAACTACGTGGTTGCGTGCTCCGAAGTTCATGGTGGTACGGGCAAACATTCCCGGACGTACACGTTCGTCGGCGTTGGCAATCTTAATCTCTACCGGGAAAGTACGGGTGGAGGAGTCGATGGTCGGGTAGACCAGGCTTACTTTGCCTTTGAATACTTCGTCGCCATATACATCCAGCTTGATATCTACCTCATTGCCTTTCTTCACTTGTGTGAAATAACTTTCGGAAACATTTACGAACAGTTTGACCGGGCGGATCTGTTCTACTGTATATATAGGATTGCCACCGCTGTACATATCGCCGCTGTCGTAATTACGGGCAGTGATGATACCGCTGATCGGACTTAGCAACTGAGTGTTATCCTGCAGGTTCTTATAACTTGCGCGGCTTACGTCCAACTGTGTTTTCTGGGCATCCCAGGCCGATTTGGAGGCTCCGCCGACTTTATACAGTTCGTCGATGCGCTTAAATTCAATTTCCTGATTGTCCAATTGTATTTTGGCCTGTTTCAGGTTTGTTTCGTCCATCTTGACAAGTACCTGGCCTTCTTTTACATGGTCACCCACTTCTGCGAACAGCTTCTCAATACGAACCGGAGACTGAGGCGCAATGTTGTTCTTTATATTTGCCTCTACGGTTGCAGTAAATTCCGCCAGCTGGTCTACATCCTGAGCCGATACCTGCTCAATCTTCACTTTTACTTTTTCATCATGGGTATCTGCCTCAGAGTCTTTCTTTTCACCTGTACATGACATCAGCAGGGCTAATGTTACGAGCGGTACAACTTTCAGCATTTCACGTGTTTTCATATTGTAAACTGTTTTTATTTTTGTTCTCATTCTTGTTTCTTAATTCGTTTGTTCCTGACCTAAGACTTTTTCCATATCCGATTTAGCTACCATATAATTGTAGATGGACTGGTTCAGATTCAGCTTCGCTTGTGTCAGTGCCAGTTCCGCATCGTTCATTTCAAGCAATGTACCGGCTCCTGTGTCATAGCGTTTCTGGGCGATCTTATATCCTTTGTTTGCCTGTTCGACACCTTTCTGGGCGGCATCGAATTGTTTCACGCAGGTTTTCATATTATCCAGATATTGTTTGATAGCCAACTGCAGGTTGCGTTTCGTATCGTCGCGCTGCAAATCCATCTGATGCATGGATACCTGCGTCTGCTTGATCTTATGATATTTGCTGCCTCCGGAAAAGATAGGGACCGTAAGCGATACACCGACAATCGAGTAAGGAGTCCAGTTGTAGTTCTTGAACTTGAAATCATTGTTCATGGCATTCCACTGGTACATACCTGTGAGCGATAATGTAGGCAGATAGTCGAACTTCTGCATGGTCAAAGTCTTTTTCAACTGTTGCATCTGCAGATCGATCTGTTTCAAATCGGTGTTGCCAGCCAATGTCGTATCGGTTGCCATATAGTCCGCAAACAGGACCGATTCGAAATCAGCCAGTTCTCCTTCGCAGTCGATAGCCATTTCCAGATCCATTCCCAGGAGTGCCTTTAATTGCCATTTAGCCAATGTCAGCGAGTTTTCTGCCTGGAGCATATTCGGTTCACTGTTCTTTACGGTCACGTCTGCACGGATCAGATCGTATTCGGCTACCGTTCCCTGGTCATATTTCTTTTTGATATCCAGATAGTTTTCCATCGCGTTGTCATAGCTTTCCTTGAAAACACGATAAGAATCGTTTGCCAGTAAAACGGCATAGAAGCTTTTCTTGACCTGATTTACCATCGATATTTTGGATGACCGTGCCTGCTCTATAGACAGTTCCACGTCGAGGGCGGATATACTGAGGCTTTTCCATAATGTAGCGTTGACAAGGGGCATCGATAGATTGAAGCCGGTAGTCCAGTTGTTATCACGGCCAACCTCAATACCTTTGCTCATATCGATACCTTCCATACCAGGCGTCGGTTCGTCACTGCCGCCACCCATATCGAAACCATCCATATACATCACCTGCTTTTTCAATGTGCGGGTATAATCGGCTGTAAAATTAATCTGAGGGAACAGAGCGGCATATGTACCTTTCTGTGCATACTTTTTCTTTTCGATCTCTTTGTCAGCGACTTTTACGGTCGGGTTTTCACTTAACGCTATCTCCAATGCTTTTTCCAGGTCGAGCTTCAGGACATCCTGTGCTTTCACCGTAGAAAAGACCAGAGAAGGCAGCAACATCATGACTACCCACATCATCTTCTTAGTAATTAATACTCGTTTCATTTAAACTAGATTTGATTTTGAATAAAATTCCTATTACTCTTCACTTAATAATATGTCCTGCGAGTGTTTCAAAGCATAACGCTCCAAAATCGTCAGGCCTTTCTCTGTGCATATACCCCGGAGGAAGGTAAACAATACCGTCTGGAATACTTCTGCCACCGAATGGTTCAGAAATGTTTTCGACGGGCGGATCATTTTCAATTGTTCTTTTGCCAGCAAAGCTAATATTTCGATATTTACATCTTTTTGGAAAACACCTTCTTTAGCTCCCCGATTAAGTAACTTGATACATCTTTTAGTGAAATCCGCTTTGTCTTTCTCAACCTGTTCCAATGCTTTCGGATAACGTTTCAGATCATCATAATATTTTTTATTGTACCAACGGGGGCGTTTCATAAAATCTTCGTAGAACAGGACGAAAACATCGAGAGCCGTGTATGGACCTTTTTCCAGTTCGGCAAGTGTGCTTCGCATGCTATTATTATAGGATTTGATAGCTTCCTGTAATAATGTTTCCTTGTCTTCGAAGAATTCATAGATCGTACGTTTTGAAATACCGATATTCCGGGCAATATCGTCCATGCTCACACTCTTGATACCGTATTGTGAGAACAGATCCAATGCCGTCGTCATAACTTGTTCTTTTGTCATATTTATTTTTTTGAATCATCAGCCATTATGCTCGGTGACAAAGTTCTGTCTAATTTAGAAAACTCAAAAGGTTTATTCTGTTACAGGATTGGTTTGAAACGAAAGATGTTTTTGATAAATAAAGGTTTATAGGTAAAAAAAACATCTGAATTGGTGAAAAATGAAACAAATTCCTTGCGGGATTGTAAACAATACCTATCTTTGTGCAGACTATAATGATGAGTAAAATATAAAATTATGGAAAATCTCCCTTTAATAAAGTTCGCAGAGTTAAATAGGGGTATAATAATTCGCGACAGTTTCCAGGATATATTTCTGATAGCCGATATTGATGGTAATCAGGGAGTTGATGATCAGGAAGTGTATGAACATACTATGCCGATGCGATTGGATGCACTGTTGATGGTCCTGGTGTTGGAAGGCTCTTCGGAAATAGCATTGGATTATGTCCCTTATACTATAGGAACTAATAGCTTTACTATTATTATGCCGACGCATACGATACAACTCAATAAGATCAGTAAAGATTTTAAAGGGAAGCTTTTGGTTATCTCCCGTGAATTTCTTGATGAATGTAATACGGCGAAGCGTAGCCCTTCAATGGCTAATTATATGCAATTGAGAAAAAACCCCTGTACGACTTTCGAACCGGAGGAAACGGAGTTAGTAGACAATTACATCGAGTTGCTGAGGACTAAAATAAAGAACCGGACTCATTTTTTTCAGAAAGAAGTGATGCAGAATTCTTTTGTCGGGTTCCTTCTGGAGATTGCCAATATATTTATGGGAAAAAAAGATGGTCTGTTAATGCCGGCTCTTTCCCGTAAAGAAGAACTTTTCGAACAGTTCCTTCAATTGCTGTTTGAACATTGTAAGGAGCAGCATGTGGTTACTTTCTATGCAGAGAAGCTTTTTATCACTCCGCAATATCTGTCTTTGATCTTAAAGGAACTGACCGGAAAATCTGCTAATAAATGGATTGACGATGCATTGATCGTTGAGGCGAAGATCTTGTTGAAGGCTCCGCAGGCAACTGTGCAACAGGTTGCAGACATTCTGCATTTTTCCGATCAGTCTACATTTGGAAAATTCTTTAAAAAGCACATGGGTATTTCCCCGATGGAATACCGCAAGTCCTAATCTACTCTTTTATCTTTGGCGGAATTTGTACCAGTTGATTAATTCTATGACTCCATAGAAGATACTGGCTACGCCAAAGATAACGAATGTGTTAGCCGCAGCTCCGAACGGATAGGCGATGATCATGATACCTGTCAATAAGATCAATGCCGGCATGATATAGAAGCCTAACGGTACTATACTCCATTTGCGGGCGGATACCAGCATGGCTATTTGCTGAATTCCGGCAATGACCAGTAATGCTCCCAGAATATACATTAATATATTGACAAAAAATTCCGGCATGACCACGAGCCATGCCCCGAATAAAATACTTCCGGCTCCGTCGATGGGGAACATGGGAGAGGGCTCACCCTCCACTTTTTCCCTTGTGAAGTAGTTCAGTAGAGAAAATATTCCCGGTATAATAAAACAGATACCGATCGCAATTACCAGGTAGGTAATAGCTGCTTCCGGCCATAAAACCAATACAAACCCCAGAATCATAGCAAATGCGCTTCGCAGGACTGAGTTGTTAATTCTTTTCATATGAGTATATTTTAATAGTTCTTTATATATAACAACGAAGATACACTAATTTCTTTTATACTTGTGGAAAATTTGGATGGTTTTTATTGCCGGTGGTTTGTTATGTATTGTTTCATACATCAAGAATGATGTTTGGGCTAGTGTTTACGAATGGATATATAATATCGCTTATTTGTGTCAAATGGATTTTATATTCTCAAAATTGCTTACGTGTATATTGTCCGGAATAACAGTTTTAGAGAAGTCTTTAATACATTATTTAATATATACCTTTCTGATTCCCGATTTTTTCGTCCAATTGAATTTAGTTTAAATAAAAATCCATCTCGTTTTAAACGAATTTTTTTTCATTTTAAATGAAATAGGGGTTCGGTTAAGCAGAAAAAAGTGTTAAATATGCTTTATTCCTGATGGGTTTGTTCATTTTGTTGTCTCTTATTTTATGTTTTTTGGCATGTTTCTTCTACGGATGATGTCCTGGAGTTGACTGAAATAATCTTTAGTGTATCTTGTGAAAAGTGATATTTAAGAATAAATAGCTGTCATATATTGAATGTATCTATTAAAAAGAAGTCTTTATTCTTCTTGGGTGATTCAATTTGATAAAATCCAATATCTGGAGAATCGTATAAAATTGCCAGTGTATGTTCCCGGGTCTTATATTCAAGTAATGAAATACTTAAATTGTCATTTTGATATTTTGTTATGATAACCTTAACAACTCCGGCAAATAATTTGTTTTATATAAAATGACCGGAAGTTATGAATTTAAATAGGATGTCGAATATTATATTGTAAACAAATATGAGCTTGAAAGAATCGTACTGGAAATATTCCCTGATTACTATTATCGTGGTGATGGGAATCATACTTTTTATTGAATTTACTCCGTTCCTGGGAGGTATATTAGGAGCATTCACCATCTATATTTTATTGAGAAAACAATTGCAATACCTGACGGAAAAGAAACGTCTGAATCGTAGCCTGGTAGCTATCCTGTTATTGCTGGAAACTATTTTATGTTTTCTTATTCCGTTATCCCTGGCTGTCTGGCTATTTGTCAATAAGTTACAGAATATAAACCTGAATCCTTCCGAACTGGTCAGTTCTTTTGAACATATCGCTGATCTGATCCGGCAGAAAACAGGTTATGACTTGCTGGAAAAGGATAATATAGCATCCATCGTATCGGTGTTGCCTAAAATCGGCCAGGCTTTGATGGGAGGGATCAGCGGCTTTGCCGTGAACATTGCTGTTCTTGTCCTTATTCTTTACTTTATGCTGATCGGAGGAAGTAAGATGGAGACATATATTTATGATATCCTTCCTTTCAGTAAAGAAAATAAACGCGAAGTATTGAAAGAGATCAACATGATCGTAACCTCCAATGCGATCGGTATTCCTTTGCTGGCTATTATTCAAGGTGCTATTGCGATGGTCGGGTATTGGATATTTAATGCGCCGAGTCCGTTCCTGTTCGGTTTTCTAACCTGTTTTGCGACTATTATACCGGTGGTTGGAACGGCTTTGGTCTGGTTGCCGCTTGTCGTTTATATGGCTTTGACCGGAGACTGGGTGAATAGTCTGGGATTGGTAGTCTATGCGTTGATCGTTATAACGAATGTAGACAATCTGATACGTTTCGTCCTTCAGAAGAAAATGGCGGATACTCATCCGTTGATTACCATTTTCGGCGTAATCATCGGACTGTCTTTGTTTGGTTTTATGGGGATTATATTCGGACCGCTCCTGATCTCTGTCTTTATACTTTGCTTCAGCATGTTTAAGAAAGAATACTTGGATAAAGATAGTTGACAGTTGACAAGTGACAGTTGACAGTTATTTCGGCTTTCAGCCGATTTATAGAGCGCGAAGCTAAACTGTCACTTGTCAACTGTCATCTGTCAACTGAAAAACAACGGGCCGTTTTAATAACTGAACGGGGTCATTTTCGCGTACGCTTTATAATCTTTGATCATTCCGGGATAACCCTCTTCTGCACGGGGCAGGTAACGGAATCCGGATATTGTTACGTTTTCACGCAGATCGATAACCACTTGATGAGGATATTTTGCTCCTCTGGCTGTGCTCCAGTAAGTTGACTCTTGTAAATCGAATATCTTATCGGCAGTGAAATTTCCGCCGGATGTCTCTTCGCTATCCGCATAAGCAATTTTCCAATGCTGGCGGGAGAGCGGTTTACCGTTTTCATCCAGCAAATAAAATTCGGCAAGAGCGGCATTATCTTTTCCGTCTTGTGCGTTCATTGCTTCCAGGCAGAAGTGACGTGCCTGAACAGGTGCATCGAATTTTACTTCCTGCCAGCCGTTACCGGCTTTTAAAGATCCTTGTCCGACAGGTTTTTCGTTTTTCAGGTTCAGAACTTCTCCTTCTTTACGGTTGGTAAGTGGCGATTCCGGGCGTAACATGTCGAGGATCGGAGTCTTCAAACCTTTAATAGCCGCTTTTTCAGGTCCTTTCAGGTCGAGGACGATAATTTCATTTTCCCCTTTTTTAAGCCAGCATCCCGGCATGAATAAAGTTTGCTGGGGACCTATTTCCCAAAAACGTCCCATGGCCTTTCCGTTAACCCATACCATTCCTTTTCCCCATGTCTGCATGTCCAGGAATACGTCGCCGGGAGATTCGATATTGAAAGTGGCACGGTAGTAAGCAGGACCGTCTACCTTTGTTCCGGGTACATATTTTTTATTTTCTGCAAATGAATAATCCACAGGCAAGTTGTAAATCTGCCAATCTTTTAATTCATCCGTAGAAGACTCGGTGATAAGTGCCACTTTATTTGTGATACCTTTCCGGTCATGGATCGCTTTGTCGAAATTAACACGTCCCATTGCTTCGATAAGGATGTCCAATTGAGCTCCGGCAGTGGTAGCCGGTAATTTGATCGTGAATTCTCCGCGACGGCGGTCCAGACGACCGATCAATTTGCCGTTTATGAAAACCTGTGCCCAGTCGTGTACCTCGTCTATCAATAAGGTCGTGCCTGCTTTGACGGCCGGTAAGGTCGTACGGTACAGGATGCTGCCCCAACCCTGGTCGAATTGTTCCATCGGTTTGATGTCGTGGCTGGTTTTGGGTTCCGGTAAATTATCAAAAACTAAAGCCGTTTCTTTTAGTTCGAATTCCGGGATTTCAATAACCGGGAATGCTTCCGGAATATCGGACTGTACTTCTCCCGGTTCCATATAATTTGCCATAAATTCGCGTAACTTGTAATATTTGGGAGTGGCCCAGCCGGCCTCACTGATCGGAGCATCGTAATCATACGAGCTGCACATGGCCGAGTAGGCAGGGCTGTTTGCACCTCCCCAATGTCCGAATGTCGTACCTCCGTGCGTCATATATAAGGAAAAAGAGATATTGCGGTCCAGCATATCTTTCAGACCGGCGATCATTGTTTCTGCATCGCGTGTCTCATGTTTTCTTCCCCAGTGGTCGAACCAGCCGCTCCAGAATTCACTACACATCAACGGTGTGTTCGGGCGGACTTCCTTCAGTTTTTTGAATTGTTCCTCGATATTGGCTCCTGTGCCGAAGTTGACGGTCCAGACCAGATCGTCGAGTGCATTGTTCAGGAAGTTGGAACTCCAGTCACATTGGAATAGTGGCACATCTGTGAACCCGGCCTCACGCAGAATATCGCGGTTCTTGGCTATATAAGACTTATCCGTTGCGTATGAGCCGTATTCGTTCTCGACCTGTACCATAATAATATTACCGCCTCGTGTGATCTGCATATCAGCCAGTTGTTTTCCGATCTCATTCATATAGATACGTGTACGTTCGATAAAATAGGGATCGTTGGTACGCAGTTGTATGTCTTCTTTTTTAAGTAACCACCAGGGCAGTCCTCCCATTTCCCATTCAGAACAAACGTACGGGCCAGGACGGAGCATGATATACATACCCTGTTTCTGTGCCAGGCGGCAGAATGCCGCAATATCGTTTTGTCCGCTGAAATCAAACTCTCCGGGTTTCTGTTCATGGATATTCCAGAAAGCATAAATACAGATGGTGTTCATGCCCAGAGCTTTGCACATCTGTATGCGATGTTCCCAATATTCTACGGGGATTCGGGTGTAATGAATTTCGGCAGCCTTTATAACGAACGGCTTTCCATCCAGCAGGAATGTTTTGTCTCCGATTTCAAAGGAGCTGTTACCACCGGATTGGTTTTTGCATCCGGACAGTACGCAAATTAACATGAACATTAGAAATGTTACGGTCTTCATAAGGTGATTCATGATAAAAATTAAGTTTATAAATATTTTCCGATGGTAAAAGTAGGTAAAAAAAGAAAGATCAGAGGTATAATAATCGGTCATATTAGGCTAAAATCGGTTCTATTTATCTGAATTTATGTACCTTTGCGGCATAATTCAAGTAAACGTTGAACAAAAATGAAGAAGTTAATAGTAATTCCGTTGGTTGCTGCCGGTATGATGGCAATGACGGGGTGCAGTAAATCACCTGTGAAGGAAACTGCAAAAGTGGACGCTATCAATCTGGCAAATCTGGACACAACAGTAGCTCCCGGTACTGATTTTTATGAGTATGCCTGTGGAGGATGGATAAAGAACAATCCTCTTAAACCGGAGTATTCACGCTTTGGAACATTCGACCAGCTGAATGAAGATAATCAGGAACAATTACGTACTCTTATCAATGAATTAGGAACAACTCCGCAGGAAGACGGAAGTGTTGCCCAGAAAATCGGTATGTTGTATGAAATGGGTCTCGACAGTATCAAGTTGAATAAGGACGGAATGGCCCCTGTCAAAGAACAGCTGGAAGCCATCCAACGCCTGGGAACAAAAGCGGATGTTGCTAAAATGGTCGCCGTTCTGCATAAAGAGGGAATGGCTCCTTTCTTTGCTTTGTTTGTCGATGCCGATGAAAAGAACAGTTCGATGAATATCGTTCAAATGTATCAAGCCGGTTTAGGCATGGGCGACCGCGATTATTACCTGCTTGACGATGAGGCAACGGTGAAGGTCCGTGATGCTTATAAGCAATTCATCAAACAACTATTTACTTTGACCGGAGCATCTCCGGAACAGGCAGATGCAGCAGTAAATGCTGTGATGAAAATAGAAACCGGCATTGCTGAAATTTCTTTTAGCCGTGAGGATCTCCGCGATACACAGAAGAATTATAATAAGATCAAACTGGAAGAATTTAAGGCCAGGAATAATCCTTTGGACTGGGATGTCTATTTCGAGAGCATGGGTTTGATGGAAATAGAATATCTGGATGCCAAACAGCTTCCGTTCTATGACGCATTGGGTGAATTTATGAAAAATGTATCCATCGACGAACAGAAATATTATCTGGCATTCAACTTGCTGAATGCGGGAGCACCCTACCTGAGCGATGATTTTGTATCTGCCGAATTTGATTTTTATGGAAAAATAATGTCAGGAAAACAGGAGCAGAAGCCTCGTTGGAAACGCTCTTTGTCAACTGTGAATGATGCTTTGGGTGAGGCTGTAGGCCAAATGTATGTTACTAAATACTTCCCGGCTTCTTCCAAGGAGAAGATGTTGGAATTGGTAGGTAATTTACAGAAAGCTTTGTCGGAACGTATTGCCGGTCTTGAATGGATGAGCGATGAGACGAAGGTGAAAGCACAGGAAAAACTGTCTGCTTTTGTCGTAAAGATCGGTTATCCGGATAAATGGCGCGATTATACGGCATTGGAGATCAAAGACGATTCTTACTGGGCAAATGTATGCCGTTCAAATATCTTTGAAATGGATTATATGTTGCAACAGGCTGGAAAGCCGGTCGACAAAGCTCGCTGGGGAATGACTCCGCAGACAGTGAATGCTTATTATAATCCGACAACAAATGAAATCTGTTTCCCTGCCGCTATCCTGCAACCTCCTTTCTTCAATCCGGAAGCCGACGATGCTGTCAATTATGGAGCTATCGGTGTGGTGATCGGTCATGAAATGACACATGGATTTGACGACCAGGGACGTAACTACGATAAAGACGGTAACCTGACCGACTGGTGGACTCCGGAAGATGCTGTACGGTTTACAGAACGTGCCGACCGTTTGGTACAACAATACGACAATATCATCGTCGTAGACAGTGTTCATGCCAATGGACGTTATACTTTAGGTGAAAACATCGCCGACCAGGGTGGTCTGTTAGTTTCGCATCTGGCTTATCTGAATTCATTGAAAGGAAAAGAAACTCCGGCTCCGATCGACGGGTTTACAAACGAACAACGTTTCTATCTGGGATATGCAACCCTCTGGGGGCAGAATATCCGTCCGGAAGAGATCCTGCGTTTGACTAAGATCGACCCGCATTCTTTGGGTAAATGGCGTGTAAATGCAGCTTTACGTAATATCGATACTTTCTATTCTGCATTCGATATTAAAGAAGGCGATCCGATGTATATGATGCCGGCTGAACGGGTAGTGATCTGGTAACACTGATATATAAAAGTAGAAAAGGGGATGATCTTATGCAGATTATCCCCTTTTTTATATCTGGAAAATATTCTCTTATGCAAATATGAATTTCAATAAGAACAGGACAGCCAGTATATACATCGTAATACTGATATCCTTGTGCTTACCGCAGAATAATTTTATCAGCACGTAGCAAAGCAACCCTAACACCATTCCGTCGGCGATGGAGTAAGTAAGAACCATCATTATAATGGTAATGAAAGCCGGAAGCGCTTCCGACATATCTTCCATATCTATCTTGGAGATCGAATCCATCATGAAGACGCCGACAAGGACTAAAGCCCCGCTTGTTGCCGCACTGGGAATAAGCAGGAACAACGGTGCAAAAAACAACGCCAGGATAAACAGTAAACCTGTTACCAGGGATGTGAAACCGGACCGGCCGCCTTCTGCGATACCTGAGGCACTTTCCACATACGTTGTAATGGTAGAGCTACCCATCATCGCCCCGATAGTAGTACCTATCGCATCAGACATCATCGCCTCTTTCACATGTGGGATATGTCCGTCTTCTCCCATAATCCCGGTCTTGGAAGCCAAACCGACCAATGTTCCTACCGTATCGAAGATATTCATGAACAATAGAGTAAAGATCACGACTGCCATATCCAACGTGAAGAACTCGGAAAAATCGAATTTGCAGAAGGTAGGCTCCATCGAATGAGGCATGGAAACAGGAAGGAACCCCTCCGGTATTTCCGTCACCCCGAGTGGTATGCCGATCAGGGTACAGATCAGGATACTGTAGAACAAGGCCCCTTTTACCTTCTTGACAATCAGTATGCCACTTAATAATATACCGACCATCGCCAGAACAGAAGATGGTGTAAAAGCCCCGAACATCACGAAGGTTGCCGGGTTTGACTCGATGATCCCTGCATTTTTCAATCCTATGAAAGCGATGAATATACCGATCCCCGATGATATAGCATAACGCAGATTCATGGGGATACTATTGAGTATAAGCTCCCGGATATTAAGAAAGGTAATAAGGATAAATATCACGCCCTCTACAAACATGGCTGTCATGGCTGTCTGCCAGGTATATCCCATCCCCTGAACCAAAGTGAATGCAAAAAAAGCGTTCAATGCCATGCTCGGAGCTTGTGCGAACGGTAGTTTTGCCATGAAAGCAAGGAGAAGCGTCGCTATGGCGGAGGCTAATGCCGTAGCTGTGAAAACCGCACCTTTGTCCATGCCGGTTGTACCGAGGATAGACGGATTGACAGCTAGGATATAACTCATTGTAAGGAATGTAGTAATGCCGGCAATGACTTCCGTTCGGATTGTCATGGTCTGTTTATCAAACCCTAATAGTTTTTGTATCATACAACTTTATTTAATCGAATGTCCATTTTACAGCGAGTGTCGGAATGGTATAGAAGCCGTTCCGTCCTCCGAAATTATGGCTTAACTCGACTTCGCTACCAACACTCAACTTAAATTTATCATCTATCCCTTTTATCTTGTTGAGGTTTACCCATATCTGAGGCTCAGACAGGAAGATAAAGTTTCCGTGATCGTTCTTTTCCCGCCACCAATCGGCAAAGCCGCTGAAAGTGCACAATCCGTTCTTCGCAAAATGAAGATACCAGGTCGTTGTCAACTGGAAGTTGTTGGGTGTTTTATGTTTCTGGATATATTTGTACATAGCAGTGAAGGTGATCCCCCTGCTGAAATCCTTACTGTTGTAAGTATAAGTCGCACCACCCAGATAGGCGTTATTATAGGAGGCTCCCTTCATCAAACCGCCATTATACTCTAAATGGACAGAGAAAGGCGGTTTCCAGAAACTCAGTTCGCGGGCAATCTCCCAGTAAGCTGAAGCTACTCCGCTGCTTTTATAATCCATATCCACGAAGAAGTAAGTACTTCCCCATTTATCCGGTTTGAACATTTCCACCGTGGAGGTCAATGCCGGACGTCCGTCCAGATCCTTGTCATAGAGGGCTCCTCCAAAATCATAATGTAACTGAATGTTTTGTGCTTTCCCACAGAAAACAGCAAGCAATAAAATCGTCAGGGTAAAAAACTTTCTCATGCTGATCGTTTAAAATAATATGTATGGAAGCCACAAAGGTATAAAAAAAGCAAGACCTTCAAAGAGTCCTGCTTTTACATTATCAGATCAGATCCCTGAGCAACCAGGCCAGGTAACATAAATACATTACTATCAGTGCCCATCCTTCGGTTCGGGATATTTTTTGTCCGCTTTTTGCCAGTGGGAGCAGGAGTAGGGACAGTCCCAGCATGACCAGCAAATCGATGTAATTCACGTTTTTCGCTACAATGGGATTGACCACCGAACTGGTACCTGCGATCGCCAGGATATTGAATAAGTTGGAACCTACGATATTTCCGATCGCAATATCCGGGTTCTTCTTGAGTGCTGAGACAACCGATGTGGCCAGTTCCGGCAAGCTTGTGCCCGCAGCGACGATTGTCAGTCCGATCACAGCTTCGCTGACACCTAACTCCTGAGCGATTGAAACGGCATTATCGACGAGTAGGTTGGAGGCAAATATCAGGATGACCAGTCCACCTGCGATATACAGGAGATCTTTATGCCAGGGTTCAGGTTGTTTTTCCAGTTCCCCGGCTTGTTCTTCTATTTTCTTTTCATGTTTTCGTGAGTAATACAGGCTGAATACAGTATAGATGATGATACCTACCAGGAACAGGCAACCTTCCAGCCTGTTGAGAGTCCCGTTCCAAAAGAGGAGGGTGAAAACAACAGTTGCGGCGATCAGGATAGGAATGTCCAGACGGGTGAGTTGGCGTTTGGCTTGTAAGGGATGGATGGCGGCAGAAATACCGAGAATGACGGCAATGTTGAAAATGTTGGAACCGATAATATTACCGACTGCTATATCTCCCTGTCCGGACAAGGAGGCATTCAGACTGACTACCAATTCCGGAGCACTGGTCCCGAATGCAACGATCGTAAGTCCGATCACCAGATTGGATATTCTGGCTTTCAGCGCTAATTCCGTACTCCCTTTTACCAACCAGCCTGCTCCGATATAAAGAGCAAACAATGAAAGAATTAATAATGTAACGCTTGTTATCATGGCTGCAAATTTACTAATCTTTTTATTACAATGTCCGGCTTCCTGTTGTCCGATAATCAAAGATTACCGTAACCAAGTAAACAGCAAGTTATTTTTTAGGCAGAAAAACGTACCTTGGATAACCCCGGAATCGCTTCGGAGTAACAGCAGGAAGCAACTAGACATTTTAGTTAGGGTTGTTAGGAATATTCGTATTAGTGATTTAATATTCGTATTCTTCCTTCGGCTCTTTGGCAGCTTGTCTTAATTGTATGGCACGAAGTACGACCATACTGACTGTCAATAACCCTAGTGCTCCCATTGTTACATCTTTAACAATTGCATTTTCAAAATCGGTTGTACCGATCAAAACCAATATGATAAACGATACCATCATGACGGCGTCTACCAAATCTTTATTTATCTTCATTTTATAAACTTTTTAAAGGTTACTTTTGTTCAATCGAACTTATTCTTTTTCTTCAATAGCTGTTTCTTCGGTAGAACCGGAGTTGCTCAATCCTTTCATGATACCGAACAATCCGTATCCCAGAGCGCACATTACAACCAATAACTTCAGATAGTCATTAGGAATGATGGAACTACAAGCTAATACGCAACCGATAATTGTGATAATAACTGACAGATAAATACGTGTTTTATTTGATTTTTTTGTAGACATAATATTATAATTTTTAAATGAATAAATAATGCTTGTTTTACTGCAGCAAGTAATGAACCGGCATACAGCAAGAGAACGGACCATGGATCCGCCAGATAGCATGTATAGCGAAACCACCATACATGAAGACATAGTTATCCTTTAAAAATTAAATAATGAGTTTCCGCAGGGCAAACACATGTTGCGCCGTACGGCAGAGAAGGGTGGACAGATTTATAGTTTGACATTCCGATACATTCTCCAACACTTTTCGTTGTGCATTCATTTCTTTCAGGCGAATGTCCTGAAGTACTTTTTCCGCTATTTTCAGCGTGCGTAAATGAAATGTATTATTTGTCAGTTGAACGGTTCTGCGTGCAGTCAGGCCTTTACTTTCTTTGAGGTCTGTGCTCAAGACAGTGAGGTAATATTGTACATCGGCAGAACTTTTTTCTTTCATGACTGCCTCTTTTTTAGACACGGCAATATCGTTGCTTCCAGTCTCCTCTTGTGGAGAGAAAAGCAAGATGCCGAAAAGCAGAGTCAGTATGAACAGAAAATTTTTCATGCTGCAAAGATATACGAATTCTTAATAAAATAACAAATCATTGTAGTTTTTGTTTATACTTTTGCCTGTTAATTATGAATGAGAGAAGATGAAAGAGAAGAAGAGCCTTTTGAAATCATGGGTGGAAGCAGCCCGGCCGAAAACACTGCCTGCATCGTTAAGTCCGGTGTTATTAGCTTGTGTTTTAGCCTGGTGTGAAGGAGTATTCCGGTTAGTACCGGCTTTTTTATGTTTTGGTGTGGCTTTGTTGGCACAGATAGCCAGTAATTTTGCAAACGATTACTTCGATTTTAAGAAGGGAGCGGATAAGGAAGATCGTCTGGGACCTGAACGTGCGGTAGCCCAGGGATGGATCACTCCGAAAGCGATGCTGAAGGCTACCTTTATAACATTGGGGTTGTCTTGCTTATGCGGCTGCATGCTTTTATTTTATGCCGGTTGGGAACTGATCCCTGTCGGGATTGCTATCGCTATTTGCGTGTTAGCCTATTCTGCAGGACCTTTTCCTTTGGCGTATAACGGGCTGGGAGATGTTTGTGTGGTCTTATTTTACGGGGTTATTCCGGTGTGCTTTACTTATTACGTGCAGGCATTATCGTTCTCTTTGTTATCGTTCCTTTTATCATTATCGGTCGGATTACTATCCACAAATATTCTGATTGTGAATAATTACCGTGACTATGCCCAGGATAAGGCAGCCCGGAAACGGACTACGATCGTCTTGTTTGGGCGTGGCTTCGGTCGGATATTCTATCTGTTGAATGGGGTGGTCGCTCTTATGCTCGCAATGCCGCTCCTGTTTGATGCCCCGTGGTGGATATTATTTCTGTTCGCTGCCTTTTTCGCCCTTTTCTATGCGACCTGGCGTGAACTCTACCGTTTTGAAGGGCGTGAGCTCAACAAAACATTGGGACATACGGCGCGGAATGTTTTCATCTTTACTCTTCTGCTATCGGTATTGTTGATCCGGACCTGTTTGGTATAAGCTTTACATAAATAGCATAATGATCAACTGAGCCGATATCACTCGGATGAACATGGAAAGGGGATAGACAGTCGCATAGGCCACCGAAGGCTCATCGCCTTCGACCGTTGTGTTGGCATAGGTTAGTGCCATCGGATTTGCCATGCTGCCGCAGAGCATTCCTACGTTATGGGCATAATCGAGTTTAAGGAACTGGGAAGCGATGAAACCGACTATCAGAACAGGTACGATTGTCAGCAGGAACCCCAGACCTACCCAAAGCAGCCCCTCTGCCCGGAATACCGTCTCAAAGAAGTGGGCACCCGAGTCTATACCCAGCCCTGCCAGATAGATTACGATACCTAGCTGGCGCAGCATCAGATTGGCACTCATCGTCGTATAGGTGGTCAGATGGAAACGCGGACCGAAGGCTCCCATCAGGATGCCGACAATGATCGGACCACCGGCAATACCCAGTTTGATCGGTGTATTCATGCCCGGCAGCATAATTGGCAAAGAACCTAACAGGACTCCCAGCGAGATACCGATAAATACGGCTAACAGATTCGGATTATCCAGGCGTTTGATCTCATCGCCGAGGATTTTACCGACATTGTTTATCGCATTTTTTTCTCCGACGATCGTCAGGCGGTCGCCTATCTGTAAATGAAGGGCAGAGTCTGCAACCAGGTCGATACCGGCACGGTTTACGCGGGTAATATTGATTCCATACAGGTTACGCAGGCGGAGTGATCCGAGTTTTACCCCGTTCACGCGGTTACGGGTGACGACGATACGGCGGGAAATCAGTTGCGAGTCGATTGCATTCCAGTCGATATCTTCCTTGTTCCAGTCGACGTTCTCCTGTTCCCCGAAAAGAACTTTGATCGTTTCTACGTCCGATTTATGGGAGATGATAAGCAAATGGTCGTCTTCACGAAGTATGGTGTCGGAAGTGGGAATACTGACTTTCCCGTTATGCCATACACGGGAGATAACAAAATGTTTCTCTGTCAGTTTCATGATATCCTTGATACTTTTATCGTAGATAGCAGGGTTACTGATATGGAATTCTGTGATGTTGGGTTTCGTGTTGTGTTTCTCCTTATCGTCCGGCAGATTCTTGTTGGCGAACACTTTTCTTAACAGGATGATCGCCATTATAACGCCAACGACTCCTAACGGATAAGCCACGGCACAAGCCAGTGCCATGTCTGTCACTTCCTTGCTGTCCGCCGGGTTTACTTGTAACAGGGCTTGTTGTGCGGCTCCCAGTGCGGGTGTGTTGGTGACAGCTCCACAGAGTAATCCGACCATGTTGGGAAGCGAAACGCCTGTAGTCCAGTGCAGGACAAGTGTCAGTATCAATCCGAGCAGTACCACGCCTAGCCCCATCATGTTCATGGCGACACCACCTTTTTTCAGAGACGAGAAAAAACCCGGACCGACCTGCAATCCGAGGGAATAGACAAACAGGATCAGACCGAAGCTCTGTGCAAAGTTCAGCATATCCTTATTGACTACAATCCCGAAATGTCCGGCCAAAATCCCGGCGAAGAAAACAAAAGTGATACCCAGTGAGATACCGAATATCTTCTGTCTTCCCAGAAATAACCCCACCGCCGAAACCAGTGAGATCACTATAACAGCCTGCAACATCGTCGGCTCAAAAAAAGCTTCCTGCAACCAATCCATACCAGTGTTATTTGTTGAAGGTACAAAGATAGGGCTTTTTAAGTTAGCTTTCGCTTATAATGAATCTTTTAAAACCTCGAGGGCCTTTTCTATGACTACATCTTTGTTTTTCAGAAACATATCGGTATTCTCTTTTACTTCGATATCAGGGACGATACCGATTCCAATAAATTCGCGGCCATCCACATCCCATTCGTTTTTGGTACAGATGCTGCATCCTAAACCAAATCCGAGGTCTATAAATATCGGATTTCCGGTGCTTCCACCTGTCGGAGTTCCAATTATTTTACCCCGGTTAAGTCCTCGGTATGTGACACAAAAGTTTTCTGCCGAAGAAAATGTCGTGGCATTTACCAACAATGCGATCGGTTTTTTGTAAATGGGCTTGTCTTTAACAGGCTCCATCGGATCCGGACTTTCCGTAAACCACTCCTGAGGATAGTCCCATGAACCATGGGCTGCAATATACATCCGGCTACTCCAACGGCCCAACCGCACAGGTTTGTCATCGAAATGCCGGATTATATAGTCAGCATGGTCTGAATTACCACCTCCATTGTCACGGATATCGATAATAAGGGCATTGGTCTTTAAAATTTCTTCGTATATCTTATCAAATTCATCCCTATGAAAGTCTTCTGTTAAAAAGCTTTTGACGGATAGTAATCCGATATTACCTTCAAGCACTTTATATTCGAATACGGACGAGTCGGCAGGGATATCCCAGGGTATATTGCGATCGCTTTCTATTGTGAATGTTCTGCCTTCAGGGGTACGCAGCAACATGCGTGAAACCTTGGTCCCTTTTGCGTTAGTCAGCTCGTATCCTCTGAACGGAGCGTGGTCAGACCATTGTGGAGTGGAGGAGGCAAGGTATGGAGTGATATGTTTATCTGCATATTCCAGTACGTTCTCGCCATCGATCTCCAATATTTCGCAACCATAGGATACGCCTTGTTTTTTGAATTCTGAGTTATGGACGGAGGTGACAAAGACCTGGTTGCCGACACGTTTGGTTGTTATTGGAAAAGGACGGAGCCATTCTTTGGAATTTTTCGACCACTTTGTCTGGTAGATAAACGTATGCCCGTCATGGAGTTGTGCGCATAATTGTTTCAGCCCGTTTATAAAGTCCTCGTCTGATTGAGTAGCGGTAAGTGAAGGTAAGCTGGTTATACACAGGCTGTCCCAGTTGTATGTGAGATTGTTGTAGTGGACGAAATTGTATTTTACTTCGGTACAGAAGCGGGAAACGATGAAAGCTTTTTGGGTGGCATCGAGTTCGTTCTTTTCACTCTGACCGCAGGCCGGGACGATGCAGAGTATTGTACCGAACAGTAATGATGTGATTGTTTTTTTCATAAATATATCTTGTTATGCGTACTTTAAATTACTTAGTTACAAATATAAGGTTTATTTAGAAAAAGTAATATCTTTGATATTCATTTGATGAAAATAAGATAAACAAACGATGTCTTTAAAGATCATACATACTGCCGACTGGCATCTCGGGCAGACCTTTTTCGGTTACGACCGGGAGGAGGAACACGATGCTTTTCTGAACTGGCTGGTCGATACCTTGGCGCAGCATCAGACTGATGTACTGTTGATTGCCGGAGATGTATTCGATGTCGCTAATCCGTCTGCCGCGGCCCAGCGGCGTTTCTTTCATTTCCTGAAAGAGGCGAACCGGCGTAATCCGCACCTGCAAATTGTGGTTGTTGCCGGAAACCATGATTCGGCGGCCCGGTTAGAATCTCCTGTCCCTTTGCTGGAAGAGTTGAATACTTCTATCGTCGGAATTATCCGGCGCACGGAAACCGGAGAGATTGATTTTGACTCCCTGCTGATACCTTTGTATAATAAGGAAAAGAAGCGTGAAGCCTGGTGCCTGGCTGTCCCTTATCTCCGGCAGGGTGATTATCCGGCTTCGGAAGAGACACACGATACCTATATCGCCGGTATAAACCGTATGTACCGGCAACTGTATGATTATGCCGATGGAAAGCGGCAACCGGGCGAAGCCTTGGTCGCTATGGGGCACCTGCATGCAACCGGAGCCGAACTGTCGGAAGACGACCGGAGTGAACGTATCATTATGGGAGGCTTGGAATCTGTATCTTCCGATACATTCGACGAGGGATTGGCTTATACTGCTCTCGGACATATTCATAAGGCACAGCGTATAGGTGGCCGGGAGAACCTGCGTTATTCCGGTAGTCCGTTACCGATGTCTTTTTCGGAGACAAATTATCGTCATCAGGTTGTTGCCGTTACAATCGATAACGGATGCTTGTCGGCGGTCGAACCGGTGCCTGTGCCCTTGCTTGTCGACTTGCACCGGATTCCGGAACATCCCGCATCCCCGGAAGAAGTAATTGCCCGGCTGGCAGAATTGCCTGTTGCCGAAGAGGAAGATTCCGATAATCCGAGTCGTTGGCCATACGTCGAAGTACGGGTGTTACTGACCGAACCCGACCCGGGATTTCGTCATAGGGTAGAGGAGACGCTTGCCGGTAAGGCGGTTCGTCTGACTTCTATCGTTCCTTCTTACCCGAAACGGGAGGGGGAAGATACGGTCCGTCCGTTGTCTTACGGCGACCTGCAACGGATTGCCCCGCTGGATATGCTGAGACATGCTTTTACCAGTAAATATGGCGGGGAGTTGCCGGAGGATATCGAATCATTGTTCAACGATGTAATGCGGGAGGTCTCTCTATGAAAGTATTAGCGATAAGGGGCCGTAACCTGGCCTCGCTGGAAGGAGAATTTGAAGTCGATTTTACTGTCGAACCTTTGTTGTCTGCCGGGATCTTTGCTATCTCGGGACCGACGGGAGCTGGAAAATCTACCATATTGGATGCCATGTGCCTCGCTTTGTTTGCCCGTACGCCACGTACGGATCAGGCAAAAGAGAACAATGTGAAACTACGGGATGTGAATGAGGAAGTACTTCCGCAAAGCGACCCCCGCTTTTTGTTGCGGAGAGGGACGGCTTCCGGTTATGCCGAAGTCGATTTCCTGGCGTTGAACGGACATCGTTACCGTTCGCGCTGGTCGGTTGGACGTGCCCGTGACAAAGAGAACGGACGTTTGCAAAGTCCCCGTGTTGCCTTATATAATATAGATCAGGAAAAGGAGGAGCAGGGGACCCGCTCGGAATTACAATCGCGTGTGGTTGAACTGATCGGCTTGACGTTTGAACAGTTTACCCGCTCTGTCCTGTTGGCACAGAATGATTTTTCTACTTTCCTGAAAGCGGAACAGGGGGAAAAGGCCTCATTGCTCGAAAAGCTGACTGGTACCGAACTTTATTCTTCGGTCTCCCGTCTGATCTTTGAAAAGAATGCTGTCGCCAAAGAGGCTTATGATAAGATACAAGCCCGTATCCAGGGCATCGAGTTGCTGACGGAAGAAGCGGAACAGGAGTTGCAAACACGCCTGAAAGAATCAGAAGCAGCCTTGTCGGATTTGGAGAAGTCGAAAGCTGAACAACAGGCGTTACAAGAAGGGGTTAAAGCCACCGGGCAACAGATCGCTACCCGTCAGATACAACAAAAGGAGGCTGCCGGTAAACTGCTCCGGGCAACGGAACTTTTGAATACTGCCCGTAAAGAATATGAACAAGGTATTCAGGATGAACAGCGTTCGGATGCTGACTTCAAAGCTTTGCAGCAGGAGTTGCAACAGGCTCGCAGGTTGGATGTCCGGTTAGATGAAGCTATCCGTTCCGTCAAAGATACGGAGACTCGTCTTCGGGATGCGCTTCAACGGAAAAAGGAAGGTGAGGATAAATTGAAAGCCGCCCGGACCAGACAGGAGCATAGCATGGCAGAGATCAACCGTTTGACCGACTGGCGGAAACGATATGAGCGTAAAGAGAGTATCGCGGAACAACTTTCTGCTTTATTACTGCATCTGGATACAGCTTCTGGCGCACGGCAAACCATTGAGAAATCGACAAAGACGATAGAGAGCATTAAACAAACGGCCTCCCGCCTGGTTGTCCAGTTGGAGACAGTTCAGAGGACAGCCGGAAATAAGCAGGTAGCTCTCCGGAAAACGGAGGAAGCTATCGGCAAACAGGAACAAGAACTGAAATCGCAGGATATGGAGATCCTCGATAAACAGATAGAGTCGGTTCGTGTGGAGCGCGAAAATCTGTTGATCGAACAGGCACGGCAAACGGCCAGCGGCGATATCATGGAGTTGCGGAAAAAACTGCAGGAAGGTAGTCCCTGTCCGGTATGTGGAAGCCTGCATCATCCTGCTGTGACACATGCTGCCGTATCTGAAATGCCGAAGTTGATCGCTGCTTTGACTTTGCAACTTCAGCAGTTGACGGCTCGTAAAGCGGCTTATGGAGCAGGTGAAAAGCAGCTGAATCAATTACGTCAGCAGCTTTTGCAACTCCATAAGGAACTGACCGAGGCTGAACAATCCCGTACGGATATTCTGGGACGACAGAAACTGGCTGAAACCCAGATCACCCGCGAAGAGTCCATCTGTGCGGAGAGCAAGGAAACACTCAATAAATCCCTCTCTGCCGCAAACCGGCTTTTCGGGAATGATGAATGGCAGAAAGCATGGTTACAGGACCCGGATTCTTTCCGGGAAACATTAACGACTTTTGCTCGCGGGTGGCATGAAAATACGGAGAAGTTACAGCAACTGCAACGGGAGCAAAGCGCTCAGAAAGCCGAGTGCGAATCGTATGCTTCTTTTCTTCCTTCATTGATCAGGGAGACGGAGGAGGCTACCTTGCGCCATGAGAAAAACCGAACGGAGTTGTCCGCACTACAGGCGGAACGTTCAAAACTCTTGTCCGGTAAACCTGCCGATCAGGTTGAACAGGAGTATAACCTTCGTAAAGAAGAATTAAAAGAACGTTTGAAACGTCTGCAAACCGTCCAGACTGAACAATCGGGCATTGCCGATCAGTTGAAAGGAATTTCCGACCAGATCGCCCGTGATCTTGAAAAAGCATCGGAGGATTTGTTGCTTCGTCAGAAAGCGTTGTCCGATTGGTCCGAATCCTGGAATGAGAAACACGGAGGGGAGTCCCTGGATGCTTTATTGGCTCGTGTCACCCAGGAGAAAAATGAGTATGCTTTCCGTCTCCGCTCCAATGCAGAGAACAAACAAAAAATAGCCAGTCAGCAAAAGGAACTGGAGGCATGCCGTGTACAGAGTGAACGTTGGGCGAAACTGAATGACCTGGCGGGTTCTGCGGATGGAGCCAAGTTCCGCCGTATTGCGCAGGGTTATACACTGGATGTCTTGCTTAATTATGCCAATGTCCAGTTACGTGACCTGAGCCGTCGGTATCGTTTGGAGAGGGTACCCGAAACGTTGGCCTTGCAGGTGATCGACCGTGATATGTGCGATGAAATACGTACGGTACATAGTCTGTCAGGCGGGGAGTCATTTCTGGTTTCGCTGGCGCTGGCATTGGGGTTATCTTCTTTATCTTCAAACCGGATGAAGGTAGAAAGTCTCTTTATCGATGAAGGTTTCGGATCTTTGGATGCCGATACGTTACGTATTGCTATGGATGCATTGGAAAGCCTGCGTACCCAGGGTCGTAAAATCGGTGTGATTTCACATGTGCAGGAGATGACGGAGCGTATTCCGGTACAGATCCGCGTGAATCGGGCAGGGAATGGAAGGAGTTATCTGGAAGTCGTATAGAAAGATTGAGGTAATAAAACAAAAGGATGTGGTATGCGCCACATCCTTTTGTTTTATTTAGATAAGATAAATTCTTTTACTGTAGATCAAGACCTAGATCGAACGTCTCCGTAGCATCCCAATTGCTGCTGATCGCAGTTAACAACATACCTGCCATAGCGGCTTCTGCCGGAATGACGCCTGCTGCACTCAGCATATTCCATAGGTTCTGCAAATCAGAAGATCCGCTACGCATTTTCATAATTGGGGTTAATGTTGCTTTATCGAGATAAATATAAGTATGACCATTCGCTGTTTTTACATTCATAGGAATCCCGTTAATAGTCCAATTCTGTAATAAAGCAATGGTTTCATCACTCACCGGAATCTCGCTAACACCAAGTAAACCAGCCAATATCTGTTTTAATTGAGCGGGTTCGCTTGTTAATACAGAGTTGATGATGGCAGACATGCCTTCTGCGTTGCTTCCCATTACTTGTCCTATGATGTTTCCTAGATCAAGCTTTGTATAGAATTTGCCATCTTTATGATACCAGTAGGCCAGGTGTTTAGGAGCTTCTTCCCAACCGGAAGTAGGGAAAAGTGCTTCTGCTATTTCTTTTTCAGGAGACTGGAAAATCCAGTTCGTTTCGAATTGAACCCCTTTCCCTTTTACATATTCGGCTGTGATTGTTCCGTCTGCACCTAAAGTAACAGAATTTAATACCTGTGGAAGTAATACGCCGAACAATCCTCTGAACATGGCTCCGTAAGAAGTACCGTAATCGGAAGAAGAAGTCACGCAAACATAGTTTACATAACCTGCACCGGATAGAACGGCGCTAGGATTTGTATGTCCGTTATATTCAAGTTCTCCTGTGGTATAGTCCGCCAGATTATATTTTTTTGCCCATCCATTCGGATCATTCATAACCACAGTCAGTTTCAACGTCATAACCTCATCTTTTACAGAGCCGGTATATTCGACGTTTGCATTGGTTGTAGTCGCTGTCCCGGAGAATTCGCCTTTGGTAACAGCTATATTAGAGATTGTCGTTTCGTTTTCACCCGGGATTACATTCTTTAGTAAAAGACTGCCGTTTGTTCCGTTTGTTGCTGAAAATTTCACTTCTTTTCCTGTCAGAGTCGTTTCACCGTATGAGAATGTCAGCTTTTCTCCGTTGTAATCGCCGACTACCTGTTCCCAGCTATTATCTACTTCTTCTTCTTTCTTCTCATCATCGTCATCGCTACATGCTGTAAATAAACTGATAGAACAAATCAGTGTAAGTAGATACAGTAATTTTTTGCTCATAATAAATTCGTTTAATTAATTATAAAATAAAGTTCATCAAAAACATGACAAATTAACAGCTTTCTTTATTATCTGGCAATGGCTATTTTGAAGAATGAGTGTTCCAAATTTAAGATTTAAGAAATAGTGCTTGTCCTACGGTTTATTTCATATAGACCTTTCAGCTTTCAGCTGTTTTCAGAATGTTGATTTACAATCGTTTTGACCTGAAAGGAAACAATGCATATTCTGATGAAAATACTTAAGTATTTGTCTACAAAAACATAAGTATTTAGATCACAAAACATAAGTCTTTTGAATGTAAAACATATATGTTTACATTCAAAAGACTTATGTTTCTCGCTGCCTGCCGGAAATGGTTCCGGTGCCTGTCGATGAATGTACGGATAGTTATCCGTTTAAAAAAAACAGCCTTCAGGTATCTAGCTTTGAATAACAATGCTTAACGATGTCCTGAAGGCTGAAGGGTACTTTGAATTATACTGTAGTGATGTGCTTTTAATCTTCTATGATAATACGGAATCCGACATTGAACGGACGTTGCCACGGATAGTAAGCCTTACGGATAGCCGAAGTGGAATACTTCGGACGTTCGCGCCATGAACCGCCGCGTACGACTTTCTGTTCTGCTTTCACTTTCTCTGCTTTTTCTTTAAGCGGATAAGGAACATAGTCGGAACGTGTCCATTCTGCCACATTTCCGTTCATATCATATACACCCCAGGGATTCGGTTTCATCGATGCCACATCTGCGGAGATCAGATGATGGTCGTTTACAGCCAGCTCTTTCGGCAGAAAATCCCAGAATTTACGCATTGGGTCATTCGGGCGCATCGGTTTGGGGTTTACACCGGTAACGGCAAGGTCGACGGTCGTACTGTCTGCCAGGTTTTCATAGGAACCGAAGTCTGCATGACGGTCTCCAAACCAGAAATCGTTTGCCGATCCGGCACGGGCTGCCCATTCCCATTGTGTTTCGGTAGGGAGGGTGACGTTACATTGATTCTTTTCACCCAGTTTTTTACAGAAATCGTTTGCTTCATCCCAGCTGATACGGATAACCGGTTGTTTGGGGAGATTGGCTGCATAACCGGGAGTTGTATGGTCTTTCCAGGTCTGACCTATGAAACGACTGTCATGTTCGGGAAACAGTGCACCGAACTGTTCGTTCGTGATCTCCGTTGTACTCATCCAGAATCCTTTCCTGACTTGTGTCTTGAAAGCTGGGGAGGCTGACGGATCATTGTTATCACCCATAACAAATGTACCGGCAGGTATCCAGACCATGTCGAGGGTGATACCGGGAGCTACGGTCAGCTGGCGGTTTGCTTTGTTATCTGCCGTCTGCTTCTTTACTGCTTCTTCCCGGCTAAAAGGAAAACCTTTGACTTTGACTGTTTTTATTTTCTTTGCCTCTTTCAAAGAACCGGTTTCTGCGGATGTACTCGCGCCGGTAGTCGCATCGACAACATTGTCTTCTTTGTTTTTTAACCAGGCAGCGTAATCTTTGATTTCCTGTTGCCAGTCAACCCGTACGCCACTGTATTTTTCTGCCAGTTCCATACGGCGTTCTACCTGGTTCTTTGGTGCTTCCTTCTTTAAATCCAATTGAGTGAACGCACCGAAATAAGGAGCATTCAGGTCGATCCAGGTATATAACGTCTTCATATCTTGTTCCGGGATTTTTACACCATGATGGCCTGCCTGCAGGATACGGATGAGTTCGCTGTTATTCGCGTAATATTCATAAGGGCGGAGTACGTAAATATCCGATTCCGGTCCCTGGCGGTATACGTATGGATGGAGGTTCAGATAACTCTGGTCATAAGGACGTTCGAGCTTGGTCAGGACACCTCGTTTGTAAGTGACCATCTGGTCTTTGCGGAAGTCCGGCTGAGCTATCGTACCGTTATGACAGGAAACGCAGTTACGATCTAACACCGGCTGCACTTCCAGGCGGAAAGTGAACGGCCGGATGCCTCCTTCAGGCATTTTCAACTGATGCGGAGTGATTGTCGAGGCGATCGTACGCTTGGGCATAGCGATTGTATTCTGGTCTTCATGACAGCCCGTACAGGATACGATTTCGCCGGGCATACCCGTCAGCCAGCTTCGCATCCATTGGATGGCAGCTCCGTTTTTGTCCAGCGGCTGGATAGAAACAGGCGTATTGGCCGGAATCTTGAACATGACGGAACCGTCCTCTTCGACCGGAACCGTGCCGAGGATACGTTTGATATCCCATCCGCTCTGGATACCTTGCGCATCGTGGTCGGACGGAGCGAGGATATAAGCATATTCGTAGGCAAAGATACGAAGCGCTTTGATTGTTCCGCGGGGTACTCCCTGCGTTCCTTCCCCTTCATAAATGTCCTGAATGAATACGGTAGCCTCTTTTTCTCCCGGTTTGATCTTGGACGGGATGATAGGGGGCGTTTCCGTTTTCTTCAGAGGAATAGGGGCGGTGAGGCCTTCGCCTTCCTGTTCGGCTATCAGGGTCAGGTTATCGAATACGTCCACCAGATAGATACCCCAAAGTGCATCGGGTGCCGGTTTACAAGCTACCAGGAAATATTTTTCATTCAACGGATAAGGCTTCATGAACTGGGGCCAAACGCCTTCTACGAGTTCATCCTTGATGATCGGGACGATGGGACGTTTGCTGAAAGGGAGTTCCTGTATCATTCCTTTTTCTTCTTTGCGACTCTTGGCCGGATCGAAGATGATCAACCGTCCTGAACGTGAAGTCCCGTGATGGCCGGATATGATGCCGATAAAACGGCTGTTGTATTTGGAAAGCGGTTTCATATCGAACGTACTATTCGGAAAATAAGAACCACTTCCGTATAAGGCTTTATTTTCTGTACCGTCCGGATTCATGTGCATCACGATACGGGAGAAATAATGTGTCAGGTCGGTGTATTCCCAGCGGGTGTACATCAGGCGGCCGTTCGGGATAACGATCGGTGCCCAGTTTCCGTCCTGGTCGAATGTCAGCCGGCGTATGTTTTTTGTCTCCGGATCATAAGAGATGAGGTTTGCGACAACATCATCTCCGTGTACACAAGGAACGCCGTTATAACCGATATTGCAGGTGGCTACGACTTTGCCGTCCGGCAGATAGTTGGCATCGCAGAATTCCAGGTCCGGTTCATCGACCGTTATCTTCTGGTGGAGTCCGCTTCCATCTGTGTTCATTTCGTAGATCTGCCATTTCCGGTTTTCGTCGAGAGAAGAAAAGAGCAGTCGGTTGGCATCCCAATGCAGCTGGATATCGGAAATAGGAACATCGGCGTTTGGTTTATAGAGTGTCTTGCTTTGAATTTCTCCGCGCAGATTGGAAAGACGGCAGATTTCAGCGTCATATCCTTTGCGTCTGTTGGAGAAGAGCGAGTTATAGTTGGCGGTAGATGTACCGAGTGACGGTCCCATTGCTTTGCGTGCTTTATCGCCCAGATGATAACGGGCTATCAATAGGTTGTCGACATCCAGAAGGGGATTAGCCAGTATGATTTCCCGTTTGAGAGCGAGTAGTTTTTCTGCCTCGTTAATTGTTTGCAGGCTTGTATCTTTAGCAAGATGTTGGTTTACCTGGGGCAATAGAGATTCCAGCTCTTCCAGTTTCTGATAGAGTCCGGGTGCCTGGTCACCCAGAGATGATTTTGAATCATCCAGATAAGCACGGATGGCTTCCGGATTTACCCAGTTGACTTGTTCTTGCAGTCGGTTTATTTGTAATGACCGGAGCGAATCTGCTTCGGTTGAAGCTTTACCCAAAAAGGGAAAGGTTAACAAGAAAGAACATAAATAAGCTCTATATTTCATCTTCATGATACTATATATATTTTTTTTCGACCTATTTGATGTACAAAAGTAAGAGTTTGTGTGTACGAAGACATGTAAAATTGTATCAAATGTGATCATTATTATCTTTGAAACTACCCGATTGGGGTAATAAGTACCTAATGTTGTAAATATGATAGGTAGATCTCCAGGTAAATTATAACAAGCCATGTTACCGTCGACTCTGCTGGCTGTTGTACTTCCAATGATAGTATTTTGAGGTGCTTTTCTGTAAATATAAATGATGTCAGATGAATTTATTTAATTACAAGAATTATAATCCTGAAGTTGGAGTAGTCTTTAGGTTTTCAGATTTGAAGGTTGTCTGCGATATGTTTAAAAAGGAAACCTGCCGACTGAATTAAATTAGTATATATTTAACTCTGCCGACAGGTAACTTTTGATTAATTATTCAGTTATTCCCATAGAGGGTTCTGAACAGCCAGTTTACTTTTTTGCATTTCATTGTATGGTACCGGATACAATAGCATAGCTTTTTTCCAGGGAAATTTATCTTTTACAACTCGGTTATAATAAGAACCTTCACCTATATTTTCTTTAAATTTGATAGCTGTATTTTTTTGAGCATTGAAAGTTTCTACAGCTGATTGATCGATATCCATGCCAGTGCGAAGCAATACTTTATCTTCATTGTCTTTGATCCAATTGCCTGATTCATCTTTAGACCAACCGGCTCTCATCCATCTGTGCATATCAAAATAGTAGTTACCTTCACCCATCATTTCGATGTTACGTTCACGGTAAATAGCTTCACGCTGTGCCTCCTGGTCTCCGATGATATTTTTAACGCCTGTGTCCTTTAATTCCTGATATCCAGGAATACCGGCACGTTTGCGTACCATATCCAGGTATTTGATAATATTGCCATCGTTTGGATTGATTTCGTTACAAACCTCTGCATAGTATAAATAGAAGTCTGCTAAACGGAAATAAATCCAGGGACGTCCCCAGTCCGTAGGATAGGAACCTTCTTTCAGCAGTGAACGGTTATTAAATTTGTAAAGAAGATAACCACCGCGTGCATGCATTGTATTATCTTTATAAGCTGCTCCACCTTTGCTGAAATAAGCACCCCAGTCAGGATAGCTGTTTCTTTGGATATGCCAGCTTTTTCCTTCGTAAGTAACGTCTGCATAAAAACGGGGTTCACGATTGGTGTACATGTTGAAGATATGTTTATCCACATGTTTTTCTGTAATTTTACCGCTAATGGTCGTACAAGGGTTTTCCCAGTCGGTAAATCCGCTTTCGTTGTATTCCTGATCTTCTGAAATATCCACACCTTTGTCTGTAAAGAACAAGTCGATCATTTCCTGATAGAAACCGACATTACCCATTCCGCTGGGAATATCTCCGGGAATAGTACGTGCTTCCATTTTAGCTGTAACTCCGTCATTATAGTCGTTATTACCATTTGCCCAAAGAATTTCATCATTGTAGTACTGGAACAGTTCATAGATAGATGTATGTGGGTCTCCGTTTTTTGAATAATATAAACCCATTCCATGCGATTCAGCGAATTTGAGCAGATCTTCCAGTCGTGTTTTGGCTGTTTGCCATTTTGTTGCGTCATAATCAGGGAAAAGACGTTTCCCTTCGGTATCCACTAGGCTGAGTGCTTCTTTGTAGCCTCCATTGAATAGTGGTGAAGCAGCATACACCCATAAACGTGCTCTTAAAGCCAAAGCTGCAGCTTTGGTTGGACGTAGAATGTTGTTAAGGTCATATATGCTGGCGTCATGATCGTAATCAGCTCCGTCACCTTGTTTGATTGTTTCCGGCAGATCGTTTTTGTATTCTCCGTTGATAATGGATTCCAATAAACCATCAATGTGGTTAACCATTTCGTCAACAGAGGCACGTGCGTAGTCAATATTTTCATCTTCAGGGTCTGCGACATCCGGGATGATGGGGGTAGGTCCATACAGTTCGAAAAGCTGGAAATAATTATATGCCAGCAGATAAGTAATATCTGCCTTCATACGGCGCATTTCTTCTACTGAAATGTAACCATCCTGGTTAGAGGCATCTCCTAAACTTTCGGGAGCCATCTGTAAGAAGACCATTGCCTGACGGATTTGCTGGTAGCAGGTTGCCCATTTATTGAATTCTGTAGAACTGGGAGTAAAGGAGTTTTGTCCATGTTTCAATACGTTAGGATGTGCACAAACCAATTCTCCGGAAAGAATAGCCCATGGATTGGTAAAACCTTTTCCTAGTCCGCTTTCATTGCTGTTGACGCCTAAACCCGTTTCTGAATAAAGAGGACAAGTACGATAAATTTCACCATACCATTGTTTTAAATATTTAGCAGTAGAGAACACTTCTTCCTTATCCAGATTCTGAGAAAGCTCTTTTGACACATCCAGATAGTCAGAACAAGATGTAAAAAGACCGATTAAAGACGCTGCTGCTATTGTGCGGATAAATTTTATACTGTTCATAATTTGTCGATATTATTAATTTATTTAGAATGTTACATCTAAGCCCAATGTCCAGGTTGCATTAAGCGGATATTTAGCACCACTGTTTCCGATTTCAGGATCCCACATTTTGATATGATCCCATACGGCAAGGTTACTTCCCTGTACATAAATACGGAGGTTTTGCATTTTCCATTTTTGTACAAGTCTTTTGTCGAATTGATAGCCTAATTCTACGTTTTTCAAACGAAGGAAACTTCCATCCCGATACCACCAGGTGCTGTTCAATGTATTATTGGCATATTCATTGGTATGCAGGCGGGGATATAGGACATTGGTATTATCTGGATTATTTGCACTCCAGTGGTTAATAGCTTCTGCTCGTGCTGAAGACTGATCTTTTCCATTTGCGAACGGAACAAAATAACTGGTATTGGCTTTCAGATTCGTCGATGCTTTTCCGACACCTTGGAAAAAGATTCCTGCATAAATACCCTTATATTGTACATTTACTCCGAATCCGTACACAATTTGAGGATTATTGGGGTAGATGCCGCTATAATAAGTTTGGTCATTGTCGTTAATGGTACCGTCACCATTTAAGTCTTTATATTTGATATCACCAGGTTTCACATTTGCATCATAGGTCGGAATACCGTCTTTTAATTGATAGTTATAACTTCCATCAGAATTTTGACTGATATTGAAATCGTCATTTGTAAATAATCCTTCAGCTACATATATCTTATTTACCCCGATAGAAGTTCCGGTCTGGGCAAGCCAGGAATATGCTTGTGGTATTTCATCTTTTTCTACGATCTTATTCACTGCATATGTGATGTTTCCTCTTCCAGAGAAACTCCAATCGCCGATATTATGTTTCACAACAAGACTAGCATCGACACCTTTGTTCGTTGTTATACCGAAATTTTGCCATGGGTTGTTACGAAAACCAGTCGCTGTAGGAATGGTAACACGTTCAATCAGGATATTTTCACGTCTGTTGCTGAAGTAATCTGCGGTAATATCAACCCGTCCGCGGAACAGTCCCATGTCGATACCGAAGTTTGCTTTCTTTTCAATTTCCCAGGTAAGGCTTGGGGCTGCGAAAGTATTTTCATAGATACGTCCCCAGTCTTTTGTCGGGCCACCGTTCGTACCTTGATTCAATCCTAGATTCATGCTACCGCTGTCTGTTAATAATTCACGATAAACAAAACGGTCACTACCTGTATTATCATTACCTGTAATACCATATGAAGCTCTCAGACGGAGTTTGTTCAGGATATTCAGAATATTGTCTTTTTGCATGAACTTTTCTGCATGTATGTTCCATGCACCACCTACTGCCGGAAAAATACCCCATCGGTTTCCTTGAGCAAAGTTTTCGCTACCTGTGGCACCGAAGCTGGCTTCTAATACATAGCGTCCGTCATATGTATAAGTACCGCGAGCTACAACATTCTGTTTACGATAGGGAAGTAACTTTAATCCACCAACTACATCTGAACCACTGGAGTTCTTAGAACCCTGATATTCTGTTTCTTTCTGATTATATACAAGTACACCTGTAACATCATGTTTTTTGCCGAATGTATGGGCATAATTCAATTGTGCCTCGATGTATATTTTTTTGGTTCCGCTGGTGGCGCTGAAAGAGACATCACCGAGAGGACTTCCTTCAGCAAATAAGCTTTTGTTAAGTGAACCATCTTCATTTCTTCCACTGACCGTATATTTAGCAGGGCTCATCGTACGTTTTCTCGTTGAGCTGTAATCGGCGTCAAAACTAATACTACCTTGAATAGACAGACCTTTTGTTATGAAGTCAAGTTGTTGTTTTAAAGTAGCTTTGGTCTGTAAAGCGGCCGACCATCCTTTGGAATATCCTGAATAATTTAGAAGGTTGTATGGATTATAACGTCCGTCGGCATCCGTACTACAAACAGCTGCTGTTCCATCCGACCATAAGAATGGAACAAGGTGAGTCGGGAATAATACTATGTGTTTGAATATCTGGTCGGAAGTATTACCCGGATTATTTTGAGTTTTATATTGTCCACTCATGTCTACCGACAGTTTTGTAGTAGGCGTGATGTCCATATCTACATTTGAACGGAGGTTATAACGTTTTAAACCGATATTTGCATCATAATCATCCAATGGGTTTGACTTGAAAATGCCGTTTTCTTGATAATATGCACCCGAAACAAAGAATCTTGTTTTCTCGGAACCGCCACGGAAATTAATTGTATAACGCTGATTTTCCGTGTGTTTAGAAAGAAGATCAGTCCATATAGAATTAGGATATAAATCTGGGTCTACACCCGAACGGTACATATTGAGTTCATCACTACTGTATGGAGCTTGGTTAGCTAGATAATTAGTCCAGTCCGGGTTGTTTGCATCATTCCAAGATGCTTCATTCCACATGGATAAATAGTCTGCCGAATTCATAAGTTCAGGCATGCGTGTCGGAGTAGCGATACTGTACTGGGCATTGAATGTAACAACTGTTTTCTGTGCACGTCCACGTTTTGAAGTAATTAAAACAACGCCGTTGGCACCTTCAGAACCATAGACTGCTGTAGCGGCTGCATCTTTTAACACAGTGAATGATTCGATTTCATCCACATCTATGTCGCTCATGCTACGTGGAACACCGTCAACCAATACCAGCGGGCTTGTACCACCTGCATAAGAACTCTGGCCGCGAATCCAGAAATCCGCATCATCGTTACCCGGCTCTCCGGAACGCTGGATAGCTATCACACCGGCAATCTGACCGGCAAGGGTATTATTCAGGCTACGTGCTGGTATAGCAATTTCACTGGGTTTGATGGAGTTTACGGAAGATACCACACTCTCTTTCTTTTGTGAACCATATCCTACGATTACCACGTCATCCAGATTTATATTAGACTCTTCCAGTGTGATATTCATCACATCACTTTTTTTGACTTTTTGTTCGATACTGTTATAACCGATATAGCGAAATTCCAATATTTCTCCTTCTCTTGTATTAATAGAGTATTTACCATCAATGTCGGTCAATACACCGGTAACAGTTCCTTTTATAGTTACAGTTGCTCCGATAATAGGTTCTCCCAGGTTGTCTGTAATGACTCCGGAAACTGTTCTCGGTGCTCCTTTTTTTATTGCCTCAGCATTCTTTTTCTTTTCTAATAGGATCTGATTTTTCTGGAAACTGAATGATATATCAGTTGGTGCAAACATACGACGTATGGCTAAACGGATTTCTTCGTTTTGGGCGTTTAGGCTTACTGACTGTTCAACATTCGTTTCTGTCGCATCGTAGAAGAACACGTAATTTGAAGCTTTTTCTATCTTTTGTATGGCTTCTTTTAACGGTATCTCTTGAAAAGAGATGCTGATTTTTTCTGTACCACTTTGTGCGGATACTCCGATAGCAAAGAAGCACATCATAAGGAATAGGATTAATTTTTTTGATTTCATAAGTTAATCAGATTATTACTGTTTAGTCATGTTAATTACTTTATGTCCATTGAATGTACCCGATAGAGTTTGATACCCTTTATATAGAGTAATCAATCGTTTGTTTGCGGACACATGGTGAATCGTATAATTACTGTTAGTTCCGGTAATATATCCGATTACAGAATTTTTGATTTGGACAGTGGCATTTGTCAATGTCTCTACTTTCTGTCTTTTTTTGTTTCCCGGCACAGCGGTGTCGGGTGATCTGAGAGATGGAAAAAAATAATAATTCCCATCAGCATTTGTTTCAAACTTGTTTCTCATATAAATTATAATAAATGGTTAACACTTATTGATCGACCTGCTGCAAAAGTGATGAGAAATCAAGGCGAAAAAAGTCTATTTCGTTTCAAAAAAGGTTAGTTTTGTCTCTAAATAGAGATTCTGAGACTCTTTTCACTTGTTAATAAAGGATATTTATTTTTTAATCTTTTAAATTATTGACGTTTCTGTATTCTTTTGGTGACATGCCATATACAGCTTTGAAGCAGGATGCAAAATACCCGCTGCTGCTGAATGCTACCTTTTCCAGTATTTCGGATATATTTAAATTGGTTTCACGCAGCATTTGGGCGGCAGCTTCTAAACGGAGGTGTTTGATCATTTCGGCAGGAGATAGGCCGGTTAGGTTTTTTGCTTTTCGGTAGAAGTTGGCGCGGCTCATGCCTATTTCTTTACAGATCATATCGACATCCAAATCCGGATTGGAAAAATTTGCTTTAATGATAGCTGTATATGATTTCAGGAATTCTTCATCCTGTCGGGTTGTTTTAACACCAAGTTCATCCAGATTCAGCTTTTTCTCATATTTCCGTTGTATCTGCTTCCGTGAGATCAGTAGATTTTTTATACGGGTTTGTAATAGAGTAATGTCGAATGGCTTTATGATATAGTCATCTGCTCCGACCTTGTATCCTTCGGTTATTTGAGAAGGCATGGTTTTGGCTGTCAATAAAATAACAGGAATATGGGAAAATTTAATATTTTGCTTGATTTGGGTACATAACTTCAATCCGTCCATTTCCGGCATCATGATATCGCTGACAATCAGATCCGGTGCTTTCAATGCTATTTGTTCCAATGCATCTTTTCCGTTTCCTGCTTTCAATATGTTATATTCATTTTCAAATTGTTTTTCGAGGTATTTCAATACCTCTTTATTGTCTTCAACGAATAACAGTGTTTGCGTGACAGTGGTGTTTCTTTTTTTATCGTTCGGGATAAGCTCCTGAATGTTTACGGGAATTATTGGTTCTGTTTGTTTTACCGGAGCACTGACCGGTTTTTCCTGTACAGGGAGTAATACATGCATTCGGGTTCCGGATTGAGGTATTGTTTCCGCCCATATAATGCCATTATGCTGTTCTACGATAAATCGTGATAAACTTAAACCGATACCGGAGCCTGCAACCTGATGATATGAATCTTGTGGAGAGCGGTAGAAAGGCTGGAATATTTTTTCAAGCTCTTCTTGTGATATACCTGGCCCATTATCAGATACTTGTATATGTAAATAATAATCCTCAATGAGGTGTGAATTTTGACTTAGTTTCACACGAACTAAGTCACATTCATTGGGGAGTACCGATAATTTCATCTCAATAGTTCCTTTTTCCGGTGTGAATTTAAAAGCATTAGATAATAAGTTAAACATCACTTTTTCAATCTCTTGGCGATCATAATAGACACAAAAACAGTCAGGAATATTGTTTTTTTGAGTGAATATGATATGCCGATGGTTGGCAACAGAAATAAAGGAATTGTATATTTCTTTTACAAATTCTGTCAGATTGAATTTTTCTTTTTGCAATACCATTTTGTGAGCATCGTATTTTTGCACATCCATCAGATTATTAACGAGTAAGAGTAATCGTTGAGTATTTTTACGCATGAGCTGTAAAGTGTTTTTTACCTCCGTAGAAAACGCACTATGGTTCAAAAGGTCTTCCAGTGGATTAATAATAAGAGTTAAAGGAGTGCGTAGTTCGTGTGAGAAGTTGGTAAACAATCTCATACGTTCCTCGTGTAATTCCTTCATTTTTTCTTGTTCCAGCTGTTTGAAGCGGATATTACTTTCCAGCTCATGACGTACTTTCTGATAGTAGATGAACTTGTATATAATAGTACATATAGCTATGATATACAAGGTGTAAGCCCACCATGTTTTATATAAAGGAGGAATGACTGTAATTCTTAAAGAGGACTCTTGCGGATTCCACTCTCCTTCGCTATTTGCGACCTTTACTTTGAATTTGTAACTACCCGGTGCTAAATTACTATAGTAGGCTACTCTTCGCCCCTTTACGTAGTTCCACTCACTTTCTACTCCTTCCATCTTATATGCATATTGATTTTGTTGAGGCGATATAAAGTCTGGAGCTGTATATCCGATAGAAATATTGGTTTCATCAGCCTTTAATTCGATAGATTTTTTATCCTCAAATTCTACCTGATTATTATTAATAGACAATGAAGTCAGATAGACAGGTGGAATATGGGTGTTTTTGTTCATTGAGGTGGGTTTAAAGCATATGATTCCTTTATTTCCCGGGAAATAAAGAGTGCCTTTACTATCGCTTGTTCCTGCAAGCAGAGTGAATTCCAGTACTTGTTGGCTGGCATTGTGAACAGATATGAAACGATCTGTCTCCGGTTCGTAGTAATATAGACTATTTCCGGATAAGGCCCATAAACATTGATTTTTATCCTGTACCATGGTATAGATATAACCATCCGTTACACCGGTGGTGTCAGTATATTGTTTGATCAGGTTCATTTCCCGATCAAAACAGTAGATGCCGCTACCGAAGAAAGATATCCATATATTCTGTAGCGAATCGGTTAAAATAGCGCTGATGGCTCCGGGCTTTACATTGTCATGCAGGTTAAGATCCTGTGAAGAGATCGTTTTGAGAGTCTCTTTCTTCATATCATATCTGTAAAGTTCCTGCTTGAGTGTTCCCAGGATAAAAACATCGGGTTCTACTTCTTTTAATGTGGAGACATAAAGAAATTTTCTGTTTTTTCCATCTACCGGAAATTGGTTAATTTGCTTTCCTTTATCTATCAACACTAATCCGGTACCGGAGTTGGTCGGAATCCATAGTCTACCTTTACTATCATTCAGCAGGGTATAAATATCTCCCCGCTCACAATCAAAAAGTAACCGGTAATCTTTTCTTTTTCTGGAGAACAGGTAAACAGACCCGGTGTTAGTCGCACAAAGAATACTGTCGCCTTTTATAAATAAAGATTTGAATATGTTGGAACTGTAATTACTTTTATACGGTGATTTTTTAGGATAAAACTGCTGGCTTTGTGTATCAGGATTATAACAGAATAATCCGGCACCTTCTGTGGCAAACCAAATATTACCGTTGTCGTCTTCTTTTCCCATACCCAGCAATCCGGTGAATTCATTGGGAGTGATCATATAGAATTGTTTTCTGGCAGGGCTATAGTAGTTCAATCCTTTCCAAGTCCCGACCCATAATGCCCCGGTATTATCTTTGAGCAGGCTGTGAACGGAATAATAACTCAATGCACCGGGCTCATTCGGATTGAATTTATAAGGAGTCACCTTAAATGTTTCCAGATCCAGGCTATTCAATCCGGCGAAAGTGCCGAGTAATAATGTTCCGGGTTCCCCTTCTGCTATCGCCCGGACAACATTGCTGCTTAATGCTGAGTTTGTCGTATTCAGATGGATAAACTTGTTATTAGCCTTGTCCAGATAACAAAGCCCCGATGTTTCAGAAAGTATCCATAGGCGTTTATGACTATCGGTAAATAACCCACAAATAGAACCTTTGATTAGTGAAAACGGATCATCCGGATCATGTTTATAATAATGTATGACTTCCCTTTTCTTGTTTAATACGGCAAGTCCGGATTGTGAACTGGCTACATACAAATTTCCTTCTTCGTCTTCCTGTAAGGCTTTTATGCTAGGAGCGATGGGAGTGGAGGATAGCCAATCTTTATAAACAAGTGAATCGCCCTGTTCATCATATTGATAGAGATACTTTTCCCCGGCAAACAGAAGTTCTCCGTTCCGGCAGCGCAAACAACAATGCATAAAACGGGTTTTTTTCACATGATATCGTTTGATATGCCCTGTCTCATGTGCAATTTTGTGAATCCCATTGTCAGTGATCACCCAAATGTTCTTATTTCTGTCTTCTGCGATATCCTGTATATTATCATCTGCCAACGAACAGGAGTCTGTCGGATTGTTCTTGAATACCTTAAATTCGTATCCGTCGTATCGGTGCAAACCTCCCTGGGTTCCGAGCCATAAATATCCATCTGTATCCTGATAGATATGAGTAACTGTACTTTGGATAAGTCCATCCTCTATTCCGATCTGCGAGAAAAAATAGGGGGAGATATTTTTACTGTCGGCAGAATGGAATAGCTGTGATAACAGAAGAAATAATAATACCAGTGTGTGCTTTGTCATATTTCATTGGTTATTTAGGAATAAGTCCGTAAATCCCTTTGATTTATCTGAATGCAAAGATATGTAATATTTTGTTTTTTCTTCGTTAACTCCTATTGTATTTCCTGTTAAAATGTCAAGTCCTGAATAACCCTTATAAGTTATTCAGGACTTGATAGAAATATAGAAGATGTTGTGATCTCTTAGATGAAGAGGTTTATATTGGCTTCTTCTGCGCGTTCGAGATAAGTGGCGACACCTCCTAAAGTGACATTATCCATTAATTCTTCTTTTTTCACACCCATGACGTCCATACTCATAGTGCAGGCGATCATTTCGATTCCGTTTTCTGCAGCTTGTGCAATCAGACTTTCCAGGCTATCGATATGTTTCTTCTTCATGATCAGACGCATCATCCAGCTTCCGGCTCCTCCCATATTCATTTTTGACAGTTTCAGTTTACTGCTATGCGATGGGAGCATCCAACCGAACATTTTACCGAACAGGTCTTTCGATACTGACGGCTTCTGGCGTTTCTTGATAACATTCAATCCCCAGAAAGTAAAGAACATGGTTACTTTCTTGCCGGTTGAGGCTGCTCCATTTGCAATAACGAATGAAGCTAAAGCTTTGTCGAGGTCGTCACTGAAAACGATAAGAGTTTTGTTGTCGGCACCGCCCAGAACTTTACAACTACTTTTCGGTTCTCCTTTTTCGATGGTGGCGTGAATTACTCCTGATTTGTTTTCTACTCCAACCAATTGCGCTCCGGTCATATTACACCAGGCAGCAACATCTTTTCCAAATCCTTGATCTGTGGCCGTTATCAGGAGCCGGTCGCCAGTGTTTATTTCGGCATAATGCTTTTTTAATTGCAGAACCGGACCGGGGCATTGCAGTCCGCAGGCATCAATCCGAACTGTCTGTTTTTCGGATACTTGTGAAGGAGTCGGTCGTGATACTTTTGGGGTTTCTATTGTTTTTTGTGTGCCGTTTTCCATAACAGAGATTGGTTTTGCAGAAGCTACACTCCATGTTTTATAACCTCCGGAAAGATTTTTTACATTCTTGAAACCATGTTGTGTCAGGATACGATAAGCCAGATAACCTCGTAATCCGACAGCACAACTTACTACGATCGGCTTATCTTTCGGCAATTCCGATAAGCGGGTACGGAGTTCGTCCACCGGAATATTGATGGCATTAGGTAGTGTTCCCAGGCTGTATTCATCGGCTGTACGGACATCCAGTAACAATGTATCTTTCTGTAATCCGGCAATATCACGCCAGTGTACTATTTCGACCTTTTGAGTCAGGATATTTTCAGCTACATAACCAGCCATGTTAACCGGATCTTTGGCTGAAGAGTAGGGGGGAGCATAAGCATGTTCTAGCGTCGCCAGGTCGTAAACCGTACCTTTACGTTGGATCACTTGTGCAAACATTTCAATTCGTTTGTCCACTCCGTCGAATCCGACGATTTGTGCACCTAGTAACTGACCGTTTTCCGGTGAAAATAATATTTTAACAGACATCGGTACTGCTCCCGGATAATAGCCGGCGTGTGATGCCGAATGAGTATAAGAGGACTGGTAAGTAATCCCTTCGCGTTTCAGTAACTTGGCGTTAGCCCCGGCCGCTGCAACGGTAAGGTCAAAAACTTTGGCAATAGAAGTTCCCATCGTACCCGGATATGTCTCGCGATTTCCATATACAATATTATTAGCTACGATGCGTCCTTGTTTGTTTGCCGGGCCTGCGAGTGGGATTAAGGCTGGTTTGCCTGTTACCAGATGACGTACTTCCACAGCATCCCCTAAAGCGTAGATGTCAGGATCGGAAGTTTGCATGTAATCGTTTATAGCAATCCCTCCTAATGTACCGAGAGACAATCCTGCTTCTTTGGCCAGTCTGGTTTCTGGACGTACGCCTATACTAAGAATAACCAGATCGGTCGTAATCTGTTTGCCGCTACGTAGGTGAACTATTATCCCTTCAGGTGTTTCTTCAAAACGTGAGACGCCATCTTCCAGCCGCAGATCGACTTGCTTGTCTGTTAGTTGCTGATGTACAATGGCTGCCATAGAATAGTCCAACGGAGCCATGACCTGGTTTGCCATTTCAACGACAGCTACCTGAATGCCTAGTTGGTGCAGGTTTTCTGCCATTTCAAGTCCAATAAATCCACCTCCGACAACTACGGCGTGCCGGGGATTGCTTCTGCTGACATATTTCTTGATTGTATCAGTGTCCGGGACATTACGTAAAGTGAATATCTTATCGCTATTGATTCCTTCAATGCCGGGACGAAGAGGTTCTGCTCCGGGAGAAAGGATCAGTTTATCATAGTTTTCGCTATAGGTACGAGCAGTGTTGATATCTGTTATCTCAACTGTTTTTTCTTTCGGATGAATAGCTGTCACCTCTTGTTCGGTACGAATATCTATATTAAAACGGGCTGTAAATCCCTGAGCTGTCTGTACGAACAGTTTATCGCGTTCGGCGATTGTCCCACCTATATAATAAGGTAATCCACAATTGGCATAAGAGACATACTTTCCTCTTTCGAACAGGATTATTTCTGCATTTTCATCGATTCTGCGTAAACGGGCTGCTACGGTAGCTCCACCGGCAACTCCTCCGACTATTAAGTATTTCATGTTATGGATATATTATTTTGATTACACATATTTGTTATTGGAAAATATATTGATAAAAAAAGGTTTTACCCTTTTTCCATGCATTGCTGCAATTTACCGAACAAACCGTCGAAACGTAGTTCGGCATTCATCATCTGTTGTACTTTCTCTTTACCTTTCGGGGTGAGGGAGAAAAACATCTGCCGTTTATCCTCTTTGCTGATTGCCCGGTGGATAAAACCTTTATTTTCGACAGAAGTGATTACCTTCGATACCCGTGAATTCGATAAACCTATATAATCACAGATCGTCCCTGCTGATTTTGCCTGGTTGTCCTTCAGGCAACAGAGTAACATCGCTTCATTGATCGTGATCTCGTGTACCTCTGAAAAAGCCTTTTCAAACTGATACAATGTTTTGTATATGTCTTTGATTACACAGATTGCTTCCATGTTGTATTTTTATTGATGGTGCAAATATAGACAATATTTTTAATATTTATATTGTTTAGTGGAAAATATTTTATTCTTCCTATAAACAGGCTGTTAAGAACAAATGTTTTTCATTTGTTGTTTAATAAAGAAAATAAGAAGAATAATTTGTAACAGATAAATTGGATGAATATGGAAAAGTTATTTCAAAAAGGAGTTGTGGTCGATCTGAGTAGTTGGGTTGATTATTCTGAAGGAGGGATAGTCAGTAAACAAATCGTAAAAAGTGCAGCAGGTAATATCACTTTGTTTTCTTTTGATAAAGGCGAAGGATTGAGTGAGCATACTGCTCCTTTTGATGCCCTGGTCCAGATACTGGAAGGTGAAATGGAAATAGTAGTCGATGGAAATCATTCCAAGATGAAAGCTGGGGAGTCATTGGTGCTTCCTGCGAATATCCCCCATGCATTAACTGCAGTACAACGGTTTAAAATGCTTTTGACCATGATCAAAGGATAAATAAAAAAAGAGACAAGGTTTTTTGATGGCTTGTCTCTTTTTTCTTTATTCTATCTATATTAATCTCTGTTAGAGAAATATTTCATGAACTGTGAACGCTCATACATCGCCGGATTCGGTATGTTAGCGTAATTCAGTTTGCCTTGGAATTGTGCCAGGCTTTGATAGTGTGCCTGATGCATCCATTCTTCCACACAAGTAAGTACCTGTGAGATGATTTCACCGCCATGCGTATACAATGCGCTACACATCTGTACGGCAGACGCTCCGGCTAACAGACATTTGATAACGTCTTCCCAATCATGTATACCGGTAGATGAAGCAATACTTATTCCTGGTACTTTTCCTGAAACAATGGCTGTCCAGCGGATCGTATCACTCAGGTCGGAGTGGTTACTGAATACATTGCCAGATACTATTTGCATATTGTTAATGTCGATATCCGGTTGGTAAAAACGGTTGAACATCACTACACCATCCGCTCCGTTTACCTTTAATGTGTTGACCAATGCCGGAATATTTCCTACATTCTTTCCGATCTTTATAATAACAGGTATTGAAACTGTTTCTTTTACTTTCCGGATGATATTTACGTAGAGGTCGCGTATTTCATCCTGATTATATTCCAGGCTTGTTTCGAGGAAATAAACATTCAATTCCAGTGCATCGGCTCCGGCCAGTTCTATTTGACGGGCAAAGTCGATCCATACATCAGATTTGTAACAGTTGATGCTGGCAATAATAGGAATGGTACACTGTTCTTTAGTCTTTTTGATCAGCTCCAGATAATTGTTTACCTGGTTTGCTTTTACATAACCGCGGATATAATCGGCTGCTTCCGGATAATCAGAATCCTGCATGAGCGAATCGCTCTGCATTTCGATCTGTTCTTCAAAAAGAGATTTGAGAACGATTGCTCCGGCACCGGCCTTTTCAAATTCCTTGTTCCGTTCAGGGTTATTTGTCAGACCTGAACTTCCAACGATTAAAGGATTACGAAGTGTTAGTCCCGCGTATTGGGTTTTAATGTCAATCATGTCAGATTCAATTTTAATGTGTTAGTACTCGCGTTCGCCGAAAATACTGGTTCCAACCCGTATCATGGTGCTACCCTGGCTGATGGCGATCGGATAATCGTGGCTCATCCCCATAGATAACACTGCAAAATTATCATTTCCTTTGAAATATATAGATTTTAAATCACTGAAAAGTTCATGCAAGGTGCGAAATTCCTGTTCGATGAGTGTTGTGTCATCTGTATAGGTCGCCATTCCCATCAATCCGCATATTTGAATGTTCCTGAGTTCTGCGAGTTGTTCGTTCTGCAGAAGTTCGCGGCATTCGTCAGGAGTCAGTCCGTGTTTGGTTTCTTCCTGTGCGACGTGTATTTCCAGTAATACACGGATCATCCGGCTGTTTTTCACAGCCTGTTTATTCACTTCCTGCAATAATTTAAGGGAATCGATGCTATGGATCGTATGGATGAACGGCGCAATATCTTTCACTTTATTACTTTGCAGCGGTCCGATGAAATGCCATTCGATATCACCCGGTAGTACTTTCTGTTTTGCCGTCAGCTCCTGTGCCCTGCTTTCGCCGAAAACACGCTGGCCTGCATTGTAGGCTTCCTTCAATGCTTCTGCCGGATGAAACTTAGACACGGCTACCAGCGTGACATTTGCCGGTAACGATGCCTTGAGTTGTACTATATTCTGGGAGATACTCATGCTTCCTGTGCTTTGTCTTCAGCTTGCTTTTTCTGTTCGGCGATCAGTTCTTCTCCTGATTTGGGTGTTTTGTCGTCGTTGACGGAGAAAGGAAAAACATCCATCAACATAGTTTCCGCAACCGAAGCAATCGTATAATCGGCCATTGTGCCTTTCATACCTTCTTCCAGTACGGAGATAGCTTCTTTCAGTGTACAAGCCTGTGCTAGCATCTGTGCTGCTGTTTTCTTTTCTGCACCGCTTTTTTCGTCGAGTGTAATAAAATAGACTTTGATCTTATAGAAACGGTCTCCGTTTTCATTAAAGAACAATTCGGAAAGGCGGGCACGTTTAATGTCTGTAACAGTAAATTCGCCGGAGATGAACGGACGGATTTCTTCGATGATACGGGCTTCTGCCTCGGTAAAAGAGAGGGCATCGACCAGGTAAGGTTCTGTTACTTTCTTTTGCATTCCATTCTCCAGTACTTTTTCAAAGGAGACTTTACATTCAAACCAACTGTGCATATTGTTTTCGTTTTTATTGTCTGTACTCGTGTTTAAAATACAGTACAAATATAGGTGCAATTCGGGAATAATACAACTGCAATGAATTTCTTTATTTTTTCGGAACATTTCATAGAGAGGGCTTGTTTATATGATGTAGTGTGTTTTTCATGGTATTAGATTTTTAGATTAGTAATGAGGTTGTTCATCCGGTCCGCGAGGATAGGATGAGATATCTGAAATAAAAAAGCCGGAAAAGAGATATCATATACTTTTTTCCGGCCTTTTGTTTTACTTTATATCTCAGAATTCGTCATTCGCGTAAAGACTGAGCAGGTTTTTTGTCTCATAATTAAATAATTCATCCTCGGTGAAGAATCTTTTTAATTCAATGGCTGCTGTTTCCAGTGAGTCGGAAGCGTGTACGATATTTTCCTGTACACTCATGCTGTAATCTCCCCGGATAGTACCGGGTGCTGCATTCCTGCCATTAGTGGCTCCGGCTAGCGTACGTACAACATTTACTGCATCGACCCCTTTCCAACAACAAACAATGACAGGACATACGGCCATTGCATCTTTAACCCTTTGGAAAAAAGATCTTTCTTTTAAATGGGCATAATGCTCACTTAAAATCTCGTCTGTCAGCCATGTCATTTTCATACCTTCGAGGATCAGGCCCTTCTTTTCAAAACGGGCAATAATTTCACCGATCAAACCTCGTTGAATGGTGCATGGTTTCAATATTACAAGTGTTCTTTCCATACTGATTTTTTTTATAAGGTTCTACGAATATTCCACTTTGCGCTAATTGTCCCAAAGATAGTATATTTATTTACTATTAGTTAATTTATTGTATAATAATGTGTAAAAGTAAGGTGGGAAAATGAAGTTTTCCCTATACACCAATAATTCATTACTAAAGTAAAATTCCAAAGTCTTTGTCCTTTTTATTACTTGCTGCGCTATGGATTCATCTCTTTTGTTTTTAACTCGGACTCTTGTGTCCATTATTGTTTATTCTTTGAATTCTTTCTCTTGGTGTAATTTTTACAACCTCAGATTTTTTTCCAAAAAACCATCTATCTTATCCGAAGAGAGTCTGCATATTTGCCTTAAATGCAAAAATCATTTGAAATTAATTTTCTGCCGATCTATAATTGTATCTAATTGTCTTATAATGAGAGTGTAATTGCGGTCAAAATATCCCTTAAGAACACAAACATTATTAATATTAGAAACTTTCGTACAGGTATTCCCCGTGTATTTAGAACAAACAACTATAAATAAACAATTTAGCTTAGGATTCATTCACCGGGATTGCATTGTTTAACAATTTAGACATATATTCTTCGGGTGACAAAAAACTTAATATTTCTATAATTAGTCCAATTCCGGATTCATCCTCATGAAATCTCTCAGAGTTTGCCTGTTTACACCTAGCTTTTTACTGATGTACAGCCTGGTTTTCTTTTCCTCCAGGAGTTTGCGTATCTGACTTTCTTTACCGGATAATTTGTATTGTTCTGATTTTCCCCCTTTAGGACGTCCCAGTTTGGTGCCTTCTTTCTTTTTTCTGGCTAATGCCTCTTTGGTACGTTGTGAAATCAGGTTGCGTTCTATCTCGGCACTCAGGCTGAAAGCGAAAGCCAGGATTTTGCTGTTGATGTTGTTTCCCAACTCATAGCGCTCTTTTACCGTCAGCACGAAAATGTCTCTTTCCATACATTGATGGAGGAAACTCATCACCTGCATCAGATTACGCCCTAAACGCGATAACTCAGTTGTAACCAGCATGTCCCCCTTGCGAATTTGCTTAATTAACCGGCCAAGCTGCCGTTCTGCAACATCTGTTGTTCCACTGATTGTTTCTTCTACCCAGCGATCAATACGCATGCTTTTGGCTTTTGCGAACTTTTCAATCTCAAATCGCTGATTTTCAGTACTTTGTTTGTCTGTACTGACTCTTACATAACCGTATATCATACAATTGAATATTAAATGAATAACTAAAGATACGTTAGAATACGAAATGACAGGGGGTGATTAGTAAAAACCAACGTTTTTTATCGTCAACTGGATATGTAAGTTGTTTTTCTCTACAAATATGAATATAATAATTTAAACCAATACCATCTTGAATGGTAAAATTAAATTAAAATTTAACTTCGATGTGATCGAAATGATAGGAAAAACTACTTTTGTGCTAAAGATTTGATTAATTAGACGGAAATGACTTCATTGTTTTCCGACACATATATAAATATGAAGAAATTATTATCGTTACCTCCTAATTTGGTGAACTGTTTCCACAAAATAACGAAAGTGGATGCTGATGAGTGGTTTTGTACTTCTGATCCGGTGGGTGCCCGGTTAGGTTCCGGTGGTGGGACAACCTGGCTGGTCGAAGCATGCCGGCAAAAGGAAGCACCGGAAATGTCAGTAAAAGAATGGTTGGCTAAAGAAAAAAGAATATTGTTGCATGCCGGAGGACAAAGCCGGCGTTTGCCCGGATATGCTCCGTCGGGAAAAATTTTAACACCGATACCTGTATTCCGGTGGGCGAGAGGACAGAAATTATCACAAAATCTACTGTCCCTGCAACTTCCGCTGTATGAAGAGATCATGCAGAAGGCACCCGCTTCGCTTCATACATTGATTGCAAGCGGAGATGTATATATCCGAAACAGCGAACCGTTACAGGATATTCCGGAAGTGGATGTTGTCTGTTACGGATTATGGGTCGATCCCGCTTTGGCTACCAATCATGGCGTGTTTGTTTCAAACAGGCAGACACCGGATAAATTAGACTTTATGCTCCAAAAGCCATCTTTGACTGAACTGGGACAGTTGGCTCAGACACATCTCTTTCTGATGGATATAGGAGTGTGGTTGCTTAGTGACCGGGCGATGGAGTTGCTGATGGGGCACTCATATGCAGGTGAGGAAAAAAAGATGAAGTCATATGATCTCTATTCTGAGTTCGGACTGGCATTGGGAGATCATCCCCGAATTGTTGATGATGAACTGAACCAGTTGAGCGTAGCTATTCTTCCTTTGGAAGGAGGGGAGTTTTATCATTATGGGACGAGCCGCGAACTGATTTCTTCGACGTTAGCTGTGCAGAATCTGGTTCGCGACCAACGCGCTATCATGCACCGGAAGGTGAAACCTCACCCGGCCATGTTTGTGCAGAATGCTTCTATCGATCTTCCGTTGACTGCCGGAAACTCGGAGTTATGGATAGAGAACAGTTATATAGGCAAGAACTGGAAACTGGATAACCGACATATTATAACCGGTGTACCCGAAAATAACTGGAAACTGAATCTTCCGTCCGGTGTTTGTATCGATGTGGTACCTGTGGGTGAACAGGATTGGGTTGGACGTCCTTATGGTTTTAATGATCCGTTCAAGGGGGCATCTACCGATGAGAAGACTCTCTTTATGGGAGTGCCTGTTACCAAGTGGGCAGAAGAGAGAGGCATCACATTGGAAGCATTCGATGATTTGCAGAATGCTGCATTGTTCCCCGTTTGTAAAGATATAGAAGAATTAGGGCTGGTTATACGCTGGATGGTTTCTGAAGCGGAACTGAAAAGCGGCAAGGAGATATGGAAATCGTCTGAAAAAATGTCGGCGAATGAATTATCCGATCGTGCTAATCTGAGTCGGTTGTTTACTCAGCGTGAGAAATTCCGTTATACGAATTGGCCTATGTTGGCTGCCAATCATGAAAAAAGTGTTTTTTACCAGTTGGACCTGGCCGATGCAGCCCGAGAGTTTGCCGGAGGAGGCCTTGATTTACCGGCAGCACTTTCGGAAGAAATGCCTTTGATGAAGCAGATACATAACCGGATGTTCCGGGCACGTGTGTTGCAATTGGAAGAGAAACCGTATGAGGAAGAACAACAGGAAGCTTTCTCTTTGTTACGGAAAGGACTGATAGGATCTGTCTCTGGTGAAAAGCAATCTCCTTATCTGAATGTGTACCACGATCAGATTGTATGGGGGCGCAGTCCGGTTCGTATCGACTTGGCCGGAGGCTGGACCGATACACCTCCTTACTGTATGTATGCCGGAGGAAATGTGGTCAATGTAGCCATTGAGTTGAACGGTCAACCGCCTTTGCAGGTCTATGTAAAACCTTCGAAAGAATATAAGATCATCCTGCGTTCTATTGACCTGGGAGCGATGGAGGTTGTTTCGACCTGGGATGAATTACGGGATTATAAGAAGATCGGTTCTCCTTTTTCTATTCCTAAAGCAGCATTGGCTCTCGCCGGTTTTGTTCCGGAATTTTCTGCAGCACATTATTCTTCGTTGGAAGATCAGCTGAAGAACTTCGGTTGTGGCCTGGAGGTTACTTTGTTGGCCGCTATTCCGGCAGGTTCCGGACTTGGTACCAGTTCCATTCTGGCTGCAACAGTGCTTGGAGCTATTTCTGATTTCTGTGGTCTGGCATGGGACAAAAGTAAAATAGGATATCGTACATTGATTTTAGAACAACTGCTTACAACGGGCGGAGGCTGGCAAGATCAGTATGGCGGCGTATTGCATGGTTTGAAACTGCTACAGACAGGAGAAGGTTTCAATCAGAATCCTTCTGTGCGTTGGTTGCCGGAATATTTATTTACCGATCCGCAGTACCGGGCTTGTCACTTATTATATTATACAGGCATTACCCGTACGGCAAAAAATATTCTGGCAGAGATCGTGCAGGGAATGTTCCTGAACAGTGCAACCCATCTTCGTTTGCTTTCAGAAATGAAAACGCATGCTTTGGATATGTTCGAAGCAATTCAATGCGGTAATTTTGAGACTTACGGTAAGCTTATCGCAAAGACATGGGAACAGAAAAAGGCACTCGATTCCGGAACGAATCCTCCGGCTGTCGAAGCATTGATCACCCAGATAAAAGACTATGCATTAGGCTGTAAACTGCCCGGAGCCGGAGGCGGAGGCTATTTGTATATTGTGGCTAAAGATCCTGAAGCCGCTTTGCTGATACGTAAAAAGCTGACAGCCTCTCCTCATAATCCGAATGCCCGTTTTGTAGAGATGAGTCTTTCGGACAAGGGTTTGCAGATCAGCCGGTCATAAAGCCGACGGATATTTGCCGGTTAAAATAACTGTTTATCTTTGACCAGCAAATATCCGCTTAACCCGGCGATCGTCATAAAAACAAAACCGATAAGGATCAGCACTTTTTTAGGAGCTGAAGCTTTGAGGGGAACTGTTGCCGGTTCTATGATCGTATAGACCGGTGTTTGTTCCTGAACCCGTAATTTATCTTGCTCGAGTTTTTGTGCTAACGTATTGTATACATTAAATGTGAGTGTCATATCATTCTTCAAACGTTCCTGTTCTGTCCGGGAACTGGCGGAGATGATTTGCTTATTCCCGTCTTCAAAAGCGGCATAGGCTTGCTGGGCTTTGTAGTAGGCCTCTTGTGCTTCTTTCAATACCTTATTGGTAAACTCCAGGTCTTGTTTGGCTTTTTGAGTCCGGTAATTGGTAATGTAACTTTGTAACATATCGATGACCTTCCTTGTCACGGACGCCGAAATTACCGGGTCCTGCATCTCAACGGAAACAGTTACTACCTGTGTTTTTTTATCGATATAAACCGATATTCGGTTTTGTAACTCTTTGATAATTGCTTTTTGTTGTTTTGTCAGAAAAAAAGGGTCGATCTTTCCCGGGTTTTCTTCTTGTCCGTTGAAAAGTTCTGCCAGATACGATACACCAGCTAAAGGTGCTTTTAGCAGATAGCTCCACCAGGCTTCCCGTTGATGTTCATTCATATAATCGAACAAAGTCGTAGACAATGTCTTTTTCTTATTGATAACTTCTTCGGGGAATAATTCCAGTAAAAAAGGTGTGCTGTGAACAACATCCGGGTATAGATCCGGCGAGATCGCATCCTGGCTATTCCCACTATTCAAGTCAATTCCTGCCATGGCAGCTAGTCCGCCAAGATTACCCATTTTGTTCGATATATTGTTCGTCTCGGGCATTAATTTGACCGTTGTCGTATATTCTTTAGGTATACTGAAGGCAACGATGAGTCCGGCAACGATCGCTATGCCACAACATTTCAGGAATAATTTCCGTTTGGACCATAAATATTTAGTTAAAGCGATAAAGTCTATATCTCGTTCGTCTTCCGGAGTTTTATTATCGGTTATATTCATAGATCTTATTTTAAAGAGTTTATCAGTGTCGTGATCATGGCTGCAATAGATGTTGTCGAACTGGCAATACTTAACACTTCTGCCAGACTGGCTCCTCTGTCCCGTTGGGTCTTGCTTGGAATTACGATTTCACAGCCCGGTTCGACTTTCGGATACCGTTTGAAGAAGATACCGACTTTACGTGTTGTCGCCACTTTTCCATTCATGTAAATGACGATGGGATATTTGCGTGCAATATCGTTATATCCTCCGGCTTGTGACAGGCAGTCCTGTACAGACATTCCTTTCGTATAGGTTATACTGTTCGGATAAGTGACGGAGCCACTGATCTTCACGGTACTTTGTAACTGAGGAATATAAATAGCATCACCATTCCTCAGAACCAGGTCATGAGTACTGCCAGGGTGAGCGAGTGCCTGTTGCAGATCTATCCCGACTGAATAATCTTTGATGTTTTCCAGTGATAAGGCGACAGAATCTTTACTACTTTTGTTTTTACTTAATTCAAGAAGTGTTTCGACCTGACGGATTTCATCTTGTGTTAACTGGCGTTTCAGGCTGGCTCCCTTTACATAAGCATCCGGGGTAACTCCTCCTGATTGAGCGATAATGTCGCTTAAGCGGGTATTTTTATGTGGAAGTGCATAATCACCCGCAAAAGTAATTTCACCATCGACCTTTACAACCTGCTGCTTTTCATAACCGGGAGAGAAACGCACGAATACCTCATCGAAAGGTTCGAGGGTAAAGAGTGTATCGGGTGTTCCTGCTATTTTGGATGGTAAATGTAAGTTTTCGTTTAGCGAGATAGTATATACTTTTGCTATTTGGTTCGTACTTTTATCTGCTGTCGGATCTTTTATGCGGCGTGCTATTTCCACATTGATGGTGGAAGCTGATTCCTGTAATCCCCCTGCCTGAATGATCGCATCTTCCGCAGTCATATTTTTGCTGTAAGGAAGGATCGTATCCGGGTTATTTACAGCTCCACCTACTTTTATGGTGTAAGGTTCCCGAAGTTCAAATAAAGAAGGGATATGTACTTTATCCTCTTTCTGTAATTCGATGTCGGGTGATTTTCCATTCATAATATCCTGTATGTCGATAGCTAGGACTGTGCTGGTGAAATCGGGGTTCAACCGGATGATCTGGGCACGTCCGATAAACTCATCGCCTTTTAAACCGGCAGCCTGATTTACCAGTTGTTTCACCGTATGTACTTTAGGGCTTAATTCATATTCACCCGGTCGCCAGACAGCCCCGGTTATAGTGAGCCGGTTGTCATAGAACGGGATAACGGAATCCACAAGCAGCGAATCGCCGTCCTGTAACATGAATGTCGGAAACTCTTCTTCCGTTACGGTCGCTATCTGATAGCGTGAACCTGATTTTCTTTTGATTGTGACATCTTCGGTAAAAGCATCTCCGGTGAATCCTCCCGCCATTTTAAGCAGGTCGCTTAAAGTTTCGCCTTTGCGAAGTTCGAATGTACGGTTGCGTTTTACTTTTCCATGCGTGTTGACGAGTTGTTCATAAGGTTCGATGATGATCATATCATTGTCTTCCAGACGAATATTCGTGTCATACTTCCCTTTCAGGAGATAATCGTATACATCCAGGTTGGCAATTTCTTTGTTATTCCGGTAGACACGGATATTTCGTAAAGAGCCGATATCATTTACACCTCCTGCCGCGTATAATGCATTGAACAGGGAGGCTAGAGAAGGTAATGTATAAGTACCGGGTGCGATCGCTTCCCCGACAATGTTTACTTTTATACTGCGTATCTTACCGAGGCCGACTGAAACGAATGTGTTGGGTTCGCTATCGTTCAGGTTCGCTATGATTTTCCCAAGTTCCTGTTTGATCTTGTTCTCTGCCTGTTCGATGGTGAGTCCGCTTAAAGGGACAAGGCCGACATTCGGGATAATGATCGTCCCGTCAGGAGATAAAGTTAATTTCAGATTTAATTCAGAATCTCCCCATACATTGATAAGGACTTCATCACCGGCCGAGAGAGGATAATTTCTGGGAGTCGGCATGTTCATGTTCGGTTCGAACGAGAGATTTTTGTTTGAGAATATGTCACGGCCGAATACTTGATTCCGGGTGCTGTCCTGGATGCTATTATCTTCTCTTTGCTTTTCTATCGATGGAATTTCATTGTTGGTTGTAACCCTTTGTATATCTGTTGTACCGGAAGAAGGAGTTACCGGAGTTTTACTATTTGTGTTTCCTATTCGTTTGGCTATTTCCTGTTGGATCTGCTCTTCGGTCATCCCAGCCGCTTTGGCTTTGTCGATGAATTCCTGCGGGATCTGTGCAGATACAATGATTGAAAATGAAAGAAAAAGAGTACAGAAAAAAAGTTTGTTTAGCGTCTTCATAAAATCTCTTTAATTTTAGTGACAATTCGTTCGCTGGCAAGTCCGTCTCCATAAGGATTGACAGCCTTGCTCATTTGTTCATAATATGCTTGATTTTCCAGTAACCGGGAGGTCTCGTCTAATATCTTGACAAAATCAGTTCCAACCAGTTTCACTGTTCCGGCGTCTACTGCTTCCGGGCGTTCGGTGGTATCGCGCATGACCAATACCGGTTTTCCTAATCCCGGAGCTTCTTCCTGAATACCGCCGCTATCTGTCAGGACGATGGCAGATCGCTCCATCAGATAAACGAACGGAAGATATTCCTGCGGCTCTATAAAGAACATGTTCGGAAGATGCGTATTTCCGAACACCTCCTGTATAGGTTTCCGTACATTCGGGTTCAGGTGCATCGGATAGACAAAGTCTACATCCGGATATTTTTCAGCTAAAGTTTTGATAGCTTTACACATGGCTATAAAACCAGTACCGAAATTTTCCCTGCGATGACCTGTTATTAAAACCAATTTCCGGTTACTTTGTTCTGACAGACGGGCTATTTTATAACCCGCTGTTTCCAGGTCTGCAATAAGCTGTTGGCGTAAATTGTCCTTATTCTTTATTTGACTGACCACATGATACAAGGCGTCTATTACAGTATTGCCTGTTACTGTGATCCGGTTCTCGTCTATCCCTTCCGCAAGCAGATTTTTTTTACTTAAAGAGGTAGGAGAGAAGTGATAAGAAGCTATTCTCCCCGTGATCTGGCGGTTCATTTCTTCCGGCCAGGGACTGTATATATTATGAGTACGCAATCCGGCTTCTATATGTCCGACGGGTATCTGTTGATAAAAGGCGGCCAGGGCGGCTGCGGTAGAGGTGGTCGTATCGCCGTGTACCAGTACCAGGTCGGGGTTGGCTTTTTGCAAAACGTCTCTCATATTGGTCAGGACACGGGCGGTAACATCATATAAATCTTGTCCCTGTTTCATTATGTTGAGATCGTAATCGGGGTGAATATCAAAAAGGTGAAGAACCTGATCCAGCATCTCCCGATGTTGTCCGGTGACACAAACGATTGTTTGGAACTGTTCCGGATATTTTTGAAACTCCTTGATCAGCGGAGCCATTTTTATTGCTTCGGGGCGAGTCCCGAAGACCAGCATAATCTTTTTCATTTTGTTTCTTTTATTATATGTAACATTTGTTCAGCAAGGAGTTTGCGGTTGAAGTCGTGAGCCAGTTTCCGACATCCTTCTTTGCATTTTTCATATAAAGCGGGATCAGAAAGAAGCAGATGCAGTTTCCGGTTAAAATCATCTTCCGACTCCGGCTCGAAGCACAATCCTGCCTGATAAGATTCTACGATCTGGCGGGCTTCACCGTCCACACCCATAAGAATAGGGATTTCCATACCTGCATTCTCAAATATTTTGGAAGGAATGACTGTCGTGAATAAATCGGATTTGCGTAAATTGATCAAAGCAATATCCAGAATAGATATGTATCGTTTTACCTCTTGCTTGGAGACCGGATCGAGCATGGTTACATTCTTTATATCTAATTGTTCTTTTCGTTTTAGTAAATTCTTTTTTTCTGCTCCAGTCCCGATCAGCAGGAAATGATAATTGTTTTTACCATCCATCCCGGCTGCACATTGTAGTATGAAATCCAGTTTATGAGCCATCCCGTGTGTACCTATGTAACCGATGATTTTTTTCCCTTCCAGATGTAGCTCTTTGAGTAACTTCCGATCTTTTTCTGCCGGTTTGAACTTTGTTAAGTCTACTCCGTTCTTTATCACAACTATCTTTTGAGGTGATATTCCTTTTTCTTCCAGCCTTTTCTTGAAAGAGTCGGTTACAACGACGATCTTTCGGGCTGACTGATAACATCTTTTCTCTTCCCATTCAAAAAAGCGAATGACCGGATTGTCTTTCATGGCCCCGACAGTCTTGATCGATTCAGGCCACAGATCCCTCACTTCCATGATCCAGGGTTTTCTTTTCCAAAAAGCCAATGTGCGTCCGGAAAGAGCCGTGAAGAATTGGGGAGATGTTGCTATGATCATATCAGCCTGCTGGAAAAGACCGGCGAAGAAAGAAGAAACGGAGAAGCTGATGTAATCGAGCGTACGTTTCAGGAATCCTTCGTTGGCGGTGATATAACTCCATACACGGATCACTTTGATGCCATCCATGTATTCCGTCTGATACAGTTTATTCCGGTACCCTTCGTATACCTTTCCCTGTGGAAAATTGGGTGTGCAGGTGATAACTGTTACTTTTTCTCCAAGCTGAACCCACTCTTTGCAGTGCTCATAGGTTCTGCTGGCAGGTGCATTTACCTCCGGGGGAAAATTGTCGGTAAGAAATAAAATGTTCATTTGTGTTTTACTCTTATGTTAGTCGCAGCGTATCGTGTATTGCATTTGATTGGTAAATGCGATTCCTATTCTTTTAGTAGCGACTCGTTTATTATATTCGAAAGCTATTTCACAGTCTTCGATCCATATTTCATCTGTTCCGTAAAAATTGAAAATTGCCAGGTTTGTTTTTATAGAATCATTATTGACGGAGATGATCCGGATATCCGGATGAAGATGGATCAGATTGATTCCGTTTTTCCCGGATATGGGTAGAAGAGAATCACAAATCATAATCTCCTTATCATTCATATTGAAGATTCGTTGATGTTCGACTCCGGATTCCCTGAAACCGTTGTGGCATGCCGTAATACAGTACTTATCTTCTTTTAAGCCTGTGATCTTTGCCCGCTGTGCCACCCTGAAGCCTCCCCACACTTCACTGGAACTCTTTCCATTTACCAGTACGGTATTGTGGGCACGCGTCTCGCGTTCGTATTGTCTGCGTTCATTCTTCTCATAAGTTGAAATACCCGAATCGACAACAAAAGGCTTCCCATCGATACGTAATTCATAATTGAACGTATCGGCATGGGCATGTCCGGGGATATAATCGGGACCGATGTTCCCGACATCCAGAACCATGTCAAAAGGTCCGGATACAAATTTACGGTAGCCGCTTTCTTTCAGTTTATGGACCGACCATTGAAGATCCAGCCGTTTAGCATAGGCAAATAATTCTTTTGACGTCGGCGCTATCCCGTAAGCGGAATCATTCAGTAAAGGGATTGTTCCGTCTTTATAGATGATCGCGTTCAGCCAGCTAAGCATAAGCCGGGCTTTTTCTTCAAGAAAAGAAATAACATATTCTTGCCCTTCAAAACGCTCATTATATTTTAAAGCATTGATACAGTCCAGCAACCGGTCCAGAAGTATTTCATGATACATCGGGCTTAATTCATAATGTGCTCCATCGGGAAGGATCTGTTCATTCAGTTCCTGCGTCAACAGCCAGACTGCTTTTTCGTAAAACTTTCCTTCCTGAAAATAAAGACCTCCCCATAAAAGTGAATAAGCGTTTTCCAGAAGGTGATTGCCAAGGAGGTGGTATTCAATATTCAGATAGAGTTTCTGATACTGTGAATACAAGGAGTTATCCCATTTTCTCAATTGAATATCCGGTATCGAAGAATAACTTTTTGATATGAATTTGATCCAATTGATACAACGAAGGCTCGTAGGGTAAGCCTCTGATCCGGTTGGATTTTCCGGTAGTTCATCGATAAACTTATTTATCCATCTTGATGCTTCTGTGATACTTATACCAGGTTGTAGCAAATAGTCCATATAATTAAGATTATAAATCCATAATTTGCTATTCCGTTCATCATTCCAATTGTAAAAAGGGGCTTCTATGTTAAGGAACAAAAACGTTCTATCTGATAAAAGACTGATGTCTTTAGTGATCCATTTGATCAGTTGCAAAGGACTACCGGATTTTTTCAGTATCGTTACCCGATCTGTTTTCTGTTTATGACGTTTGCTGATACGATATTTTATCTGGTAATACATTTGTTTGATTCTGAGATGTTTTACTGTATGATAATAAGTGAGTACATTCATATTGAATATCTATTTAACAAGAAAGGATACGGTTAATAATAAGAGGATTAATGATATCGGAATTAAAATTCTGATTGAAATATGTGGAGATGTTCTTTTCTAATATGCCATGTACATCATTCATTTTTTTTATAGCTTCCAGTAATGCGTTTTCATCTTTGACTGGTATGAGTAGTCCATTGTACATGTTTGTGACTATTTCAGGAATGGCATTCCATTCTGTCGCAATTACCGGAATATCGACGGAGAAAGCTTCTATTATAATACCGGGATATCCTTCTCCCTCGTAATAAGTAGGTAATAACAATACATCATATGATGTTAAAGCCTTCCGAACTTGCCACGGAGGGAGAACACCTTTATAAGTGACATTTGTGTTTTGAAAATCTTCCATCGGGATATCTCCGTCGAGGGGGCCATAAATATCCAGGGTATAACTGTCGTTTAAGTGACGAGAACAGTTCAGGATTTCCCGGATACCTTTTTCCTTTTTAACACTTCCTATATATACGAATCTTTTACTGTATATCTTGTTTGTCGGAATATCTCCTTTGGATCTGCAATTAGGGAATCGCATAACCGTTGTTTCCGGAAATAATTTCTTGAAGAAGTTCGTTAGGTGAAAACTTTCGAAAAGCAATAAGTCGGAATGCCTTAACGAAAGATCGATTATTTTCTTTTTATATCCGGAGTATGAACAGTATGTTTTGTCATAGTTACCTCCGAATTTCCTGAATACGATTTTCTTATTGAATAAATTACACCAGAAGCAAATGTATGGATATACATATAAAGCACTATTATTCGACATATTGGCGACAATTATGTCACATGAGATAATCTGTGGAATCGAAAAAATCAGAATATAAATATAATTTAGTATGTTGTGGCAGGTTTTATTAAGCTGGAGAAAAGAGTATTTTATTTTAGCTTTATCCAGATAATCCAAAAGATTTTTGGTAAGAATGGTTACACCTCCTATCTCTTTTGTCCCTTTGGGTATAGAGCCGATAATTAATAATTTCTTATTTTTCATATTGAGGTTATTAATAAATTCTTCTTGCAGGTCTCTTATTATATAATATCCAATTGATTATAAGATGGTATTTGTAGATGACCGAAGAGTAAATATTTTTCATTCTGGAATGATTCATTTTCCTTTTTAGATCCGGATATAGATAATTCATATCTCTTTTTCCGAATGAAAAAGGGTTTATATAGAATGATTTACATGTTAGTAAATCACTATTATGCTTGATAAACGGACGTTTTTGTAAATGGATATAACTATATTCATCGAATTCCTTTTTATCATTAATAATTCGATATACTTTCCCTTCTTCCCATATGAATGATTGATTGGGATGATTTTCTCTGTTTATCTGTTTCAGAGGGACGGAAACAGAAGGTGGATAAATATCAGCAAAAGTATCTTCCGTAAATGTATGGAACTTATATTCTTTAAAAATCTGATTGATCCCTCTTTTCTCATCGAATCCGAAACTATCTTTGTGAGAAAACACATATTTGTATTCAATGCTGCTGAATGGTAACATGAAAGCTTCGTTTACTTCTGTGATATTTCTCATAAGTGTAAGATGTCCATGGTTGTATATCTTGTCATACTTTTCTTTTATCGGTTTTGCCAGGTATTTATTCAGATCGCCGAATAGCATATCCAGATCGCAAAAGCCCCAATATTCAGAATCCTGCAGAAAATCAGAAAAGAGTAATCCGAATGCTGGCCTGTAATCACATATCTTATATGGAGCCGGGCAAATACATTTTTTGTTTATTCTCTTTTTGATAAGTTTTTGGAAATCGGAAAACTCCAGATAAATGAAGGTTATGTTCGGAATGAGAATCTCTGATGTTTGCCGGTTATCTGTGAAGATAAGCCAGTTATAATCGTTGTTGAAAGAGCATGACCGGATGAATAAATCCATGTAATTGGGAAATTTTCCGAAATAACAGACTATAATAGATACTTTTGTTTTAGACATTTGTGATAACTGTTTGATATTTATTGTCTTGACGTAGTCGAAAGTAGAATCGGTTTACAAAATACAGGATGAATCCATATGCAAAAATTTCCCAATATCTCAATAAGTTATATCCACAATTGTACCATCCCCAGAATAGTATACATAAATTATAAGCATATATAATATGGATGAAAATAGAACGGGATTTTAATGCAGACGTAAATACCCCATAAGAAAATAAACCGAATAATGATGAATAAACGACAAATAAAACCGGATCAGTATAAATATAAATAGTTCCGAAAAAACTAAATACATTACTTTCCGTACCGATGTTAAGATCCGTTACATACCATAATGCGCTATGTACATCCATGGGAGGAAGTCCCCTCAATGAATAATACATATTGACAAAAGGCATTATGATATACCTGTTGTCGGTTTGAAAAAAACTTTCGGATTCTATGTATGAACTCATAGGCAGGATTCCCGAAGTAATATAAAAATAGAAATGCCTGAATACGAATTGTAACAAAGAATCGCTGTCGATAAGTAAAGAATAGTACAAAAAGAACAAGATGAATAATATGAAAACTAATAATATAATTGTCTTTATATTGACTTTTACTTGTTTGCGAAAAGCTCCGACAATAAATGAAGCCAGTATGATATTCATCATCCATGTTTTGGCAGCATAACTGATAATTAAAAAGAAGATGGCTGAAACGAATGTGTATTTGAGAATTTTGCTTTTAAGCCGGGTGCAAACAAAATAGGGGAAAAACAGCATTAATACATTGGATAATCTGCTGGCGATTCCTCCGATCATTAATTCTCCGCCGAATTCCTTGCTTCCAACCATTTCTGTATTGGCTATCGATTTATATTTTAAAAGGAAATAACCGATAATCAATACTCCGATCCATAGTATGACTTTATTAGGTGCTGTGTTGTAAGGTGTATATCGGGGATTTTTACTGGAAAAGTCCTTTTTCCCTATTGTATAAGCAAATACTCTGCCCGGTAGCCAAAAAAAGAATAAACCAATGATCCATATCAATATGCTGGGAGGATATACCTTTACGAATGACAGACTCGGATTGAGCAGCAAACACAATAATAAAATAGCGGAGAACGGTACCGATAAAAAGAATGTGGGAGTGATTATGGTCTTATAGGTTCTATAATCAATATAATTGATTACACCTACAAGAATAAAAAAAATCAAAAAAATAACCATGTTATATGATTTGTTCTATTTTATCCAGCGCCTCTTTTAAATATTCCCCTTGTGTAATTTTATCCTTGATGACAGAAACATTACGAGACATTTCGATATACTCTTTTTCAGATAATTGCTTAATCCTGTCAGGTATCTCTTCAAGAGATTCGATAGTGATTCCTATATTATTTTTTTCAATGAATTGAGCCATGCCCATTTTCTTCCATATAATGACAGGTTTTCCGGCAGCCAGATAGAGCGATATTTTATGAGGAGCATTAAATTGCAGGTATTTTCCATTTGTACCTGTGCATTCATTGATGGAATCACCATCCCAGACCAATCCGAACATGCTGTTGTGTATTTCCGAAATTAATTTTTCAGGAGGGAATGTACCGTGATATTTAATAAAGCTTTTATTCTCGATCATATTTTCAGTTATGCCGGGACCATATAAGTCGAAAGACAAACTGTTTTCCGGAAAGTTCAATTTCGTCAGGAAAGGTGCTTTCTTCAGATTTCCGGCAAAGCATATGCTGGGAATATTTTGGTAATTAGTTATTGAACTGTCCGGGTTTCCCGGTAGTAAGTAGTCGAATATCTCTAATCTTATATTTTTTCGGGAAATATCCAGCAATTTATTCAACCATTCCTGCATATTGGGAGTATGTGAAATTACGCCATCCGCATCTCTGATGATTTCCAGATAATCTTCTTCCGGGAGTCCTCTGAGAGTCCAAATGTCATGTATCAACAGGATAACTTTATTTTTCCTTTGTTTGGCACGGTTGAATAGAGAGACGATAAATGGTGTTTTATATTGTAAGATTATTACTTCTCCGTATGGCATATTGATATAAGCTTTACAAGCGGATAAGAATGTCCAGATCCTACCGACAAATGTGTTCGTATAGTTCTTTTTACTTAATCCCAGATTCTTATATCCATAGGCTTGGAATATGTCTTCGCAATCAGATTTAGCCTTTGTCGAAGCAGTATTACTTTCTCTGTAATTTTTTGAGATATAGAATTTTTCCATCGTTTAAAATTCATTTATGTTAAGTACTTTCTCTACAATCTGGTGCATATCGTAATACTTGTATTCAGCTAATCTTCCGCCGAATAAAACATTTTTCTCTTTTTCGGAAAGTACTTTATACTTTTGATACAATCTATTATTCTTTTCGTCATTGATAGGGTAGTAGGGTTCCGCCCCCTCTTTCCAGTCAAGGGAATATTCTTTCGATATCACAGTTTTTTTCTGTGTTCCGAATTCGAAATGTTTATGTTCTATAATTCTGGTATAGGGAACTTCTGCCTCTGTATAGTTGACAACTGCATTTCCCTGGAAATCGGGGATATCCAGTATTTCTTCTTCGAATCTTAGGCTTCTGTATTCTAATTCACCGAAACAATAATTAAAATATTCATCGATAGGGCCTGTATAGACAATCTTGTCCGCATAACCGACAAGTTCTGCTTTGTTTTGTATATAATCGATATTACATCTGACATCGGCACCGGATAGTAACTTTTTAATGAAATTGGTGTATCCTCCAATGGGAATACCCTGATATTTGTCGTTGAAATAATTATTGTCGAAGGTAAACCTGACAGGAATCCGTTTTATGATGAAAGCCGGGACATCGGTCGCTTTTCTTCCCCATTGCTTTTCCGTATATCCTTTTATCAAGATCTCGTAAATATCTTTACCAACAAGAGATATAGCTTGCTCTTCCAGGTTTTTCGGATTGGATATATTGGCCGCTTTGATCTGTTCTTCGATCTTTAGTTTTGCTTCTTTCGGTGTTTTGGTTCCCCATAATGAATAAAACGTATTCATGTTAAAGGGGAGATTATATAACTTGCCTTTGTAATTTGCGATCGGTGAATTAGTAAAGCGGTTGAATTCGACAATAGAATTTACGAAATCCCATACCGCTTTATTAGATGTATGAAAAATATGTGCTCCATATTTATGTACATTAATTCCTTCTATCTCTTCTGTATAGAGGTTCCCCCCGATATGCCGGCGTTTGTCTATGATCAGAACTTTTTTTCCTGCTTGTATTGCTTTATAGGCGAATAAAGATCCGAACAAGCCGGTTCCCACAATTAAATAATCATATTTATTCATGTTGAAATCTTTTTGTAATTATACTTTTTACCGTATCTATTGTTTGAATAATGAAAATGTCTTTGTTCAGATATAAATAAAATCCGTAAACCAGACCGGAGATTAAAATTCCGGTTATTAATTCGTATATGTCCGGCAGATGAACATATTGGATGAGGCATAGGCATAAGGCTATTAAAATACTTCCTATTACGTAGTGCAGATTCTGTCTGGAAAGGAAATGTACAGGTAACATCTGTCTTCCGAAAAAGATCACTGCCGTCACAACTGTTAATTCAGCGAAGGTCGTAGCGATAGCTGCACCATATTGCGAATAGCGGGGAATCAGTAATAAATTAAGCGTGAAGTTGATGAAAGCCCCGCAGGCAGTAGCTAATATAACAATCTTCTCTTTTCCCTGAGGATATAAGATCTGCATGCCGATAATACCGGATAATCCAATGAATAAAATAATCGGTGCTATGAGTTGTAGCGTCAGTATGGAAGGTGCAAAATCTTTCCCACAAAATAGGTTGATAAGAATAGGAGACATAAATATCAACCCGATCGACAGAGGTAAGCTTAGTGCAATTGTAAAGCTGATTACTTTATTTGCCAGACTTTTGAATTCTGTAAATTCTCCATTGCTTATCATATTCGAAAAACGAGGTAACAAAACGAGACCTAAAGACGATATAATGCCTAATATTGCTTTAGTCAGTTTAGTTGCCGCAGTATAATATCCTACAGCTTCTTCACTTTTTATAAAACCGAGCATAACCGAGTCCAGATTGACATAGATACTGATCGTCAGATTGAGTATGAATATTTGTAATGCCGGTTTCAAATGCCTGGCAAGCGATATCTCTCTAAACGAAAAACTATCAGGTTGTATAAATTTGCGTAATCGTATGAAATTGAATATGTTTCCTCCGACATTCGCAATGACGGTTATACCGGCATAATATAGTAAATCATTGGGTGTTTTTACAAAAAGGAATAGAGCTATTAATGAAAAGAGCCTTATAACCAATGACCGGATCGTTATGTACTTAAAATCTTCTACTGCCTGGTAAAACCAGTTGACACCTATCGTATTAAATAATAATGTCGTACTTAAAAGCAGGAACAGAGGTATATTGACTTCTATTTTTTTGATAGTGACGGCTAAAATAGCAACGATTATATATCCGGCAAATGTTAGAAGGACATGTAGCAGCAGTATCTCTATCGTTGTTTTGCTCCGGGTCGGGACGTTATCTCTGTTTCGGGCTATTTCCCGTACGGCATAAAGTGGAATTCCCAGTGCGGAGCAAAGTGCTATATAATCGATGATAGATTGAAAGAATTGAACCTGTCCGATGCCTTCTGCAAATAAGATGCGGGAGGCGTAAGGGAATGTGATCAAGGGAAATACTAAACCTGTCAATGTATTGATCAGGTTTAGTATATAGTTTTTCTTGATAGATGATTTTACCATTATTCTTTGAAAATCCCGCAAAAATCCAGTATTATTTTATCGTCTGTATGTGGTAGTTCTTTGAATTCCTTGTGTGCCACCATGAAGACAACGATATCCGCTTTTTCATAAGCCACCTTATAATCGGTGAGCTTGAAGACCTTATGTTCCTTTACATTCGGTTCGACCACCAGGATATCGGCATTATTGTGACTTTGCATCACTTTGGTTGTGATATATTTGGCAGGAGATTCTCTCAGATCATCTATATTAGGCTTGAAAGCCAGCCCCATCATAGCAACGACAGGCTTCCGGTGATGCTGTAATTCAAACTTCAACATCTCTTTTTCTATCTTTTCTGCACACCAGAAGGCCTTATAATTATTTATCTCCCGTGCCTTGGCGATCAGTTGCGATTCGTAGGGAAACTCGGCAGTGATGAAATAAGGATCGACGGCAATGCAATGACCACCTACACCGGCTCCCGGCTGCAGGATATTCACACGGGGATGCTTGTTTGCCAGTTCGATCAGTTTCCAGACATTGATACCCGCTTTATCGCAGATAAGCGACAACTCGTTAGCGAATGCGATCTGTACGTCGCGTGAGGAGTTCTCGGTTAGTTTACACATTTCAGCAGTTTTGGAGTTCGTCTTATGCAACGTACCTTTCACGAAGCGGCTGTAGAATCCGACAGCCGCTTCCGTTGACTCTTCATCGATACCCCCGATAACCCGGTCGTTATGCACCAATTCATAAATCACATTTCCCGGAAGTACCCGCTCCGGGCAATAAGCGATAAATATATTATCTTTCAGCTCCGGGCGGAGTGAGAATATCAGTTGTGTCATTTTTTCCGTCGTTCCTACAGGCGACGTCGATTCGATCACGAACAGATCCCCTTTTTTCAATAACGGGATGACAGACCGGGTCGCTGTTTCCACATACGAAATATCCGGTTCATGGTTCCCTTTGAACGGTGTCGGTACAACGATCAGGTAGACATCGCTCACCTCCGGTTCGACTGAAGCTTTCAGATGGCCTGAAGCCACTACCTGCTGACAAAGTTCCTGCAGTCCCGGTTCGACGATATGTATTTCCCCTTTGTTTGTCATCTCTACAACCTGAGGGTTAATGTCTACTCCAATTACCTCGATGCCGTTTTCGGCTGCTATTATTGCTGTGGGAAGACCTATATAACCTAATCCCATAAAACATGCTTTCATAATTCAAATGATCCTTTTAAATGATTTTTTTTTTTTCAACGAATTCTTTTTGTTTTGTATTTTATCCAGACAAACGTTCAGAGCCGTCCAGATCACTATATCTCCAATAAATAGAATATTGATATTTATATAAGGGGCCAGTACGATATTCAAACTGCTGAATGCCCATGAAATTGCCAGGATATAGAGTAGTGCCTTGTGGGGGCTGCACCCTATTTCCAGGAATTTATGGTGTATATGATTTTTATCGGGTGAAAACAGGCTTTTACGTCTTCGGAACCGGATCAGCATGACCCGTATCACATCGAACATCGGAACGATCAATGTCGAAAATGAAATAAGGATGGCGCTGGTGGTATAAGGAGAGATGTCCGGGGTATACGCCGCATAACTGATACAGAGAAAAGCCAGGATATACCCCAGGGTCAGGCTTCCGGTATCCCCCATAAATATCTTCCTTCCGTGTTCCGCCTGTCCGAACACATTATAATAGAAAAAGGGGATCAGTACGCCCAGTGTTGAGAAAGACAACATCGCATACGACCACATATGTTGATGCAGAAACAAAGACCCTAATATCAGCAAGGCAGTCCCGCTTAATCCGGATGCCAACCCGTCGATACCGTCTATCAGATTGATTGCATTCGTAATAAAAACGATTGCAAAGATAGTCAGCGGCATACCAATCCAGGGGGCCAGTTCATAGATACCGAAAAGACCGTAAAAGTCATTGATCCACAATCCGGAAAGTGGGAGTAGGGAGGCTGCTAGAATTTGTACGATGAATTTGGTATGGTATCGCAGACCTATCAGATCGTCTTTGATACCGGCCAGATAGAGTACGATCAGCCCGCAGGTAAGTAAATAGAAATCGGGAGTGATATGTGGAGTGATATTTTGAGGAATTTTCAACCCGTATAAATACCCCAGATACGAGATCGCGGAAACGAAAGCCAGCGAGAATAAGATAGTCGGTGCAAATGAAATCCCTCCCAGACGGGGGATAGCACCCGTGTGTATTTTTCGTTCGTTAGGCATATCAAAGAGTCTTTTTGTCAAAGCCACGATCAATATGCGTGGAATGATCAGCATAGATAAGACTACTGATATGATAAAGGCCAGTAAAATCAAGACATATATCATTTGCGTTTGAAGTTAAGTTATACGACAATGTTCGTCAGTCCCATCTGGTCACTGACGTTGATTCATTAGCTTAAATACATACCGGATCATGGCATTGGGAGGCGTCCCTTATGCAGGTATGTGTTTTTTGTTTAGTCGCTATATAAACAGAGGAGTCCTTGATTCGTTCACAAATAAGTGGTCAATTACTCTATTTTAACTATGAATATCAATGCTTTGGAATGCTCAAAAAAGAAAGACCTGTGTTTGGGAAGCTATAATTTTCATTTTCAGTTCTCATTAGAAGATGTGTTTTTCATAAATGATAAATGAATCTAAATTCGAAAAAAATATTAAAGAGCATACAGTTGCAGAATGAGTCGTTTTTACTCTCCGAAAAGACCCTTGAAAATGACCGAAAAACCTGTTTAAAGGCGTATAAAAGGGCTTGTATCTGTAGATTTCGAGCTAAAAAACAGGTTTTTGTATATTTCTGATAACCTGTGTGTTAATAAATCGGATATGCCTTGTAGCGACTTCTCGATAGGGGTGAGAATGACGAATTTAAACGATCGTTTATTCTCGCCATTATTTAGGTTTTTTTAAGTGTTAAATTTAAGCATTAAAAGATTCATTATCCCTTGTCTAACAAGGCATGATGAATTTTTTATTTTGTTTGTTCGGAAATTAATGCATACTTTTGCGGTGACTAAAAAAAACGATCGTTTTTCCTAGTCATTATCGTCGTTACAGCTTTGTGACTGACGACCTTCTGTGTATCAATTATATAACTAGTATTAATGTCCTATCTTTTGATAATCACCACTTCGGTGATTCCAATATTACACCCGTTTTTGAAATTCTCCGGTGTTTGGTAATAGCTTTCAGAGTTATTGCTCTGATATATCTATGCTTTCCGGGAAATTCGTAACCATATTCATACCCTTCTTATGACAATGAACTATCATTATATAAGTTTACAGCATTTTTTTTCTCGTCTGATAAAAATGAGATACATTAATAAGTGGATCATTTTTTGGTTTGACTTGCTCATTTCGTTATCAGTTTCATTGATTGGAGTATTAGGACTTTTTTCCTTTTTGCGTATTCCATACACCCAGGCGGATGTTTTGAAAGGGGCATTTGCTTCTTTAGTAGGAAGTTTGATCGCCTTTTTCACGTTTAAGGTGTATCATGGGGTAATCCGCCATTCCACCTTGCGTGGTTTATGGAGGATTTGGGGAGTTGCTGTATTGAAATCAATTGTCCTGTGTACGTTGCTTTTGGTCTTAAAAGCTTCGTTTACTCCCAAGGTTTATCTGGTCGGATTGTTTATCGATTGTGTCCTGACAATGTTGATGTTAGTCACCTTCCGTATTTTCATTGTGAACATGTATAATATGGTATTGCTGCAGTTCGGTAAAAAGCGAAAACAGGTGTTGGTCTATGGTACCGGTGATGAAAGTGTTATGATCGCTTCGACTGCAACCCGACATGTTTTTGTTCAGGATTATTGTATAACCGGCTTCCTTACCTTCAACAAAGAGAAAAGGAATTTCCGCATCGCCGAATTGCCTGTTTATCAGGTAGCCTCCCGTGAAGACCTATTAAAGTTAGTAAACCGGAACTCTTTGGACGGAATACTTTTCCCTAATCTGAAAACAGTACAGTATGAGAAAGAACGGTTAATCCGTTTCTGTGAACAGATCTCTTTGCATACTCTGGTGGTTCCCGAGATGGAAGAGGTTCATAACGGAACGATAAAACGGTCTATCCGTGACATAAAGATTGAAGACTTGTTGGGACGTGATGAGATCAAGATCAACATGCAGGAGATCGCTTGCTTGTTGGAAAATAAGGTGATACTGGTTACAGGTGCAGCCGGTAGTATCGGTAGTGAAATTTGCCGTCAGCTGGCTCATTTCCCTATTTGTAAATTGATTTGTTTTGATTCTGCCGAAACTCCGATGCATAATTTGCGTTTGGAACTGGAAGATAAGTATCCTAACCTGAGTTTTGTTCCTGTGATAGGAGATGTCCGCTGCGAAGATCGTTTGGACTATGTTTTCCGAAAATGGCATCCGCATATCGTATTCCATGCTGCTGCGTATAAGCATGTGCCGTTGATGGAGGAGAATCCTTGTGAGGCAGTGCGGGTTAATGTTTATGGAACACGGTTGGTTGCAGATGCTGCCGTAAAGTACGGAGTTGAAAAGTTTGTAATGATTAGTACGGATAAAGCAGTGAATCCGACTAATATTATGGGGTGTAGCAAACGGCTGGCTGAAATTTATGTACAGAGCTTGAGTTTGGCTATTATAAAAGGTGAAGTACAGGGGGACACAAAATTTATAACGACCCGTTTCGGTAATGTTTTGGGTAGTAATGGTTCTGTCATACCTCGTTTCCGTGAGCAAATTAATAATGGAGGTCCGGTTACTGTAACTCATCCTGATATAATTCGTTATTTTATGACTATCCCAGAGGCGTGTCGGTTGGTGTTGGAAGCTGGTACGATGGGGAATGGAGGAGAGATATTTGTATTTGACATGGGGCAACCTGTGAAGATTGCAGATTTGGCTCGACGGATGATAGAACTTTCAGGTATGAGAGTCGGGGAGGATATTGAGATAGAGTATACGGGATTGCGCCCTGGCGAGAAATTGTATGAAGAGCTTTTAAGTCATAAGGAAAATACAAAAGAAACTCTCCACGAAAAAATTCGAATTGCTGATGTTAGAGAATATAACTATCAAGATGTGATAAGATGTGTCAATGTTTTGTCTAATCTTTCCCTGAATGTAGAAATAGTTGATATGGTGAGAGGAATGAAAAGCTTTGTTCCTGAGTTTAAGAGTCAGAATTCAGAATTTGAAAAGTTGGATAAGTAGTAGTAATATATGAATATAGCAATTGTTGGTACAGGTTATGTGGGGCTTGTTTCAGGAGCCTGTTTTTCAGAGATGGGAATAGATGTCACTTGTGTAGATATTGATGAAAACAAAATTACGAAGTTATTAAATGGTGAGATGCCTATCTATGAACCAGGTTTGGATGATTTAGTTACACGTAATGTGAAGGCCGACCGTCTTCATTTTACAACAGATTTGACCTCTTGTTTGGATAAGGTGGAAATAGTCTTTAGTGCGGTGGGGACACCTCCGGACGAAGATGGAAGTGCCGATTTAAAATATGTACTGGAAGTAGCCCGTACGGTGGGACGTCATATTAAAAAGCATGTCGTATTAGTGACAAAGAGTACAGTGCCTGTTGGTACAGCCAAAAAAGTTCGGGCAGCTGTACAGGAAGAGTTGGACAAACGTGGGGTTGATATAGAATTTGATGTTGCTTCTAATCCTGAATTTTTGAAAGAGGGGGCAGCTATAAAAGATTTCATGACGCCTGATCGTGTGGTAGTTGGTGTTGAAAGTGAACGGGCAAGGAAAATGATGGAGAAACTATATCGTCCTTTCACACTGAATGGCTATCCCATTCTGATCATGGATGTTCCTTCTGCTGAAATGACGAAATATGCAGCCAATGCTATGTTGGCGACCCGCATCAGCTTTATGAACGATATTGCCAATCTCTGTGAACGTATCGGGGCAAATGTAGATAATGTACGTAAAGGTATGGGGGCAGATTCCCGTATCGGTAGCCGTTTCCTGTATGCTGGTTGTGGGTATGGAGGTTCTTGCTTTCCAAAGGATGTGAAAGCTCTATTGTATACAGGAATAGAAAACGGATACCACATGCGTGTTATAGAAGCTGTAGAATTGGTAAATGAAGAGCAAAAGAATATTGTGTTTGATAAATTGAGTAAGGCTTTTAATGGAGATCTGAAAGGTAAGACTATTGCCTTGTGGGGATTGTCTTTTAAACCTGAAACAGACGATATGCGTGAAGCTCCTGCGTTGGTTGTGATTGATAAGCTTTTGAAAGCAGGTGCTGTGATTAATGTATTTGATCCTATTGCCATGGATGAAACAAAGCGTAGGATAGGGGATGTAGTCACCTATTGTAAGGATATGTATGAAGCGGTGATCGATGCAGATGCTATCGCTTTGATGACGGAGTGGAAACAATTCCGTATGCCCAGTTGGGCTATCATTCGTAAAGCCATGAAGAATTACGTGATTGTGGATGGACGGAATATCTACGATGGTGAAGAATTGAAAGAGTTAGGTTTTACTTATTCGAGAATCGGACAGAAATGAAACGTATATTAGTAACAGGTGGAGCCGGTTTTATCGGTTCCCATCTATGCGAACGCTTGGTGAAAGAAGGCAATGACGTGATTTGCCTGGATAATTATTTTACCGGAAGTAAGGATAATATTCGTCATTTGTTACAGTATGACAACTTTGAGTTGGTTCGTCACGATGTAACTTCTCCTTATTACGCCGAAGTTGATGAAATCTATAACCTGGCTTGTCCTGCATCGCCTCCTCATTATCAATATAATGCCATCAAGACAATGAAAACTTCCATTTACGGAGCTATGAATATGTTGGGATTGGCAAAACGGACTAAAGCGAAGATTCTTCAGGCTTCGACCAGTGAAGTATATGGCGATCCGGCTATTCATCCGCAGATTGAGTCTTATTGGGGAAATGTGAACCCGATTGGTATCCGTAGTTGTTACGATGAAGGCAAACGCGCTGCCGAAACTTTGTTTATGGATTATCATCGTCAGAACGATGTACGGATTAAAATCATCCGTATCTTCAATACGTATGGTCCTCGAATGAATTCGAATGACGGACGTGTCGTTTCCAATTTTATTGTGCAGGCGTTAAAAGGGGAAGATATCACGATCTATGGGAATGGAACTCAAACTAGGAGTTTCCAATATGTGGATGATTTGATTGAAGCTATGATTCGAATGATGGCTACCGGTGATGACTTTATCGGCCCGGTGAACACGGGAAATCCTGGTGAGTTCACAATGTTGGAACTGGCAAAGAAAGTGATTGAGTTGACGAATTCGAAATCAAAGATTGTTTATTGCCCGCTACCGGGTGATGATCCGAAACAACGTAAACCGGATATCGCGTTGGCAAATGAAAGGCTTAATTGGGAACCGAAAATTCGATTGGAGGAAGGATTAATGAAAACGATAATGTATTTTAAGGATAAAGTAAAAGATGTATTTTAATATAGTGCGTATAATTTAATGAGATTTAGTGGTGAAAAGTAAAAAATATTTATAATACTAGGGTATTATATGAGTGAGGTTTTTAAGCATCAAGCCGTTAAAGGTGTGGTGTGGAGTGCAATAGAACGATTTTCTGTTCAAGGGATACAATTTGTGTTAAGTTTGGTGATAGCCCGATTGGTTTCTCCTTCAGATTTTGGCTTAATAGCAATGTTAGGTATATTTATGGCAGTTGCTCAGACATTTGTAGATAGTGGTTTTTCAAATGCATTGATTCAAAAAAAAGATCGAACAGAAGCGGATTTCTCTACGATTTTTTATTTTAATATTTTAGTGGCTGTATTTGTTTATGGAATATTGTATATGAGTGCGCCTTACATTTCTCATTTTTATAATGAACCTTTATTAAAAGATATTTGTAGATGGAGTGGGATAAATATTATATTGAACTCATTAGTGTTAATACAAAGGACACGACTAATAATTTCGTTAGATTTTAGAGGATTGGCTAAAGTATCATTGTTTTCTGTTATAATCAGTGGTTTAATAGGTATTTGGCTGGCATGGTTGGGGTATGGTGTCTGGGCATTGGTTGTTCAAACTTTGTGTACTTCTTTTTTTTATGTGATTTTACTATGGGTATCGGGTAGTTGGATTCCTAAGAGAGTATTCTCTTTACAGTCGTTTAATGAATTATTTTCTTTTGGTTCTAAATTATTATTGGGTGGTTTACTACATACAATATATATGAATTTGTATACATTAGTAATTGGGCGATTCTTTAATTCTATGCAGGTTGGTTATTTTTCTCGTGCACAAACTTTAGCTGTATTTCCTTCAATGAATTTTACAGAAGTAGTTAATCGGGCAATGTATCCCGTATTATGTGAACAACAAGATAGTGAGGAAAAACTGGTTGATATTTTCCTTAAATATCTCCGGATTACAGTTTTTTGTGTATTTCCTCTAATGATTGGTTTAGCGATTTTGTCTGAGCCTTTAATAAAAGTCTTGCTTACAGATAAATGGATACCTTCTGCTCATTTATTGTCGATTTTGTGTATTGCTTATATGTGGTACCCAATTATGGTATTTAACTGGCAATTGTTAAATGTTAAAGGTCGAAGTGATCTTTCTTTAAGAGCTGAGATGATTAAAAAGATTATAGCATTTTTGATATTATTTATTTCTATTATTGGGGGAATAGATGTGATTTGCTGGGGGTTGCTATTATATAGTTTATCTGATATGATAATCATATATTTTTTTATAAAAAAAATATATGTATTTGATTTTAGTAAAGAGATAAGGTTGTTGTTACCTGTTTTATTTTGTTCTTTATTAATGGGAGTCTGTATATTTTTTTGTAATTATTTATTATCAAATCCATTTTTACAATTAATAGCTGGTTTTGTTGTTGGGAGTATTTCTTATTTAGGATTTTGTTTGATTTTTAGACTAAAAGAGATTGATATAATAAGACAAATAATAAAAAGAGCATGATAAATATCGTTTTTTGTATAGATGATAATTTTACTTCCCATTGTGGAGTATTGATGACTTCTATTTGTGAGAATAAAGGTAATGAAAATATACATTTCCATATTCTTATAGATACTATTAAGATGTCCAATGAAAAATTATTGACAAGAATTGCCAAGAAATATAGTCAGTTGATAACCTACTATAAAGTTGATCATCAAAAATTAGAGAACTGTCCGATAAGAAAAGATGACCATGTTAGTATTGCTGCTTATTTTAGGATATTAATACCTCTGATTATTCCGGATTCAGTGGATAAAGTGTTGTATTTAGATTGTGATATAGTAGTATTATCTGATTTAGATGATTTTTGGAATACGGATATAAAGAATAAAGCAGTAGGAGTAGTACCCGATATGTTTAGTCAAGATATTAGAGTCTTTAATCGTTTAGATTATGAGATGCACTTAGGTTATTTTAACTCGGGTGTTCTATTAATGAATTTAGATTACTGGAGAGCGAATAATTTGTCTATCCGAATACTTGATTATATAGATAAAAATCCAGATAAGTTGATATATTGGGATCAAGATGCATTAAATTATGTTTTGAGAAATGAAAAAATGAATATGCCTCTTCGATATAATGTACAAGAGGGGTTTTATTGGCAAGATCCGTTTCTTGCCAAAAAATATTGGCAAGAAATGTTCAAGGCAGCTGAGAATCCTGTTATACTTCATTATACAGGGATAATAAAACCTTGGTATAAAGAATGTAAGCATCCTAAAAGAGATTTATATTTGAAGTACTTGTATTTGAGTCCCTGGCATAATTCCAAAATAAAACATGTTAAATTTAAATTAAGGATAAGATTTTTAGTGAGAGATTTATTGATACTAATGGGTTTTATGTCTAATCGTTCATTGTATAGATAATGGTTACATATGATTATTTGATTGTTGGTGCAGGTTTATATGGTTCGATGTTTGCTTATAAAGCCAGACAAGCAGGAAAAAAAGTTTTAGTGATAGACAAACGTTCTCATATTGGAGGGAATCTATATACGGAAGAGATAGAAGGAATTAATGTCCATAAATATGGGGCACATATTTTCCATACCTCTGATAAGGCTGTATGGGAGTTTGTAAATTCGATTGTTGAGTTTAACCGTTATACAAACTCTCCTATCGCCAACTACAAAGGGAAGTTATATAATTTACCTTTCAATATGAATACATTTTATTCTCTATGGGGGGTCAGGACACCGGAAGAGGCTCAGCTAAAAATTGAAGAACAAATTAAAGAGGCTGATATCACAAATCCGAAAAATCTGGAAGAACAGGCAATTTCTTTAGTAGGAAAAGATATCTACGAAATCTTGATTAAAGGATATACCGAAAAGCAATGGGGCAGAAAAGCAACAGAAGTTCCGGCATTCATCATAAAACGAATCCCTGTCCGGTTTACGTTCGATAATAATTATTTCAACGACAAATACCAGGGAATCCCTGTAGGAGGATATACCAATTTCATCTGGAAATTGCTCGCTGGAGTAGAAATAAAATGCAATGTAGATTACAATAAGGATAGAAATGAATTTTCTGATTGTGCAAACAAAATTATTTATACAGGACCAATTGACGAGTATTTTGATTATTGTTTCGGAAAACTAGAGTACAGAAGTCTGAGATTTGAAGAGGAGTTGCTGGATATCCCCAATTACCAGGGGAATGCTGTCATTAATTATACTGAGGCTGAAATTCCTTATACTAGAATTATTGAACACAAGCATTTTGAATTCGGTACCCAAAAAAGAACTGTTATATCAAAAGAGTATTCTTTCGACTGGAAACATGGGGCGGAACCGTATTATCCTGTAAATGATGAAAAAAATAATCTTTTATATCAAAAATACAAGAAGTTGTCTGAACGGGAGGTGAATATCGTTTTTGGTGGGAGACTGGCAGAATATAAATATTACGATATGAATCAGATAATAGAGAATATATTGTATAAAGAAATAGAGTGAATGATGAGTGAGGGTGAAAAAAATAAAGTTAAGATATTAGTATGTTGTCATAAAGCTGGTGAATGGTTAAATGATGACATATATCTACCAATCCAATGTGGAAAAGCAATCAGTGATTTAGATTTAGGTATTCAAGGTGATGATACAGGTGATAATATAAGTGTAAAGAATAAGAATTATTGTGAATTGACAGCAATTTATTGGGCTTGGAAAAACTTGAGAGATGTGGATTATGTGGGGCTAGTTCATTATAGGAGGTACTTTATGTTAAAAGGACATATTTGTTATCCACGTGAAGTATTTTATGTAAATGACATATCTTTTATATCTGATTTTTTATTAGAAAAAAATGAATTAATAAAATTATTGAAGAAATCAGATGTAATACTACCTATAAAAAAAACTCTCTCGTTGAGTTTAAAAAGAAATTATTGTTCAAATCATATTTCAGAAGATTTTTCAATATTACGAGATGTTTTGAAAGAAAAATCACCAGAATATTTATCTTCTTTTGATCAAGTTATGAATAAAAGAAACAGTGCTTCATTTTATAATATGTTTATTTTTCCATTTAGTATTTTTGATGATTATTGTACATGGTTGTTTAATTTGTTATTTGAGGTAGAAAGAAGGATTAGTATATCATTTTATCCTTATCAAGCTCGTGTTTTAGGCTTTATGGGAGAAAGATTATTGAATGTGTATTGTTTTCATCATAATTTAAGAATTACTTATAAACCAATTTTGTTTATCGGCTCATCTGATCCTTATGGTTATTTTATGTATTTAATGAATAGATTGAGAAATAATATATCTTTTCTTATATCATCATGAAATAAGAATATTATATATATTGTTAGATTATTTATGAATAAATTATTGGACCATATTTTTTATTTTGTTTTGTCGAGCTATATTTTTATAATAATGCTGGACCCAACGAATGATTTATTTGGATTAAAAAATTTGCTTTTTGTGTTTGTATTACTATTGACATTTGTAAAACGTAATTTTGTTTTTGATAAAATTTCATTAGTATTTATTTTATTCAATATAGTGTTGTTCTTTTATTCGATTCTATGTGCTTTTTTGAATAATACTTATTATGATGAATCATTCCAAATATCTATTTTAAAATTAACTTTATTTTCTTTTATTATATATGCAATTACATCTATTGATCGGGATAAATTATTAGAAATGAATTATAAAATAGGTTTATTCTTGTCTATTATTATTATTTGTGTCTTTATTTATTGTGTTTCTTCAACAGAAAATTTTGTTATGATATATGATTATATGATGGAATTTCAACGTAATCCAACTATATTGATTTCAAAAAGATCATATTATGGATTTGAATTTCTTTCCTTTTTTTACAGAAGTGCTCCGTTTGTTTTATTCGCTTTAGTTTATAAAGGTCGAAGAATATTTTCTTTTGTTGATTTTGTGTCGTTTGTTTTGATATTTTTTTCACTTTTGATTAGTGGATCTAGAGTTCCAATGCTTTCTTGTTTGTTGATATTATTATATTCATTCATTTTTGTACGAAAAATGAATTTTAAATTAAAGATATTTTTATTCATAATTGTTCTTTTGTTATTTGTATCTCTTGTTGTTCTACTTCTTTTAGAAAGAGATAGTGGTAGTTTGGTTAAATATTCTTTATTTGATAGCTATGTTGATAACTTATTTGAAAGCTTCTCTTCTTTCATGGGAGAGGGAGTAGGGAGTGTCTTTTATGATGTTTCAAGAAAAATAATGATAACGCATAGTGAATTAAGTTTTTTTGATTCGTTGAGATTTTTCGGTTTCTTTTTGGGGGGACTATTTAATATTGTGGTTTTTTTACCTTCAACTCTATTTTTCATAAGTGATTCAAAAGATGTAAAAGATTTTGGATTAGCTTATTTTTTATATATGGTTATTGCTTCTACAAATCCATTCCTTTTTTGTTCAACTGGATGGTATGTTTTTGCTCTTGGATTTATGTTTTTATGCTATAATTCGTTTATGATAAAAAGTTAATACATTTATTTATTATGAAATGCAGTATTTGTTTAGCTACATATAATGGTGAAAAATATATACAAGAGTTGTTAAATTCTATTCTTTGTCAAATAGATATAAATGATGAGATCATAGTTTCTGATGATTATTCGACAGATAACACATTAACAATAATACGTTCTTTTAATGATTCTCGTATCAAAATTTTTATGAATCAAAGGAAAAGAGGTGTTGTTAATAATTTTGGAAATGCTTTAAAGCATGCTTCTGGTGATTATATATTTTTATGTGATCAAGATGATGTTTGGTTTTCAAATAAAAAAAATATTTGTATTAGCTATTTAGATGATGCTGATTTAATTGTTACTGACTGTTCTGTTACAGATAAAGATTTAAATATTATATATCCATCTTTGTTTGAGATAGGAAATCCGGGATCAGGTTTTTGGAAAAATTGGTATAAAAATACCTATGTAGGGGCAAATATTTGTTTTAGAAGAAATTTGTTAGATATAGTGTTACCTATACCATCTATTCTTCCAGTTTATCATGAAGGATGGATTGCTTCATTAGCAGATATAGTTGGAGTAGTAAAATTTGTACCAATCACTTGTTTATATTATAGACGGCATGATAATAATACATCTTGTACTTTATCTGGAAAAGGATTACCAATAATGCGGAAAATTTATAATAGAGTACTATTATTATTATTAGTGATGTGTCGATTATTAAGATATTATATTCATCGGTAATTTAAATTTATTATATAAGATATGTCTATATTTAAAGATAAAGTCCTTTTAATTACTGGAGGCACAGGTTCTTTTGGTAATATGGTTTTAAAACGTTTTCTAGATTCGGATATTAAGGAAATACGTGTTTTTAGTCGAGATGAAAAAAAACAAGATGATATGCGGCATTTGCTTCAAAATCCAAAAGTGAAGTTTTATATAGGAAATGTCAGGGATCGTTCTTCTGTGGATAATGCTATGGTTGGTGTAGATTATGTGTTTTCTGCAGCAGCATTAAAGCAGGTCCCTTCTTGTGAATTTTTTCCTATGCAGGCCGTAATGACGAATGTGATGGGGACTAATAATGTAATAGAGTCTGCAATACTGCATAGAGTAAAAAATGTAGTAGTGTTATCTACAGATAAAGCTGCCTATCCTATAAATGCGATGGGAGTCAGTAAAGCAATGATGGAGAAAGTCGCAATAGCGAGAGGACGTTCATTAGGAGCCAATGCGGAAACAACAATTTGTTGTACCCGATATGGGAATGTAATGGCGAGTCGTGGTTCGGTTATTCCACTTTGGATAGAACAAATCGAACGGCATTTACCTCTTACTATTACAGATCCTAATATGACTCGATTTATGATGACATTAGACGATGCGGTGGATTTGGTTATTTATGCTTTTGAACATGGGAGTAATGGAGATCTATTCGTCCAAAAAGCGCCTGCGGCCACATTGGTAATTTTAGCATCAGCACTAAAAGAGTTATTTCATTCGGATTCTGAGATTCGGATTATAGGAACAAGACATGGTGAAAAAATATATGAAACGTTAGTTACTCGTGAGGAAATCGTTCGGGCAGAAGATATGGGGAAATATTTTAGAGTTCCGTGTGATGCAAGAGATTTGAACTATGATCGATTAGAGTCAGGGAACGAAAAGATTACCCCTACTGATGATTATCATTCTCACAATACAAGGCGTTTAGATATAGAGGAAATGAAAGCATTATTGTTAAAGGTTGATTATGTAAGAGAAAAATTAGGGTTAAGTCTATGAGAGTCTTAATTTTGGGAGCTACCGGTATGGCCGGTCATTTAATCACACTCTACTTTAAGGAGAGGGGATATGATACGGTAGCCTTTGCTACAAGGAAAATTTCTTTTTGTGAATGTATAGTAGGAGATGCTTTTGAACTTGATAAGTTGCAAAATATTCTTATTGAGGGAAAATATGACGTGGTAATTAATTGTATAGGTCTACTTAATCAAACTGCAGAAGATAATCCTGATAAAGCAATTTTTTTAAATAGTTATTTGCCTCATATCCTTGAAAGTTGGTTAAAAGATAAGTCAACAAAACTCATTCATATGAGTACAGATTGTGTATTTGCTGGAAATACAGGTCCTTATACAGAAAAAAGTTTTCCAGATGGAAAAACAATGTATGATCGTTCCAAAGCTTTAGGTGAAATTAATAATAATAAAGATTTGACCTTTAGAAATTCAATAATTGGTCCTGATATGAAGTGTAATGGTATTGGACTCTTTAATTGGTTTATGAAGCAAACATCGTCTATTTATGGTTTCACTGGTGCTATTTGGACAGGGGTAACTACTCTTACATTAGCGAAAGCTATTGAAAAAGCTATTGATGAAAACTTAACAGGAATATATAATTTAGTGAATAATGAAACTATCTCTAAGTATGATTTATTAAATCTTTTTAATCGTTATTGCAAAAAGTACCCTATAGAAATCTTGAAGAATAATGATTTTAACTTAGATAAAACTTTAATTAATACCCGTAATGATTTTTCTTTTCAAGTTCCTTCTTATAAAGATATGATTGTAGAGATGAATGATTGGATTGATGAACATAGTGATTATTATCCTACATATTATTATCAGTAGTATTTATAAATAATGGAAGAGTATTATAATTCAAATATTTTGCTATTCATACCTGGAGGAGTTAACTCTTTATATGGAAAAGCTATATATAATTGTCTTGTAAGTAAAGGATGTAATGTTTCTGTTTATCCGGAACGACCAAGTACTAAAACTGTAGACAAAATAGTATTACGTCTTGTGAAAAGAAGATTACCTTCTTATTTCTGTTCCTATATAAAATATGTGATTCAATTAGAACGGAAGTATTTTGATTTTATTTTTGTTATACGAGGTGAAGGATTTAGTCCTGTAGCTGTTGATATGTTGCGAGATGCCTACCCTATGGCTAAATTAATTTTATATACTTGGGATGTCTTTGCTACTAATGATCTTTCTTGGATTGTTAAATGTTTTGATAGAACTATATCTTTTGATATAGGAGATGCAAAAAAATATAAAATGGTTTTTCGTCCTTCATTTTTTTTACCAGAGCATCTTTCTCTTTCAAAGATAGAACCGACTAAGTATGACTTATTCATTGTTGGGACTATATCTAGTGATCGGTATTACTGGATGAAAAAGATGGAAAGATATCTTCAGAATAAAGGAATGAATTATTTTTTTTATTATTATATTCCATCATATCCATCTTTAATACAAGCAAAAATAAAGGGAAACATTCCTTTGTTATGTAATAAAAAAGAATTCCATTTTACACCATTATCTATTGAAGATCAGTCACATTATATTGCCCAATCTAAATGCTTTTTTGATGTACAACATAAATTACAAACAACAAGTTTGAATAGACGTCCATTTGAAGCTCTAGCAACACGAACAAAATTAGTGACGAATTCAAATTGTGTATGTGATTACAATTTTTATAGAAAAACTAATATATGTGTAGTCTCAGACGATATTGATATTCCAGAAAATTTTATGACTTCCCCTTTTGAAGATGTACCAGATTCGATAAAAGGTCTTTATACAGTAGATACTTGGCTCAATGATATTTGGAGATTGGATTTGGAAGAGTCTTATTTAAAATTTTTTAATTCTAAAAGTACAACTGATGAAACATTTCATTGATAGTATATGGTTGAATTTGAGCGTGAAAATTATTTTTTATGTATAAATGTTTTTGGAAATTGATAATTGATTTTATTTTATCTCTATTAATCTTGGCTATACTTTTTCCAATATTATTAGTTGTGATTATGTGTTTGTATTTCTCAGACAAAGATGCAGGTATATTTTTCTATCAAGAGCGTCCGGGAAAAGATGGCAAGATATTTAAAGTTATAAAATTTAAAACTATGACTGATGAGCGAGATATTGAGGGCAATTTATTGCCTAATGAACAACGGGTTACATCTATTGGTCGTTTTATTCGTTCTACCTCAATTGACGAACTACCACAACTATTTAATGTTTTAAAAGGAGATATGTCTTTAATCGGTCCAAGACCATTGCTTCCACGTTATTTGGAATTGTATAATTCAGAGCAAGCACGTCGGCATGATGTGCGTCCGGGAATTACAGGTTGGGCACAAGTAAATGGACGCAATGCTATTAGTTGGACACGAAAATTTGAGTTGGATGTGTGGTATGTGGATCATTGCTCATTTTTGTTGGATGTCAAAATTATTTTGTTGACAATAAAGAATGTTTTACAACGAAAAAATGTTGTGATTTCTACAGGAGGTTTTGATGGAACAAATTAGAAACTTGATATAATGAAAAAAATCATGGTTTTGGCTGGAGGCAATGACCAGATAGCTTTAATAAATGAATTGAGAAGATATTTCGATAATGATGTATATATTATTTTGGTCGATATGTCTTCTGATGTAAAAGCAATACCGTTTGCTGATAAATTTTTGCAAATTAGCACAATGGATAGAGAAGCTGTTCTCAAAGCAGCAAAAGAAGAAAGAATAGACTATATTCTTACTGCCTGTGGTGATCAACCTTTATCTACAATGGCGTATGTTTCTGCTCAAATGGGGTTACCTTGCTATTTAACGGAGGAAAGTGTTCGAAATTTAACAAATAAACTTTATATGAAACGGATGATGGTAGATAATGGTATACCTACTTCAAAGTTTGTTTCAATAAATAAGGATTGGAAATACTCGGATATTGAAAATTTGACTTTTCCATTGGTAGTGAAACCTGTAGATAGTAATGGATCGAAAGGGGTTAAAAAGGTAGAAAATAAAGAAGAATTTGAGATATATTTAAAAGAAGCATTTAGGTTTTCACTTTCTGGAGACGTGATTGTTGAAGAGTTTAATGAAGGAGGAGAAGTGTCTGTTGATGTATATGTAGAAGGGAATACGGCAAAAGTACTTTCTACTATTTCTCTCAATAAGATAAAGCAAAATAAAAAATCATTTACAATAGTACAAAGTTGTTATCCACCAGAGTTTGATTGTAATACCGAAGAGATTATTGCTATCGCTCAGAAGATTGCAGATGTCTTCAAATTGCATGATACCCCTTTGTTGATTCAGGCTATTCAAACTAACGATGGAATTAAAGTTATAGAGTTTAGTGCAAGAATGGGAGGTGGATCCAAGTTTCGTTCAATTGAAACATTTACGGGGGTTAACATTATGAATGTTTATGTGGATATGGTTATGGGGAATAAACCCCATGTTGAACCTCTTCCTTTAGTAAAAAATGCGAGTATGTGTTTTGTATATTGTAATCGTGGAACATTTGTTTCCTTATATGGCTTTGATAGGCTTGTAAAGGAAGGTATTATAAAATATTATTACACATATAAAAAGCCGGAAACCTTTATTGAAAAGGCGGAAATAAGTAGTGATAGAGTGGCTGGTTTTATGATTATTGGCAATAGTGTTGAGGAAGTGAAAAGGAAGATTGCTTATGCTAATTTGGTTTTGAAAGTATTGGATAAAGATGGTAATGATATAATGAGACACGATTTATATTGATAATTATGTGCAACAATTTATTTATAGCTTCCACATTGGCAAATGACCCTCATACTGAAGGTATGCATCAAGCTGCTAAAATTGCAAAATTAGCAGGTATAGAGTGTGTCTTATTGCAGCCATCGATTGATTTGAAGGATTTGTGTAAGGCAATAAAAGAATATCATCCCAGATATATTGGAATGAGTTATCGGCTAACTCCAGAAATAGGTTGTATAGAATTGGAAAAAGCCATAAACTATATGTACTTTGAAGGCGTGATTAGAGATACGGATGATGTGAAAATTTGTTTTTCAGGATTGCCTAAAACTATTGAAATGCTGAAAAATAAGATTGCTCATTTCCCTTTGAAAGTGGAGTTGTGTGAACAGTATTCTGATGCATTGGATAGAGCAAAAGAGACTATAGCCTTTTTTGATATTAGAGATCGAGAAAAGGTTTTGGATATGTTAAAGGAAGAAATTGTACCGAAAGGAATTGAATTATTGGATGAATTGGCAGATGAAATAGTTTGTAATGACAACTATAAAAATGAACCTCCTTTACGTATCCCGTCTGATAAAGCTTTGGTTGATTATACCTTGAGAATACAAGAATCTCCAATTCCTGTACTTCGTACTCATTTTGGAATTCCGGACAAGACGATTATACCAACAATAGAGGGCATAAAGGAAATAGCTGATGCTCGTGTCATTGATGAAGTGTCGTTGGGTTCTTCTGATCTGTCACAGCGTTACTTTGGACATCCTGAGATGTTTGATGGGAAAAAGAATGACGGTGGTGTTCCTTATAAGACACCGCAAGATCTTCATGATTTGTTCTTGGCTACTCGACGAGGAAACTTTCCGTCACTCAAACCTTATTGTCATGTGACAGATTTGGTAAACTTTATTCATACTTGTCTTGAAACTGGAGCATTGCAAGGTGCTCATCAAGCCGTTCCTCTCTTTTGGTTTAACGAGATGGATGGGCGTGGGCCGATGACTGTTCGGGAATCAATTTTTGAACATTTTCAGGCAGTTAAAGAATTGGCAAAGTATGGAATACCGGTGGAAATGAACGACCCGAACCAGTGGAGTTCTCGCTGGGCACATGACACAATCATTACAACTAGTTATGCTTTGATTTCAGCAGTGATGACTGTTTGTGGTGTGAAAGACAAGGTGTTCCAAATGCAGATGAATAAACCAAAAGAAACAGGCGACTATGCGGACTTGGCAAAGATGCAAGCAGGAATGTACTTTGGCAAGCTGTTTTCAATTTCTGGTCAAAAAATCTATCGTGAGTGTCGAACTGGCATTGAATCACTCAGTCCAGACATGAAGAAAGCTAAATGGCAATTGGGGCGTTCAACTCTTCTTCAAATGTGTCTTGACCCGCATATAATTCACATCGTAAGTTATTGTGAAGCCAATTATGCTGCTCGTCCTGCTGATATCATAGACAGTTCAAGACTCATCCGTCGTGCCATCAAAGTATTCCGTCAGCACGAACTTGACATCAAGAAAGAACTGGAAAATCCGCTTATTAATGAGCGTCGTGACTATCTCATTAAAGAAACTGAGTATCTGCTTGATCAGATAGCAAGAATTAATCCTCGTTATCAGCCGGGACCTACATCTTCGCTTCTACCATATGTGGCAGATGCTGATGTACTTTCAACAGCGATAGAGAATCATATAATTTGTGCTCCTGGTATTATAAATCCGAAATACAAAGGAGATTTCGTAACTCGTCCTATGAAATATGGAATGATAAATTTGGTAAATAATTATGATAAGCCGACTGTCATTTCAGAACGTCAGCGATTATTTAATACTAAACTACTATGACAATAGGTATTTATGGTTTTAGTTCTCAGAGTGGAAAGGCTTTTTTAGCAGACTATCTAGCCAAAGGTTATGATGTAATAGGTTATACAAGAGCAACAGAACATGGACAAGCTGTCATAGACTATATTCATACAGCGAATGGTCTGTATCTGGAAAGACCTGTCAACAAAAATAATGAGAATACAAAGTTTGTAACTCTTACTCCTAACAGCAAGGTCACTTCTGACTTGAAGCTACTTGTAGAATTATCAGATATCATCATTATTGCTTTGCCTTCCATCTATCAAGAAGGTGCAATAGAGCAGATGTGCCAGGCTGGAGTGTGGAAACGTCGTATTCCTATTGTACTTTCACCTTCTCGTACAATTGCTACTCCTTATTTGTGGAAGATATTGGGTGAACGTTACCCCATTGTATGTTTCTCTACATGTCCTTATTCTTGTAAAGCACCGAGATTGGATACCTCTCTTATTAAGAGACGTAAGCGTACTTGGGTTGCTTCGTTGGAAGGCGATTTTACAAATGAGCAGCGTAAAATAATCAAAGTATTGTTCCCGCAAGCAGCTTTGACGAAAGTTCCGGCTCTCACCTCTCTAAACAACATTGGAGCAGTGTTTCATTGTGCAACTTATTTACTAAATATTGACGAGATAGAGAGAAGGAAACAAACAGGCGAAATATTTTCATTCTATATGGATGGTATTGCTGTTCGTCCCGAAGTGGGAGAGGTACTGGAACAGATAGATCAAGTGAGACTTCAAATAGCAGCGACTTTGGGAATTGAAGTGTTTGGTTTGAAGCAGAGACCTCGTGAAGATGTTTGGAGAAAGTTGATTAATGGTTTAAGAGCTTTAGAAGATGAACACGAAGGTGAGATAGAAGTGCTTCGTAGCATTCGCAAACAATTTATGCAGTATCTCAATAACAGTGTTCTCTCTGCATCTCATTGGCTTGACATTACTTATGGAGTGATTCGTGATGAAAATGAAACATTGAGCCAGACTATTGGAAGAACACCAACATACCAGAAAAATTCAGTGCCACAGGAAAGATATATGACTGAAGATATTCCAACTGGTCTTGTTCCTTTTGAAGCATTGGCCAAGATGCTTAATATAGATTGTACAATAGTAACAGAGATTATAAACAGGTATGACAAAATTACAAAAAAGGATGTAAGAAGTATAGGACGTAACTTGCATGATTTTGATAAGGAATACATTTTGAATTATCTTAAGGGGGTATATTAAGATGAAGAATAGTCTAAAAGAAATTGTATATCAATTTCCTATCTTTTGGCAAGTGGTTTTGCACAAAACATATCACCTTTTAATTTTAAAAGGTGATATAAAATTTACCGTAAATCGATTGATTGAAACTTTTGTTCCAGAGGAGAAGCAAAGGGATACTGAGTACATAGATTTTTTGAAAAAAGATATTTTTCGTTGTTTTGTAAAGTATCTTGCAAAGCCATATGAATATTTTTTGTTGGAATTTGAACACAAAAGCGAAGAAGAGCGCAACGAAATGTTGACCGATATTGTAAAAGACATTTATTGTTGCAAATATGCTAAGATTGAGAAACAGCGCGAGGTGAGTGATAAGTTCCTTTTTTACGATCGTATGAAGCCTTATTTTAAAAGGGAGGCTTGTGTGGTAATAGATGAAAATAACAGGAGATCTTTTATTGAGTTTACAGAGAAGTATCATCGTTTCATTGCCAAACCGAACGGAGGATCTTTTGGTCAGAACACAAATATTTTTAATACAACAGAAATTAGTGCCGAGAAATTATTTGAGCAGTTGATTGCTAAAGGCACAAAATGGATTATTGAAGAGTTGATAATTCAATCTCCAGAGATGGCTGAGTTCAATCCTTCATCTGTAAATTCTGTAAGAGTACCGACTTTTAGGACTAAATTCGGGATTGTGATTGAAGGTACATTTATGCGTACCGGTCGAAAAGGGGCGGTTGTAGATAATGCCGGATCAGGTGGTATATTTGTAAAGGTTGACGAGAATACTGGTGAGATTATTAGCGATGGCTGTACCGAGACAGGCAAACGTTATAAGCTTCATCCTGATTCTCTTGTTCTATTTAAGGGGTTTCATATTCCTCAGTGGAAAGAACTTGTGAAACTTGCAAAAGCTTGCCATGAGGCTTTACCTGATCATAAATATGTTGGTTGGGACTTTGCTCTCACCCCCAAAGGCTGGGTACTTATGGAAGGTAATTGGGGACAATTTCTTTGTCAGCAAGTCTCAGGACAAAGAGCCTATAAGAAAAGATTTATTGAGTTAATAAAAAGTTGAACAATATAATTTATTACCATATGGAAAAATTTAAGTTGCATAATGGTGTTGAAATGCCAAAAGTTGGTTTGGGTACTTATCTGATTGACAATAAAATCCTTCCGGTTACATTGATGGAAGCTTATGAGTTGGGATACAGAAAATTTGACACGGCTTGGCGATATAAAAACGAGAAAGTAATTACCAAGACTTTCTTCAAAGACAATGGATTGAAGCGCGAGGATATCTTTATAACGACAAAAGTTAATTCAAGTGGTATGTTTTTGTTTGGTTGGCATGGATATTCAGATTGGATTCATCGTACTGCAAATATTCGTTACAGAACAGTTAAGCAAGCAATAGAAGCTTCGTTTAAGAATTTGGGGTTGGATTACATCGATCTTTTCTTAGTTCACGCTGTTTGTCCATGGTACCTTGAAATGTATGAAGTATTGACCAATATGTATCATCAAGGGCGCATTCGCGCTATCGGAGTATCATCGTTTCTTCCTCCGCATATTGAGTCTTTAAAAGAGGTCTCGGATGTTGTACCTATGGTTAACCAGTTTGAGATTTCACCTCTGAATACCCAAAAGGATTTAATAAAATATTGTCAAGATAAAGGTGTTGTTCCTGAAGCAATGTCAACTCTAAGCCACTATCACTCTAATGATGTGCGCAAAGAGATCGTAGAAAACGAGATAATTATTGATATCGCAGAGAAAATGGACAAAAGTCCAGCGCAGATTGTTTGGCGTTGGTTGTATCAACAGGGAGTAAGTATTATTCCAAAGACTTGGAATAAAGGACATTTGAAAGAGAATATATCAATATTTGATTTTGAACTTTCTATAGAGAATATGATGGCAATAGATAATTTGGATAAGGGCGAGTTTCTTAATTATAACATCTATAGCAAACTACAATATTTGCCAGAGAAATATAAAGGTTGGTCGAGTTTTAAGAATAAAAATTTTGTTGAATAAGAATTGCACAAAGACTAGAAATATAAGAATAACACCATTATTAAGTGGTAAGCGTGTGGAGAAATTTTTTCATACTCAATCGGAATACCTTATAAAATAGGGTTGTTATAAATAGAGTATTAATATCATATATATTTATGGATAAAACAATTTATCTTTCTCTTGCCCATATGTCCGGTCATGAGCAAGATTTTATTAAAGAAGCATTTGATACCAATTGGGTGGTTCCTTTGGGACCAAATGTAAATGCTTTTGAAAAAGAGCTAGCCCAATATATAAAAAAAGATCGCTATATTGTCGCATTATCTTCCGGTACAGCCGCCCTTCACCTAGGCCTTATCGAACTAGGAGTGCAAGCAGGCGACGAAGTCGTCTGCCAGTCCTTTACTTTTGCTGCTTCTGCTAATCCGATAGCGTATCAGTCAGCGACTCCGGTCTATGTAGATAGTGAGCAGGATACCTGGAATATGAGTCCCTTATTCCTGGAGGAAGCGATCAAGGACCGTCTGCGTAAAACCGGAAAATTACCGAAAGCCATTGTTCCGGTCCATCTATACGGCATGCCTGCAAAAATGGATGAAATTATGGCTATTGCTTCTCATTACGGAATACCCGTTTTGGAAGATGCCGCTGAAGCTTTGGGTTCAGAATATAAAGGACGGAAATGTGGTACTTTCGGAGAATTTGCTGCATTATCGTTCAATGGGAATAAAATGATTACGACTTCCGGCGGTGGCGCTTTAGTTTGTTCAACGGAAGAACAAGCCAAACGGACGATGTTTTATGCCACCCAGGCTAGGGAGAATGCTCCACATTACCAGCATGAATGTATCGGATATAACTATCGTATGAGTAATATTTGTGCCGGGATCGGTAGAGGACAGATGTTTGTACTGGATGAACATATAGCACGGCGTAGGGCAATACATCAGTTGTATACGGATTTATTGAAAGATGTTTCGGGAGTTACGGTTCAGCAAAATCCATCGGAGGATTTCGATTCGAACTTCTGGCTGACCTGTATTCTGGTTGATCCGGAAAAGGCAGGCTTTAGCCGTGAAGATGTCCGGTTACATCTAGCAGAAGAAAATATAGAAACACGTCCTTTATGGAAACCGATGCATCTGCAACCGGTATTTAAGCAATCACCTTTTTATGGTGACGGGGCATCGGAGAGATTGTTTGATAAAGGACTTTGTCTACCTTCCGGTCCGACACTGACGGATGATGATATTTGCAGGGTGGTGAATGAGATAAAGAGTTTGGTAAAATAAGCTATCTATAGTATTGTATAAACAGAAAGTCTGCTATTTCCACCCTTTTGTGAAAATAACAGACTTTTTTGCTCATCCGATCAACAATTTATAAAGACTCCCGATCATTCCGAAAGCCATCAGGCATAAACCGGCAATCTCTATAGGTTCGACATGGTGTTTGTCTCCCCAGTCTCCCTGGACGAGAGCGATAGTATCGCCCCGATGCAAGTCAGGGTCACTTCCGTTTCCCGCATCAGAAGGGAGAGAAGGCTCAGGAGGAGCAGGCATAGGATCAGGACAGGGGCAGTCACCGGCTGCCGGTTTTCGCTTGCGGGGAAAGATGATCCGGGCAAGCTGGGTGAGGAAGGCGAGGATCGTTTCAAGGTACTTCATGTTAATTGAAAATTATAAATTGAATATTGAAAATTAAAGAGATGAGTCGGTTAGCTTGGTAATCGATTGAGAAATCGAGACCAGCATCCGGCGGTAGGCTTCCCGGTTATCACCGTTTACTTCGCTGATGTATTTGCTGTAACCGATTTTGAGGGCAAAGGCTGCAGGTTTGTAGCTGACGTCGGCGGCATCGGCGTAGGCATGGCGGATCAGGCGGCCATAGTCCATGAAGGAGTGTAACGGGGCGGGATACGTACGGAAGGAGAGGGAGTCGGCACTTAGCTGTGCGGAGGTTCCTGTCCACCAGACGTTCTTTTTCCCGTAAGCGGTGATACCGAAAAAGTTATGATACCGCAGGCAAAGGTCACTTTGTCCCCAACCTGTTTCGATGGCCGCTTGTGCCAGGATAACAACCGGATTGATCCGGAAAGCTTCCCCCGCCTTTTGAGCCAGGGGAAGATACTTGGTGATAAAATCCTTTTTAGTCATAGCCTATAGGGAATTATTCGATTTCCGGTCTGTCGCTGCCACCTTCTTCTTTCTTTTCTTCCGGATCGGAGAAGGCATCGAGGCGGTCGTAACTTGTACCGGAGATCAGCTGGCGTAACATGGCGCCGGGGGTAAAGACGATACGAGGTTTCTTGAACATCATAGGGTCGAAATCTTTCAGGGTATTGGAACCCTTACTTCCGGCTACCATGCGGAAGTTACCGAATTCTCCCATTTGAATCACATTGCCGCTTTCGAGCAGCATACAGAGAACATAAATCAGACCATCGATAACCAGTTCTACTTCACCGGGTTTGGCGGTGCAATAACCGGATACCAGTTTACACAGTTTTTTGAAAGTAGTCTTCTCCATCGAACGGATCTGACCGTAATACAACTGAGCGCCTTGGGCTGCTCCTTTGCTCATGTCCTTTTTGAGGACGATTCGATACTTTAATGGCATAACTTTGTAATTGAAAATTGATAATTGAAGATTGAAAATTAGTGATGGATTCGGAAGGAATTAACCGGTGTTTTCTCTTGAATTCATTACAAATATACGATGCAGATATAAGGTGAATGAACCGAATGGAACTCAATGGGTATTTAGGGGAACTTTTTGTTGATTTTATTTCATAATATAGTTGGTATGTCAGGATTGTTTTGTACATTTAGGGAGTGATAAAATAATTTAAAATCATATTATTATGAAAGAACTATTTCAACAAAAAGCATACGGATGGCAAGAATTGGCTGTCCTTTATGCTCCGGGATTAACTCCTCATTCTGCATCGAGAAGACTTACACATTGGGTGATAATAAATAAAGAACTGTACGAACGTCTGATACGTTCCGGGTGGATTAAAGGAGTCCGTATTCTTTCTCCTTTGCAAGTCGCAATTATTGTGGATTTTTTAGGCGAACCATAATACCTTGTGTATGCAAAAAAACAATTGTTTTTGATTTCGAATACAACTGTTTTTGCTTACAAATACAATTGTTTTTGTGACTGAATACAATTGTATTTTATTTAATCGATAAATTTTAATAATCAAAACGCATAAAAAGAATGAATCCCTTTTCTTTTATTCTTATATATAATGTAGGGATTTGACAACCTTCAGGCAGGAGGTGGTGTATAGGGTTGATTTACTGTATTTTATGTGTGACAAACAAACGGCATTATGGAAATAGCTGAAAATGAGAATGTTTATACGGATGTTAAGGCCTTGATCTATTTTGGAAAATCTTATTTAAAAATACCTCGTGTAATCATAGAACGGATGTCCTCATCCAATAATAGTGAACGTATGATCGGAATAGTACATTGGTTGCTGTTTTGTTTTTGCAATTATGCCGATGGCTATGTGTCGATCAAAGGAAAACAAGAAGTTTGCCATAGAGGAGAATGCATCATCACTTACGAAAAGTTAGCCCGGTTAATGATGGTGGATAGCCGTTCGGTCAGAAGGTATGTCCACTCGCTGGAAAAGGAATCTTTGATAGAAGTGAAACGGGTAGCAAACTGTAGCTGCTTCCGTGTTTGTGGTTATAACTGTTTTACGGCTTCGGATGTCCCTGTGGAAATACCGCAAGAGAGTAAGAGAACCAGAGTGACAAAGAAAACGGTTGAGCCGGACGCGATAGCTGTGCGAAGAGCGGAGGCCGAACTGAAGATTAGTCACGGGAATGTGCCTCGTACTGACCTTCTAAAAACCTGCTGTGAATATGGAAAAGAATGTAATTGAAAGAGCTTTGCTCTGTTCTTTGTTTCTGGACCAGGTGGCGATTCTGGAAGTGGTCGGGTTGTTGCGTCCGGAGATGTTTTCCGATCCGGATCATGGGTTTATTTACGAGGCTTTTACCGATTTGTTTAACCGGAATAAACGTCCTGACCTGATCCTGGTGGAAGAGGAAATGAAAAAGAAAGACCCGGAGCGTTACCTGAAGATGGGAGGCATAGCGTACTTGTCGGATGGAATGGAGACGGTTCGCCTGGAATATAATGCCGTTGAGTATGCGCGCGAAATCCTTCGTCATTATCTGTTGGCTTGTATGCACAAGCTGTTTGTACAAAAAGCATCGGAATGCCTGCAATACGGTACGGACTACCAGAAAGTGATAGAAGACTGCGAGCGCGATTTACTGCGTTTGCGAATGGATAATTCGGAGTCAGACTCGCTTCAGCCGCTTAGTGAAGTGATGAAACAATCTATAGACATTCATCTCGACCGGATGAGCCATAAGGACGATCCGGTGCGCATGCTGACCGGTATCAGCGGGCTGGACGGACTGACGGGAGGACTTTACCGGAAAGAAGTGCTGGTGTTGGGCGGTCTTCCGAGTGACGGAAAGACGGCGTTGGCGATGTTTATGGCGATGAATTTGGCTTGCAAGGGGAAGCATGTGCTTCATTTTAGTTTTGAAATGACCGGGGATCAGACTGCCGCTCGTTTTTTTGCCGGTTATGCCGGTGTGGAGGCAGCCCGACTGCGTATCGGGGGACTTCGGGAGGAGGATATCGATCGGATGAAACGGTATGCCTCCGGTATGGAAAGAATGCCTTATTATTTTGCGAATGTTTCTTCTATGAGCCTCGAGGCATTGCGGGCGGAGGTGATGCTCCGGAGCCGGAAGGGCGAATGCGATGCTGTCGTGATCGATTACCTGCATACACTTGCTCCACCGACGAAAAAGGGGGAGACGCAGGAGTCTGTGATCCGTAATACCATAACGGCATTGAAACGTATTGCAGTGGAGGCTAATTGTGCCATGTTGGTCGTTTCGCAGTTGAACCGAGAGGTGTTGAAACGTGCCGAGAATGGTTTTGTTCCGATGATGAGCGATTTACGTGATTCGGGAGCCATTGAGTTTGTGGCGGATTGTGTGGTGATCATCAATCGTCCGGAACGTTTCGAGAAGAATCCGGACAAATACGGAGAGAATGCCTCACACCTGGTCAAGTTGTATGTCCTGAAGAATCGTAACGGATCGACAGGTATTGCCGAGCTATACAGGAATGATACCTATACGTCTTTTGTGAATCCGGGTGGTAACTTACATTTTGAAGATTGATGAACAGACTGGAAATTTCATCATTCAAGGAACGGGTCGATCTGGTAAAGGTGGTCGGCCATTTCCTGACACTCGAAAAGAAAGGGGCGGCTTATCTGGGATTGTGTCCTTTCCATGACGATCATCATCCCTCGTTGCGGGTAGATCCGGTAAAAGGGGTATACCACTGTTTTAGTTGCGGGGCAGGAGGGGATGTTTTTCGTTTTGTACAGGAAAAGGAAGGATGCGGTTTTAGTGAGGCGGTCCGTATCTGTGCGGATATCTGTCGTTTGTCCGTTCCCGTACCTGATGCGGGAGTACGGAAGCTGGTAAAGCAACTGGCCGGAAAGGATAGTTCCCGTGCGGTTTCACATCAGGCGAAGAGGCAGACTGTTGCTCCTACGGTTGAAGAGAATCGACAGTATGGGCAGACGTTACTGCCGTATGATCCGGGGATGGAAGAGCTGGTGAAGACGTATGTTGCTTTTGGAGTGGGTATTGCACCGGCTGTCGTGCCGGATGCCTGGAAATTTACACGCGGGCGGATTGTCTTCCCGATTCATAATGCCGGAGGGGAATTGGTCGCTTTTGCAGCCCGTTACAAGGGGGAATTGCCTTCCAAAAAGATCGCAAAGTATCTGAATAGTGAGACCTGTACTATTTATAAAAAAGATGAATTACTTTATGGTTGGCACCGGGCGGTAGAGACTGTGCGTGAAACAGGAGTGGTTTTCCTGACTGAAGGATATAAGGATACGTTAGCGATGCATGCGGCTGGTTTTACTAATACGGTTGCTATATGTGGCACGAATTTGTCGGAACATCATATTGCCATGCTTCGGAAGGTGGCTTCTACGGTTTGTCTGTTTCTGGATGCCGACGAAGCAGGACGGAAGACGGTGGCAGAGGTTATTCCAAAACTGTATAAAGCCGGTTTGCAAGTGGTGGATATACTTCCGGAAAGAGGAAAGGATGCGGATGAGATGTTCCGCCTGATGGGGCGTGAGGTATTTATCCGGTGGTGAAAAAAGGGATGCTCCCTCCGGCGAGACGGAGAGCGGAGTCGTTGTTGGTTGCTGCCTGTCACCGTTGGCCGGATACATGTTGCCTGACGGAAGAAGGGGAAGAAGTTCTTTATGTGGATAATATCCGGAAGATTCTTTCCTGTGACGATTTGTTACCGGGAGATAGTCTGATATCTTTGCCTGATGCAGAACTGCAAAGCCTCCGGGCGGAGGATAAAGAGCTGGATAAACAGTATGCTTTGCATACGGATCCGTTGCATAGTGACCGGGTGCGTCGCAGTGAATTGGTCCGTTATCTTTTTCTGGGTTATTTGGAGGTACGCCTGGTTGATCGTGTCCGGCAGGACCTCTATCGTTTATCACGTACTTTTGCCGATGAAGAGTCGCGTGTTCTTTTATTATCTGATTTACAGTATCAACGAAATTATTTAAGTAGCGTCTCCTGTGAATTGGGCAGGAGATAATCAGCATCTTATTTTATATCTGAAATAAATGAAAATAGTATCAGACTTAATTCTTTTGGGAAGTATGTGTATACTTCCTTTAACTTCTTATGCTCAGTTTACCAAAGGTTTGAGCTACCGGGCGGAGACTGGCGTCAGTTTTAGCGGAGGGGAACATACACCTTTCTGGCTGACAGCTAATAAACAAGGGCTTTCGTCTATTGAAAAGAATAATGGTTATCTACGTGCCGGGATTTTCCGGGAGATGGAAGAGGATAAACGCTTTTCGTATGCTTTCGGGGCGGATCTGGCTGTAGCCTATAATTTTACATCTACATTCATTGTCCAGCAATTATATGCGGACTTGAAATATCGTTGCCTGGGACTGAGTATCGGCAGCAAGGAACGGTATAGTGAATTCAATAATCCGCTTTTAAGTAGCGGGGGATTGACGTTTTCGGGGAATGCTCGTCCCATTCCGCAAGTGCGTATCGGTATTCCGGAATATACCGTTGTACCGGGGACAAAAGGCTGGCTGGCCTTTAAAGGCCATATTGCTTATGGCATGTTTACGGATGATGGTTGGCAGAAGGATTTTGTAGCTCCGGGAAATAAATATACGGAACATGTGCTTTATCATTCCAAAGATCTGTACGTGAAGGTTGGTAATCGGGAGAAATTCCCGCTGATCTTTGAAGGAGGGCTGGAGATGGCTGCACAGTTCGGAGGGAATGCGTTTATCGGGAATGGAAAGATCGATATGCCGAATGGGATCAAGGATTTCTTTAAAGTGTTTATTCCGAGCGGAGGAAGTAGTGATACTCCAATGGGAGAGCAAACGAATATCTATGGGAACCATTTAGGTAGTTGGAACTTTTCACTCACCTGGTATGCTCCGCAGGACTGGACGGTTCGTCCTTATTATGAACATTATTTTGAGGATCACTCACAGATGTTCGGGGAATATGGCTGGAAGGACTGCCTGGCAGGGATAGAAATAACGTTCCCTAAAAATCCAATTATTAACAGTTTTGTTTACGAATATATTTCAACAAAGAATCAGACAGGTCCTGTTTATTGGGATCATACACCGGAGATACCGGAACAGGTGAGTGGATCTGATAATTATTATAATCATGGTATTTATACCGGCTGGCAACATTGGGGAATGGGAATCGGAAATCCTTTAGTGATATCTCCTGTTTATAATAAGGATGGAGACATCAGTTTTAAGAGTTCGCGTATGCAGGGACATCATTTTGGAATCATGGGAAATCCTTGTGCCGATCTGCAATATCGTATTCTCTTATCAGTTACTCGCAACTGGGGTACTTATAACTTACCTTTTTATGAAATCAAAAAGAACGGAAACGCTTTAGCTGAATTAAAATATACTCCCCATAAGTTGAAAGGCTGGGATTTCACCGCATCATTGGGACTAGACCGGGGTGCTATGTTGGGTAAAAGTATTGGTGGTATGTTAACAATCAGAAAAACAGGATGGATACGATGAAAAGATATATAATAGCCGTGCTGCTAATATTGATAGTTAGCGCTTGCGGGAAAACACCGATTAACGGAGATTTGGATGGTCGTTGGCAGATCATGAAAATAGAATATGCTTCCGGAGAAGAAGAAACACCGGAGCGGGCTTATTATAGTGTGGCCTTGCATACGATCAACCTGATGCAAGTCGGTGTTACGAGCCAAACTGGAAATATGGAATATACTGGAGATTCGCTATTCGTCGAAATGCCGGTCAGTAAAATTGAAGATCTATTGCCTTTCGGCATGAATGATACGAAGCAACGTTTCGGTGTAAAAGAATTAACATCGAAACATCTGGTATTACAATCGGATTATGCCCGGTTGGAGTTCAGAAAGTTTTGATTCAGAATTTATCAATTTCGAGCTATCCCCCTTATCAAAGTGACTTAGCTATTACAGGTCTATTTGCCGTCAGTTTTAACGGACGGTTTACAAGTTTTCTCTCTTTATTGGCTTCAGCCACATTTCTCTTCAATAGAGAGACTGCTTAAATGGGACTAAAGTCCAATGAGAGAGAGTATTTACTAATCCGTTGGTTAAAACCAACGGCAAATGAACCTGTAACTAAGCATGTTTTATGTATGACTGATCGCTTGCTCGGATAGTTCACTTCTTTCTAATCTTGAAATAACAAAAAACAAATAACAATATGAATACCGTAATCAGAAATGTATTATTAGGGGGATTACTGTGGCTGGCTGTACCACTGGCAGCACAGGTACCCCAGGAGTTGATTGACAAGGCGAAAGCCGCTGGTATGACGGATGACCAGATCCGTCAGGAGATAAATAAGCGAATGGGACAATCGGGTACGACCCCGGCAACCGGGGCAGCTTCTGATGCAGTCGTTACCGACCGTGTCGTTGCTACTACCCCGGGAAAGGAAGTCCTTCCCCTGGAGCAGCAGCGCGATATGAACCGTCCGGAAAAGGATTTGAAAGAAACCGTTTTCGGACGTGAGATCTTTTCAAACAAGAATCTTTCTTTCGAGCCTGACCTCAATCTGCCGACACCCAAGAATTATATATTGTCTGCAGGAGATGAATTACTGATCAATGTCTGGGGAGATTCCGAACTGAACCTGAAACTGAAAGTTTCTGCCGAAGGAGTTATCCTGATCCCTAATCTGGGACCTGTATCGGTTAGCGGTCTTACGATCGAAGCAGCTGAAAGCCGTATCCGTCAGGAGTTGGGACGGATCATGGCCACCTTGTCCGGTAATACGGACGGAGGAAATACGTTTGTCTCAGTCAGCTTAAGCCAGATACGCAGTATCAAAGTAAATATAGTGGGCGAGGTCGTTGCCCCTGGAACCTATACGTTACCTTCTTTTGCGACCCTGTTCAATGCGCTGTATGCTGCAGGCGGTGTAAATGAGATCGGTTCGCTTCGTGGTATCAAAGTCTATCGAAACAGTAAAGAGGTAGCCAGTCTCGATGTGTACGATTATCTGCTGAACGGTAAATATAAGACCAATATCCGCCTGGAAGAGAATGATATGATAATAGTACCGACGTATGATCAGTTGGCGGTAGTGCAGGGAAAGGTAAAACGCAACCGTATCTTTGAAATGAAGAAAGGGGAGACGTTGCAACAGTTGCTCCGTATGTCGGGCGGTTTTACGGGAGATGCTTATACGAAAGATGTCCGCGTAAAGCGTAAAGCAGGCAGCCGTTATCAGATCGCCACGGTAAAGGAAGAGGCTTATCCTACCTTTGCCATGATGGACGGTGATTCTTTGCTGGTGGATTCGGTCATACCTTTTTATGAAAACCGTTTAACGATCCTGGGTGCTGTCTGGCGTCCGGGCGAATATGAGTTGAATCCGTCGGTACATACGGTGAAACAGTTGGTCGATCAGGCAGCCGGTCTGAAAGGAGATGAGTTTGCGGGTCGTGCGCAGATCACCCGTCTGAATCCGGACTTTACCACGACATTGATCGCAGTGGATATCCGTGGAATACTGAACGGAACGTCTGCGGATATAGAATTGAAGCCGGAAGATCAGTTGAATGTCCTTTCTTTATTCGATCTTCGTGAGCCTTATACGATCAAGGTTAGCGGTGCTGTGAATTTTGTTGATACGGTTCTTCCTTACCGGAATAACCTGACGGTGGAAGATGCTATAATGATGGCCGGTGGTTTGAAGGAATCTGCAGCCACCGTGAATGTGGAAGTGGCTCGCCGCATCAAAGATCCTAAAACAGAAGAGAACAGTAACCGTACGGCTGATGTCTTTAACTTCACTTTGAACGATAACCTGGGGTTGGTTCCTGCCGGTGGAAAGACAACGGATACAGTCTTTACGTTGGAGCCGTTCGATGAGGTATATGTTCGCTTTTCTCCGGGTTATCAGGAACAGCAGGTGGTGCGTATAGATGGGGAGATCACTTTCTCGGGTGATTATGTGCTTGCAGAAAAGAATTCTCGGCTGAGTGATATCATCGCTAAGGCCGGTGGGGTTACTCCTGATGCCTATATAAAAGGAGCGAGCCTGAAGCGCCAACTGACGGAAGATGAGATGCGGCGGTTGGAGACCTTGCTGGAATTGAGTTCGAACAAGGAGAGCCGTGACTCGGTGGCATTGTCGTTGGCCAATATCAAGGATTACTCAGTGGGTATCGATCTGGAGAAGGCATTGGCCAATCCCGGGAGTGCGCATGATGTGGTCCTGCGTGACGGGGATGCCCTTTATATCCCGCAGTTACAGAGTACGGTGAAGATAAACGGTGCGGTAACTTATCCGAACAGCGTCACTTACACAAAGGGTATGTCAGTGGGTAAATGTCTTTCTCAGGCGGGAGGTTATAACGATATCGCCCGTAAATATCCGATCGTGATCTACATGAACGGAAAGGTTGCAACCACGAAAAAGACTTTTATCTTCTTCAAACGTTATCCGAAGGTAGAACCCGGCTGTGAGATCGTTGTTCCGAGCAAAACACAACGTGACCGTAAGACCAGTCTGGCTGAAGTCCTGAGTATAGCCAGTTCGACGACATCGATGGCAGCAATGGTTACCTCTATCATCAATACACTGAAATAATTTTCAATTTTCAATCTTTAATTTTCAATTAACAAGGTGGACATGATTCAAATGAACGCTCCTGATATGGATACTAACGAGCAGGAGATAGATTTAATAGAGTTAGCTAAACGGTTATGGGGGGAACGTAAGTTCTTGTTCAAATGCTGTGGAGTCGCGATAGTTGTAGGATTGGTTGTTGCTTTCAGCATCCCGAAAGAATATAGTACGACGGTGAAACTGGCCCCTGAAACGTCTGACCCGTCTAAGAAGATGGGGAATCTGGGTGGTTTGGCAGCAATGGCAGGTATAAACCTGGGTTCTTCGGCAGGTTCGGATGCCATCTCCCCGGATCTTTATCCGGATGTGGTACAGAGTATTCCTTTTCTGTTGGAGTTGTTTCCGGTACAGGTTAAGAATGAAAAAGGTGATTATTCATCGACATTGTACGAATATATGGATGAGCATCAGAAAAGTGCGTGGTGGAGTTACGTGATAAAGGCTCCTTTCAAACTACTTGGCTGGGTGAGGGGATTATTCTCAGAAGAAGAACTTGCTGGTAAGGGTGAATTAACATCTTTCAGATTAACCAGAGAGCAGGATGACGTAATACAAGGTTTGCAGAAGCGTATCTCTGCCTCCGTGGATAAAAAGACATTGGTAATAACTGTCTCTGTCCAGATGCAGGATCCATTGATCTCAGCAAGCCTTACTCAGATAGTCGTGGAAAAGCTTCAGGAGTACATAACCAATTATCGTACGCAGAAGGCCAAGCAGGATCTGGAGTTTACGGAGAAAGTATTCGGCGAAGCCCGTGAGTCTTATTACAAGGCCCAACGTGCGTATGCCGCTTTCGAAGATGCGAACAAAAACATCATCTCTGCCAGTTACCGTACGGAACAGGAACGGCTAAAAAATGAAATGACGCTGACCTTCAATGTTTACAATACATTAGCTCAGAAGCTGGAACAGGATAAGCTCCGTGTCCAGGAACAAACTCCTGTTTATACGGTGATCAGCCCGGCTACGGTTCCGTTAAAACCAGCTTCGCCTAAGAAATCCCTGATACTGGTAGGTTTTGTCTTTCTGGCTCTGTTTGGGGGAATCGGGTATTTGTTTGTAAAGGATATGTTTGAAAAAAGTAAATTAGTAGAGGAAGATTATTTACCTATTAAATAAAGTCTTGATATTCCTAAGCCTGAAAGTAAGAAAGCCGTCTCAAAAAGTCGGCTTTTTGTTATTGAAATCATAGAAAAACGAAATTAACAAAAGTGATTTTCGGCACTTTTCGATGAATGTTATTTTTACGTTTACATGCTTTATCTTGCATTTTATCATTTCATTATGGTTATTTGCAAATTGAGTTTTTTTAATTTTATTTTTTTTACTATCTTTCCAGCACTTGGTAAAATATTATGTGAGAATCTTTAAATTAAATAACTAATGAAAGCAGAACGAGTACCGATACAATTTTCAACTTTTATACCTCAGTTAAAAAGATCGAGGCAGCTGATGCAAATAGAGGATAATCGGGATGTTACAATTAATCAAGCGAAGCTTGCTCAATCTATCAAGAAAAGGACAAAGGATACATTTTCCTTGACTAAAAATAAAGTTAATGATGTTTCTATTCAATTTAAAGTGGAGAAACGTAAAATCGGAGAATGGTATTCAAGTTATGATCCATATACTGTTTTCTCAACTAAACGTGAAGCTGTTGTTTATGACAGAAAGCTGAAAAATACGAATAGAGAAGAATTGAGAGCCAGGGTTCCAACCTTATACACATATACACATACTAAACCTACTAACAAACTGAGTTTTGCTTTACAAGGACCTCATACAGCGGCACATAAGATTATTCTCAAAGCTCTGGTAGAAGCAAAGACTGTTGTTGAGGTATTTAAAATTTTTGATGAACAAGTATTAACTCCAGATGATGTTGAAGAAGTGATATTTACAGATGAAGTTCCTGTTTCAGGTACTTATTCAAGGGAAATGCAAGAGCGATTAGAGAGATATGTCGAAGATTATGAGGATTATTATGATGAGTTGCTTCCCATGTTTAAAGCAACAAACCCTGATTTAATCAAGATAAAACATTTAACTAATATACTTTTGAACATGGATCCATATGCAGTATACGCTTGGAAAACGACAGCAAAGGCTTCACATGCAAGTTTATCTGGCAAAGGAGAATCTTTGTCTACTCCTACTTGGGACGATTTATTTGATGTTCCTCCTAGTCGTAGTTTTAGGTCCTCTGATAATTTTACATCATTTGTCGATGCTAGAAGGTCTTTATTTGACGTTTATTTTTAGTATTGTAAAAATAATCTAAGTGAATGGTGTCATGTACAATTTAGATTTATTTAAATGTAAAAAAGCGGTGTACAGTTAATGTACATCGCTTTTTTTGTGTTGCTTCTTCAAATTGTTGCGGAGACAGGACTCGAACCTATGACCTTTGGGTTATGAGCCCAACGAGCTACCACTGCTCCACTCCGCGATATAGTTGCTATCATTCCTGATTGCGAGTGCAAAGGTATGAATTATTTCTTATAATCCAAATTATTTTACAAAAAGTTTTTCCTTTTCGGTTGAAAACTGAGGAATGAGGGTGATTTTGGTAACAAAATGACACATCTACCAGGTTGAATCTAAGGCAGATGTGTCGTTTTTGTTTTATAATTCATTTTCTTCAAAATCTATTGCCTCATATACATGGAGCATCTTCTTCAGATGACCGATCTGCTGCTGCATGGACTCGATACGGTTCAGTAGATGGTGGATAGCATCGATTCCCTCGAAGTTGATCGCCAGGTCGTAATACATACGCGTATACCTTTCGATATCGTACAATTGTTCCGCTTTCAAATATTTCTCACCTTCGACGATGCGGATTTCAATTAGTCCGCCTTCTTCCAGCCTGAAGATGAAGGAAGGTTCGATATGGCATATCCGGCAATATTCGTTGACTATAATTAAATCTGTTTGCATAGTACTCGTGTTTTATTGATTAAGACTCTGTATTTCGCGGAACAACTCTTTCTGTTTTTCCGTCAGATTCGTCGGTATCTCGATAGAGTAGGTGACGATCAGGTCGCCGAATTGTCCGTCTTTTTTATAGACGGGGAATCCTTTGCCTTTCAGCCGTACCTTGCTGTTGTTCTGCGTACCGGGAGCCACTTTCAGTTTGACCTTACTTTCCATCGTTTCGATGATCTGTTCGCCACCCAGGATGGCGGTGTACAGGTTCAACGGAGCTGTTACGTACAGGTCGTCGCCAACCCGTTTGAAGCGGCCGTCTTCACCTATGCTGAACGTGATGTATAAGTCGCCTGCCGGTCCGCCGTTTACACCCGGACCACCCTGACCTTTCAGTTTGATGGTTTGTCCGTCGGCTATACCGGCCGGTACGGTGATACGCAGGTTCTTGCCGTTAACGGTAATGACCTGTTTGTGTGTTTTGGCAGCATCTGCCAAAGAGACATGTAATTCTGCATTATAGTCCTGGCCACGGAATGCATAGTTGCCTCTGCCGCCGCTTCGACCGCCTCCGCCGAACATGGACTCAAAGAAGTCGGAGAAACCGCTACCGTCGTCTGAAGCGCTCCACTGGGCACCTCCGCCGTTACCGCCAAAACCTCCGAAGCCACCATGGTACTGCCCGTACTGATTCTGTTGAGCCTCGAATTGATCAGCATGTTTCCAGTTTTCACCGTATTGATCGTATTTCTTTCGTTTTTCCGGATCGCTCAAAACTTCATTGGCTTCGTTGATCTCCTGAAATTTCCGGTGGGCATCCGGGTCATTCGGGTTCAGGTCCGGATGATATTTACGGGCTAGCTTCTTATACGCCTTTTTGATATCGTCCTGCGAAGCGCCTTTGTTCACCCCAAGAATGTTGTAATAGTCTATATAAGCCATATTATTTATATTGTTAAATCTTTTGTCGGTTGATATCCATACATCTACATTACAATAAACATGCCGGGGGGTAATTTGATCTTTTAATTTTGGCTAATAAAGATTAGAGAAGATGAAAAATAAAAAAAGGCCTTCAGTTTTTACTGAAAGCCTTTTTAGATAGTTGCGGAGGCAAGACTCGAACTTACGACCTTTGGGTTATGAGCCCAACGAGCTACCACTGCTCCACTCCGCGATATTGTTTACAATCATTTCGTGATTGCGAGTGCAAAGGTATGGATTTTCTCTTACAAAACAAATTTATTGCAAGTTTTTTTTAATATACTTGGTAAAACCAATCTTTTTTAGGTACTTTGCGCACAGTTTTAATCAAAATGTGCAATACAATGCCGATGACAGTTTCTAAAACACGCGATATGTTGGTGGATGTGGCCAGGCAATTGTTTGCCCGCATGGGGGTTGATAATACGACAATGAACGATATTGCACAGGCTTCCAAGAAAGGCAGACGTACGTTATATACGTATTTCAAGAGTAAGAATGAGATTTATCTGGCCGTGGTAGAATCGGAGCTGGATCAATTATATAAAATGCTGCTTGATGTTGCCGGAAAGGATTTGCCAGCTGATGAGAAGTTGATGACATTCATCTATTCCAGATTGGATGCTATCAAGGCACTCGTGTTTCGTAACGGTACACTGAAAGCAAACTTTTTCCGTGATATATGGCGGGTAGAGAAGGTTCGTAAGAGCTTCGATATACGTGAGACAGAACTATTGAAGGGAATTTTGGATGCAGGAGTAAAGGAAGGCATTTTTGCAATGCCGGATACGGAAATTACAGCAGTCGTGCTACATCATGCCTTAAAGGGACTGGAAGTTCCTTATATAAGGGGTATTATGGGAGATAATATCAGCCAGCGGATTAAGCGGAGAGATAATGTAATGAATTTAATATTCAACGGAATAAAGATAAAGTAAACCAGAGATGTTTATTAATGCAACAGGGTTTTATGTGCCTGAAGAGCGGGTGCACAACCAACATTTTTTGGAATTAAACGGGTTGACAAGTGAGTGGATTGAACAGCGTACGGGTATTAAAACCCGGTCCAAGGCCAAACCGGAAGAGAATATTTGTACAATGGGTATAGAAGCCGTACGTAATGCACTGCCAAAATTGCCGTATGATATTACGGAAGTCGACTTGATTATTTCGGCATCCTATTCTCCGTACGATACAGTTGCCACAGCGGCTCATTATACGCAGCGTGAGTTCAATATTACAGAGGCGAAAGCGCTGTATTTGTCTTCCGCATGTTCCTCTTTTTTGAATGCGCTGGAAGTTGTGGAAGGTTATTTTGCTATGGGCAAGGCGACAAAGGCTTTGATCCTTTCGGCAGATAAGAATTCAGCTTATTATAACGAGACAGATCCGAAAGCCGGTCACCTCTGGGGAGATGCGGCAGCGGCATTCTTTATCTCTAAAGAGCGTGTGACTGAGAATGATCCTCATATCATTGAGATATTTACACAGGGCCTGGGGCATTTGAGTAAAGGTCCGGAAGGTGTCCAGCTACGTCCCCGCGACGGTGGAATCCTGATGCCGGAAGGTCGCGACGTCTTTATCCAGGCTTGTACCTATATGCCTAAGAATGCGTTGTATCTGCTGGAAAAGAACGGGTTTAAGCTGGATGACCTGACTTACTTCATCGGTCACCAGGCAAATATGCGCATCATGTCGAATATTGCCAAACAACTGGGGTTGCCGGAAGAAAAGTTCCTGCATAATATCGAAGAGTTGGGTAATACCGGTTCTGTAAGTTCTGCTTTGGTGTATGCCCAGAACGATCATTCATTCAAGAAAGGCGACCTGGTTTGCCTGACGGTATTCGGTGGCGGTTATTCTGCCGGTGCTTGTCTGATACAGTGTTAATATAAACGTAAAAAGAAATAGTATGAAATTATTAGAAGGAAAAGTAGCTATTGTAACCGGTGCTGCACGCGGAATCGGTAAAGCCATCGCTTTGAAGTTTGCCTCTGAAGGTGCTAATATTGCATTTACAGACCTGGTTATCGATGAAAACGGTGAAGCAACACAGAAAGAAATCGAAGCTTTAGGTGTAAAGGCAAAAGGTTATGCTTCTAACGCAGCCAATTTTGAAGATACTCATAATGTAGTGGCAGAGATCGCGAAAGACTTCGGTCGTATCGATATTCTGGTAAACAACGCCGGTATCACGAAAGACGGTCTGATGATGCGTATGAGCGAAGGCCAGTGGGATGCTGTTCTGAATGTGAACCTGAAATCTGCTTTCAACTTCATCCATGCCTGTACTCCGATCATGATGAAACAACGTGCAGGTAACATTATCAATATGTCTTCTGTTGTCGGTGTTCATGGTAACGCAGGCCAGAGTAACTATTCTGCCTCAAAGGCCGGTATGATCGGTCTGGCTAAATCGGTCGCTCAGGAACTGGGTTCACGCGGTATCCGTGCGAATGCGATCGCTCCGGGCTTCATCATTACGGATATGACTGCTAAACTGCCGGAAGAAGTGAGAGAAGAATGGAACAAGAAGATTCCTTTGCGTCGTGGCGGAACTACCGAAGATGTGGCAAATGTGGCTACATTCCTTGCTTCTGACCTGTCTGCTTATGTATCAGGCCAGGTGATCCAGGTAGATGGCGGCATGAATATGTAATATGGAAGTTATCTACGAAGACAATCATATCATCGCGGTAAATAAAACGTGCCGTGAGATTGTACAAGGAGATAAAACCGGTGATACTCCTCTTTCGGAAATGCTCAAGGCATGGCTGAAAGAGAAGTATTGTAAACCGGGAAACGTTTATATCGGTGTAACTCACCGGTTGGACCGTCCCGTTAGCGGGGTCGTTCTGTTTGCCAAGACAAGTAAGGCATTGCCCCGTCTGAATGAAATGTTCCGGCTGGGAGAGGTGAAAAAGACGTACTGGGCAATCGTAAAGAACTGTCCTCCTGCGGAAGAAGGCGAGTTGGTAGACTGGCTGGTCCGTAACGAGAAACAGAACAAGAGTTACGCTTACGATACCGAACGTCCGGATTCCAAGAAAGCGATCTTGCATTATAAGGTGATTGCCCGTTCGGATAATTATTTCCTGCTGGAGATAGACCTGAAAACAGGACGCCATCACCAGATACGTTGCCAGCTGGCTAAAATGGGATGTCCGATCAAAGGGGATCTTAAATATGGGGCGGACCGTTCGAATAAAGACGGTGGTATCAGCTTGCATTCCCGTAGTGCCGAATTTATCCATCCGGTATCCAAACAAAACATACAGATCATAGCTCCCGTGCCTGACGATAATTTATGGAAAAGTATATCTGAGGGGTTATAACGGAATAAAAAGAGATAAAATAAAAAAAAGCCGTATTCAATATGAATTTACTCATTTGAATACGGCTTCTTTTTTTATCTTTGTTTTCCGTTATGTGTTATTAATTAATGAATAGACCATGAAAAAGCTATTGACAATACTATTGTGCTCGGCATCCGCTACTTTCGGGCTGGCACAGCAGCAGACTTATTTTTCCAACCCTGTTATTCACGGAGATCTGGCAGACCCATCCGTCATGCGGATCGGGGAGACTTATTATGCAACCGGAACTTCCTCGGAATGGGCTCCTTATTATCCGGTATTCTCTTCTTCCGATCTGGTCAACTGGAAACCGGAGGGACATGTATTCGACCGGAAGCCGGACTGGACCAAATCTTCTTTCTGGGCTCCGGAGTGGTATTACCACAAAGGGAAAGTGTATGTTTATTATACAGCCCGTAAAGAGTCTGATAATATATCGTGTATCGGGGTGGCTGTAGCCGATTCTCCGACGGGAGAGTTCAAGGATTACGGTCCGGTTGTCGAGTTCGGAAAGGAAGCGATCGACGCTTTTATCCTGGAAGATAACGGGCAGCTTTATATCAGCTGGAAGGCATACGGGCTGGACCAGCGTCCGATCGAGTTGCTCGCCTGTAAACTGACCGACGACGGTCTGCGTTTGGATGGGGAACCTTTCTGTTTGCTCCGGGATGACGAAAGACGGGGTATGGAAGGACAGCACTGGTTTAAAATGAACGGGTATTATTACATTATATATTCCGTGAACGGATGTTGCGGTCCGGATAGTGATTATGCGGTAGCGGTGGCCCGTTCCAAAAAGTTGGCTGGCCCGTATGAGAAGTATGAAGGTAATCCTATTCTGCATGGAGGAAAAGATATCCTGTCTATCGGACATGGTACGCTGACGACAACTCCTGACGGGCGTATGTTTTATCTTTGCCATGCATACAGCAATGGGAATAATTTTTATCAGGGACGTCAGCCGCATCTGCAGGAAATGAGGATGGGGGGCGACAACTGGCCTTACTTTGTTACGGGTGAATATGCCAGCATGGTACAACCGATGCCGTTTACCGATTGTGTACAAAAACCGGCTTTTGATTTTGCCGATGATTTTACTGCGACCGCTCTTCGTCCCGAATGGAGTTGGAATTATCCGTATGCAGATGTGAAAACGGAACTGAAAGCGGGAAATTTGTTACTGAGCGGTTCTCCTAAACAGGGTGTAGGTACGGGGAATGCACTTTGTCTTCGTCCGGTGACAGCCGATTATACGTTGGAGACGGCTGTTGTAAACCGGAATGAGAGTTGGAAAGGGGTTGTTATGTATGGAGATGACAAGAACATGCTTACACTTGGCTGTGAAGCGGACCGTCTGAAGTTGAAAGCGGTGAATGACGGAAAGGAGATGGTTTTGGCGGATATGAAACAACCTGCCTCTTCTTTGTATCTCCGGATGAGTGTGAAGGAGGGTGTTCATTGTTCGTTCTCCTATAGTGAAGACGGCAGGAAATGGAAAGAATTGGAGTACTCGCTTTCGCCGGAGGCTGTAAGGTCTCTTGTCCGTTGGGACCGTATTTCCCGTCCGGGATTATATCAGCAGGGAGATATAAATAAACCGGCAATTTATAGTTATTGCCGGTTGCTGAACGAATAAATTAAATAAGGTATGGTTATTCAGGCTTGCCCTGTGCGGCCTGATAACCTTCCAGTTGTGCTCTCGATTTGCTCTGTGTCACGATATATACGCCGGAAAATACCAGAGCAACGGCGATACCTTTCATTACCCCGAACGTATCCATTCCCCAAAGTACGGCTATCAGGGATGCCACGATCGGTTGTACATAGTTATACATGCAGGCTACTGTCGGGCGCAACAGGTTTTGTCCGATAGGGATAAATAAGTAGGGCAGGAATGTTCCTCCCAGTACGACATAGGCGATACCCATATATAATTCAGTAGGAAGATGTAGGAAGTCGATGCCTGCAATGTGGTTGTAGGAGAACGGTATCGTACAGATAGTTGCATATGTGAACATCCATTTCATCAATGTGATCGGAGAATATTTGCCGATCAATCCTTTGAATAGCACGAAGTAGAATGAGAAACTGAACTGTGCGAGCAGGCAGAGCAGGTCTCCCCATATATTACTGCTTTTCCCTCCGCCGGTACCGGTGCCCTGGCTGCTTAGGATAAGCAATAACGCTCCGGCAGCTCCTATAAATATACCGATAACCTTTTTCCCTGTCACAGGTTCTTTCAGGTAGAAGGCTGCAATGATCATTGTGATGATGGGTGTTGTGGTCGTGACGATAGAGGCATTGATCGGTGAAGTCAGGGAGACTCCGAAGATGAATGACCCCTGATTCAGTACGATCCCCAGTAGCGCTGCAAAGAATAGCTTCATCAGATCCTGATGATTGACATGTTCCTTTTTCGTAAAGAGGGAAGCGAGCCAGAATACGATTGCCGCCCCTACCATGCGAAAGGTAGTAAGCGATAATGCACTGATAGGACCTGCAGATAATACGGCTTTTGATACCGGTGACATCAATCCCCACAAAATATTGGCTCCCAGCATGGCCAGGTGTCCTTTATAAGCTGCTGATTTCATTTTGCCTTCATTAAAACATGGGCAAAGGTAATAAAAAAACACCCGAAAAACATTCCATAATCAATGGTGAGTTTTCCGGGTGTTCTATTTAATCGTTATTACTTATGCGATTGTAATTTCCGGGTCCAGATATACGTCCTGAATGGTGTGTAGCAGTTCGACGCCATCCTTCATGGAGCGTTGGAATGCTTTACGTCCGCTGATCAGGCCCATACCGCCGGCCCGTTTATTGATGACGGCTGTAGTAACGGCATCCTTCAGGTCGGAAGCTCCGTGTGATTCGCCGCCGGAGTTGATCAGTCCGACACGTCCCATATAACCGTTTGCAACCTGGTAGCGGCAAAGGTCGATCGGATGTTCGGTTGCCAGTTCGGTGTACATCTTTTTATCCACTTTGCCGAAGTTGATGGCAGTAAAACCTCCGTTGTTTGTCGGCAGTTTCTGTTTTACGATATCGGCTTTGATGGTAACGCCCAGATGGTTTGCCTGTCCGGTAAGGTCGGCAGCCGCATGATAATCGACACCCTCTTTCTTGAAATCATTGTTTCTTAAATAGCACCAGAGGACAGTTGCCATACCCAACTCATGGGCATATTCGAATGCATCTGCTATTTCAACCAATTGGTCACGGCTTTCGGCAGAACCGAAATAGATCGTAGCACCAACGGCGGCGGCACCCATATTCCAAGCCTCTTTGACCGTGCCGAACATTACCTGATTGTAACTGTTCGGATAAGTAAGCAATTCGTTATGATTTAGTTTTACGAGGAACGGGATTTTGTGTGCATATTTACGTGCCACTACTCCTAAGTTTCCGAATGTGGAAGCTACTGCATTGCAGCCACCTTCGATAGCCAGCTTCACGATATTTTCCGGGTCGAAGTAGATGGGGTTGGGGGCAAATGAAGCACCTGCCGTATGTTCTATATCCTGATCTACCGGAAGAATGGACAAATAGCCGGTATTGGCCAAGCGTCCGCTTCCCAGCATCCTCTGTAAATTATTTAATGTCTGAATATTTCTGTCGGTATTGATCCAGATATCATCCACTGTTGAAGGAGATGGAATATGTATCAGCGATTTGTCAATCGTTTTGCAGGTATGACCAAGTAAATACTCCGCTTTGTCGCCTAACAGGCTTTTAATCTTTGATGTATCCATAATATATGTAAGTTTTATAATCTAACACTTCCCGTTTGAAATAAGTTCCATAGTTTTTATCAATTAACAGATAGAATATATCTATTGGCGATCATTTGCCTTTTAGATTTGTTTGGTTAATTTTGTCGCAGCAAATAACAATGATTATATATACTAATAGTTTTACAACCAATAAAATTTTACAAAGATGAAAAAGAAATGGATCTGCACAGTATGTGGTTATGTTCATGAAGGTGATGAAGCTCCTGAATTCTGTCCGCAATGTAAACAACCGAAAAGCAAGTTCAAAGAACTGGTAGAAACAACAGGTGCTTTGCAGTTTGTTGACGAACATGTATTAGGCGTAGCTAAAGGTGTTGACCCTGTTATCCTTGAAGGGCTGAACGCTCACTTTATGGGTGAATGTACTGAGGTTGGTATGTATCTGGCTATGAGTCGTCAGGCTGATCGTGAAGGTTATCCGGAAGTAGCAGAAGCATTCAAGCGTTACGCATGGGAAGAAGCAGAACATGCAGCTAAGTTTGCAGAATTGCTGGGTGACGTTGTTTGGGATACAAAAACGAACCTGAAAAAACGTATGGAAGCTGAAGCTGGTGCATGCGAAGACAAAAAACGTATCGCAACGTTAGCTAAGCAGCAGAACCTGGATGCTATCCACGATACTGTACATGAAATGTGTAAGGACGAAGCTCGCCATGGTAAAGGCTTCGAAGGTTTATATAATCGTTATTTCAAATAATAACGTATAATTCGTTAACACGATAGGAGGGGAGTACCGGGAGGCTACTCCCTTTTTGCATTATGGTATCTGTTTTTTTAGTGCAGTAGTGCTATACCCATTGACACTATAAGGCTAGTATTCATAGTACTATAGTGTCGCACCGGTCTGCACAGTAGTATTCTTATTGAAAAAAAGAGCTTCCGGAGGATAACGGTATGAAATTTTTCATACATTTGTCACGCAAACGACCGGGAAAGCTGCCAGAGTGGTCGAATGGGCCGCACTCGAAATGCGGTGTACGGGTAACTGTACCGGGGGTTCGAATCCCTCGCTTTCCGCTCTTAAATTAGTCTGAGAAAAAAGACGCTTGGGCGTACAGTATCCAATGAAAACACTTTTAAAGACTCCGTGAAGCATACAAAATGAAATTTTAGCATATCAGTAGAAGGATACGCTAAATGAAGAGACCTTTTCAGTGCTCTCGAAGAATCACATAGTTTTCTATTTACACAATCTGATGGAGAATCTCCCTTTAAGCAACTCAATGGGTATAGTTTAACTGCTCGGTGATTTATTTTTTAATAAATAGCAATTTATTTAGGTGGTTTTGTTAAATCATTGATTGTTTAAACTATTTACTTTGTTGAGAAATCTTAGAAAATCAATTAGTATTATATATTTGTATTCTAAAACACACAAGCATGAAAGTTTATATTTTGTTTATCCTATTTTTCATTTTGAACGTATCATGTTCAAAAAAAGATGATAGTAATGATGAAATTTTAAAAATTACACCGGAATATCTACTGCAAGCTTTACAAAAAGGATTATCCATACGGGATATTAAAGAAATGTCTGGTTCCTATAAAATAGTATTCAGTGATAATAGTGAGGTTGATTTTGTATTAAGTAAGGGTCTCTTTTATACAAAGATAGAAAAGAGCTATTGGTGTATAAATGGAAAAAATACAAATATAAAGGCGAGCAATACAAATGCAGAATTACGGTCTATAGATGTAGACACTAAAGGAAATTGGATAATAAATGAGGGGAGGACAAACATAGCGGTAAATATGCCGCTGGATGCTCCGGATGCTCCTGCAATTAAAAATATAGTACAGTCACCCAATTTCTTTTATTTTTATTTTACCGATAAAACATTGCTTAGATTTGTTAATCAGAAAAATGGTAATCTGACTAACCATGATAAGCAACCACTCCCGGTACATCCTAAATCTTTAAAAATATTATGTATAGGAAATAGCTTTACGGAGGATGCAACAAATATATTACCTAATATCATTCAATCGGCAGGTATAAATAATATTTGTATTGGACGCCTACTCATTGGTGGTGGATATCTGAAACAATATTATAATAACTACATGAATAATTCTTCCGAAGGATACTATCAGATAACTGATGATCATTTGAAATGGAAAACAATATCGGAAAAATCCACATTGAAACAAGCTTTACAGTATGCAGATTGGGATATCATAACCTTTCAACAAGTATCTAATGAGGCTGGAAGATTTCAAACGTATCAACCTTATCTTTCCAATTTGATTGATATAGCAAAAAAAGAATGTAAAAACTCTACGCCGGTTTTTGTTTGGCAAATGTCTTGGGCATATGGAACCGGATGTACAGAGGAAATTTTTGGCAAGTATGGATATAATCAAATGAAGATGTACTACGATATCATCAATGCGACTAAAATAATGATGGGTCAATCCGATATAGATATTGTAGTACCGATTGGTACCGCGATTCAGAATTTAAGGAATACTCCTCTTGATAATCCCCCGTTAGATATTACCCGTGATTTTCGCCATCTGGATCAAGGAGTAGGAATATATACTGCCTCCTGTACATTCTTTCAGGCATTAATAGCTCCCGTTTACGATATTCAGATTTTTGATACTCCATTTTTGAGACTACTTGGAAGTATTTCTGTTACTGAAAATAATTTTAGAATCTGTCAACAAGCTGCTGTAGATGCTTGCAATATGCCTTTTCATGTAACAGAGTAAAGTTGAATATCATTCAAATCGCTGTAGAGGTGAACTTACACAGTGTTTAAGGCAGTTGGAATAATGAACTGAAGCAATTTAAGCTAAAGGTAAACGAACTGGAAAATGCATTGAAAGTTCCTGGAGACATCAATTTCGCTGTCGGTGATAAGTTTATTCTTACTGGTGATACCGCAGGTTTATATTGATAATGCCCTATCAACTGGCAGAAGAAGCTCAGGCATGGCTCGATGAGCACTGCGAAAAGCGTATTCAGTTAAGAGGAAAATACGATGAAGTTTTGTTCTGATAAATGAACCTGTTTATTGGCTTTGGTCAGATGGTAGGAGTGGATTCTGATCAGTAGAAGATTGACCGGAAAATTCGTGTAACCTTGATAATGTTTTTGCAAGCAAAAGCCGATGGGGATACTTTATCAATGGATACCCATCGGCTTTCTGTAAGAGATATATCCTTCAGCAGACATTTATTTTTTTAATGCTTCCAACAATTTATCTACCGCGTCGGGAATAGTCTTTTCACTTTTCAGCAATTGAATAAACTTACTGCCGATGATGGCACCGGAAGAGTTGGAGGATGCTGCATCGAAAGTTGCTTTGTTGGAGATGCCGAAACCAACTAAACGGGGATTCTGCAGGTTCATTGCGTTGATACGGCGGAAGTATGCTTGCTTCTGATCGTCGAAACTCTGTTGTGCTCCGGTAGTGGCGGCACTCGATACCATATAAATAAAGCCGGAAGTATGTTCGTCGATCAGGCGGATACGGTCTTCGGAAGTTTCCGGAGTGATCAGCATGATCAGTTTCAGGTCGTAGCGATCGGCTGTTTCTTTGTAGTCGGACATATAATCGGCGAATGGGAGGTCGGGGATGATCACACCGTCTATACCAACTTCCACACACTTCTTACAGAACGCCTCGAAGCCGAATTGCATAATAGGATTGAGGTATCCCATCAATACCAGCGGCATTTGAACTTCTTTCCGTATATCCTTCAACTGGTCGAACAGGCGGTGGAGTGACATGCCGTTGCGCAAAGCCTGGGTTGCAGCTTCCTGGATCACAGGACCATCAGCCATCGGGTCGGAGAAGGGGATACCCACTTCAACCATATTAATGCCTTTTGCTTCCAACTCTTTCAGAATGGTTACCGTATCGTTCAACTGCGGATAACCGGCTGTAAAATAAACGGACAGGATGCCGTTCTTTTTTGTTTCGAATAAGTTTGTAATACGATTCATATCCTTATCTTTTTATTATTTCTTTATCTTATCTATAAACGTTTTTATCTTTTCTGCATCCTTCATGCCCGGTTCGGTCTCAAACCCACTGTTCAGGTCGATGCCTGCCAGTTGGGGATGCCGGAAATTCCTGACGGCATCTACACTGTCAGGGGCGATACCACCGCTGAGCAGGAACGGTGTGTTTCCTTTGTAAGAAGCTAGTACCGACCAGTCGAATTGTTTACCGGAACCACCATAACTGTTGCATTTGGTGTCGAACAAGAAATAGTCGGTACGTTCTTCATATTCGGTCGTGCAAGTCAGGTCGTCGGCCGAAGCGATAGAGAATGCTTTGATGATTGCATAACCCCGCTTTTGCAGTGCGTAACATGTGTCAGGTGATTCATTACCATGCAACTGTAAATAGTCGAGTTTATACAGATTGGCTGTTTCCATCATGTATTCGGGAGTCGCATTGACGAAGACACCGACTCTTTTAAGTTGACAGATGACAGTTGACAGTTGACAGTTGGAGGGGCTGTCAGTTTTCTTTAAACTGTCCACTGTCCACTGTCTACTGTCAATTGAGCGAGCGGAGCGAGCGTAAAAGATGAATCCCATCCAATCGATCCCTGTCATTGCCACCTGCCGGATATTTTCCGGATCCCTCATGCCACAGACTTTGATCAGCATGGCAGACCTCCGATAAAGGCAGCCAGGGTTTCGCCCGGTTGCTCGGTTTTCATAAATGTTTCGCCGATCAGGAAGCCTCGGAAACCGGCTTCACGTAATTGAGAGACTGTCTCTGTAGATGAAATACCACTTTCTGAGACCAGAAGAGGAGCAAGGTCCTTTTCTTTGACTATCTCCTGTATTTTCTCTGCCAGGCGGAAAGAGTTCGCTACATCCGTGTGGAAGGTTCCGAGGTTGCGGTTGTTCACCCCCAGCATGTCGATATGCGGATTCAGATAATCCAACTCTGCTTCGCTGTGGATTTCCAGTAGGGTCTCCAGTTGCAGTGTGTGTGCCAGTTCTGCCAGCTCCAGACATTGGTCCGGTGTGAGGCAGGCGGCGATCAGCAGAACGGCATCGGCCCCCATGACGCGGGCTTGATAAAGCTGGTATTCATCGATGATAAAATCTTTCCGCAACAGTGGGATATCGACCAGTTTACGTGCCGCGCACAGGTCACCCAGCGAACCGCCGAAGAACTGCGGGTCGGTGAGGATAGAACAGGCCGATGCCCCGGCTTCCTTATAGGCAGGGATTACCTCTGCAACGGCTGCATCAGGATGTAACCAACCCTTTGACGGACTTTTGCGTTTGAACTCGGCGATGATACCGGATGAGGAAGCCGCCAGTGACGCACGCATCGAGTAAGTGGTACGTTCCAGACGCTCACCGCCCAATGCCAGCAGAGTTTGAAGACGGACGGCTTGTTTCTGGCGGTCTACTTCAATGCGTTTGTTGGCTATGATGTCTTGTAATATATCTTTCATAGTTAATTGTTTAATGAAATAAACTTCTTTAATGTTGCTAGAGCCTTACCGCTTTCCAACGATTCGCGGGCTTCGTCGATACAGGTTTCTATCTTCTTTTCAGGGCAGATTACCTGGATGGCAAAAGCGGAATTAGCGATTACGCAATTCTTTTGTGCCGGGGTTGCCGTGTTGTGCATTACACTATCGAAAATGCGGGCGGCATCTTCGACAGTCTGGCCTCCGTCGAGGTCCGCTTCCGTACAACGGGTGAAGCCCAGCATTTCCGGTGTATAAAGCTTTTCTTTCTCCGGCATAGCAACCTTAAACTCTGTCGTCAGCGATATTTCATCGAACCCGTCCAGGCTGTGAACGACTGCAAAGCGTGTTCCGCTTTCCTGATAAGTATAGCTGTACAGGCGGAGTAATGGCAGGTTATATACACCTAGCAGCTGATAAGCAGGCATTACCGGATTTACCAGCGGGCCGAGCATATTGAAGAAACTACGTACTCCCAGACTTTTACGTACCGGAGCTACAGCCTTTAATGCCGGGTTGAACAGCGGAGCATGCAGATAAGCGATATGGCAGGCGTCCATGCTCTGACGCAGTTTGTCGATATCGTTCGTGAACTTCACGCCATGTTGCTCCATGACGTTACTTGCCCCACTGACGGAAGTTGCTCCGTAGTTACCATGTTTTACCACATTGTAACCCGCTCCCGCAACAACAAAGCAGGAGGCTGTACTTATATTGAACGTGTTTTTACCGTCGCCGCCTGTCCCGACAATGTCGATAGGCTTGTAATCCGACAGATCGACCGGAACCCGCATTTCGAGCAGTGCTTCGCGGAATCCGCTCAATTCCTCTACGGCGATGTTACGCATCAGATAGACGGTGATCAGGCTGGCAATCTGTGAATCGTTATATTGTCCGGCCGCCATATTTTGAAGTATCTGCCGTGCTTCATCCCGTCCCAGATACTGATGTTCGAATAATCTGTATAATATATCTTTCATAACTCTTCTTCTTTTATAAATTATCTCTAGAGGTGTTGTTTGTTTCACCTTAATGAAACAACTGTTTCATACTGTAGAAACAAGTGTTTCTTCATAGTGAAACTGTGTTCAACCAATTTTCTATGATAGTTTTTCCTTTGGGAGTCAGTACGGATTCCGGATGGAACTGAATACCCCTTACGTCGTAAGTACGGTGGCGTAAAGCCATGATCTGTTTCTCTTCCATATCCTCGGCTGTTATTTCCAGGCAATCAGGAAAATTCTCGCGTGATACGACCCAGGAGTGATAACGTCCGGCACGAAATCCGGGTTCCAGTCCGGCGAACAGCGGTTCTTTAGCTATTACTTTTATATCGGAACAAACACCGTGGTGTACGTCTGTCAGATTGATCAGGGTTGCTCCGAAAGCTTCGCCGATGGCTTGTTCACCCAAGCAAACACCCAGGATGCTTTTTGTCGGGGCATATCTGCGGATCAGAGGAAGCAGGATACCTGCCTCTTCGGGAATGCCGGGACCGGGTGAAAGGAGTATCTTGTCGAAACGGTCCACTTCTTCCAGTGATATTTTATCATTGCGGTGTACTTCAACATCTGCACCTAGTTCCTTCAGAATGTGTAATAAATTATAAGTGAAGGAATCGTAATTATCGAATAATAATATCTTGCTCATAATGTTGTTTGTTTTCAATTCTTCAGTTTTTCTGCCAGGTCGATTGCCTTTTTCAAAGCGCCCAGCTTGTTGTTCACTTCCTGCAATTCCCGTTCGTCGTTGCTTTTGGCTACGATACCGGCACCTGCTTGGTAATATAATACGTTGCCGCGGCTTACGAATGTACGGATGGTGATCGCCTGATTGAGATCGCCGTTCAGGCCGATAAATCCGATACAACCGCCGTAGGCTCCCCGGTTGTGTTTCTCGATATCCGTGATCAGTTGCATGGCACGCACTTTCGGGGCACCGCTGAGGGTTCCTGCCGGAAAGGTGTCGATATATGTTTTCACCGGATTGCTGTCGATGTTTATTTCACCGCTGACACGGGAAACTAAATGGATCACATGGCTGTAGTATTGTACTTCTTTATAGAAATCGACCTGTACGTTGTGAGCATTACGGCTCAGGTCGTTGCGGGCGAGGTCTACCAGCATCACATGTTCGGCATTCTCTTTCGGGTCTGCAAGCAGTGCTTCGGTACGCTGTTTATCCAGGGCTACATTTCCGGTACGGAAAGCTGTTCCGGCGATCGGGTCGATACTGGCATGACTGTCCGTCACTTTGCAATGCGTTTCAGGAGAGGAACCGAAGATACGGAAGCCGCCGAAGTCGAAATAGAACAGGTAAGGCGAAGGGTTGATACTTCTCAATGCACGATATACTTTAAAATCATCCCCTTTGAACGGTTGTTCGAAACGACGGCTGAGTACGATCTGGAAGACATCGCCGCGCAGACAATGTTTGATCCCTTCGCGAACCGATGCTCTGTATTCTTCGTCGGTGATGGGAGACGTCTCCGGTCCGGAAGTCTGGAAGTTATAGGAGGCATAGTTACGGTTTTCGATCAGTGTCTCTATTTCCTGCAGGTTGCTTTGTTCGTTTTCCTGCAGCAGTTCGACCAGTGTCAGTTCGTTTTTGAAATGGTTGAATACAAGGATGTATTTATATAAAATGTATAGCATATCGGGAGCATCGTTCTCTTCGTGGTGAGCTTCCATCACCGGGATATTTTCAAAGTAACGGACTGCGTCGAATGCCGTGTAACCGAATAATCCGCAAACTTTTTTATCCGCCCCTTCAATGCTGTAACGGCTAAGGAAGGCATTCATCGCATCTGCCACATTGTAATTTTCTGTAAGAGGGGTGACCTCCCGGCTTCCGTCGGGGAAAACCGCTGTACTCTCTCCGTTGTTGATACCGATACTGGCTAGCGGACAGAGAGCAATGAAAGAAAGGCTGTTCTCATTTCCATGAAAGTCGGAACTTTCCAGTAATGCCGACTCCGGGTAGATATCCCGTACTTTCAGATAAATACTTACGGGAGTATGCAGGTCGCCTAATACCTGCTTGCTTATAGTTTTGAAATGATAATTTTTCATCGGTTACTTTCTGTTTTTGTATTCAATATACGTATCCATATCTTTATCTCCACGTCCGGAAACGGTCAATACCACTACGTCTTCCGGTTTGAAGTTCACCTTACTGAGTGCTCCCAGCGCATGCGCACTTTCCAATGCAGGAATGATTCCTTCCAGCCGTGTCAGCTCGAAAGCCGCTTCCAATGCTTCATCGTCGTCGACAGCCAGGATAGAAGCCCGGTGAGTAACGGAAAGATTCGCATGGATCGGACCGATGCCCGGATAATCCAGTCCGGCGGAGATCGAATAAGGTTCTTCTATCTGCCCGTCTTCGTTTTGCATCACCAGGGTCCGTGCCCCGTGGATAATCCCTTTCTTTCCCAGTTGGATAGTAGCGGCACTTTGACCCGAACAAATCCCTTTTCCTCCGGCTTCCGCCAGCACGAGCTTCACTCGTTCGTCATCGACAAAATGGTAAATGGTCCCGGCAGCATTACTGCCTCCCCCTACACAAGCGATCAGATAATCCGGATGATCCCGTCCTTCTTTTTCCTGTAATTGTTTTTTTATCTCTTCGCTGATAACGGATTGCAGGCGTGCAACCATATCGGGATAAGGATGAGGGCCTACAGTAGACCCGATGATATAATACGTATCGGAAGGATGACAACACCAGTCGCGGATCGCTTCGTTCGTCGCGTCTTTCAGGGTCATGTTGCCGGAAGTGACCGGAACGACCGTTGCACCGAGCATCTCCATCTTCTGTACATTGGCATGCTGGCGTTCCACGTCCGTTTTACCCATATAGACAATACACTCCATGTTCATCAGGGCGCAAACGGTAGCAGTTGCTACTCCATGCTGTCCGGCGCCTGTTTCTGCGATGATACGTGTTTTACCCATGCGGCGTGCCAGCAAGATCTGCCCGATCGTGTTATTGATCTTATGGGCACCCGTATGATTCAGGTCTTCCCGTTTCAGATAGATCTTGCAGCCGTACTTTTCGCTTAACCGTTTGGCCAGGTAAAGGGGAGAGGGGCGGCCTACATAATCGCGGAGTAACAGATTGAACTCCTGTTTGAAACTCTCACTTTCCAGTACTTCCAGATATGTGTTCTGTAACTTTTCGACACACTGGTGAAGTATCTCGGGGATATACGCTCCGCCGAACTCTCCATAATAACCGTTTTTGTCAACTTGATACGTTTTCATCTTTTTGCTATGTTGTTTTAATTGTATTCCGTAAAATGCTTTAAAAGAAAAAAGGCCTGTCGCAAGTGCGACAGACCTTTCTATGATATCTTGATTTAGTATATACACAGGACTGCGTTCCTTACGACCGTTTGAGGAGTAAAGAGCGCCACCACCAAAATGTATTTACTATAAATGTTCTCATTGCTTTTTTGTTATTACGGCAGCAAATATAGATATTCTCTGACAAACTGCAAATGATTCGCTACTTTTTTTTGAAAAAATCTACATACGGTAATTCTTCTTATCTTTGCGGAATGAAACAGACTGAAGAGTTCCGGAAATTTGTAAAAGAGCATGCAGGGGATGATCTGACTCGTCTCTTGTTGAGTGCTTCCCGCTATCCCTCGATCGATGTTCCTTTTGCGGCAGACCAGATTGCTGCCCGTCGCCAGATCAGGGAGAAGTTACCTTCATGGTATGCCAACGATGCCTTGTTGTTTCCTTCGAAGATATCCGCCGAACAATGTTCGTCCGAGCAGACGGCTTTGTATAAACAACGGCTGGTTGCTGAAAGCGATACCTTATGCGATCTGACCGGCGGTTTGGGAATCGACAGTTATTATTTCTCCCGAAAAGCCCGCCAGATCACCTATATAGAACGTTTCCCCGCCTACTGTGATGCGGCGCGCAATAATTTTTCCGCCCTTGGGGTTGATAATATCACTGTTGTGGAAGGCGACAGTTCGGAATTGGCTTCCCGTTTACCCCGGGTCGATGCCTTTTATATCGATCCGGCCCGTCGCGGTGAAGGCAATAAGCGTGTTTATGCCTTGCAGGATTGCGAACCGGATTTACCGGCACTTTTACCCGAACTCTTCCGGCATGCTCCCAAAGTAATAGCGAAGTTATCCCCCATGGCCGATATTCGGCAAACCCTCGAATTGCTGCCTGGGACGACAGAGGTACATGTCCTGTCCGTAAAGAATGAATGTAAGGAACTTTTATTTGTTATGGAACGTGTTGCTGAACGCGTAACTGCTGTCATGTCACCGGTTATCCATTGTATTAATTATGATAGCAGTGGGAGGGAGGAGGCTTTTGCTTTTACATTACAGGATGAACGTTCCGAGATTTTACAGTTGGCGGATCGGATCGGTCGTTTCTTTTACGAACCCAATGCTTCTTTACTGAAAGCCGGAGCTTTTAAGAGTGTGGCTGTCCGTTTTGGATTGGCGAAACTGCATGTAAGCAGCCATCTCTACACCTCGGATACCGTGGTCGAAGACTTTCCCGGCAGATGTTTCGTTGTCGAGGAGGTCTATCCTTTTTCCGGAAAACTATGTAAAAGTTTATCCAAAGACATCCCTCAGGCGAATATGACTGTCCGCAATTTTCCGTTGTCCGTCGAAGAATTACGCAAACGAACAAAGATAACGGATGGGGGAAATGTGTATCTTTTTGCTACGACACTAGCCGATAGCAGCAAAATTTTGGTTAAATGTAGCAAGTTGTAGTATCATAAATCTTTTCATTTCTTTTATCTCCGGATTTTATCCCTATATTTGCGAGGTTAAATCAAATACATGAAATGATACAGAAAGATTCTTACACTTCTGCGCAGCTGACCGCGATGGTTGTCCTGCGATTATTCATTGGCTGGCATTTTGCCTACGAAGGACTGGTGAAGATCCTGAATCCTAAATGGACATCGCTTCCTTACCTCCTGGATTCCAAAGGTTTTATGTCTGACTTTTTTGCTGGATTGGCTAGTGATCCGGCTATGATGAACATGGTTAATGTGCTGAACGAATGGGCGCTGCTGTTAATCGGTCTCGGACTGATAACAGGTGCTTTCAGCAAACTCTCTTCTATCGGAGCAATGATATTGCTTGCGTTTTATTACCTTTCCCACCCTTCTTTTATCGGTGCACAATATATGATGCCGTTTGAAGGTTCATATCTGTGGATAGACAAGAATCTGGTCGAGATGGCTGCGCTGGCGGTATTGTTGGCTTTCCCCACCTCTCATATTATCGGGCTGGACCGTTACCTGAAAAAGGCGATCCCCTTATTGTCTAAACTCAAATTAATGTAATATCATGGCAACAGAGAACAATAACAATACTCCGAAAGATAATAAAGGGCCTGAATCGGAAGGCCGTCGTAATGCCCTGAAAACATTGGCAACCATCCCTGTGCTGGGGGCGTTGGGTTATGGCGTCTACAGGAAACAGAAACACGATAAGGAAGCGAAGAGCCTGGGTAGCGCTTTCCGTTTCGATCAGGAACATCGTATGATTCCCGCCCAGCCGGATGGGAAAAAGATACGTATCGGGATGATCGGTTTCGGTATCCGCGGTAAACAGTTGATGCGTGCGGCAGGTTTTGCCGAACCTTCCTGGATCGACGGATTGATCGAAGGGGCTAAAAATGATAGTAAAGATAAACGTTACGAGCAGTTCCTGGAACAGGACGACCTGAATATCGAAGTGACCGGCGTATGCGATATTTTCGATGTGTATGGCGAAGCGGCTGCACTGACGGCTTCTAATATTCACAGGGAAGGTTCGAACGGCAAGTTCGGTAAACGTCCGACACGTTACAGAACCTATAAAGAATTGTTGGCGGCAGACGATATCGATGCCGTGATCATTGCTACTCCCGACCATTGGCACAGTACGATGGCGATGGAAGCAGCCAAAGCCGGTAAGCATGTCTATGTAGAGAAACCGCTTTCATGGACGGTTCCCGAAACGTATGCGGTTCGTCAGGTGGTGAAGGAGACCGGTATCGTGTTCCAGTTAGGCCATCAGGGACGACAGACCGACAGTTATATCCGTGCCAAGGAGATCATCGACAAGGGGCTGATCGGTAAAGTTTCGTTGATCGAGGTTTGTACCAACCGTAACGATCCGAACGGAGCCTGGGTCTATCCGCTGATAGAAGGTGCTTCTCCCGATACGATCGACTGGAAACAGTTCGAGGGACCGGAAGAACGTATCAAGGAATATACCGACTATATGACATCGAACAACCTGCAGCGGTATATCGGTCCTGATCCCCGCGACAAGTTCAGCCTGGAACGTTTCTTCCGCTGGCGTTGCTGGTGGGATTACAGTACGGGACTGAGCGGTGACTTGCTGACACACGAATATGATGCGATCAACCAGATATTCGGTGTAGGTATCCCTCATTCGGCTACCTCTTCCGGTGGTGTCTATTTCTTCAAGGACGGACGTACCGTGCCGGATGTATTGCAGACCACCTTTGAATTTCCTGACCGCGATATGACGATGTTGTATAGTGCCACGTTGGCAAGCAACCGTCCGCGTGGAAAAGTGATCATGGGACACGATGCCCAGATGGAATTGTCCAATACGATCACTTTGAAAGCCGATCCTGCTTCCGAGATTTATAAAGACAAGATCGACAAGGGGATCATCAAACCGAACGAACCGTTCTATACCTATATACCGGGACAAAATTCGGTGGATGCCATTACGTCGCCTACGGAGTTGTACTTCGCTCAACGCGGTCTGCTTTATACATATGTAAGCGGTAAGCGTTACGACACGACTCACCTCCATATCCGCGAATGGCTGGAATGTATCCGCCAGGGAAAACAACCCAGCTGTAACATCGATGCTGCATTCCAGGAAGCCATGACCGCCCACATGGGTACACATGCTTATCTGGAAGGACGTACGATGTATTGGGACAAGGAAAAAGAAGAGATCGTGAAAGGGTAATCTGATAAAAACAGATAAAATAAAAAGGGCAGCGTCTTTTATATGACACTGCCCTTTTTATTTTTTTATAGACGACCGGAAGTTATCTTTAACGGATCAGTGTCCTGCGTAAACTACGCAAGGTTTTTTGTATTGTTTTGGAGAGGATGATCATCGTTACGGCAATGATAATAAGCAGAATACCGGTAGCCAGATTGAATGTGAACGGTTCGCCGAACACCAGCACGCCGACGAAAACGGCGGTGACAGGCTCCATTGCCCCCAGTACGGCTGTGAGTGTCCCGCCGATATTATGGACGGCGAGTACGAGTGTGATATTGGAGATGACGGTCGGGACAACGGCCAGCAATATCAGGTTGACTACCGACACGGCGTCGGGGATGGGCTGGATACCTTCGTTGGTACTTGCTTTAACGGCAAACAGGAGGGTGCTGACAATGAATACATAGAACGTCAGTTTCCTCCCTGTCATATTGTGTACTCTCGATTTATTGACCGTAGTGATATAGAGGGCGTAACCGACAGCCGACAGCAGTACGATAAAGACCCCCAATGCGCTCAGCTTCATTTCCCCCTCGTTGATAGACAGGCGTGCGACTCCGCAGATTGCCAGGCAGATCGCCAGCAGCGTGACCCACGATGTCTTTTCGCGGAAAAATACCAGCATGACAAGGGTGACGAATATCGGATAGGTGAAATGTAATGTAGTGGCTATCCCTGCCGACATGAAATTATATCCCCAGAAAAGGAACATGGCGGATGCTGTGTAAAAGAAGCCGAGCAGGATCAGTACGGGAATATCTCTTTTATCGATGCGCATGGATTCTTTTTTCACTGCCATGATACCGATAAGAGCTATCGACGCAAAAAGAAAACGATAGAACAGGATCGAATCGAACTGCATCCCTTTCGCCATAAGCGGCAGAGTAAATAATGGTATCAAACCGAATGTAGCCGAAGTGGCAATGCCGTATGCGAATCCTTTCAAATTATTGTTCATCTTTTTACCTTTTGCTAAAACGGCTGCAAACATACAAAAAAAGCCGTGATATGTATAGAAATATCACGGCTCTTAAATATTATTTCAGATGATTAAATCAATAGTCCTGCGGCAACCTCTTCAGCTACGGCTTCTCCTTTGAGGGCTGTAATGATAGCCAGGGCAAAATCCATGACCAGTCCCGGACCTTTGCCGGTGATGACGTTGTCGGAAACTTCCACGATCTCGCCGGTCGCATTGGCGCCGATCAGCTTCGGTTCGAATCCGGGATAGCAGGTAGCGTTACGGCCTTTCAACAGGCCCAGTCCGCCCAGTACCATCGGAGCTGCACAGATGGCGGCTATGGTGCGGCCTTCACGGTATTGCTGCAATAAGGCTTCTTTTACCGGTTCCGAGTCGTTCAGGTTGGATGCCCCGGGCATGCCACCGGGCAGTACAAGCGCATCGGCTCCGGCAAGGTCTGCTTTTCCCAGCGTCGTATCGGCAGTAACCGGAACATTGTGTGCCCCTGTTACAACAGGATTGTCAGTGATGGAAACAGTTGTTACTTCGATACCTCCGCGACGCAGGATATCGACTGTGCCCAGGGCTTCCATTTCTTCGAAGCCGTTGGCTAAAAATACAATTGCTTTCTTCATATTACTTCCTTTATTTAAGTTTATATACATAGGTGATTGTACCGCTCTGGTTGTTTGCTCCGCTGATGCTGTTGAACTTAGCACGTTTGGCGGCATCCAGGGCACTCTTACGCATGGAAGCGTTGTCGATGTTGGTACCTCTTCCTATTTCTGCAAATATAACATTTCCTTTTGGATCTACAGTTATGTTGATTATAATCTTACCCTCTTTCAGGATCGTGTAAGCGGGGCGGGGTAAGCCTCCGGCTCCGATAGAACGACCGTTCAAGTTTAATGAACCGTAACCACCTACGTTTTCATTGGTTTCGTGGTCGGAGTTACCGAACGGACTTCCTTGGTTACCTGTAACGTGGTCTATATTTTCTTGGCTATTACTTTCAGTACCGCCGATACCAAATGCTCCGGCAATACGATTATTAATGACCGGCTCTTTCTTGCAATGTTCTTCTTCCCTTTTTTTATTTTTGATAGAAAGTGCAGCTGTTTGTTTAGTTTCAATAGGTTCGGATTGGTGTGTCTTTTGTCTTAAGGCTTGATCTTGTTTCCATAAATATTCTTTAATATAAATGCCGGAAGCGAATCCTTCACCTATGATTGTATCTTTTGATTGTACTTTAAGCAAAAGATTACTAGGTTCTGATTCTATTCGGAGATATTCTTCATCTTTTACATAACTAGTTACAAACTCCATTCCTAAAGAGCCTATGATAACTGTTGATTTTCCTTTAAAGTTAAATGAGTCATAAGCCGATTTTCCCTCAATCAATATATACTTTTCTTCAATATGTTCTGATTTTACTGATGAGGAAAATGAACAGAAGCTTAATATAATAATAGTTGTTATGAAATAATTGTAATACATTGTATTTTCTTTTATTGAGGGTGTTTGCTATGTGTTGGGTTTGCTGAATAGCTTGATTTCCATTTGATGTCTTGGGATGCATTGTAAAAACGATATTCCCAGTCTTTATATTTCCCTGAGTTTATATTGAAACGAGTTGTAGTTTCGATTTGAATGTTATTATGATTATCTTTTTTTTGGAGTTGAGGAATGTTTTCGTTACTTCCTTTTATATCAATATTATCAAAAAGTTCAAATAGAGTACATAAAGGCCCATTGATGACTTTTCTGTTATTATCTATAATGCTTCTAATTAGAATGCCTCCAAAATATTCTGTATTGCTCTCAAAAGAAATATCTATACCACTTAAATGTGTGTGCCATCTGCCTGCTTGCATATTTCTTTTGTATGTCGTGATATCTGGATGGTTATTACTATAAAAATAAAATTCTATTTCAAGGAAGTCATATGTTTTTTCTCCTTTTATTATTTCATACTCATTGAATAATAAATCAGCTAATTGAGTGAATTTACACTTGACGGTCTCTTCGGACAATGCTGGTGGTATTTTTAATAATTGCGTTATCATAACTGTATAAATTTAAGTGTTTAATAAAAAATAAAGGAAGTGCTGATATCTGATTTCCAGTTATCGCACATCCTCTATATATTTGTTAGTAAAACTATTTCAATTTGTATACGTAGGTGATCGTACCGCTCTGGTTGTTCGCTCCGCTGATGCTGTTGAACTTCGCACGTTTGGCGGCATCCAGGGCACTCTTACGCATGGAAGCGTTGTCGATGTTGGTACCTCTTCCTATTTCTGCAAATATCACATTCCCTTTCGGGTCTACCGTAATGTTGATCACGATCTTTCCTTCTTCCTGGATCGTGTAAGCGGGGCGGGGCAAGCCTCCGGCTCCGATAGAACGACCGTTCAGGTTGAATGAACCGTAACCTCCTACGCCTTCGTTAGCTCCGTGGTCGGAGTTGCCGAACGGACTTCCCTGGTTGCCTGCACCGCTTTCTGCATCGCCCTGGCTGTTCCCTTCAGCGCCGCCGATGCCGAATGCTCCGGCTACACGGTTGCTGATGGCCTGCTCTTTCTTGCGACGTTCTTCTTCCAGGCGTTTTTTTTCGGCCTCTTCCCGTTTGCGGCGATCCTCTTCCTCTTTCCGTTTACGCTCTTCTTCTTTCTTGCGTTGCTCTTCTTTCTTCTTAGCGTCTGCTATGGCAACACTTTCTTCGATGTCCTGCGTGATCACTTCCTCTTTCGGTGTTTCTACCGGCGGAGTGGGTGGAGGTGGAGGAGTGGTCGTCTCCTGGGGCAGTTCCTGTCCGGTGTATTTAGGTTCGAAGGTACCGGCGGCGGAGTTTACATTCCCGAAGTTGACAAGGACACCCCCGTCTTCTTCCGGAATTTCCGTACGTAGTACCGTGAACAACAGGATCAGGAAGATCGCTAGGTGGAATGCGACCGAACCGGTTATACTGTATATGTCATCTTTGTTGAATTTCATATCTGTTATTTCTGCGCACGGGTGGCAAGCACCATCTTGAATTTATTTTCGTTCGCTATGTTCAGGATCTTTACGATTTCTTTATAAGGAACTGTCTCGTCTGCATAAAGGGCGACGAACATTTCGGGCTCTTTTGCGTAACTGTCTTGCAGGAACGGGGTGATCTCGTCGAACGTGACCTGCGTTTCCCGTTGGTTACCGAATGCTACGTAGTAATTCAGGTTGGCATCGATGGTAACCCGCGTGAGCGGTTTGGCTGCCGTCTGCTTCTTCGCCTGCGGCAATGTTACCTTGATGGCATTCGGAATGACTACCGTAGAGGTGACCATAAAGAAGATCAACAGCAGGAATATGACGTCGGTCATGGATGCCATGCTGAAGGCTTCGTTTACTTTTGTTCTTCGTTTTAGTGCCATTCGCTTTGTTAATTAGCCGGTTCGTTCAATAAATCCATAAATTCCATGGTGCGGGCTTCCATCTTGTTCACCACGTTGTCGACCTGAGAAACCAGGTAGTTGTAAGCGAACAGGGTGATGATACCGACTACCAGACCACCGACGGTTGTTACAAGTGCTTCATAAATACCTCCTGACAGTAAGGAAACGTCTACGTTCGTTCCGGCATTCGCCATATCGAAGAAGGCGCGTACCATACCGGTTACCGTTCCGAGGAAACCCAACATAGGAGCTCCGGCAGCTGTCGTAGCGATCAGCGGGAAGCCTTTTTCGAGTTTCGCAATTTCCAGGTTACCCACGTTTTCGATAGCAACGAGTACATCGTTCATCGGGCGGCCCAGGCGGGTGATACCCTTTTCGATCATACGGGCAGAAGGGGTATTGGTGCTGCGGCACAGATTCAGTGCCGAATCGACTTTCCCTTCGTGGATATAGTCTTTGATACGGTTCATGAAATTCTGATCTTCTTTACCCGCACGGCGGATAACTAATAAACGCTGGATAAAGATGTAACTTGCCATTAAGGATAACAGCAATAGTACAATCATGATCCACCCTCCTTTGAACGCAAGGTCTATTACATTGATCTCTGCTTCAGTGGGGACTGTTACTGCCGTCAGATCCGGCATCTGCTCTGCTGTCTGTGCCCCTACTGCTTGTAGGGAAAGTAAAATGCTCATAGATTTGTATACTTATTCGTTAATATTAGTTCGTTATTATTGTTGCAAGCATGCTTTGTATAATGAAATGGTTTCCTGTAATCCGTGATACAACGCATCGCAGATCAGGGCATGGCCGATGGATACTTCTTCCAGCCAGGGTATGTTCTGACTGAACCAGGCCAGGTTTTCCAGGCTCAGGTCATGGCCTGCATTGACTCCCATTCCCAGATTCTTTGCTAGTTGTGCGGCAGCAACGAAAGGCGCGACGGCTTCTTCCTTGTTCACCGGGTAATTGGTTGCATAAGGCTCTGTATACAGCTCGATGCGGTCGGTGCCTGTTTTTGCCGCCAGTTCGATGTTGGCCAGGTCGGTTCCTACGAAGATAGAGGTGCGGATTCCCTGTGCGGTGAAGGTATCGACCAGTTCACTCAGCAGGTCGAAGTTTGCCTTTACATCCCAGCCGGCATTGGAGGTGACGGCATCGGGTGCATCCGGAACCAGTGTAACCTGTGTCGGCTTCACCTTTAATACCAGGTCTATAAAATTGTTACAGGGATACCCTTCAATGTTAAATTCTGTCCTGATAAGAGGTTTCAACGCGTACACGTCACTGTATTTGATATGTCGTTCGTCCGGACGTGGATGGACCGTAATTCCTTGTGCACCGAAATTTTCGCAATCCTGAGCTACTTTTAAAATGTCAGGCATGTTACCTCCGCGTGCGTTACGGATGGTTGCAACCTTGTTAATGTTTACACTTAAATTTGTCATCGTATATCGTTATATCTTTTTTCTTTCATTACATTTGCACAAAAGTATCGGCAAATTTAGCAGAATTAAGGGAATTAACAGAATAATGTTGGTGAAAGATTTCATAACGAAGGAACTTCCCGTGTTAAAAAGTTTTGACACAGGGGAATACGCATTAGCATTGATGGATGATTTTAAGTTAAAACATCTGCCTTTGTTGAGCGAAGGGATATACCGTTGCCTGATCTCGGAAAAGGATCTGATGGCTATGCCTGATCTTGCGGCAACGATTGGCGAGCCGGTTCTGTTTGCTCCCAGTGTGATGGAGAATACACATATCCATGAGGCGCTTGCACTGATCGCCCGCTATCAGTTGAGCTTGTTACCGGTGGTCAGTCCGGAAGGTGAATATCGAGGAGCGATTACGAGAGAGAAACTGATCGATATTCTTTCGGAATTGTGTAATGCCGAGACTTCAGGCAGTGTGTTTGTCCTCGAGGTGATGCCGCAGGATTATTCGCTGACGGATATTGCCCGTTTAGTCGAATCGAACAATGCACATGTATTGAATCTGCTTTCGTACACGGATAAAGATACCGGAAGGTTGCATCTTATTATTAAGATCGACCTGGAGGATGCTTCGCCGGTGATCCGTAGTTTCGAGCGTTTCAATTATACCGTCCTGTATTATTTCATGGAAAAAGGGATGGTGGATGATCTGTTGCAACAGCGGATGAACGAGTTGCTACATTATATGAACATTTAATCAGTTGACAGTTGACAGTTGACAGTTTATTAGAAGAACAATATAAAACTGTCAACTGTCAACTGTCAACTGTCAACTTAAAAGACTGTTTTATGAAGGTAGGTATTTTTGGCAGCGAGTATCAGGTTGAGAAACAAAGCCAGATAAAACGACTGTTTGAAAAGTTGATATCGCAGGAGGCGGAGATCTATGTGGATGTCCGTTTTTATAATTTTCTGGCTGATGGTCTGAATTATGAACCTCCCGTTGCGGGATTGCTGACGGACGATCATTTTGATCTCGATGTTGCCCTAAGTGTAGGTGGCGACGGTACGTTCCTGCGAACGGCTGCCCGTGTGAACCGTCAGGATATCCCTATCCTGGGAATTAATACCGGGCGGTTGGGGTTTCTTGCCGATGTGGGAGGAAATGACATCGAGGATACACTGGACGAATTGTTCAAGAACTATTATAAGATAGAAGAGCGCACCTTGTTGCGGCTTCATACGGAAGGGCGGGTGTTTCGCGGTTATAATTATGCCCTGAATGAGATTGCGATCTTAAAGCGCGATACCTCTTCGATGATCACGATCCATACTTCTCTGAATGATGAATACCTGGCTTCTTATCAGGCCGACGGTCTGCTGATCGCAACGCCAACTGGCTCGACGGCATATTCCATGAGTGTGAACGGCCCGATCATCATTCCTCAGAGCAAGAATCTGGTATTGAGTCCGGTCGCGCCTCATTCCCTGAATGTGCGCCCGCTGATCATTCCGGATAATTATACGATCACGCTCGGGGTGGAAAGCCGGAACAAATCTTTTCTGATCTCCCTGGACGGCCGTTCGGAAATCTTTCCGGCAGGCATTCAGTTGACGATAACGAAAGCCGATTATACCACGAAAGTGATAAAAAGATATAATCATACCTTCTATCAGACACTTCGCGAGAAGCTGATGTGGGGAGCCGATGCACGAATGAAATAGGGATATAGGGCGTAAAACTGCTCTAAAAAGATGTTTTATAGCATGTATTTGTTAAACGTGGTTAAATAAATGAGATTTCCAAGTGAAACATTATGCTGCATAACATAAAACCTCTATATTTGCATCGTGTTTTTCATGGTATTAGATTTAAGGTTAACAATGAAGATTGGCTGTCCGTGATGGATAGCCTTTTTTACGTTTATAGGGTTCCTTGTCTTATGCTCATGCTTTATGCTTATAAAATATGTTTTGCAGCAGGTTTTTGTTAAACTGTATTAAATAGATGAGAAAAACAAGCAAAACATTATGCTGCATAACATAAAACCTCTATATTTGCACTGTGTTTTTCATGGTATTAGATTTAAGGTTAACAATGAAGATTGGCTGTCCGTGATGGATAGCCTTTTTTGCGTTTTATACATACCGGTCTGACAGGCCGATTACAGCAGGATCATTCTCGATTGTATGATATCGGATAGCTGTTCCTTTAATTTATTCGCTTGTACAGGTTTAGCCATATAGCCATCAAATCCGTTTGTCATGACTCTCTGTTCATCCGATGCATAGGCAAAGGCCGTAATAGCGATTATCGGGGCAAGAGGATCTATTTTTCGTATTTCTAAAGTGGCATCGTATCCATTCATGACAGGCATGTTCAAATCCATCAGTACGATATCAGGAGATTCGTTTTTAAACATATCTACTGCTTCTTTTCCATTCCATGCGTGTATGAGGTAATAGTCATCTTTGAGTATAGTCTGGAATAATTTGTAGTTACTGTCATTATCCTCTGCTATAAGGATTGTAAGATGTTTTGTTTTGGATTTGACCTGTTTTTGTTTTTCTTCAATCTTTATTGTTTGCTTGACTGGTTCATAAGGTAATGTGAACCAGAAGATGGAACCTTTACCTTCCTCACTTTCAACACCTATCTGTCCGTTCATATTTTCTACGAGCATCCGGCAAATAGATAATCCCAGTCCTGTTCCCTGAACGAAACTGTTTAATTTAACAAATCGTTCGAAGATATCATTCTTTTTTTCTGCAGGAATTCCTATTCCAGTATCTTTGATAAAGAAATACAGCCTTTTATCTCTGATCTCATAGCCAAAGCGGATATATCCCTCTTTTGTAAACTTGATTGCATTGTTTACCATATTAATCACTAACTGGGAAATTCTGTTTTTTTCTCCATGGATACAACATTGAGGATTTCCGGGTTCAAAAACCAGGTGTACTTTGTCGTTATGGAGTTTTAATCTTAAACTGTTCTCTAAATCCTGCATTAACTGGTTCAGTTCGAATTCTGTATAATTGAACTCCATAGTACCTGCCTCTATCTTTGATAGGTCAAGTATATCTCCGATAAGTTGTAGCAGCAGTGTATTATTGTTCTCGATAATGTTGATATATTCTTCTTGTTCGGAAGGTTCTTTGACCGAAGGGAGTAATGTGGAGAAACCTACGATCGCGTTTAACGGCGTACGGATTTCGTGGCTCATATTGGCTAAGAAGGCAGATTTCAATCTGTTTGATTCTTCGGCTTTGTTTTTCGCATCGAGCAGACTGTTCTCCATTTTTTTACGTTGGGTAATTACCAGGGACGATCCGACCAATGTAATAGGGAGTCCATTTTCATCGCGGCTGTCTACTGCAGCCTGAGCCTCGACCCAATCCACTTGAATGCCCCGATCTGTGTGGCTGACTACACGATACTCTTCTTTTACCTTTGTGCATTTACCTTCTATCAGGTCATTGTAGGAATGTTGTACCCGCTGGCGGTCTTCTTTATATATCTTTGCGAAGTATTGCGACTCGGGAACAGACAACAGCTTTTCACTCTGTTCATTATCTGTAATCGCGAGTTCAACCTGGCGATTTACGTCACACAGGATCGTATGTTCACGCAGGTCCCATTTCCAGGGAACGATATTTGCAATGTCGAGTGCCATTGCAAGTTTATGGTTGATTGAATCCAGTTTCACTTGCGTGTGATGAAGGTCGGTGCAATCGACACCAAAAATATCCACGTAGTCAGACTGGATAGAGAAAGTTAGTATTATGTTGAAATAGGTGGAAGATTGCTTGAGATAGTAAGTGAAACTGATTGTTTTTTTCTCTGTCTCCATGAGTTGAAAATAACGTATAAACATTGTCAACTCATCGTCGGGGAGATTGCTCATCTTTTGACCGATAATATCTTTGCCCTGGTGCATTGCATTCAGATATCGGTTGTTCACTTTATGAATGATGGCGTCAACCACTTCTCCTGCCTGATTACGTATCAAGCGTACTTTACAATAAAGTACCGGCATATTCTCAAAAAGATTGCTTAATTCCGCATTGGCTTCAATCTCTTTTTGCTGGGCAGTCTTCAACGCTTTAAGGGATTTTATGCGGCTGAACTGATATAGTGTATACAATATCAATATAATAAATAAGATACCGAGGGCTGCCAGGTGATACTTGTACTTTTCCAGTGCTGTTTTTGGAAGGTTCAGAAAAATAGAACCGGCAGGACACAAATATGTATTCACTTCTTTTTGCAAAAGTGCCGGATAATCAAATATAGGTTCTCCGTCGGGGATATAAAAAGGTATGTCTCTGGGTGCTTTGCCGGATAGGACAGCATTCAATGTCGCTTTTAACTGCTTGTTGAATGTTTGTTGCTGATAAAAATAGCCGCCGATCATCCTGCTGTTGGGCATGATTGCGTCTCCTAATGCAAAGATCGGAATGGTCGTATTGGAGATTACCTGAAATGTATTTGCCATTAACAGGTCTCCTCCGGCAAAGGTTTGGCGGGTGAACCAGGAAGAAAAGAGGACTCCTGTAGTGTTTATATCAGCAGAGTTAAGCTTATGTAGCAAAGAATCTGTCGTCATTTGTGCAGCAGAGAGGAACTCGTACTTTAAATCCGGATATGATTTTTTTAATAAAAGACGCAGATCGTGATCTAGTTGCTGATTGATATAACGTCCGTCTCCGATAAAAGTCAATGTTTTCATACCGGGGATTATTTTTTGCATCAGGTCTACATTTTCAGGCAAGTAGTTTTTGGTTTCCAGCATTGTAAGGTTGTAACTTTCCGTTAATTGTTCCAATGGTACTTGCATGGTGATTTCTACCGGACGTTTTTTTATGTAGTTTTCGATTGGGCTTAAATAAGGCAATTCAGCACACAGAACCAGAGGGATATCATCGCCCCAATGTTTTTTGCAATCGTCACACATTATGAACGAACTGTTTCCCAGCAGTAAAATGGCTTTGGGCGCATGTGTGTATCTGGGGAAAAAAGATTCTTTAAATTTATTCAGTTTAGTAGAATCATCGATCATTAACATGTTCATATTCTCGACATAAAAATCAAGATTTGAACCTGCTACCAATTCCTGTTGTATAGGGGTAATGAGTGCATTACTCCAGGTAGCATCGGATGTGTAACTGTTCAGAACCAATAAATAATCTTTATTGGAATCTGAATTTTTGGCGACTAAATTTATAGCGCAGGCAAGCTGTAAGCCTGCAAAAATTGCTAAAATCGTGTTGAGGCGCATATTAGATTTCATAACAATACAATATGAAATTTTAAAAAAAACTGGGCAAATATAATCTTTTTTTTGATCTGAGTTATTCCTTTTGATTTTTATTGCTTCTTTGGTCTTAAAAATGATGTTTGCGTGTTGGTTTGGTTAATAAATGTTTTCTAATTTTGTTAATTGCCGCTTTGGTGTATGACAATAGAGAATAAGCCAAGCACAGATGCATGCTTGGCTCTTACTTTTTGAGTGTTTGTGATTTGTGGTGACTTTTTTAAGTTTATAAAACTCTTAAAAAGCTTCTGCAAAGTTGAATACAAATCCTCCTGTATCTTTCCCAAAACCGTAATCTATACGGGCATTTACATTATGTTTAAATTCGATTCGTAATCCCAACCCGTAGTTGGGTAAGATATTCTTACAGTTGAATTTTTTCAGTTCAGGAAATACGCTGCCGGTTCCAATCCACGCCACACAACCCAGGCGATTGAATATGTGTTGGCGTAATTCCACTTGGGCAGTCAGCTGATTACAATCGATGTAACGTCCCCCGTAATAACCACGCATACGGAAACCGCCGCTACCTAGTTCTTCCCGTAAAGGCCAGGGTGTGTTCTTTTTATTGAATTGTCCGTAAATATCTCCGGCTATTATACCTCCGGACCATACTTTCTGATAGATATCGAATATAAAGTTGGTACTGAACAGTGTTTTATTGAAACTGCCTAAGAACTCAGGATATATCACTTCTTTGAACATGATATAAACGCCCCTTTTCGGATTTAGTATAAAATCGCGGGTATCATACTGAAGTGAAATACCCAGACCTGTGAAAAAATAACTCTGCTTTTGCCCTTCCAGGTAAGAGATGTCTTTTATATCGGATAAATCTGCATAATTGAGATTGAAGGCGGCTCCGATATAGAATTGTTTACTTAGTTTATAAACATAATCGGATTCCCATCTTATCTGTTGCCGGGTATATTCGGATAAAGGATTCATGGCACATCCTTCATAAGAAACTCCCCAGAAGTTAAGCGTTTTACGGGCAAATTCAAGGCTATAGGATAAGCGCGACCTGTTTCCTTTGAAATGGTTGTTGCCTGTCGCTGTAAGTGTATAGAAGCCGTTTATAGAAATATTGCCTGTCAGGGTAATGTCGGAAGGCTGCATGATCGAATCCTTACGGTCCAGACGATATAATCCGGTAGCCATTCCTCCGACTCCAAAGCTGCCTTCGCGGGTATAGGAAGGAGCTACGGCATAACTCATATCTATTTTTCTTTCAAAAGTGCGGTCTACATTACCATGTATAAAGCTATTCCAGTATTTTTTCAAAGCGCCGTCCTTTTTCTCTATATAGATACTATCTTGTTGTGAATAAAGAGGCATGGCCATAGAAGCGGAGAAAATAAAAAGAAATAAAAACTTAAGTTTCATCTTTTGTGTGTTTGGATGTTGGTTTACTTTTATTTCCGGAAACAGTAGGCGAAGCCCAGGCTAAATGTTTGTGGGTGCAATGCCGCAGAACTTTCATTCGCATCCAGCAGATTGGATATGCTTATCTTGTAACTTACATTTATCAGAAGTCCGAAAGGAAACTCGTAACTGTTTATAATACCGAAGCCTGAGTTTGAATCCCGCATGACAGGTGTTCCGCTTTCTGTATTTTTTTCGTAGAGGTCGATTTTTTCCCCTTCTCTTTTCAATGAAGCGTCGAGGCCGAACTCCGTATAAGGGCCAATCCCGATGTGGATGCGGTGCCCATTCTTTAATTTAGTGTGATACATCGCATAAATAGGAATTTCCATTCCCCAATAGCGATAAATGCCGTTTTGGTTGTTACGGCCGAATTCAGATTCTTTGTAGTGGAGTAAAAGTTCCGGTTGGATTGAGAAATGTTTGGAAATTCCCAGATTCAGAAATCCTCCTGTCGTTACGCCCGGCTTCATTACGCTTTTTCCACCCCCTATTCCGGAATGGACGAAGCTGGAATAGTTGCTTTCTACCAGGACTCCGCCGGATATTTCGATCTTTTTATTCTGTTTGCCTTCTTGTGTTCCCTCTTCAGGCTTTTGATTGTTCGTAGTTTGCGCACTGCCGGATATCATGTTTATTCCGGCCAGGAGTAACGCGAGCATTAACATTTTCTGTCTTCTCATTTTTGTTTTATTTATTCGTTTTTAAACTTGTGCAAAAGTAGAGCGGGGGATAGGATGGCAAAAGGTCTTTTAGATTGAAAGTTGGACGAAAATGCCGATTTATGAATTTATGCAGTTGAAATATTTATCTTTGTTGTTCTAATTTACGGATATGGGAAATGTGACCTCTTTGGATTGGCATGCTAAGCCTGGAGAAATAGAACAGGCTGATTTTATAAATGACGATTTTTATATGTATAAGAATACGTTGATAAATCCGCTCAACCATCCTTTCAAAGCAAATAAGACAATTTGTTGTATTTGTCTGAAAGGAGAAATAAGGGGAAGGATAGACTTGATGCCTTATTGTGTGAAAGCACCTGCTATTTCTATCACTTTACCGGGGCAAATATTGGAATATGAATCCAATACATCTGATTTTGAAGCTGTATTCGTTCTTATGTCGGAGCAGTTTAACGATAGTCTGCATTTGCCGGATCGTTTTTCCACTTTTCTTTCGGTTCGTAATAATCCGGTTATTTCATTAGGCCCCGGTCAGTTAGAGGCTATACAAACTTATTGTACCATGATTCAACGGGTGATTCGTGTGAAAGATAATCCTAACCGTATGGAAATTGTGAAGCATCTCACAATTGCATTCTTTTATGGTCTGGGATATTATTTCCATAAATCATCGGAGATAGAAAAGATAACAAAAAGTGAAATGCTGGTGAGAGACTTCTTGAAGCAGGTACAGTTATTCCATAAAAAAGAAAGACGTATAGATTTTTATGCAGACAAGTTACAGCTGAGTTCTAAATATCTTTCTCAGGTAATCAAAAATTATAGTGGAAAGTCGGCAGCAGACTGGATCGATGAGTATGTCGTGCTGGAAGCGAAGGCTTTATTGAAATCTACCAATATGACTATACAACAAATCAGCGACGAGTTGAACTTTCCTTCCCAATCGTTTTTTGGAAAGTTCTTTAAAAGGATTTCGGGAGTATCTCCCAAAACATATAGGGATCGGTAAATAGCTTCGGATCGTTTTTATATTTATAGGCGGATCGGTCTTTATATCCGTAGAAAAAAACTTATCTTTGTACCCCTGTTAAACGTAAATGCTTCAAATAAAGATATGAAAAGAATATTCTGCCCCAAATGTGATAATCAGTTGTCGTTCGATGAAACCAAATATCCGGATGGAAAGATACTGGCTTTTGTGTGTCCGCAATGCGGGTCGCAATTTAAGATAAAGCTGGGACGCAAGACCGTCCGTACGGAATCAGGCCAGGAAAAAGAGGTGAAGGAACCCGATTTCTCCTGCGGCCATATTACCGTGATCGAGAATACGTTCGGTTTTAAGCAGGAACTGCCGCTTGTGATGGGCGATAATATGATAGGACGGAGGAATAAGGATACGGAAGGTGTGGATGTTCCTATCATTACGAGCGATCCGAGTGTGGGACGTAAACATTGTATTATTAATGTAAAGGAGGATAAGCAGGGGAAATTGGTTTATACCCTGCGTGATAACCAAAGTATGACCGGCACCTTCCTGCGCAGTGTGCTTTTAGGAAAAAAAGAACAGGTACGTATCGGTGAGGGAGCTATTGTGACGATCGGTGCGACTACTTTTATACTTCATGTTCCGGAAGGGGAAGAAGAGGAGGATTTTTAAATTAAACTTAGAAACTGCTCCGGAGTGAATGATCTCTTACATCAGGGCGATAAGGGAGATAGGGGGAATTGGCGTAGGTTTCGGGAGAGATGGATACAAGATTACCTTTCATCTCCGGCGCAGTTCTAAAGTTTAAATCTCATTATTCATGTTTTTTATTTAGTTGTTCAACGATAAAACAACTATAAGGCTATTTGGCTCACGGCAATTTACGTAAAGAATCAAAAAGAACTGAAAGAAAAGTTTTGTTAAAAAGTGGCTAAACTGAAAGTCTGATTATGAGAAATAAGGCGTGCAGGAAATTTTTAGAAACAAATGTAAATGTTAATTGATAGTTTTTTACAACTCGAAAAAACAAAGAAATACAGTATTTCCCGGTAAATTCATCTGTAAATAAAAAAGTGGCGATGTTAGTAATCCGTTGTTTTTATATGTAATTTTGCGGTCCAATAGGCAATAAGGTTAACAAATGGGACAAAATAGAGTAGAGCCGGTTAGTGGTATTACTTTCCGGATATTGGTGGCATTAAGCATTTCACATTGTATAAATGATTCGTTGCAGTCTGTTATCACAGCCGTTTATCCACTATTTAAGGATGATTTAGCGTTGACATTTGCGCAGATCGGATTGATTACGCTGGTCTATCAATCGGCGGCATCCGTGTTTCAACCGCTTACCGGATTATATTTCGACAAACATCCGTCTCCGTGGTCGTTACCTATCGGGATGAGTTTTACGCTGATCGGTTTGCTTAGCCTGGCATTTGCAAATTCTTTATCCTGGGTTTTATGTTCTGTGGCTTTGATTGGTGTCGGTTCGTCGATATTCCATCCGGAGGCTTCGCGGTTGACTTCGTTGGCATCCGGAGGGAAAAGGGGACTGGCGCAATCTTTATTCCAGGTGGGGGGAAATCTGGGAGGATCATTAGGACCGTTGCTCGTAGCTATCCTGGTGGCTCCTTACGGGCGAAGCCATATTGCTTTTTTTTCTATCCTGGCTTTTATCGCGATTCTTATCATGACCTATGTGGGGCGTTGGTACAAAGGGTTGCTTCAGCGGTTTAAGCGGGAAGACATAGGAACATCCCAACGTCATGTAGAAATGCCTTTGTCGCTGGGGAAAACTGTTTTTTCCATCTCTATCCTGCTGATCCTGATCTTTTCCAAATACATTTATATGGCGAGCCTCAACAGTTACTACACTTTCTACCTGATAGAGAAGTTCGGGGTGAGCGTGCAATCTTCGCAGTTGTTCTTATTTGTATTCCTGATCGCGACTGCTCTCGGCACATTGATGGGCGGTCCGATAGGTGACAAGGTGGGACGTAAATATGTTATTTGGGCATCTATCCTGGGTGCGGCACCTTTTTCACTGATAATGCCGCATGTGGATAGTTTATATCTGACAGCTGTATTGAGTTTTTGTGTCGGTCTGACATTATCCTCTGCATTTCCGGCTATTCTTGTGTATGCGCAGGAGTTGTTGCCTTATAAACTGGGACTTATTTCCGGCTTATTCTTCGGTTTTGCTTTTGGGGTGGCGGGGATCGCTTCGGCTGTGCTGGGGAATCTGGCGGATCATTACGGTATTGAGACTGTCTATAATGTCTGTGCCTATATGCCGCTGATCGGACTGGTCACCTGGTTCTTACCGGACTTAAAGAAAGCGACCCAAAAAGGAAGTTAGCCCGCTGAACAATCCCGGAGAAGGGGTTGTTATTAATCATAAATTTCGCTCAAACTAAATTTAAACGTATTTATGATTAATAACTTAACGCATTTCAGTATTGGCTTGCTATTCCTTTTTCCTGCCATAGCATCTGCTCAGACAACGAAGGTCGACCTGAGCCTGGAGCAGTCGATGGAGCTGCTTCAGAAAGGAAACCGGAGTATCCGGATGGCAGGGAAGGAGGTGGAACTGGCAAAGAATGAACATCAGAAACTCAACTCGTTCTGGTATCCGTCGGTGGGTGCAGCTGGTGCCTTTGTTCACATGTCGAACCCGGTCGAGGTCCGTCAACCGCTGGACCAGTTTACCGATCCTGCCAAGGATTTTGTTCATTCCATTTTACCCGACGATCAGTTTATTTCTTCTATCCTGGATAAAATCGGCCAGAATACGCTAACACTCCCGCTTATTTCACAGAATATTACTTCTATCGATGCCAGTGTGACCTGGCCTGTCTTCACCGGAGGGAAACGTATTTTCGCCAATAAGATCGGGAAAACGATGGTCGGTATCGCCGAAGTAAACCGTGAGCAAGTCAACGCCGACCAGCAATCGAAATTGATCGAATGTTATTTCGGCCTGCGTCTTGGCCAGCGGGTCGTGACGGTGAGAGAAGCTACTTATAATTCGCTGAAAACCCATTATGACCAGGCTCTTAAACTGGAACAGAACGGGATGATTAACCGGGCGGAACGTCTTTTTGCCCAGGTGAGCATGGATGAGGCCAAACGCGAACTCGAATCGGCACGCAAAGACCTGGAGGTGGCGCAACAGGCATTGAAAAGTCTGATAGATGTCGATGCCGATAGCGAGATCAGTACGACTACCGCTCTTTTTATCAATGAAAATATTCCTTCGGCCGATTATTTCAAAGAATTGGTTCCGGTCAATAATTATCTGGTCAACCAGTTGAAGCTACAGGAGAATATTGCCGGTAACGAATTGAAGATCGGACGTACCGGATACTTGCCTACCATTGCCTTGTTCGGCAAACAGACACTTTATTCGAATGGTGTGGATAAATATCTTATGCCCCGTACGATGATCGGGGTCGGTTTTACCTGGAATATCTTCGACGGTTTGAACCGGGAGAAGAAAATCCGGCAGGCACGGCTGACCAGTCAGACATTGGCGATCGGAAAGGATAAAGCCGTTACCGAGTTGAAAGTCGGTGTCGATAAATATTATACCCAGTTACAGAATGCCCTCGATAATGTAAAGGCGCTGAATACGACATTGGAAATGAGTGAGGAGCTGGTTCGTATCCGTCAGAAATCCTTTCAGGAGGGGATGGCTACTTCTACGGAAGTAGTCGATGCCGAAGTCATGCTCTCAAAAGTAAAGACAGCTTTCCTGCTGGCCTATTACCAGTATGATGTGGCATTGATCAACCTGCTGTCGATCTGCGGTATACCGGAATCGTTCCAGCAATATCGCCAGGAAGGAACAACGGAGATAATATAGTCTAAACCGGATTCTGTTCGCAATTTCATTTTGCTTTTAAAACCAGCCTTTATCTATCTTTTTGATTTGTTAAAAAATATTACTCGCGGGGATATTTTCATTTACCCGGTATATTAATCTGATTTATCCGGTAGGGTAGTGTCATTTTGATAATTGCGGATACATAGGTTATATGGATTTGAAACTGATAAATTCTGAATTAACAATAAACACAAATAAATAATTATGGACAAGACTAAGAAATATCTGACGATCTCTTTTATAGTGGTACTGATCGCCGTAATAATCCTATCTGCCGTCGGGATGCTGTTGCTGAAAAAGAAACCGGTTGTCCTCCAGGGACAGATTGAAGCTACCGAAATACGCATCTCCGGTAAGTTGCCCGGTAGAATAGATACTTTCCTTGTGAAAGAAGGGCAAAACGTGAAAGCGGGTGACACACTCGTAGTTATCAACAGTCCCGAAGCGCAGGCTAAATACCAGCAGGTGAATGCCCTCGAAGATATTGCCAAATACCAGCACCAGAAGATTGACGACGGTACGCGTAAACAAATCATCGCCACCGTCGAACAGCTTTGGAACAAAGCAAAATCAGACCTGCAACTGGCTAAAACAACCTACGACCGTATCCAGGCCCTTTATAAGGACAGTGTAGTCACTTCACAGCGAAAAGATGAAGTAGAGGCTCTTTACAACGCTGCTGTAGCAAACGAACGTGCCTGCCACAGTCAATACCAGATGGCTCTCGACGGGGCACAGATACAGGATAAGGAAAGTGCCCGTTCATTGGTAACTGCCGCCCAGGGAACCGTCAACGAGGTGGAGGCCCTTTTGCAGGATGCCCGTCTGGTTGCTCCCGAATCCGGACAGATATCGACTATTTTCCCGAAACGCGGTGAACTGGTCGGTGCAGGTATGCCGATCATGAACCTGGTGGTAATGGATGATGTGCATGTCGTATTGAATGTTCGCGAAGACCGCTTACCCTTATTTAAGATGGGTGGAACTTTCCGTGCCGATGTTCCGGCGATTGCCACGAATGATATCGAATTCAAGATCAATTACGTTAGTCCGCTGGGTAGTTTCGCTACCTGGAAATCGACCAAACAGACAGGTAGCTACGATTTGAGAACGTTCGAGATCCATGCCCTCCCGGTAAAACCGGTCGACGGATTACGTCCGGGCATGTCGGTGCTGGTTAATTTAGGAGAACAGTAATAGAGGATAGTCTATGAGTACCAATAAACAACATAGTCCTTTTTACAATGTGCTTCAACGCGAACTACACCGGATGGTTTCACGCAGGCTCTATTTCGGGGTCTGTATCGTGTTGCCGCTGTTTTGTATCTTCTTTATGTCCACGATCTTCGGTAACGGACAAATGGAAAATATTCCGGTAGCCATTGTCGATCAGGACCAGACTGCTTTATCCCGCGAATTGATCCGCCAGGTCGAAGCTGTCCCGACTTTCCGTGTCACGCATCATTATGTAGATGCCGAAACTGCCCGGAAAGCGACGCAAGCCAAAGAAATATACGGTTATCTGGTGATTCCGAACCGTTTTGAAGAAGACGTGACAGGTGGGAGACAAGCTACTTTATCCTATTATTACCATTATGCATTACTGAGTGTCGGAGGAGAGGTCAGGGGTGCTTTTGAAAGTTTGCTACGCACGTTTTCAATGGCTCCGATTGTGGTGCAGGCAACGGCTATGGGGATCAGTCAGAAAGAAGTATCCACCTTCCTGGTTCCCATCCGGGCACAGAACCATCCGTTGTTCAACCCGGATCTGGATTATTCCGTTTATCTGAGTAATCCGTTTTTCTTTATTTTCTTCCAGGTAATCATCTTGCTGACGACGGTCTATGCGGTAGGTAGTGAAATAAAGTTCCGTACTGGTGATGAATGGCTGGCAACGGCGAAGATGAATATGGTGACGGCGCTTTTCGGAAAATTATTACCTTATACCATTATCTTTTCCCTGATGAGCATTTTGGGAAATTATGTCATGTTCGGTATAATGAATATTCCTTTCTCGTGCGGATTCTGGCCTCTAAACCTGACTTCGATCCTGTTTGTGATCGCCTCGCAGGCATTGGCCGTATTCCTTTTCTCCATTTTTCCGGCAATCAGTATCATTATCAGTATCGTGTCGATGGTCGGGTCGTTGGGAGCAACCTTGTCGGGTGTAACTTTTCCGGCCCCATCCATGTATGCTCCGGTCTATTACACTTCGTTCCTGTTTCCGGTACGTCATTTTGTGGAGATCAATCAGAATCTTTTGTATGGTGATTATGGATTTGCCTATACCTGGTGGAATTTCAGTGCATTATTCTGTTTTATCCTGGTTGCATTTGGGATGGTACCGCATTTAAAAAGTGCAATTTTAAGTCATAAGTATGAAAATATCAAATAACATAAAAGCAGGACTGAATAATATATCCTCCATTATCCTGAACGAATTCAAGACTATTTCGGGTAGTTTTGCCATTGTGCTGGTGTTGATGGGGGGGATATTTATGTACGGTCTGCTATATAATTATATGTATGCTCCCGACGTGGTCCGTAATGTTCCGGTCGTAGTGGTGGATAATTCAAAAACGGAGTTGAGCCGCGAGTATATCCGTTTGCTGAATGCTACACCGCAGGTCGATGTGATAGCTACCGGTGAGGACTTTCCTCAGGCTCAGGAGTTGATGAAACGCGATGAGGCAGCCGGTATCTTGTATCTACCGTATGACTTTACCGACCGGGTTTCACGCGGTGACGAATCGATTTTTATTATGTATGAGACGACGAGTGCTTTCCTTTATTATCTGTCGATACAGGAAGCATCGGCGGGTTCGATGCTGGCACTCAACGACCGTTTCCGTCCTGAAATGGTTGTCTTTCTTCCCAGTCAGGATGCGGCGCAGCTTTCGGTAGCAAAGCCGATCAGTGTGGCGGGGACGGCTTTGTACAATTATACGGAGGGGTATGGGACTTACCTGATACCTGCCGTACTGATCGTCATTATGTTCCAGACATTATTGATGGTGATCGGAATGGTCAGCGGGGAAGAACGCCAATTCCGGTTGTTGCGGGGAAACCGTCCTTCGTTCGGGCAGGCGGCAAGACTGGTGACAGGGAAGACATTTGTTTATATGATGTTGTATGCAATCTTCTCGCTGTTCCTGTTGGGGCTGATCCCGTTGATCTTTGACCTGCCGGATATCGGGAATGTATGGAATATCATTATGTTGCTGATCCCGTTTCTGATGGCGAGCAGTTTCTTCGGCTTGTCGGTTTCCGTCTTCTTTACAGATTCGGATGCTCCTTTGCTGATGATCGCTTTTTTCTCTGTCGGGTTGATCTTCCTGTCGGGGGTATCTTATCCGCTGGAATTGATGCCCTGGTACTGGAAGATGTCGCATTTTCTGATCCCGGCTGCTCCGGCAACGTTGGCGTATGTCAAATTGAATTCGATGGGCGCTTCCATAGCAGAGATCCATACGGAATATGTCACTTTATGGGTTCAGTGCGCCGTTTACTTTGTGCTGGCATGCCTGGCATACCGGTATAATATAAGGAAAGCATATCGTTGATGCTGTCAGGAAGAGTTGAAAAACAAAAAAAGCGATACAATTTGTATCGCTTTTGCACGGAAGGAGAGGCTCGAACTCCCGACACCTGGTTTTGGAGACCAGTGCTCTACCGACTGAGCTACTTCCGTATTGCGGGTGCAAAGGTAGGTTTTTATTTTTAATATGCAAGACTTTCGGAAAAAAAGTACTTCAGTATTTTTTCTTAGCCGATAAAATTGAAGGAAAACGAAGCTACCGTAATTTCTTTTTTTATCTTTGAAAGCATTATAGAAAATGTATTTAAATCTATACTGTACAAAAACAATCAACAGAATATGGAAAACGAATTAGAAATGAATTCGAATCTTTTAGTCGAATTCTTGCAAAAACCTTCATCTGAGTTTACAAAAGCGGACATTATTTCTTTCATCCGCGAAAAAGGGATCAAGATGGTCAATTTTATGTATCCGGCAGGAGACGGGCGTCTGAAAACATTGAATTTCGTTATTAATAATGCGGCTTACCTGAATGCAATCCTTACTTGCGGTGAGCGTGTCGACGGATCGAGCTTGTTTTCTTTCATCGAAGCTGGTAGCAGCGACTTGTATGTTATCCCCCGCTTCCGGACGGCTTTTGTCGATCCTTTTGCTGAATTACCGACCGTAACGATGCTTTGCTCTTTCTTCAACAAAGATGGCGAACCCCTGGAAAGCTCTCCCGAATATACCTTACACAAGGCCAGCAAGGCGTTTACGGAAGTGACGGGTATGGAATTTCAGGCAATGGGTGAACTGGAATATTACGTGATCGCTGAGGAAGAAGAATTGTTCCCGGCTACCGACCAGCGCGGATATCATGAATCCGGACCATTTGCCAAATTCAATGAATTCCGCACACAATGTATGCTGTATATAGCCCAGACCGGCGGACAGATCAAATATGGTCATTCCGAAGTCGGCAACTTTACATTGAACGGAAAGATATATGAGCAGAACGAGATCGAGTTTCTGCCGACCAAAGTAGAAGATGCCGCCGACCAGTTGATGATTGCCAAATGGGTGATCCGTAATCTGGCTTGCGATTATGGTTTGGATATCACCTTTGCCCCTAAGATCACAGTCGGAAAGGCCGGATCAGGATTACATGTCCATATGCGTATAATGAAAGACGGTAAGAACCAGATGCTGGCGAGTGGTGTTTTGTCTGAAACAGCCCGTAAAGCGATTGCCGGCATGATGGAGTTGGCTCCGTCTATCACTGCATTTGGTAATACGAATCCGACTTCTTATTTCCGTCTGGTACCTCATCAGGAAGCTCCGACAAATGTCTGCTGGGGCGACCGGAACCGTTCGGTATTGGTCCGTGTACCTCTGGGATGGGCGGCAAAGAAGGATATGTGTGTGTTGGCTAACCCATTGGAGTCGGAAAGCCATTATGATACGACACAGAAACAGACGGTCGAAATGCGTTCGCCGGACGGTTCAGCCGATCTGTACCAGTTATTAGCCGGTTTGGCTGTGGCCTGCCGTCATGGATTTGAGATTGACAATGCGTTGGATATTGCAGAAAAGACTTATGTAAATGTAAATATCCACCAGGAGGAAAATAGGGATCGTTTGCAGACATTGGATCAGCTTCCTGACAGTTGTGCTGCATCCGCTCAACGTCTGCAGAAGCAGCGTGCTGTCTATGAAAAATACAATGTGTTTAGTCCGAGCATGATCGATGGTATTATCAAAAAACTGACTTCGTATAACGACTTTACCCTTCGTGATGATTTGAAAAATGATCCTGAAGGAATGCTCCGGTTGGTGAAGACTTATTTCCATTGCGGATAAGATAATTATTCCGAAATGGCCGGTAGAGATCCTGTTGGTATGAAAGGATTCTATCGGCCATTTTTGTATAAATCTGTACTGAAGTATTTCCTCTTAAAATATTTTTGCTACGTTTGCAGAAACAGAAAGGAGATGAGTTGAAGACGGGAGCAATAGATATAAAGACGCTTTTGAAAATGGTGGCGGATGATAATCGGCTGGCATTTAATATGTTTTATGATCTGTATTATGATCAGATATTCCGTTTCTCATATTATTTTCTGAAAGATACCGAAGCTTGTCGTGAGGTTGTGGCTGAAACATTCTTTTCTATCTGGCAATCACGACTGAAACTAAAGGATATTGAGAATATTGAAACCTATCTGTTTGTCACAGTCCGCAATGAAGCAACCCGATACCTGAGCCGAAGTTCAAAGTCTCGTTTTGTCTTGTTGGAAGATACTACTCTTCAACTGACAGCCAGGGAGAATGAATCTCCTGAAGATAAGTTGTTGATGGAGGAAATGGAGAGGATATTGAACCGGGTGATCGATGAATTACCGGAAAAATGTCGTTTGATCTTTTTATTGGCGAGACAGGAAGGTTTGAAGCCTAAAGAGATAGCCGAAAGGCTTTCCATTAATGAAAGTACAGTCCGTGTACAGATGAAAATAGCTATCGATAAGATTGTTGCCAGTTTGAAACCTCATTTCCCGGATATTACATTTTCTTTGTTACTGATGTATATTGCTTAATGATAGCTATTTATCGCTTTTCTTGAGAAAATATCAAAAAAAGTCACTTTTCTTTTAAACGAAATCCGCTTATACCTCCTCCTTTAAGTAATAAGTGGAAAATATGGAAAAACAGAAGAACAGTATAGATCGTATAAGTGATGGATTGATAAATGATTTATCGTCAGAAGACCGGAAATTACTGGAACAATGGTCGGCATCACATCCTGATCATGAGAAATTGCTCGGGCTACTAAACAGTATAGAACTATCTCCCCGCGTGATAGCCAAAGGAGAAGAGATGCGTAGCACGATCTTACTTCGTCTCAACAAGAAAATAGATAAGGCTATTCGCCGTAAAGTGTGGCTGAAAATTGTTTCTGTAGCTGCTTCAATAGCTATTTTAGTGGGAATGACCGGTTATTTATCTTTTCAGCAGGGGTATAAACAACTGAATAGCCAACCGATAGAATTATCGAATCCTTTGGGAATGAAATCGACCGTTACTTTGCCGGATGGGAGTAAGGTGATACTGAATGCAGGGACAACGTTGATATATCCGACGGCATTTGTTAAGTCCGAACGTGAGGTAAGAGTTCGCGGTGAAGCCTTTTTTGAGGTAGTCCACGATAGTAAACGTCCGTTCTATGTAAAAACGGGAGATGTTAAAGTGAAGGTACTGGGAACTAAATTCAATGTAAAGGCTTACGACGATGATAGATTTGTAGAAGTGACATTGGCGGAAGGATGCGTCGATGTCGGATGGAAGAAGGAAAAACAGAATATCCGTTTACAACCCGGGCAACTCGCCTGTTTTGATAAAGTAACTGAAACAAGCAACAAGCGGGAAGTGGATCTGAATTTCCATACGGCCTGGAAGGATGGAAAATTCTATTTCGACGGCCTGACTTTTGAGAGTATAGCCAAACAGTTGGAGAGAAATTTTAATGTACATATACATATTGCTTCAGATAAATTGAAGAATACCGTTTTTACGGGTGACTTTGTGCGGGGAGAGAATCTGGAACAAATATTACGCATCATGACTCTGGATAAACGTATACATTATAAAATTGAAGGAAATCAGGTTTATATCAGTGAGAAATAAATGAATAATAACTTTAATAATATGCCTATGAGAAATAGAATGTAAAAAAAATCGGAAGATGCTACCAACATCTCCCGATCAAAAGACTTTAGTCTGAAATCTTTAGCAACAAAATTACAAACCTAAAATCATTTACAAAAATATGAAATTATCTCCAAACCAAGGGCAGACTGTGCCTATTAGTCTGCTAAAAAAAGTATTTAATATCATGAAAGTAACCGTAGTACTATGTTTGTTGACCACTTTCTGCACATTTGCATCGGTTAGTTATTCCCAGACAGCGGAAATATCGCTTAATCTGCAAGGTGTCACTTTGCAGGAGGCTCTGGATGCAGTGAAGAAACAATCTGATTTTTCATTTTGGTATCGGAATGAAGAGATTGATCTTTTCAAGAAAGTTTCAGTGAAGATCGATCACAAGAATATCCGGGAAGTAATGACTCAATTGTTGTACGGACAGGATTTGGCTTATACCATTGATGAAAAACACATTATTATTTATAAAAAGGATAAGTCGGCGGAACCACAAAGGCAGGTACAGAAACAAAAGCGTATTACCGGAATTGTGACAGATCCGAACGGAGACCCTATTATCGGTGCCAATGTTGTGGAGAAGGGGACGACTAATGGGACGATCACAGATCTGGATGGAAAATTTTCTTTGACCGTGGATGACCGGTCTTCGCTTCTGGTTTCTTATATCGGTTTTTTGTCGCAGGAATTGCAGATAAAAGGTGAATCGTATATAAAAATATCATTGGAGGAAAGTAACAAGCAGTTGGATGAAGTGGTTGTTATCGGTTACGGAACTGTGAAGAAGTCGGACCTGACAGGCTCTGTCGCTTCTGTGAAAAGTAGTGCGATCATGGATCTTCCTACAAATAATATATCGCAGGCTTTGCAAGGTAGGATACCAGGAGTACAGATACAACAAAACTCCGGTGCTCCCGGAGCCAATATGCAGATACGAATCAGAGGAGCCAATTCTATTTCCGGCAATAACGAACCGTTATGGATCATAAATGGCTTTCCCGGTGATCAGAGTATGATAAACTCTTCGGATATAGAAAGTGTCGAAGTCTTAAAAGATGCGTCGGCAACCGCTATTTACGGTTCCCGTGGAGCGAATGGTGTCATCATCGTGACAACTAAGCAGGCAAAAGAGGGGAGAGTCAGTGTCGACTATGAAGGTAGTTACAGCATACAGACCGTTAGAAAGAGACTGGAGCTGATGGATGCCACCGAATATGCTAATTACTATAATCTCTTTTGGGAAAATACTAAAGGTGAAAAGTATTTCTCCCAAAACGATATCGCAGGTTTTGGGAAGGGAACGGACTGGCAGGATTTAATTTTCCGTTCTGCTCCCGTGCAAGATCATTCATTGACGGTGAACGGAGGAAATGAAAAGACTCAGTTTGCTGTAGGAGCCAGTTTCTATAATCAAGAGGGAGTTATCAAAAATAATGATTACCAAAGGATCGTCTTAAGAGCGAACATTAATCACGAAATAAATAAAAAATTCTCAATATCATATAATTCAATATTAAGTAGAACCGCACAATCGCTGACGGATGAGGAAAATATACTATTGTCGGCTCTTTCTGCAACCCCTACAGTCGGTCCTTATATGGAGGACGGGCAATACCGTTTGCTAAATGGAATTTATCCCTTTAGCCCGGATAATCTGATTAATCCGATCGCTTATTTCAATGAGGTCTCCAAAAAGCAGATCGATAATAAAGTAATGGCGAATATCGCACTGACGTATAAACCGATCGAAGGTCTGTCGATAAAAATATCCGGAAACGTGTCGAATACCGATACCCGTCTGGATAATTACACAGGAGTGGAATATCCTAATTCGTCTGGATCAGCGGGGATTTCGACCAGTAACGGTCTGACTATAAATAGCGATAACATCGTGACTTATAACAAAACGATCGATAAAGATCATTCGATTACAGCAACAGGGGCTTTTACTTATGAAAAATATACCGGTAAGTCGTTGAGTGCATCCGGATCCGGTTTTTTGAGTGATGCGACAGGTTCATATGATCTGGGGTCTGCAACTACGATAAATACTCCGTCTTCTTCTTATACGGACTGGACTTTATTGTCCTGGCTGGGACGTTTCAATTATTCTTATAAAGGGAAATATTTGGCAACGGTAAGTTTTAGGGCGGATGGCTCTTCCCGCTACAGCAAAGGAAATAAATGGGGATATTTTCCTTCCGGGGCATTGGCCTGGCGTTTCTCGGAGGAAGGTTTTATGAAAGATCTCCCTTTTATCTCTAACGGAAAGTTAAGGATCGGATACGGACAAACGGGTAGTACTGCCATTAATCCGTATTATACACTGGATATGTTGTCTTCCGGAAAGGTGAGTTTTGATGATGCTTTATATACTTATTATGCCCCGGGAACCCGTTTGCCGAGTGATTTGAAATGGGAAACAACCTCTCAGACGGATATTGGGTTAGATCTTGGTTTTTTCAATAACCGCTTGCGTTTGACCGCCGATTATTATCTGAAGAATACACGTGATTTGCTGAATACCGTTCAGTTACCGGCTTCTTTGGGATATACGACGACGGTTAAAAATATAGGGAAAATCAGGAATAAAGGTTTTGAATTTCAGGTAGATGCTGATATCCTGGACAATGACTTTAAGTGGAATGTGTCGGCAAATATATCCTTTAACCGTAATAAGGTTGTCAAACTGTATGAAGGGCAGGATGTGCAGGGTACGACATATAACTTAATAGTAGCGAATGATTATGTGAATCTGCTTCGTGAAGGTTTGCCTATGAGTATTTTCTATGGGTATCAGACAGATGGTTTCGATGAGAAAGGGCATTTTGTGTATAAGGATAATAACAAGGATGGCAGTATCTCGGAAGATGATAAGACAATTATCGGTGATCCGAATCCTGATTTTATTTATGGGTTGACATCTAACATGTCCTGGAAAAATTTTGAGTTGAGTTTCTTTATTCAGGGATCACAGGGAAATGATATTTATGGTTTTAGCATGATTACCCAGAATTATAAGACTTATCTGGGATATAATGCATTGGAAGAAGTCTTTTATAATCACTGGACTCCTGATCATACGAATGCCAAATATCCGGCTGTAGATAATGTGATATCAACTAAAATGGCGGATAATTTCGTCTATAACGGTTCGTATCTCCGTTTGAAGAATATAAAATTAGCCTATAATATACCGGTCAATAAATTAGGTATAAACTGGTTGAAACGGGGACAGGTCTATATAAGCGGTCAGAATTTGTTAACCATAACAAAATATCCGTGGTGGGATCCGGAAGTAAACTCGAAAGGAGGAGGGGCTTCTATGAACCAGGGGATAGATTATTATTCATATCCTACAACAAAAGGATTTACTGTTGGAGCTAAGTTATCATTTTAAATATTTAATACGATGAGAAATTTTATATATACAATAATCGTTTTGATGTTTTTCTCCGGGTGCGATGATATGCTGGAGGAAAATCCCAAGGCAATCGCCAGTGAAACGTTTTATAATACGGCTGAAGAAATAGCTGCTGCCTTAAATGGAGTATATGAGCCGATACACGGTAGTAAATTTACATCTTATTTTACATTGCTGGAAGCGTGTCCGGATAATGTTTACGGAAAAGGCAGTTTGGCAACTATCAGCGAGTACAAGGGTTTCAGTACTGCTAATATTACTAATATGGGGCATGTGTGGACTGCACTTTATTTATCGATCCGAAATGCAAATGTGGTTATCAAAAATACACCTGGCGGAACTAAAATATCGGAAGAAAAGAAAGCGCAGTTTATGGCTGAGGCAAAATTCCTGAGAGCTTTCGATTATTTTGCATTGGTACGTTTATGGGCTGGAGTACCTCTTCGTACAGAGGAAACGATGGATGTTATCGAGCTTCCCAGAGCATCGGTTGAAGATATCTATGAGCTGATCCTTAGTGATCTGGAATATGCGGAAGAGCATTTACCGGATAATCCTCGCTTATTGGGGACTCCCTCCAAATGGACGGCAAAAACCTTGCTGGCTGATGTGTATCTGACATTAAAAAAATGGGAGAATGCCCGTGATAAGGCAAAAGAGGTTATTGATTCAGGTAAATATTCTTTGGTACAGGTTTCAGAACCGGATGATTTTGAAAAGATATATGGCGCCGATATCCTGACTACCTCAGAAGAAATTTTCTATTTTAAATATACGGATCAGAAGGGATGGGAACTGATGAACTTTTTCCATATAAACGGAGATGGTTATAAGCCTTATGGTAATAACTGGTATTCTTTTTATTCGACAACCAATAATTATTTTTATAAAAATTGGGATGATAGAGATTTGAGAAAACAGCATAATTTTTATCTCTGGGATATCGGTTTAGGAGATAATACGATGCTTTTCAAGAAATATATCGATCCGAACGGTACGACCGGTTCCTCAAATGACTGGCCGATCTATCGTTATCCCGAAGTGTTGTTGATTTATGCGGAAGCTGCCAATTGGGCAAATGGCGGACCTACGGCAGAAGTAATGGAATGTGTGAATAAGGTACATCGCCGTGGATATGGTTATAACTCGGAAATAGAATCTCCGGTGGATTTCAAATTATCAGATTACAATGTTAACTCATTTTCTGAACTGGTACTTCAGGAGAGAGGATATGAAATGATTCTGGAATGTAAAAGGTGGCTGGATCTGTTGCGGACAGAAAAAGCTGTTGAAACCATAAAGATGTCAGAAGGGATAGATTTGGATACCTCTATGCTTCTTTGGGCTATTCCGGTTATAGAGACTAACTATAATAAGGCTATTGATCCGGTGAAGGATCAGAATCCGGGTTATTAACCTTGTTAAGGTATGCTGAATATCTTCTTTATCGTTTAGGTTAGAGTTTGGTATACCTTGATTATAAAAGAAATAGAATGAGAAGCTTATTTTTAGTTGTTTTTTTCTTTTTACCACTGACAGTAAAAGGAGAAAAGGTACTTGATTATTCAGTTATTGAAGAGGCATGGGCGGCATCATGGAAACGGTTTTATGATACCGGTACACATCTTTTTTATGACTATATAAGTAGTTATGAAAAAGGAAAGGAACTGTCTCATTTGCCGACCCGGGAGGAGGTTAACCGGCAATATCCGAATCCGTGTGGATATGGAACGGGTATGGAAGATTGTGTGATTCTGACGGGAACTATGTTGGGGACACTGGCCGATATATACGGACAAACAAAGGAAGAGGACCTGAAAGAACGTGCATCCCAATTATTGGATGGTCTGAAACGTTGTTCTTTAATACCGGGTTTTACAGGTTTTGTTGCTCGTGGTGTTTGTACGGAAGATGGTAAAAGTTTTTATTATAACTCTTCCAGAGATCAATATACCCATTGTGTACATGGATTATGGAAATATTATGACAGTCCGTTGGCCGATGAGGACGGGAAACAACTTGTCTGTTCTATTCTGGCAGATATTGCCGAAAGAATGCATAAGAATGTCGTATCGGATAATAATTATGACTTTTTGCGGGCCGATGGGAAACAATGTCCTTTAGGTATTTGTCGGATGTGGAATGTTGCCCCTCATGAAGCTGCGCGTTTACCGATGTTTTATGCTGCGGCATGGCATGTCACTCAAAACAGGAAATATTATGATCTGTATAGGAGTTATATACATGAGGCTATTGAACAATCGGAAAGGATAGGGAACAATTATTCTGCTTATGTATATCTTCAAATGATGTATTCATTTGATTTGTTGTCAGATTTGGAAACAGAACCTTCGTTACAGCAACGATTGCATAAGCTTATTGAAAGAGTTGGTAAATTAGCTTTTGAGCGTTCTGTTTATTGCCTGAAAGAAATAAATAAAATTGATAAAACCGAATTGTCTATGCTGGGACCCGACTGGAGATTTGTAAAAGAATGGCATACGCAAAATGGATACAGGATTCCTCGCTGGGGTGAATATCGGAATATCTGGCATATTGTGAGAGAAGCGGGAGAGTCTGCATTGGTTGTTTTTATGGCAAACGATCCTGTATTGGCAAATGATGAAAAAAGCATTTTACATGATGTCATGTCTGCTATGGATTATTCCCATTTATCTGGTTGTGGAATTATCTTTCATGTTGCTGCTTATTGGAAAGCCAGTGAACGTTGAAATCGATGATCGTATCTCGCAAAAGATACGATCATTGTATTTTAAAGCATTTCAAGTTCCTCAAACATACCCCTGTAAACCGCCGCTTTCTCTTCCAGCGGTTTGGGATAAGCGCGTGAGGATGATGGCATCCGGTACAATCTGAATGTCCGGTCCAGTAAGGTGAAAGTCGAGTAGCTGCCGACTTTTGGCTCTTCTGTCGGAGGTAGAACCGACAGGAGTGTATCCATCGCTTTCTGTCCTGTAACGACAATCGCTTTGCATGCCGGTATTTGCGATAAGACTTCTTCCGGGTTAATCGGTTTGATGACTTGCAGGAAGTTGTCGGAAGCATTGTTCTTTAACCGGATGATCTCCATAGCCGTATCACCGATACCGATCCCTTTTTCCAGACAGAACTGCTTGGCCTTTTCTTCGCTGAACGCTTTTCTGCTTTCCAGGAAGTATTCCTTGTCATTATAAAATAGCAATCCGAGAATACGCCACATGTCATTCTGGATATTCGGGTAGTAGAAATTCATGGACCAACGTGGCATGGGAGGTGGAAAACTACCCAGCATCAGCAGTTTGGTCTGCTCGGGAAGGAAGAAGCCTAACGGGTGTAATTCAGAAACCATCGGGGTATAAAATTATCGTTTTATAGTTTGTTGTTTTTTTGTATGCATCTCTTCTGCAAAGGCATCATAGCCTATTGCCTGTATTCTTCTGATGCAGGCCGAACGGTCGGAGCGGAAGAGGATAGAAAATATTTTTCCAATGAAGTTGTTGAACTTCTTGCATTCGTCGATCGAACTGATTGTGCAATCGGCACAACTCTTACAATTGTGTTCAATGTTGCAAGCCCGTATTTTGCACCATTCCGCTTTATTATTCGCTTTGCATCCGGGACATTCTCCTTTCACAAATTTACGGCAGGCACCGCAATATAGTCCGCAAGCAGCAACATATTCCGCACTTGGTAGATACGTAAAGTTTTCCATATATACTATGACAGATAAGATGATTATTTAGCTTTTACAGAAATACCGATCATGACCGTCGTACCGTCGATATTATTCCATACCGAATGGGGAATATGGCCATTTACGAGAAACGATTCGTTTGCATCTACGATCCTGACCTCGCCATCGAGTTCAACTCTGGCTTGCCCGCTGACCACAATGAACAGATGATTATGCTCGTGAGTATGTAAAGAAGCAGGTCCACCACCGCCTTTTTCCAGATAGGCAATAGAACCGTCGATAATTTCCCCGCAGTCTGCAAATAGCTTTTTTGCCAGGAAATGAATATGATCCGGAGGGGTGATGAACTCTTTCATATACTTTGCTATTTAACGGATTCTTCCCATTCCGCAACTTTAAAACCGACCAGAACCTGGTTTTCGCTCACCAGCAAAGGGCGTTTGATCAGTTTTCCATCGGAAGCCAGCAATTCGATCTGCTCTTTTTCGCTCATGGACGGCAATTTGTCTTTCAACTGCATTGCTTTATAGACCAATCCACTCGTATTAAAGAAATTCTTCAATGGTAATTGGCTGCGTTCTATCCATTCGGTCAATTCTTCGACAGATGGATTCTGATCGATGATATGCCGGTCTTCGTAAGAAACCTTGTGTTCATCCAGCCATTTCTTTGCATTCCGGCAGGTTCCGCATTTAGGATATTCTAAAAATAGATATTTCATATTTCTTGAATTTATTTGTCTTTCTTACGCTGGTTCTTAGCATCTTCTTTGGCTAACAGGACGACATTGTAAACAAAATCCGTCATCCATTCTTCCGAATAGCCTAATGTTTCTTTGTATTTACGGATGCTCCATGCCGTTTTCTGAACGCTGACCTCTTTCCATTCCGAACGGGTTACGATCTCATGAATCGTTTTCGCCGTTTGGTTGTATAACAATTTTTTTACCAACATCGAGAAACGGAACTTCCATTGCATCAGATTGTCCAGCAAAGAGAACAGATCGTTACAGAATCCCTGGAAAAGGAAAAAGTACGATTTGATATCGTTCTGCGACTTGCAGTTCTTTTTTACCGACGCATCTATTTCTTTGAAGAAACTTTCTTTCATACCGTAGTCTTGCATCAGTATCTTACGGACCCGTGACTTTTCAGCAATACCTGGTTTGTTATTTTGTGTCGGGATTTTCAGCATCCGTTTAAAAAGGGCCATATCCGATAGCATATTGATATTGGTAATACCCAGTTGAACGGCCATTACGGCTTGATAATAAACGCGGATAAGCGATACAAATTCTTCTACGCTACCTTTTGACGATGCTTCTGTTTCCTCTTTTTCTTTCTTGAAAAGTTTAGAAATTATGTTCATGTGTATTTGTTATATAATGATTACGGGGACAAATATACTAAAACTTGTCCCCGTTTCAACCATTCTATTCAATTCTCTCGATAGTTACTTCCGGAATTTCTTCCATAAAGAGCAATAATTGGTTATCATCCGTACTTTTCTTGGCTTTAATGACCAGTGTGACAATGAAAGTATCCACATCTGAATGACTGACTTTTTCCATTTGATAGGAGATAAGTAAATAGCCTTTGTCGTTCAGCACATGCGTTACTTTGCTTATGATCTCTTTCTCATTGGTGGAGAAAATGATCATCGAGCTTTTCATTCCCAGACTTTTAAAGATGTAACTTAACAATTCTAATCCCATTAACGTCAGGATAGTCGCTGCAACACCGATGCCATACATTCCGGCACCTATCGCAAGCCCGATCCCGGCTGTAGCCCATATTCCGGCAGCAGTGGTCAGACCGCGTACAAACTGTTTTTGTATGATAATCGTTCCGGCCCCGATGAAACCGATACCGCTTACCACCTGTGCTGCTACACGGCTCGGGTCGAGTGATACGCTACTTTCCTGTATAATTTGCTGAAAACCATATTGAGACACGATCATGATCAGGGCACTTCCCAGCGATACGAGGAAGTGTGTACGATAGCCGGCCTCTTTAGCCCTGTATTCCCGGTCGAGACCAACTACGGCTCCGAGAATACCTGCAATGAATAATCTCAGAATAAAATCCCATAACATACTAGTGTCCTCCTTTTATTATAATCCCAATATTACATGTTGAAGAATATAAACTCCTGCTCCTGCCAAATATCCAAGTAGTGCAAGTAACGAAATATTTTTGAGATACCAAATAAAATTGATACGTTCGAGCCCCATAACAACGACACCGGCTGCTGAACCGATGATCAGCATGCTTCCACCGACACCGGCACAATAGGCCAGGAATTGCCAGAAAGTTCCGTCCATAACGAAGTTTGCCATGTAAGCCGGGTCTGCGGCCGTAGCGATCATAGCCTCATTCGCTACCGGGTACATACCGATCGCTCCGGCTACCAGCGGTACGTTATCTACGACTGCCGATAATGTTCCGATGATCAGGTTAACTGCATATACATTTCCTACTGTTTCATCCAGCCAGAATGCAAAATCAGTCAGTACGCCACTGCAACGGAGGGCATCGACTGCCAGAAGGATTCCGAGGAAAAATAATAATGTAGCCCCGTCTATCCGGCGGACTATTTTTGACAGGCGTAACTTTATATCTTCATTTACGATATTCCGTCTATACATTAATTCTGTGTATACCCATAAAATACCGACTCCCATCAGGATCCCCATGAATGGAGGTAAATGAGTGACTGTTTTAAATACAGGTACGAATATGAGGCATAATATGCCCAATATTAATATGGATAATTTTTCTTTTGTTCTTAATTCTTTCAGCAATTCGTTATTTTCATTATCGACGAATGCATTGGGGGGAGTGACTTTTCCGTGTAAAAAGCGCATCATGATCAATACGGGAACCAAAGCTGATACCAGACTCGGTAAAATCAGATGAGGAATGGTTGAGGAAGAAGATATATTTCCCCTTACCCAAAGCATGATCGTTGTCACGTCTCCGATAGGTGACCAGGCGCCGCCGCTGTTTGCTGCGATAATAATAACGCTGCCGAATACCCAGCGTTCTTTGTAGTTGCCAAGTAGTTTCCGCATTAGCATAACCATAACGATGGAGGTAGTCAGGTTATCGAGTATGGCAGACATGAAGAAAGTGATACCTGCGATCAATAGTAATAATTTCTTTTTTTGATTGGTTGTAATGCGGTTTGTAATAAACATGAAACCTCCGTGGGCATCTATCAACTCGACAGTGATCATAGCACCGATCAGAAAGATCAATGTCTCTGCAATTTCTCCAATACTGTCCAGTACCTGATGTTCTACGACAAAACGGGTGCATTGTTCCACGAAGGGAAGTTCTGCTATGGCAGGATAAGCATTCAAAAACTCTTTGAACTCTTCCGCAGAAGCGAGTGGGATCAGATCTGGCGCTGCAAATGTGTATAAAACCCAAAGTATAGTGCCTGTTAATAAGGCTGTTCCGGCTTTGTTTACTTTTAATGGATGCTCTAAAGCGATACATAGATATCCAATTAAAAAAACAAAAATCATTACTGTCAACATAGCAATTCTTCTTTTTCTTTTTAATTTTAGTTAACTGTTGCAAATGTAGGAATAATATACAACTAACACTCATTTGGAATGAATTGTTTTTATTGACTTGCGCTATTTGGAGATAGACTGTATTGAACGGATGGAATATTCGAATGCTTGTATTATGTCGGATGCTTACAAAAAAATAGGAAGAAAACAGCTTCGTTTTCCTCCTATTTGATTGTGAGCGGTAAGCGAGACTCGAACTCGTGACCCTTAGCTTGGGAAGCTAATGCTCTACCAACTGAGCTACTACCGCGTTGAACGATGCAAAAGTATTAAATCTTTTCTTTTTTTAGTAACTTTGACGCAAAAATATTTTATCGAATATGAAGAAAGAAAAGCTTACGCTTATCAAGGTCGGCGGGAAAATTGTGGAAGAAGAAGAAACTTTGAAAAATTTGCTTCGTGATTTCTCTCAAATAGAAGGTTTTAAGGCGTTGGTACATGGTGGAGGACGCTCTGCTACTAAATTAGCCGGGCAGCTGGGTATCGAAAGTAAAATGGTGAATGGACGCAGAGTGACGGATGCCGAAACGCTGAAAGTCGTAACAATGGTGTACGGCGGTCTGGTTAATAAGAATATTGTTGCCGGTTTGCAGGCTTTAAATGTAAATGCACTGGGCTTGACCGGAGCCGATATGAATCTGATGCGTTCAGAGAAACGCCCGGTTGCTGAGGTCGACTATGGTTTCGTGGGAGATGTGAAAGAAGTGAATGCCGATTTATTAGCTTCTCTTATTCACCAGGGGATTGTTCCGGTGTTGGCTCCGTTAACCCATGACAAGCAAGGACATATGCTGAATACGAATGCCGATACGATTGCCGGAGAGGCTGCAAAAGCACTGGCAAAGCATTTTGATGTGACTTTGGTATTCTGTTTCGAGAAAAAAGGAGTGCTGAGAGATGAGAATGATGATGAGAGCGTTATCCCGGAATTAGACCGTGCAGCTTTTAAACGACTGGTAGAAGAGGGCGTGATACAGGGAGGTATGATCCCGAAACTGGAAAACTCTTTCCAGGCTATCGATGCCGGTGTGAAAGAAGTTATCATTACACAAGCATCAGAAATTCATCAGGGAAAAGGAACAAAGGTATATTGAAAATAAAAAGAGGAAAGCCGTTTAGCTTTCCTCTTTCTTATTATAAACTTCTTACTTTTACATTGCGGAACCAGATCAGGGAGTCGCCATGCTTTCCTTGTAATCCGATATATCCTTTTGTCGGAAGTTCAGCAAAAGGTTTGGGTAACCAGCTTGGGATTTCGCTTCCATCCGGATTTACCGTTCCGGAAGTCCATTTACTCATATCCATTTCCGTTACCTTCTTACCATTCAGTATTACAGTTATGCGTTGTCCGGCACATTTAATGCGCATGTGATTCCATACACCGGGCTTTTTCACCACTTTATCTTGCTTGGCACCTAAATGACCGTAAATGGCTCCGCATTTTTCATACGGTTTTCCATTACCCCATTTTTCACAATGGTCGTCGGCAATCTGTATTTCTACGGAGTTGGGAATCCAGTCTTTGGTGTCTGTGCAATATATAACGACACCACTATTAGTTCCTACATCGGTTTTGAAATCCAGATCCAGTTCAAAATTTTCATATTCGGTCTTTGTCCAGATGGATTCGTCCTGAACGGCTGCAAGTACACCGTCTGTCATACTCCAGACCTCCGGGTTGTAGCTGGCATCAGAAAGGTTTTCGCCGAATAAAGGTTTCCATTTGTTGTCGGAAGCAGAAACACTGAGGGTACTGATGATACCCAGAAAGAGAATTGAGAAATAAAAAAGTCGTTTCATGTTATTGATTTTAATATAAAATAAATTAGGATTCCAAAGATAGATAATCTGTTTCAATAAGTGAGAAAAAATGTTGATATTTTAATCCGAGCTTTTGATTAATAGCAAACTAAGGGAGTAAAAGTAAAAAGTATAGTTTTCTATTGTCTTTTTCTTTTATTTTATTACTTTTGTTTCGTAAAGGCTGGAGTCTACAGATTGAATTAAATGTGAAAAATCGTACATACGATCAAGATATATTGAATTGATTTATAAAGTTGAGTAGGGAAATTACAGGCATTATAATAACTAATTTGTAAGAATTTCATAGACATACCAGGCCTGTATATATAATAAGGGATTGCTCGGGATGAGTGATCCCTTTTCATTTGGAGACTCCTTTTATTCCGGTATGTTTAATTTTATAAATAAACTATTTACCTTTGGGGGTACAAATTAAGAACAATGGAAAAGAATAAAGCGATAGTTTATATAAATAATGTAGTAACCCGTTTGCCGGAGCTGCGTTTTGCTGAACCTTTCAGCTGGACGGTCAATGAAGGGGAACAGTGGGCAATAGTAGGACCCAACGGTTCGGGAAAAACCTTGATTGCCGACCTGATGCAACGTAAGTTTGCTTTGAAAGAGGGAGAAGTGACTTTCGGTTACGATGATAAAATTAGCAATTTGATCAAAAGTATAGCATTTAAGGATATCTATTCATTAGCAGATTGCCGGAATACTTATTATCAGCAGCGTTGGCACTCGACAGAAACGGACGAAGTGCCGACTGTGGAAGAAATATTGAAGGATCATTCGGGTACGGATGATCTGCATCAGGTACTTTCTTTCTTCGGTATTGAAGACTTACTGCCTAAAAAACTTATTTTTCTTTCCAGTGGGGAGTTACGTAAATTCCTTATTGTCCGCTCTTTGCTGAATCATCCGCGTATTTTGATCTTGGATAATCCTTTTATCGGTTTGGATGCTGCTTCTCGTGACGTATTGGTAAACCTGTTGCAACAAATGGCTAAACTGGATAATGTGCAGGTTATTCTGTTGTTGTCGAATCCTGATGATATTCCGGAGATGATAACCCACGTACTTCCCATACATAACCGGAAGCCTTATCGACCGCAGACACGTGTTGATTTTATGGCGGATAAGGAATTGCAGGCACATTTGTTCCCCGGTCATCCGGATGATCTATCGTTGCCCGTATCGGAAAAAGCCCCATCTGTACATGAGGTTACGTTCCGTATGGAACATGTTTCTATAAAATATGGTAGTCGCACGATCCTGAAAGAACTGGATTGGGAAGTGAAGAACGGGGAGAAATGGGCTTTATTCGGACCCAACGGAGCAGGAAAATCCACTTTATTAAGTTTGATCTATGCAGATAACCCGCAATCTTATGCAAATACGATCTATTTGTTTGACCGGAAGCGGGGTTCTGGTGAAAGTATCTGGGATATAAAGAAAAGGATCGGGTATGTTTCTCCGGAGATGCATCTGTTTTATATGGAGAATGTTCCGACATTGAATATCGTCGGTTCCGGATTTTTTGATTCTATCGGTTTGTATCGCAAATGTACGGAAGAGCAACAGACTGTGGCTTTGACATGGATGCGTATTTTTGGAATTGAAGAGTTGAAAGACCGTTCGTTCCTGACGTTATCTTCCGGCGAACAGCGATTGGCTCTACTGGCACGGGCTTTTGTGAAAGACCCGGATTTGATCATCCTGGATGAACCGTTGCACGGATTGGATATCAGTAATAAACGAAAAGCGGCACGTGTGATCGAGCAGTTCTGTACACGTCCGGGAAAGACATTGATTTATGTGACCCATTATCCGCATGAGTTACCATCGTGTGTCGATAAACGCTTCGAATTGATTAAACATGCTTAAAATCATAAAACCATGAAATTGAAAATTACAGCTTTCTGGTTGGTTATATTGGCTGCTTTGTTCATTTTCTTACAGGAATACAGTCGATTCCATTTCTTTTTTATTGAACAAAGCCAGTTGTTTCAGTTTACCGGCGACTATATCTGCGGTAAACTGGCTATGCCGGGCGGATTTGCGTTAACCTTATCTGAATTTTTAGTGCAGTTCTTTAGGTATCCGTATGCCGGAGCAGGGATAACGGCTGCATTACTGTTATTAACGGGAATGGGTATGAGGGGAATTGTCCGCCGGATCGTTCCGGATACGGATTTCTTCTTGCTTTATCTGATTCCGGTCATTTTGCTCATGTTCCTGCATTTTGATTTTAATTATCTGGCTTTCGGAACAATAGCATTCAATTTGATGCTTTTGGCCTTCTATTTGTGCTTACGTATATCAGATAATAAATGGCGGATGATCGTGGAGATTGTTGCAACACCGTTGCTTTATGGGCTGGCGGGAGCTGTGGCATGTTTGTTCGCTTTATCTGTCTTGATTTATGAGTTCCTGAATAAAACCCCGAAGTTCTATTGGTCTTCGTTGTCCGTTCTGTTGGGACTTTTATGTGGTGTTTGCAGTGTCTATTTCGCTCTGTTGGGAGAGTATCGTTTTGCCTTTTTGCCGGATGCTTATTATCATACGGCACTGGAACCCAAAACGGTTATCTATTATTCATGGATTTCGTTCCCTTTAATTCTTATTCTGGCTTTTCTGCTGAGAAAAAGAAAGAAAGCGGCCGGCAAGAAAATATGGATAGCAGGAGGTGTTTTACAGTTAGCTCTTTTATGCGTATTATGTTGGTGGGGAATACCGGAATACGGAGATAAGAAGTCGGCTAAAGTAAAAGAGTTGGATTATTACGCAAGAACGGAACAATGGGATAAAATTCTGGATGCTAACAAAGGTACGCTGACGAATTATCTGAATATGTGTTATCTGAATCTGGCTTTGGCACAGAAAGGGGAGTTGGCCGATCGTATGTTTAGTTTCGACCAGAGAGGTCCCCAGGGGCTGATGGTCGGCTGGAATAAAACAGAGCAGATATCTTCTTTGTTAAGTGATATTGCTTTTGCTATGGGTAATTCGGCAATGGCGCAGGAGATGGCTTTTGAAGCTTACGCGACTGCAATCGGAGAGGGTAACCCGCGAATGCTGAAAAGGCTGGTCCAGACAAACCTTATTTATGGTGAATATCCGGTTGCGGAGAAGTATCTGAATATATTGGTGAATACGATTTATTATAAAAAATGGGCTGACGATCACCGGAAGTTTTTATATAACGATACCGCGGTGGAGCAAGACTCCGTGTTGGGTTCAATGCGTAAAAGCCTGCCGAAGGAAAATTATCTTTCCGAGATCAACTATATGGAAAAAGATCTGTGTATGGTAGCAGAGGCTAATCCGGAAAAGAAAGCGGCTATCGAGTATCTGGGTGCTCTTTATTTGTTGGCAAAAAATATGGATGGTTTCAAAAATATGCTGGAGACTTATTACGGAACGGATGTTCTTCCTTCATTGCCTAAGTCTTTCCAGGAAGCTGTGATTACTTTATCGGAAGCGGAACCGGATTACTGGAAACGTTTCGATATTTCTCCGTCTGTCATGCAACGTTTTGCTGAATATAAAAAACAGGTACTGGCAAACCGGAATAATAAAAATGCGTTGCCCGGACTGATGAGAAGGGCCTACGGAGATACTTACTGGTTTTATTTTATGTTCAAATAAAAGATGTGGGATATGAATGGAAATTATAAATATATAGCGTTGCTGGCCTTGTTTTTTTCATGTTCGGATTCGGTTCAGGTTAGTGAAACATTGGATAGAAAGCCTGCCATCGTTCCGGATTATGCCGATATAACAATACCTGCTAATATTGCTCCTTTGAATTTTTCTTTGAAGGATTCTATGGAGGATGCTCAGGTTGTTTTGTTATACTCTGACCAGCGGATTGAAGTGAAGTCAAAGGATAACCAATTTGTTTTCCCAACCTCTAAATGGAAGAGGCTTTTATCGTCTGCTGCAGGAAATGAGGTTGAGGTGGTTGTCCGGGTGAAAGAAAAAGGGAAATGGCTGGAATATGCGCCTGTCAAATGGAGCGTGGCAGCAGAACCGGTCGATCCTTACATCGCTTACCGCCTGATTGCTCCGGGATATACTTTATGGAACAAGATGGGACTTTATCAGCGTGACCTGGAGAGCTATACGGAGACTCCGATCATCGAGAATAAAATGAGCGGCAGAAACTGTGTGAATTGTCATTCGTTCTGTATGCAAAATCCGGATAAGATGTTGTTCCATATGCGTGAAACATATCCGGGAACGATCCTGATAGATGGGGATAAGATCGAGAAACTGAATACGAAAACGGAGCAAACGATTTCATCTTTGGTATATCCGTCCTGGCATCCTTCCGGAAAGTATGTGGCATTTTCCGTAAACAAGACCAAACAGGGGTTCCATGCAAATGACAGGAACCGTATAGAAGTGTTCGATGAGGCTTCCGACGTGGTTGTATATGACGTGGTGAAACATGAAATTGTCACCACGGCCAAATTATTCTCGAAGGATGCTTTTGAAACTTTCCCAACGTTTTCTCCGGATGGAAAGACACTTTATTTCTGTACGGCTGCCGCACGTCCTATTCCGAAAGAATATTCCGAGGTGAAATATAATTTGTGTTCTATCGGGTTTGATCCTGAAACTCGGAGTTTCGGTTCGGTAGTCGATACTTTATATAATGCGACTGTTTCAGGGCAAAGTGCTTCTTTCCCTCGTGTATCTCCGGATGGAAAACATGTAATGTATACAGTATCCGGATATGGTAATTTTTCTATTTGGCATAAAGATGCCGATCTGTATATGGCTGATTTGTCAACCGGAGAAAGTGTACCGTTGGATATTTTGAATAGCGATGATGTAGAGAGTTATCATTCCTGGAGCAGTAACAGCCGTTGGGTTATCTTCAGCAGCCGCCGGATAGACGGATTATATACCCGCCCTTATATAGCTTATATAGATGAAAACGGAAAGGCTTGTAAACCTTTTCTGCTGCCTCAAAAAGATACCGGATTTTATGACCGTTTTATGATGTCCTATAATATTCCGGAATTCATTACCGGAAAGGTGAAAGTAGGAGGGAGAGTCCTGGGATTAAAGGCTAAGGAAGATAAAGGTATCGATGTGAAGTTTGCGAAATAAAGATTTATTCCTGTAGAAGTAATTACTGAATATAAATAAGTCGGAAAAATAAAACCGGTAAACCAGATGGTCAATCTGAAGTTTACCGGTTTTATTTTTAGTGAATATATAATTTATGTTTTTACATTATCTATTTCCGCCAGCCCACCAAACTTGTTCTGAGTAAATATATTGACCATCTCCATAGGCAGCTTTTACTTCCGGGTTAGCAGATGTGTCACTATTTCCGTAAGGACAACGGATTGGGAATTTTTTTGTGTTCTTGAATGCATAGAAATCTTTACCTTCTGCTTTTAAACGACGTACATCGTTGAAAGATTCTGTGGCTTCTCCGGAAGCTCCCCAGAAAGCGAAATATTTTTGCAACATAACTTCTTTTAAAGGATCGATAGCAAACAGCGGTTTCACATTTGCTTCAAAATAACTGTTGGCTGCTTCTTCCGTCAAAGCTTGTGATGTAACAGTTATGTTTGAACCTAATGTAGTGATAGCCGAAGCTACACTGTTTTCCGTATTAAGAATAGCACTTGACACAGCTTCTTTTAATGCAGCTTCTGCTTCCGATGTACGGTTTAAGCGGCTAAGAGCTTCCGCTTCCAGGAATTTTATTTCATGGAAACTTAATAATAAAGTGGGAGCTGTTCCTGAATAAACAAATGCTGAAACACCATATTTTTGCATATTTTGTTCCGGAGTACCATTAGGAGCAGGAACATAATTGGGATCGGAAGCTCCGGTAACCTGAATACGCTTTCCTCCTTGAGTCGGAGATAACATAACACGGGTAAAACGCGGATCTTTGCGTTCGCTAAGTTTTGCACCTAAACTTTCACTGTTTGCAAAAGCTGCACGTGATGCAAAAAATCCGTAGAATGGGTTGATGTTGTTTACATCATAGACAGCAAAGGCTGCCTGGTCCGCTGCAGAAGAAAATGATTTAGCTGTGTATTCTAATACTTTTTTCAGATCTCCATCCTTGTCGGATGAGCGGTTGAGTAAACGCATTGTATAACGAGCTTTCAGACCATAAGCAAATTTCAACCATTTTCCGGCATCGCCACCGTAAAGTAAATCGTAGTTTCCTAGTGGGGAGAGATCTTCTTTTTGCAGGTTGACGATCGCATCATCCAATAATGTCATTATTGTTGCATAAATTTCTTCCTGTTTATCGATTTTAGGAGTCATGTACAGTGGAGAACCGTTTTCGTCGACAACGGCAGCTTCACTATAAGGCGTATCACCAAACATATCGGTTAATAATGCAGAGTTATAAGCAGCCATAACTTCTGCAGCACCTTTAGTAATATAATTTCCTTCGTCGCGGCCACCTTCGTTACACTGATTGATAATTATACGTGCATTCTTCAAAGAGGTATATGTTCCACTCCAGATATTATTGAATGTAGATGCGGCAGACGGTTCGTTTAGGCGAGTTTCTGCATTGTATAATTGGTTGTCGATACCTACTTCATATTCAATATAAGATGAGAAATAAGTATTGAAGTCTCCTCCTACATTAGAAAAAGCAGTAGAAGTAATAACATCTGTCATGATGAATTTGCCTTCTACACTGTTTGTATGGCTGGTATCTTTGTTGATATTATCCATGATATCTTCTGAACAGGCGGAAAATATCAGGGAGAAAGATACGACAGTCAAAGTTTTTAAGGAACCTATAATTGTTTTCATATTCATTTCTTTAACTATTAGAATTTCACATTGACACCGAATCCGTAGCTGGAAGTTCCCGGAAGAGAGAAACGTTCAAATGCTCCGGCCATATTATTATTACCTAATGTCGCTTCAGGATCGAATCCTTTTATTTCAGACCAAACAATGATATTACGTGCAAATACATTTACGTTTACATTCAGGTTATTCTTGTTATAAACCGGATAACTTAATGCTATTTCGCGTAATTTCAGGAATGAGTTGTCATAAATATAGGCTTCGTCTATACCTCTTACCGTACGGAAATAAGTTTCTGCATTTTCTCCGGAAACATGGATATCATTCGGTGCATATCCGGTTACATTTCCACTAGCGTCTTTAACCTCTTTTACTGAGTTTTTTCCAAAAGTGAACCCGTTTTTACGATAGTCGGCAGACAGTTGGCTAACGCCATAGAAGTTTTGCTCTCCGGCTGTACCGCTATACATCTGACCTCCCTGTTTCCAGTCGAATACTGCTGATAGACGGAACTTATAAAGTTCTATGGTTGTACTGAAACCTAGACGGAAGTCTGGAGACACTTTTCCGATCACGGCTTCTTCACCAGCCTGCGGCATACCGTTTTCATCGACTACAATTTGTCCGGCTTCGTTGCGTAAGTAGCTTACACCATATACTACCGGGAACTTATCTTTGATACCGGCACGTACCTGTGGAGTTACGAATCCGCCCAACATAATGCTTTCTACTCCAGGAGCCAGCTCGTCTACATAGTTGTCTATTTTGGAGAAGTTGAATGCAAAATCAAGCTTGAAGTCTTTTGTATCAACAGGAGAAATTCCGAGTGTGAGTTCATGTACGTTTGAGTGCATTTTACCACCGTTCATCATCATACTGCTTGAACCGGTCGAACCAGCCAATGGAACTTCAAATATCTGATCCGTTACATTTTGTCTGGAGAATGTATAATTCAAAGAGAATAAGCCATTCAGGAATGTAAGATCGGCACCGATTTCGTATGATTTTGTATTCTGAGGTTTCAGATTAGGATCATAAACGACATAATAAGGAATATACGACATGACACCATTCAAAGGATACATGATGGGAGTGCCCTGGAAGAAACCGCCGCCATATCCGGGTGTGTAATAATATGTCGGCACATATTCACCTGCCATACCTACTTCTGCGTATGATGCACGTATTTTACCAAATGTCAGGATATCGTTTTTCAGCGGTTCTAGTTCTGTGAATACCCATCCTAAAGATACTGACGGATAGAAGAAAGAACGGTTGCCACGTGGCATAGACGATACGATATCATTACGTCCTGTTACATTAAAATACAACATGTTTTTCCAGGCTAATGACAGGCTCGCAAAATTACCGACTGTACGTTTTCTGGAATAAGAAGCTGATGAGCTATATACAGAAGCATTGTTCAGATGATTCCATCCCGGAAAGTTGAAGTTATATCCTTCTGCCATCGTATCTTTGATGCGTTTGTCAACTAACTCATTACCCAGTAAGGCATCAAAATTGAAATCATCATTAATATGCCAGTTGTAGGTGAAAGTCAATAGAGAGTTCATTTCATTTACGGTAAAACCATAATCACGGGCATAGCCTAATCCCGTTCCTGTACCTGTACTTCCATAACCATAAATATCAAGATAGCTTGTTGTATAGGCATCGTCTCCAAGTTGGTATTTGATATCCAGTTTATGATCCTCGGTATTGAATTTAGTTGAATATTTTAAGAATGCATTTCCGAAAAAGCGTTGTGAACGTTCGGTAAAAGAGTTGTTGTCGACGGCCCAGTTTGCATCGTCAATCCAACCTTCGCGGAAAGTATTTTGTGTATATGGATCGCCTTCGATATGTGCAGGAATTCCGGCCATATTATAACTGATAGGTGCAGTATATACGGTTGCTGTGACACCATCGTTGGCTGTACCTTGTTTTTTTATTTTTGATGTTACAAAATTACCAGTGAAACCTGTTGTCCAGTTTTCGTGTAATTTGGCTTCACCTGATAATTTGGCATTGTAACGGTTCATGCCTGTTGACGGTACGATACCGTCTGAATGGGTATTACCTAACGAGAATGCGTAGTTTCCTTTATCGAAAGCCTGTGCAACGTTTACCGAGTTACTCCAGGTTACACCTGTATTGTAAAAATCTTTTGCATTATTATATGCCTGAGGCGTTGCCCAGGGGTCTAAACCGGCGGCAGCACGTTGAGCCACATAATATTGACCTTGGTGTAAACCGTCTTTGGTGTATGCGTTCTGAACATTACCACCGTAAACGGGATCGTTTGCTAAATCTGAAATTTTAGGTCCCCAACTGAAACCTGAATACGGATTGAAATTTCCTGTTGTACCTTGTGCAAATTCACTTTGTAATTCAGGTAATGTTGCGATTTTATCAAAAGCTACATTTGTACTGAAGGAAACTTGCGGTTTACCTTTCTTTGCCCCTCTACCACTTTTTGTTGTGATGACGATCACACCATTGGAGGCACGCATACCATACAATGCTGATGCTGCTTGTCCTTTCAGGATATTGATACTTTCAATATCATTCGGGTCTAGGTCGACTGCACGGTTTGCATAGTCAGTACCGGCAACACTTCCTGTATTCATGTTATCTGTGTTCACATCGGATGTAGAGGCGATAGGCATACCATCTATGACATATAATGGAGTATTATCTCCGGTGAAAGAACGTGAACCACGAATAGTGATTTTGGATGATGCACCAGGCATACCGGAAGACGGTGCAATATCAATACCTGAAACCTTTCCTTGTAAAGCTCCGGCTAAGTTTGTATTTGCTGCTTGAGTCAATTCTTCGGATTTCACGTCTTGCACAGCATATCCTAACGCTTTTTTCTCTTTGGAAATCCCCATCGCTGTAACAACGATTTCAGAAAGGTTTTGAGTATCAGACGTTAGTCTGATGTTTAGAACTGGTTGAACAGCGACTTCTTGGCTTTTCATACCTACGTAGGAAATTACCAGAGTCTTTGCAGAACTATGCTCGCTATTAAACTATTGATTAATAGCGTGTTATGTGTTTATGTATTATTTGTTTATTAATATGGAAAATACATTTGTTAGAGATTTATTATTAAACCGAAAGTGTATTTTAGTGTTGATTATCAGTGAATTGATATACTATTGAAATTAGATATAATAAATCGGGTAGAATTTGATATTAAAATATAAACACTCAAATTCTACCCGATATACAAGGTTTTCTAACTGCTTAACAAAGTGGGAAAGTTATTTGAATTCCATCAAAAATTTGCGGATCGGGATCTGTTTTATTCCTTCATATGAACTACCCTCTATTTCATCCATTGTAATAACCATCTTAGGATAATTGTCCTTTATTGCTAAGAGATTTCCAAATTCACGCTCATAAGTTTTAGGATCCATTACAGAATAGGCTACTTGTATATATATTTTTTCTCCATCTTTCACACCAACGAAGTCTATTTCTTTATCTCCATCCCTTCCTACCGATAAAGTGTAGCCATTGACAAGAAGATGATGGCATACAATATTCTCTAATACTTGTGCTATATCGTTTGCTCTGAAAGGACGGATCGCATGTCGAATCCCCAAATCTTCAAAATAATATTTTTCTCCGATTTGAAACTGACGTTTTCCCTGGATATCTGACGGACGTAACCTTTTTACAAAGTAAGCATTATTCAGATAATTCAAGTATTCTAATATGGTTTTAGGAGGCAAATCGACACGTTGAGATTTAAGGTACTCGCTTATTTTATTGGCTGAAAACAAATTACCAATCGTATCAGCCAAATATATTGTTAAATCCTGCAACTGTCTGACATTCCTTATACTATATCTATTTACTACATCCTTAAGTATAATTGTGTCATAAATACTTCGTAAATAATCCGAAACCAGTAATTCATTAAAAGGTAGATTTATTAAATATGGTAAACCTCCAAACTTATAAAACTTAGTGAAAGAATCGGAACTATCTTCCAACTTATGAAACAGTAAGAACTCTTTATAAGTCAAACTATATATTTTAAATTCGATGTACCGACCGCTTAAATAGGTTGCCAATTCACTTGAAAGCATATTAGCATTACTTCCAGTACAATATATATCATAACTTCCTTCTGCAAAGAAATGTCGCAGTGCTTTCTCAAAACTCGCAATATCCTGTACCTCATCAATAAACAAAAAACATTTATTGTTCGGATCATTACGTTTCTGTGTTACATAATTTATCAGATCTGCATAGTCTTTTAAGCTGTCGAATTCAAACAATTCTTTATTAATATAGATTATATCCGAAAGCGGGTATGAGATGCGTATATAATCCATTAATTGGAAAAGAAGAAAACTTTTTCCAACACGACGTTGGCCGGTCAGAACTTTTATCATCTGTGTATTGACAAATGGTTTGATACGATCAAGATATAAATCTCTATTATAGAACTCCGGAGTTTTCATTTTTTATTACTTATAAGTAAAACCAGAAGCAAATATAGTGCTTTTATTTCTTATAAGAAATAGATGCTACTTGTAATTAAAGTTATTTGGTTATCTGATATCCTTCACTGAGTAGAGGGAACATGTTTGGGCGAACAAAAAAAGAAGGCATCCCGGAGGACACCTTCTTTTTTATAATATTGCAAATTCTAATTAGTCAACTACTCCATCAGTCAGACCTGCACCTTCACCACTCTGTGGTAATGTACCTTCATTATTATTGTCTGATTCCGAAATACCGTTGTTTGCATTAATTTCATTACGCGGGATACGCATCAGCAACCAACCGTTGTTGGCAGCCAAATTAAATTTAAATCCATCCGGGAAATTACTTTCAACACGGTTGTTAAAGCGAACTATATTTTTCTGAAGACGTAGGATATCAAATAAAGCAAATCCTTCTCCCCACAATTCAACACGGCGCTGCATCCATACTTCATCCTGGAATCCTGTAGCAGAAGTTGCTTTGCTTGTATAAGACGGATCACGATAATTCTTTACGAAATCTTCCAGAATACGTTTTCCACCACCAAGATCTCCGCTCATAGCTTTAGCTTCAGCCTGGATCAGGATCATTTCTTCTGCACGCATCATACACCAGTCACCAGCATTGATGTTATTCCCCAAAATACCTTGATAAGCACCAAACTTAACATTTGTATAAGGAAGATATGCCATTTTTACATCAGGAACTACCAACGGTCCGATAGGTTGTCCATCGTAGCCTCTCCAAGATACATTTTTCAGGTTCGGAGAATCCAGTTTTTCATCTACCCACCATCCTTTTCTTACATCCGTATCCGGTATCTTCGTATAAAGCAGCGTATTGATCATTTTATAACATCCAACACCACAAGAATATGAATCACCAGAGAAAGAAGAAATCACAGAAGGCCATGAAGGATAAGCATCCGGCATATTGGTCGGAGTCAGAATCAACGCCCACATCCAGTTATGGTCATTAGAATCAACGAAACCCGGTTTGCTTACTTCGTCACGGCTATAAGGAGTATATCCGCCTAATGCATTTGTTGCATCTTCATAAGCAGCAGCCCAGTTTTGCATAACCAGATTTGCACGAGCGCGAAGTCCATAAGCCACATTCTGATCGATCTCGTTTTTAGACTTTCTGTTGTATCCTTCCAACAAAGGTATTGCTGTATTCAGGTCGTCCATGATCAAGTCATATACTTCTTGAACAGATGCACGCGGATTATTCAACAGATCACCTTCTACCTTATCTGTCACAATCGGAACAGCCGGCTTACTTTCATTTCCTTTATAAGTGAACTGATACTGCTGAACCAGTGTCAGATAATCGAATGCACGGGTTGCGATAGCTTGTGCCTTATAGTAATTAAGTGTTTTATCCGTATTATCTTCCGGGATAGTGGCGATAATATCGTTAGCCATTTTAATCTGGTTGTAAATCATAGCCCAACGCATATTCGGATTTGCATAATTATATATTCTATCCGCATATTCACTGGCAACGGAGAACCAGTTATATCCACTGGCATCACTCACCATGTCCGCACCATTCAAATCCAGCGACAAACAAGCTGCCGGATAACCGAAGTCGTCATCACGTGGATTATCTTCACCATACACACAATACTGTTTACCGATTGAAAAATACATACCGCTCAAATCGGCTGCTACACGTTCGGGAATTGCTTCCGCTATTTCCTGTTTCTGGTCAGAAGTAGAATTTCCGCCTTCGGGTTGTGTATCCAGATCTGTACAAGAGGCAGTTGCCAAAACCAGTCCCGGAATTAATATCCATGATTTATTTATAAATTTCATAATCTTCATCTTTTTTGTTTACAATAAATTAGAATGTAACACTGATACCTCCTGACAAACTACGGAGTGCTGAATATTTTGCACCTACGGCATCATCATTACCGAAGTATGCAACACCTAAGTTCTGGCGAGCATCAAGACCTTTTCTGGAAGCGATAAGTGCCACGTTATCTCCAGAGAAGAAGATACGCAAGTTATTTACCATAAATTTAGTTGTCCATTTTTTCGGGAATGTATATCCTACCATCACGCTATTCAAGCTCAAATAGTTAGAGCTCTGAAGGAATCGTGAAGACAAATCCTGATTTCTCTTATCGGCACTGCTGATACGAGGGATATTGCTGCCTTTATTGGTTTCACTCCATGCATTCAGAATATCTTTGTGCCAGTTAGTACCTGCTGTATTTGCCTCACCACTGTGCATCAACTGTTGGTAAGAATAGTCATACACTTTACCACCCAATTGATAAGACAATCCTACAGAAACGTCAAATCCGCGATATTGAACAGAAGTACCGAAACCTCCGTATATCTTAGGCAAAGTAGAACCTAAATCTGATTGCTTGGCAGCACTGAAATCATCAGTAGTAGTCATGTCTCCATTATCCGGATCTACATAATATAAAGCCTTACCTGTTTCAGGATCAACGCCTGCATCTTTAACCAGATATGCGTTATACAAAGAACCTCCGACATTACGGATAGTTACAGAACTCTTGATACCGCCATTATTCTTTGCAGTCTCTGCCAGATCAAGAATCTTGTTCTTATAATGAGTCATGTTCAGATTGAATGACCATGTCAAATCTTTCGTTCTGATAATATCAGCATTCAAATCTAATTCAACACCTGCATTTCTCATAGAACCAACATTCATCGGGATCGTTGAATAACCTAATGAAATAGGCACCGGCTGGTTGTAAAGCAAATCGACTGTCTTACGGCTGAAATATTCGAAACTACCGCTCAATCTTTCTTTGAACAGGGTAAATTCAAGACCGGCATTAAAACTATATGAAGTTTCCCAGGTTATATCCTTATTACCTTTGTAAGTAAATGATGTTGCAAAATCACCGGCACTGTTAGATACAGTATACTGATCCAAATAAGCATAATAGTTAGGAGTAATACCATCTGTAAGCAACAAGTTGTCATTACCTTGTACACCATAACTGGCTTTTATCTTCAACAAGTCGATCCATGTAGCATCCAGATCCTTGAAGAACTCTTCCTTGTTCATCAACCACGCAGCACCAACACTACCGAAGTTACCCCAACGGTGATCCGGGTGGAAACGTGAAGAAGCATCGCGACGATAAGAAGCAGAAGCAAAATACTTCCCATCATAGTCATACTGAACACGAGCCAGAATACCGAGTGTAGAATAAGTATCCGTAGAGGAACTTACAGTCGGAGGTGTTTGGATAGCATTGCTAAGTTCACCAATGAACGGGTTATAAAGTTTTTTGTTTGAACCTTCCATTTTCTGGATTTTCAGATTATAAGATTCATAACCTACCAATGCGTCGATATTATGTGAACCGAAACTTTGCTTATAAGTAAGCAAATATTGCTGGTTCAAACCGATATTTCTTTCATTCTTAACATTTACATAACCTTCAGAACCAACGGCCCCGCCATAAAAAGGATTGTTCAGGATAGAACTTCTCTGGTTACTTGAATTTACACCGACATTTGCTGTAAACTGCAAGCCTTTATACAAATCAACGATTGCGTAAAATTTAGTATTCAATACATCTGTATATGCATGGAATTTATCCAGTTCCAAAGTTACGCCCGGATTAGCCATAGGCATGAAAGGACGAACCTGACCTGTAGAGTTACCAAAGTCATAAACAGTATAACCGCGGTTATCCACCTTTATGCTACCGTCATTATTTCTTACATAGATCGGATAAACCGGAGCAATCAGGTCGGTAATATAGAAAAGGTTACCAGATGAACCCCATTTGTCCTGAGCATCCGGAGCCTTACTGTCATAATATGTATAAGCCATATTTGCACCAATCTTCAACCAGCTCTTTGCCTGGTAGTCTACTTTTGAACGGCCTGTATAACGAGTAAAACCTGAACCGGAAATAATACCTGCATCATCCAGATAACCTAAAGAGAAATAATAATTGATCTTTTCAGAAGCACCTGATACTGTTGCGTTATATTCCTGACGTAAATTTCCTTTATTAAAAGTATTATCATACCAGTCATCCGGTGTATAATAATAAGAACCATCACTGTAACCTAATGTTGCATTAGGATTGATACGACCGTCTGTACCGATAAAATCTTCCCCGTTAGGAGTAGTATAAACCTGATATCCTACTCCACCATTGTCTGAAGAGAAAATATTCTTCAATGCATAAGCACGAGCATCCGCAGCACTTCCTCCGGCATAAGCTTTGCTGTTATACAGAGCCTTGTATGCTGTTTCATAATACATGGCAGGGTCTTTCATTACATTATATTGAGGTACGGCACGTGAATTGCTACCCCATTTTGCATCGACAGTTACCACTGCTTCTCTGGCAGTACCTTTTTTAGTTGTAATCAATACAACACCATTTGCACCACGTGCTCCGTAGATTGCACTGGCAGAAGCATCTTTCAGTACACTCATCGATTCGATATCGTTCGGGTTGATCGCTGCAATATCACCATCATAAGGAACGCCGTCAACTACATATAAAGGAGAACTGCTAGAACTCATAGAACCAATACCACGGATACGGATAGTAGCTGCTTTTCCCGGTTGTCCGTTTGCACTCACACCCTGTACACCGGCTACCTGACCAGCCAAAGCATTTGTAACGTTTGCAACCTGGCGTTCTGCAATCTTTTCTGCTTTCATTGTAGATGCAGATCCTGTGAACGCTGATTTCTTTGCCGTACCGTAAGCTACGACCATTACTTCTTCCAAAGCCTGTGAACTGGACTCCATTAGTACCCGCATTTTAGGCTTAATTGCCAATTCTTGGGTTTCCATACCTACATACGAAATTACCAGAGTCTTTGCAGAACTACGTTTACGTATAATATGTTGATAATCAGCACGTTGTAATTTATGTGTAAATCTCTGTAAATCCAATAAATACCCTATCCAAATAGCTCAAACTAATGGATTATTTTTTATATCGATTGAAATCTAACTTATGATAATTTGTACTGAAAAAAGACAGTAGAATTTGAGTAGCTAATTTACATACTCAAATTCTACCTAAAGTGGGGTGTTTATCGTAGTGAACCTGTATAAATATTTTTTATCCAATATTCAAAAACAGGATCCTGAAGTTCGGTTATATTTCCGGGTAGAATATCTATTAAATCTTTTTCCAAAGTCGCCTTTCTTAGATTTTTTATATTTGCAGAAGTTCCCAGTTTATATTTTGTAAGAACATCTTTCGACGAGAAATTTGTGACACCATCTGCCACCGCCAATAGAAAATTAATTTGCTTGGATGTTAATGTGTCTATTATATTGGCAAACAGAAGGCTTAACTGACCTGTCAGACTTAAAAATGCTTCATCGAGAATACTGTCGGTACACTTTTTTTCTGTACGTAACCAAACTTGTTGGCTTAACTGCTGAACATAATATGGATGATCTTTTACCCTGGCTGCTATTTGATTACATAATTCTTTTGAAATTTCTTTTCCGGTATCGGAAAAGCGACTGGAAATAAATGAAATCCAATCTTCCCTTCCTATCTTGTGAAGAAATAAAATATCCCCGAATTTATAGAATGGCATGCTATAGTCATTAAAAATATCCAGTAACATATGCCGTTTACTCCCGTAAAGACAATAACAGACAGAAGTTTGTTTCTGCCAATGAGCGCGCAGTTTACGTTGGAAAGCCAAAGAATCTTCGTATTCATTGATATTTTGGAATTCATCGATACAGACAATAATTTTTTTCCCGGTATCATTCGCTATGACTTGCGGTAAATCCAATATTTCATCATATCCCATCTTATTATCCTTAAAACTTATTCCGAATGAAAACTCATAGGTTTGACTACTGTCTGATACTGAAATAAGCGGAGCCATTTTTCCTAAATATTTTTTTACACCGGATACAAATTCTTCCCAGGCAGAGGTTGAAACTTTTAGCAATGCATTGGCAAAAGCAACATAAAATTCTTCTTCTGTCCGGCAGTTAAATATGTCTACCTGACAAATAATAAAATCCCTACTTGAACTTTGAAGAATTTGTGCCGTCTTACTTACCAAAGAAGTTTTTCCCCAACGGCGTGGAGAAATAATGACGGTATTAACCAAGCCATTGAAATTTTGGGTAAGCAACTTAACCTCTTGTACCCTGTCTGTAAAATTATCTTTATCGGCTATGCGGCCATACACAAAAGGAGTATTCATAACTTTTATCTATTTTTCGATTGAAACAAAGGTAATTAAAACAGATGTAACCAACAAATTTGAAATCGATTGATTTCAAATTTGTTGGTTACATCCATCTTTTTACGTTAAAATATTTACCCGGACACCTTTTTTCTAATTATCAATTTGTCACTACCCTACCGGGTAAATCGGATTAATATACCGGGTAAATGAAAATACCCTGGCGACTAATATTTTTTAACATATCTATTTAATGCGTAAAGACCAAAAAAAATATCTTCTTGTCAATATGAGATTTACTCCCAACCTGCATTTTGCTGCTTCGATAAAGTCGGATTTCTTAAAATATCGTTTAACGGAATAGGCCAGATAAAACGTTTATCAGTATAAGGAATAAACTTTTTGCTGGAACTATACCATTCAGATTTAACTTCTCCGTTTACAACGAATGCACCTACACCCTTGCTGTTGTTGTATTCAATTTTAGCAGGGATACCTCCGGAAGGGAATAGATCGTCATTTGCAAGACGATGAATATCTTCCCAACGACGGCCTTCACCATGGAATTCAATACGACGTTCCCAAAGAATAGCATCTAACAGTGCTTTGGTATCAGCGAAATCCGAAGCCTTATAACTTTCCTGTGCAGGATTTGCCAATGATCTGTCGCGCACTTCATTCAACTTTTCAAGAGCTAACGTCTTATTGTTGCTACGTGCTGCAGCTTCAGCCTCATTCAGAAGCACTTCTGAATAACGGAGAATCGGAGCCCATGCATCCTGAGAAGTAGGATCCTGATATTTATCACAGTAATAATATTTATCAGATTCACGGTATAGTAGCAAGTTACGACGCTTGTCGTCTTTTGTCCAGTATTTGGAGTTATAAACGGTAGGAGATGACGTTATAATGGCGCGTCCTCCGTTACGTCCCGACATCATCTGACCTAAAGAACCGTTGACATCCGGATTGTCTTCCGTACTATTTTCGATCGAGAAAACAGATTCTTTGTTATCGGCACTTGAAGTAAATGGAGTAACCGGATCTGTTTCCAGTTGGAAACGTCCGCCTTCCAGTTTTTCAGCTTCTTCAATAACTTTAGCCCAATCCCGCATATGTAGATAAACACGGGTCTTTAAAGCGATAGCTGCCCCTTTTGACGCGCGGGATATCTTGCCCGCTGTGATAACATCCGGCAATAATTGTTCTGCATCATCCAGATCTTTAAGGATTTGCGCATATGTTTCGGCAACTGTCGAACGGCCAATCTGTAATGCTTCCTGAATAGCTTCCGGTGTATTAATTGCCGTAGTATACAGAGGCATACCATAATTATTATTCCCATCCACATTGTAAGGAAGTGCATAATGAATCATTAAATTATGGTATGTCAAGGCACGTAAAAACAGACATTCGCCTTTATATTGATTGGCTGTCGCTTCATCGAGTATACCATTGCTACCGGCATATTCCTGACCTGCATATACTGTATTGTAACGGTTTATAGCTTCAAAAGAGGTTTCCCACATAGCGACATTATTCGCTGTAGACAAATTGTAGGTTGCTGAATAGGTGTAATCGTAAAATACGGCCGTCAGGTTCATATCTTCACCTCTCATTTCTCCTTGTTGTATACTGGCAGCCCCGAATGGATAACCACGCTGCCAGCCATTGTCGGAATTGATATACATACCACACTGGGCAGCATCATAAGCACCGATCATAGATAACTCGCATCGCGCCGGAGTACCGTAAGCTGTCAAATCGGAGAATTTATCAACCGGAGACAGATCCACTACATCGCTTTCGCAAGCGGTGAATAAGGGTAGCGAAATTAAGGCTACGCCTAATGCTACAACTGATATATTTTTATATAGTTTTCTATTTAGCATAATTGTAATTTTTCTACTGATTTATATTCTTAGAATGTGACATTTGCTCCAAAAGTAAACGAACGCTGCTGAGGCATACCATTCCAGTCTACGCCCAAACGAGTGTTAGTTTCCGGATCCAAACCTGAGTATCCTGTGATAGTGAATAAGTTCTGAGCCTGTGCATACACACGGATCTTGGTTATGTTTATTGCCGATAAAACAGATTTCGGCAAAGTATATCCCAGAGCCAGGTTTGACAGCTTCAAGTAATTACCTTTTTCCACAAAGTGAGAATCGGTGAAGCCGTCATTGAACAAGACAGACTGGTCATTGTAACCGATTCTTGGAGTCATACCATCACCCGTTTCTGTAGGAGATACCCATCTGCCTAAAATTTCCTTACCATTATTAGCAAATTCCATATTCATCAAAGCACTCTGGCGAGAGGCGTTCATGATTTTATTACCACCTGAGAAACGAAGGAATATGTTCAAATCGAAATCTTTATAGGTAATTGTATTGTTCCATCCGCCATACCAGGTAGGCATAGAGGATCCTAATATTTTACGGTCGCTGGATCCTAAAGAGGATGGTTTGGATACGTCTTTAGCATTGGACGGATCATATTCAACATAGTCATACGAGCCGAATGTATCGAACTGAACCAGGCTGCCATCAGCTTTTCTCCAGATAGGATTACCGTTTTCCATATTGACACCGTAATAGTCGTATCCGTATAGTGAACGATAAGATTCACCTTCACGGATAATTGTATAATTATCAATGATATCAGTTCCACCATACAATGATTTAACAGTATTTTTTACAGTAGAGAAGTTTAACTCAGAACGCCAGTTCCAGTCTTTCGTTGAGATAACTGTACCGCTTACGGTCAACTCAAATCCGGAGTTTTTGATTTTACCGATATTATCATAATATGAGTTGTAAGGAATACCCATTGTCGGAGGAGTCGGAACTTCCAATACAAGGTCTTTTGAATTCTTTTGCCAATAAGCCAATTCAAATGTCAGGCGGTTGTTGAAGAAAGAACCATCCAGGCCCAAGTCGAACGTTTCAGTCGTCTCCCATTTCAGGTTGTTATTACCCATACGGTTCCAGGCAACACCGGATTGTGAGCCGTATAGTTTTGCACCATAAGTTCCCAGGTATGGGAAGTTATTTCCCAGATCGGAATTACCTAATGTAGCGTAGCTAGCACGGATACGCAAATCGTTGAACCATTCGTTCACCTGAGCGTCTTTCCAGAAATTCTCACGAGATAAACGCCATGCAACGGAAGCCCCCCAGAATGTACCCCAACGAGTATCTTCCGGTAAGCTGGATAATCCGTCGTAACGGATAGATGCACCCGCATAATATTTACTATCATAATTATAGTTTGCGCGGAACATATAAGAAGCAAGTCCGTTAAATGTTTTGTATCCGCCGATATCTTTTATACCAAAAGTATTGGAGATAATATGGTCTGTAAAGAACCTGTCAGACAACTGCTGAACGGCAGCATCTGTATATTCATACTCACTGTGAGTGTATTCCTGAACAGCAGTTGCGCTTAAATTATGTACATCATTAAATGAACGATTAAAATTCAGGATATTCTGCCAGTTCCAGTTTTCATAAGTTGTGTTTACTTCTTCAAGCAAACCTTTACGTCCGTAACCGTCACCTGATTCAGAGTCCCAATACATAAAATCTTTTACATTAGAGATATCGAGACCTCCCTGAGTTTTCAGTGTAAGTCCGTCCATAATAGTGATTTCAGCCCAACCACCACCGATGACACGTGTATTGGTAGAGCGGTTCACATTATTATCCAATGCCCAGACAATGTTTTGAATACCATTATCGATATAAGAAAGGTTATTACCACGTCCCAATGTTTTGCGACTTTCCTTATCGATATTATATCCGGTCGGATCAGTCGGATCGAAAACGGCCACATTCGGAAGCATACGAACTCCGGCAAAACCTACACCACCCAGTGAGTTCTCCGAATTTGATATACCATTCAATTTTGTACGGCTCATCTGGCCATTCAAACCAATACGTAACCATTTTGTTGCCTGCTGGGTCAAATCGGCTTTCAAAGTCAGACGATTCATATCATTTGAACGAACAATACCTTCCTGCTCTGTAAACCCGAAAGATACATAATACTGACTTTTATCTGTACCACCGCTGGCTGCAACGTTGTGATTATGCTGGAAACCGGTCTGGAAGATATAATCGTTCCACTTTGTATCAGGATCTGAAGCATTATAAACCGCTTGTCCTTTCTCTTCCCAGTTCTCTAATTTTTCATTAGCGATCATGACAAAATCTTTTGCACCCAAAAGATCATGCAATTTAGCAGCACTGGCTGCACTTACATATCCGTCATAAGTAACTTTAGCACGTCCTTTTGTTCCTTTTTTCGTAGTAATCAAAACAACGCCATTCGCTGCACGTGAACCATAAATAGCCGTAGCAGCACCGTCTTTTAATATTTCAACTGATTCAATATCATTCGGGTTTATATCCGACATGGCATTGAATGATGCATACAACTGTCCCAAACCTGTTTTACCATCTCCATTGTCTCCGGTAGCAATAGGCATACCATCTACGATGAACAGAGGCTGAGAGCTGGAGCTGATGGTACTCATACCACGAACTTTAAACTGAGGCCCGGCACCAAGTACCCCGCTAGGAGTGGTTACTTGAACCCCGGCGGCACGTCCTGCCAACTGGGTATCAAATGAGGATGCCACCAGGTTACTGAGGGTTTCTCCTCCAACTTTCGCAATAGAGCTTGTTACGTCTTTTTTGCGTTGAGTTCCATACCCTACAACGACAACTTCGTCAAGATTTTGAGTATCAGATTTTAATTTGATATGAACCACAGGAGAGACAGAGAGCTCTTGAGTTTCCATACCTACGTATGATACAATCAGAGTCTTTGCAGAACTCGGCGAATACCTCTTACACGAATGTAAAATCAAGGGAAGAAGACTTAATATTAATTATCTAAAAGATATATCGGTATCTTTTTTATACTTTTCTATCCAACTAATATATAATTCATAATAGTATGAAACACTCCTGATAAAGAGATTTTATTATGTCTTGTTATATACATTTTTTCACACATAAACAATCTTCTCTGTTTTTATAGAAACTCATTGGATTTCATCAAACCATCTCTAAACGAACTTATGAATAAAAAATAAGATTACTTTTTCTACCCAAGTGGAACCTGTCACTTTTCAGGCCAAATAAATCTTAGCCTAAATGTGAAAATGACCTGGTTAAAAATAGGTAATTTTAAAACGTCTATTTAGATGAAATGTGAAAATAAAAACGAGAAATTTCTCTTCAAAGTGCCATTTTTCATGCTACTTTGTTAATTAACAGTCTGTTTTTGGTAAATTCCTGTTACTTTTTTAGTGTTATAATAAATTTATTATTACATTTGCGGCTTCTCTGATATGTTTTATAATAGGTTTTAGGCGAATTCTATATAATATAGTACAAATTAGTTATCTTATAGTTAAATAAAAAAGTGTGTCTATGAAGAAGTTGACTTATCTTCTGTTTTGCCTGTTTTTAGGCATTGGATTGGCGACTGCTCAGACGACGAAAGTAACAGGTACTGTTATTTCGGCGGATGATAATGAGCCAATCATTGGTGCATCGATTGTTGTTAAAGGTACAATGGTCGGCACAGTTACTGATTTTGATGGTGCGTTCTCTTTGGATGTACCAAGTTCTGCAAAGACTCTGGTAATTTC
>NZ_QUGR01000030.1:0-23192 GCF_003479145.1 Parabacteroides sp. AF18-52
GGAGAGTAGATAGCCGCCGTTTTAGTAAGCGAGAGCTGAAAGGTAGAAGGAGTTCATTCCAAAGAGTGGACTCCTTTTTGCATTTATCATAGGTTCACTTTTTTCTAAAATTGAATCTTTATTCTTCTTTCTTTTTATAATAATGTATCCTATTTTCCGTTCTAATATACATTGAGCATGAATTTTAGATTATGAGCAGTATATATGATTCCCGGCAACGGCTGAAATATCTTTTTATCTTAATTGCCACATTGATTGCGATCGTATCTGTGTTCGTTTCTGATAAACTTGTGAAGAGTTTGGCACAGGAAGAACGCCAGAAGGTTGAGATTTGGGCAGAAGCGCAACGTATGATCGCTTCTGAAACGAATGGGTCGAATATGGCTCTTATCCTGAAAATTCTGGAGAGTAATACGACTATCCCGGTTCTTTGGTGTAATGAAAAGGATAGTGTCATCGCAGAGAAGAATATCGAACTTCCCGAAAAGGAGGTCGACCAGTTTCTCAAAAATAAGGTACGTGAATTAAAGAGTAAGAATCCTCCCATTCTGATCGATATGCAGGATGGAACTTTCCAGTATCTGTATTATGATGATTCCATTATCCTGAAAAGGCTTCTTATTTATCCTTATGCCCAGTTGACAGTTGTATTCATATTTATCCTGATCGCTTTCCTTGCTCTTGCCAGCACGAAGAAAGCCGAACAAAATAAAGTATGGGTCGGACTATCCAAGGAAACAGCCCACCAGCTCGGAACCCCTATATCTTCGCTGATCGCGTGGGTGGAATATCTCCGTACCAAAGAAATAGATCCGTCGTTGCTCAGTGAGATGGAAAAAGACGTGAAGCGTTTGGAGATGATTGCAGAACGTTTCTCAAAGATCGGATCCAATCCGGACCCAATGCCTGTCAATATCAGTAATTCGATCTGTACGGCTTTAAATTACATGGAAACGCGCATTTCTTCCAAAGTAAAGATATATACTCATCTTCCGGAAAAACCGGTATTGGTTTTAATGAACGATTCTTTATTTGCCTGGGTGATTGAGAACCTGACAAAAAATGCAGTGGATGCTATGGAAGGACAGGGTGAAATCACTTTCCAGGTAGAAGAACGCGATAAGACGGTACGTATCGACATTACGGATTCAGGTAAAGGCATTCCCAAATCAAAATACAAAACAGTCTTCAATCCGGGCTATACGACCAAGAAACGCGGATGGGGGCTCGGGCTGTCTTTGGTTAAGCGTATCATTGAATCTTATCATGGAGGTAAGATATTCGTTAAGAACTCGGAAGTCGGAAAAGGTACGACATTTCGTATAGAGCTTCGGAAATATAGAGGCTAATTCATTCGATAATAAAAAATAACTGTAAAGGTATTGCATTTGTGTTTAGTTTTTTCGTACCTTTGCAAGGTTTTTACACTAAAAGGCTTTGGGAAAATTTAAATTATATAATGTAGATTTGAAAAATCTCGCTCCAGGAGTACACGAATTCGAGTATTTACTGGAGAACAAGTTTTTTGTGGACATTGACGGAGATGAAGTCCAGAAGGGCAAAGTCAAGGTTCACCTGACGGTGAAACGTACGTCAGTGGCTTTTGAAATGAACTTTCAGATTGAAGGTGTAGCAATCGTTCCGTGCGACAGATGTCTGGACGACATGGAGATTCCGGTTGATACCCATAATCGCTTGGTAGTGAAGTTCGGTAAAGAATATGCCGAAGAGAGCGACGAAGTGGTAGTAATACCCGAAGAGGAAGGTGCCATAAATCTGGCATGGTTCCTTTATGAGTTTATTGCATTGGCAGTACCGATGAAGCATGTACATGCTCCGGGCAAATGCAATAAGACTATGTCGACGAAGCTGAAGAAGCACACTGCTAAAAGTACAGATGACGGAGATGATGATTACGAAGAAGAAGAAGTGGACGATATTTCCATGGATGATGACGTAAGCGGTAATTCTGATCCTCGCTGGGATGCCCTGAAAGGTTTAATAGAGAATGATAACAATTAAATAAATTAAAACATGGCACATCCTAAAAGAAGACAAGGTAAGACAAGAACAGCCAAGAGAAGAACTCATGACAAGGCTGTCACTCCAACAATGGCTATTTGCCCGAACTGCGGCGCATGGCATATTTATCACACTGTATGCGGCGAATGCGGCTACTACAGAGGTAAATTAGCTATCGAAAAAGAAGCAGCTGTGTAAGTTTGTCACGAACATAACAGGTTCTGATAAACGAAAGAAATAGCCCTAAAAGTATTTTTAGGGCTAATTTTTTAATTGGGATATAGTCTCTATTATTTTTTAAGTTATGGATAAATTAAATGCGGTTATAACAGGTGTAGGCGGATACGTTCCTGAAGATGTATTGACAAATGAGGATATCTCGAAGTTGGTCGATACGACGGATGAATGGATCATGACACGTGTTGGTATCAAAGAACGCCGAATTTTGAAAGGAGAGGGCGTAGGAACCTCTTACATGGGCATACGTGCTGTGAAGCAACTGCTTGAGAAAACGAATGTAAACCCGGAAGAGATAGAAGTGATTCTGACGGCTACTACGACAGCCGATCATCATTTCCCAACTACCTCTTCAATCATCGCTTACCATACGGGATGCAAGAATGCAATGACTTTCGATTTGCAGGGTGCTTGCGCAGGTTTTCTGTATGGTCTGGAAACAGGTGCAAACTATATTCGTTCGGGACGTTATAAGAAAGTAATTGTTGTTGCCGGTGATAAGATGACATCGATTACTAATTATGAAGATCGTTCGACTTGTCCTTTGTTTGGCGATGCTTGTGGTGCCGTCCTACTGGAACCGACAATGGAAGATGTCGGTGTTATCGATACGATCTTGCGTACGGATGGTACAGGCTATTCTCACCTGATCATGAAATCGGGTGGCTCGGCATATCCTTCCAGCCATGAAACTGTTGATAATCGTGAACATTTCGTTTTCCAGGATGGTAAATATGTATTTAAGTATGCTGTTTCTTATATGGCCGATGTGGCTGCTGAGATAGCAGAGAAAAATAACTTGACTCACGACGATATTACATGGATCGTACCTCATCAGGCCAATTTGCGCATCATCGATGCAACTGCAAAACGCTTGGGTGTGGATATGGAGAAGGTAATGATCAATATCCAGAAATACGGTAATACAAGTGCCGGAACAATTCCTATCTGCCTTTGGGAGTGGGAAGACAGGCTGAAGAAAGGGGATAACCTGATCCTGGCTGCATTCGGTGCCGGTTTTACCTGGGGTGCAATTTATCTTAAATGGGGTTATAATGGAAAACAAGCATAAGTCCGGCTTTGTTAATATTGTCGGTAATCCTAATGTAGGGAAGTCTACGCTGATGAACCGTCTGGTGGGGGAACGTATCTCCATCATCACATCGAAGGCTCAGACTACCCGCCATCGTATCATGGGGATTGTGAATACCGACGATATGCAGATCGTGTATTCAGACACGCCGGGAGTCCTGCATCCGAACTATAAGTTGCAGGAATCTATGCTGAATTTTTCGGAGTCGGCACTAGGTGATGCCGACGTGTTACTCTATGTGACCGATGTCGTTGAGACAATCGATAAAAATGAAGAGTTTCTTCAACGGGTAAAAACGGTAGAATGTCCGGTCCTGTTGCTGATCAATAAGATCGATACAAGTAATCAGGCCGAACTGGAAAAGCTGGTCGCCCATTGGAAAGAGATACTTCCGAAGGCAGAGATCATTCCGATCTCAGCGCTTTCGAACTTCAATATTGATTATGTGAAGCAACGGGTGGAGACTTTGATGCCCGAATCTCCCCCTTATTTTGAAAAAGACGCACTTACCGATAAACCGGCCCGCTTCTTTGTGACGGAGATCATTCGCGAGAAGATACTCCTGTACTATCAGAAGGAGATTCCGTATGCGGTGGAAGTCGTTGTAGAGCTGTTTAAGGAAGAAGAAGAAATGATTCACATCAAAGCGCTCATCATTGTGGAACGGGATTCCCAGAAAGGGATTATCATCGGGCATAAGGGACAGGCTCTGAAAAAGGTCGGAGCGATGGCCCGCAAGGATATTGAACGTTTCTTTGATAAGAAGGTATTCCTGGAAATGTTTGTCAAGGTAGAAAAAGACTGGCGTAACAGGGATAACATTCTGAAGAATTTTGGTTATCAGCTGGATTAATAACAGCGTACAGAAAGGAAATTTATGGGAAATATTGTAGCAATCGTTGGTAGGCCCAACGTAGGAAAGTCCACCCTGTTCAACCGTCTGACACAATCGCGTCAGGCTATCGTGAACGATGAAGCAGGGACTACCCGCGACCGTCAATACGGTAAAGTGGACTGGACCGGTAAAGAGTTTTCGCTGGTAGATACAGGCGGATGGGTAATTAACTCGGATGACGTTTTTGAAGAAGAGATAAACAAACAGGTACAGGTCGCACTCGATGAAGCAGATGTGATCTTGTTTGTCGTAGATGTATTGAACGGTATTACCGACCTGGATATTGAAGTGGCTAAGATTCTGCGCCGCAACAAGAAGCCGGTTATTGTTGTTGCTAATAAGGCAGACAATTTTGAGATGCACGCTGCTTCTGCGGAGTTCTATTCATTCGGTTTGGGTGATCCTTTCTGTGTATCGGCTATCAACGGTTCCAACTCGGGCGACCTGTTGGATAAGATCATTGAAACGCTTCCTGAAGACAAACCGGAGGAATTGGAAGAAGAACTGCCCCGTATTGCCATCATCGGCCGTCCGAATGCCGGCAAGTCTTCCCTGATCAATGCGTTTATCGGCGAAGAGCGTCATATCGTAACGGATATTGCCGGTACGACCCGCGATTCGATCTATACGAAATACAATAAATTCGGCCTGAATTTCTATTTGGTGGATACAGCCGGTATCCGTAAGAAAGGAAAAGTGAACGAAGATCTGGAATATTATTCTGTGATCCGTTCGATCCGTGCTATTGAAAATTCCGATGTTTGCATCTTGATGGTGGATGCCACCCGTGGTATCGAGAGTCAGGATCTGAATATATTTTCTTTGGTGCAGAAGAATAAAAAGGGTTTGGTTGTTTGTGTAAACAAATGGGACCTGGTGGAAGATAAGAGCCAGCAGGTGATCGACAGTTATACGAATGCCATCCGTGAGCGTTTGGCTCCGTTTACCGATTTCCCTATTCTGTTTATCTCGGCGTTGACCAAGCAGCGTATCCTGAAAGTGTTGGAAACAGCTAAAGAAGTCTACGACAACCGCCAGAAACGTATTCCTACAGCGAAATTGAATGAGGTCATGTTGCCGATCATCGAGAACTATCCGCCTCCTGCATGGAAAGGAAAGTATATCAAGATCAAATATATTACCCAATTGCCTGCCGGATCTGTTCCTTCGTTTGTTTTCTTTGCCAACCTGCCGCAATGGATCAAGGAACCTTATAAACGCTTCCTGGAGAACAAGATACGGGATAACTGGGATTTCACCGGGACACCGATCAATATTTTCATTCGTGAGAAATGATTTTTGATAGAAATAATTTTTTACAACATAAGAAAAGCCGTTTCCTCTTTCGGGGAAGCGGCTTTTTCATGAATAGGCTATATAACAATCGTAGGGATATGTTACAGATATAACTTTGAATGTTTATATTTACGCCTTATTAATGCGAATGACGTGCATCTGAAGAATATGAAGAGGCACTGTTGATCGATAAAACTAGTATTATGATAAAATTAGGAACCCATAACTCAATGACTTACCTGACGCCTATAGGCGCACTTCAGGTATTGGCTTGGCCTACTGGAAAATGCCAGGATCTGACTATCGAAGAACAATATGAATTTGGTGTCAGGCTTTTTGATCTGCGAATCCGTTTCGAGGACAAAGACACGCCTTATTTTGCACACGGATTTTTAGAGTTTCGCAAGAAAAAAGTGACGGACGTTCTTGACTTCTTAAACGGGAAGCGGGATTGTGTCGTTAATCTGGTAATGGAAAGTTTTGGTAAAGTGCAGGATACTCAGGATGCCTTTTTCGTTGATTTCTGCAAGATGTCCGAAGCCACCTATAAAGACATTACTTTTATTGGCGGATGGAGTAAATTCCCGGCGAGCGGACATTCTCTTTATACTTTTGCCCCCAAAGAGCGGATTCAAAAAAACGAAGTCTATAAGGTGTTTACTTTGTTGAATCAAGGGATCCAGGAAGGCAAGTCTGAGATCCAAAATCCTAGCGGTAACGGGAAGGATGTCCTGAAAAAGATCGTCGACGGAGGTGTTGAACTTCTGAAAAGCCCTGTGTTCTTTGCACAACAGAACAATCCGGAATACTGGAAGAACGTAAATGAAGATTCGTATACAATGATGGACTTTGTCCAGATCGGAGCTTCGGATGACTATCTGTCCAAATTGCCTGCATCATTGCAGGAGAGGATACGTCAACTGGCAAAGACCAGACCGAAGTTTGAATAGAGCTTTGTAAGAATAAAAAAGGTTGTAAGTGAAAGGATATTTCCGTTTCTTACAACCTTTTTTGGGGTAGTTAGGAAAAGAATATATTATCTTTTATTCGATTTCCGGAAACTGGTTTACACCGTTAAAAAATGTTTCCCGGATTTCCGGAAGGCGACTTTCACTTATTGGAGTCTTCTTTTTCTTTGGAAAATTGTTTCAAAAGATATTCCACATTTATATAATGACGGGTATATTCTGCATGCATCTTTCTTATAACCGAACTGGCAGACGCCATTTGGGCAAGGAATTGTAGATGTTTACCCAGAGAAACATTCATCTCTAATCTTTCTTTTTTGGGGATAGAATCCTGCACTGAACAGATTCCGCAGGCCGTTTGTATTTCCAGCATGCCTTCGTCCCATGCATGTTGCGTGTATTTACATAATATTCCGAGGTTTCTCTTCAACTCTTTACGGAGTATGTTCAATACTTCGAATTCATTGCGATGAGGGGAACATGCGCTCGGATTAATCAGACGGGCCAGTTTGAGGTAAAAATCTTTTAGTTCCTCTTCGGAAAGGGGAGAGGGGTTTCCACTTAGCTTTTGCAAGTCTTCACTTTGTTGGACAGTTAAAAAATCTGTTTCCATACCTATTAATATTAGATGTGAAGGCGAATATTTTCTGAATATAAGAGCGGTTCCGCCTGTCCCGTTGCATTTCATCATTCCTTAGAAGACAGTAGATGCATTGACATTCTACACGGGGGTACGGAACCGCCATATAGAATGGTCGCAGGCGGGCATAAAAATGCCCGCTACGAAAATAGGCGGGATTTCCCGTCTCTAAGGATTTAATGAAATGCACGACAAATATACGGTAATAATTAAAGCCTGCAATGAAATAGATGTAATCTTTATCAGAAAAATTTATGCTTTTATCTCATAGGGCTTTTGGCTTTTTAGAATATCTCCGGCTTTTTCCGAATATAATAGGATATATATTTCTTAAATAAAAAGCCGGTGCGTTAACCCTAATGACACACCGGCTTCTCATTATTTTTTGAGGAATAATTTATCAATACGAATTCAGCACCTTGTTCAATTCGTTCACCATTTCCGTAGCCGACTTTTGTGTTTCAGCCAACCCTTCCGGGGTAAACATGGCAACAGTCTTGTTCAATTTTTCCAGTTTGCCGCCTTTCAACTCTTCGCGGAGGATACGGATCTTTTCTGCATCCTGAAGACCTTCTACCAGGCGTTCGAAACGGATACTGCTGCGAGGACCCGGATAGATACTGTACGTATCGCCGGCAGCCCAGGTACGGAAGCGGGAGTCGCGCAACGGATCTTTTGTCCAGCTGTTGACAGCCCAGCGCAGATAACCGTCGTAACCTCCGGCAACAGCGTGCAGGATTGTCCACGGAGCTTCTGCCGGCTCAGAGAAGGTAAATGTATTCGGGAAAGCCTCCGAGCAGCAAGTGTAAACGGTACTGATCTGGCCTTTGCGGTCGCGTTCAGCTTTTACGTCTTCCGGGAATTTGTGGCCGTAGGGGATACTCAGGTAATACAGGTCGCCTTGTATCTCTTTATGATAGTTTCCAGCCAGCGTGATCTTAAATTCAGGGTCAGCTTGCTTGATCACCTTGATGGCTTCTTGCATGGCTTCCAACGGACGTTCATCCATAGAAATCGCAGTCTTTTCAAACCAGCCTTTTGCACGCAGGTGGCGGGAGAAATCTTTCAGGAAAGAACCCCAGTAGTCGGCGTAAGCTGCATCACCCGGTTTGGCTTCGATGAACTGGATGCGGTTGGTTGCCTGGTCGTAATAGTCGAAGCTGAGCGCCCACGGGATCATCGTATAGCAGCTGATCAGATCCTTAATACCCACTTCGTTCATCATAAATTCGACCCATTTATCGAAGACCGTATAATCGTATTCCCATGTGCCGTCGATCTTTTTCATGCGGAATACCATACTGTCGAAATGATCTTCCGTCTGTCCGGCCCACGGTTTGTGCATGATACTGGTCGTGATGGCACGTTGTCCGGCGTTAGCCAGCATCTTCATGATCGGAAGCATTGCATCGAAATGTTCCTTGCTCCAGAGAGGCACGTTGTAGAAACGGGCAACGGAGTATGGGTTTTGCCACAAATCCAGATGGAATTTCCAGTCCTGCGGTTCAGGCAAGGTACGGTTCAGGACGTCTATTTCAACCTGCAGGTTCATCGGCTGGAAGTTTTTACCTGAAACGGTCAGCGTTCCTTTATATTTTCCGGGACGTGCATCCGACGGTACCCATACATTCATCCAGATAGGTTGTGTCGTACGGGCCTTGATGTCGTGCATTTTTACGATATCAAGCACGTCGGCAACAATCGAAGAATCCCATTCTGCTTTATTTTCACGGTGTCCGCAGCCGCCGTTACGTTCTTTATTCAATTCGTCGGTCATGACGTAGCGTACGAAATTGGTTGTGACGGCAGAGGCCGGGATGACTGACGAGCCGTTCTTCAGCTCACTGACTGTGATGGTCGCATCCGACAGGTCGTTGGTAGTCCATAGAACAGCCTGTGCATTCACCCGTTCCCCTTTCCAGGCTTTTGTCTGCCAGCGGGAATTTTTAGTAACGGTCGGGATGCTGAGTTTCGGATAACGTACATCCGTACTTGCCCAGCTTAGTTGCGTAGGTGTGGTTATTTTATTCCAGACAGCCTCACTATCGTGTGGCTTGGTGTCGGTTAGTTCGGTGTAATCGGTGGTAACTTTATAATCCGATTGCTGCGCGTAACAGACCGGGCCTAGCGTTAGCAGGGCACAAAGGATAAGCGAGTTTTTCATGTATAAATGTTTTAGAAGTTTATTCGGGGGATAAAGATAGGAAAAAGATGGGATATTGTACCAAAGGCTATTGCTGCAAAATTATTTATTTCGGTTTTTGTCTGAAATAGACCCCCCTTTTCCAGTTGACAAGTGACAGTTGACAGATGACAGTTTTTTCGGCTTTCAGCCGACTTAATTTACCGAGCGCGAAGCCTAACTGTCAACTGTCACTTGTCAACTGTCAACTGGAAAAAGTTTACTTGATCCTGTTATAATGGCAAAACAGCAGGTTGCCGTCATCATCATATAAGTGCATGCCGTTACCTTCACAGTATCTGTACATTTTGCAGTCGGCACACTGGCCTTTGCGGGTCCATTTGCGGTTACGGTAAGGCTTGAACTCATTGTTCCAGATGTCGATGAATTTGTCTTTGTAGATATTTCCCTGATGGAAGTTGGCACGGATACTCGGACAACCGGAAATGGAACCATCCGCCAGAACCGATGCTGTGCTGATACCTGCGTTGCATTGGAAGATCGAATCGCGTACTTCCGCTTCGTAGTTTCCGAGAAAACCTTCACATCCGTAGCTGACCTGTATCTTTCCTTCTTTCCGGCAGTAACGGATGAAGTTGAGCAGCCAGGTAAACTGTTCGTTGTCCAGTTGCAACTCTGCTTCTTCGGCGGCACGTCCGACCGGGAAGATCGTAAATAGCCGCCATTGCTTAACTCCCATTTCAACCAGGAACTCCTTGAAAAGTTTCAGGTCCTTGAAATTTTTCTGATTGACGCAGGTTACGACATCCCAGATGATTTCCTTTTCTTCCGCCAGCATGCAGATGGCATTGACTGCATTTTCGAAGCTTTTCGGGTGACGGCGCAACCAGTTGTGTGCTTCTTCAAAGCCGTCGAGGCTGATTGTTGCCGAATGAAGTCCGGAAGCCAATAACGAATCGAGCCGTTCGCGGGTCAGCAACAGGCCGTTTGAAACGATTCCCCAGGGATAACCCCGGCGGTAAAGTTCCATCCCGCAGGTCTCGATATCTTTGCGCACCAGCGCTTCGCCTCCGGTAAAGATAACCAACACCTTATTCGGTTCCACGAAGGGGGTGATATCATCCACTACTTTCAGAAAATCCTCCATCGGCATATCCTTCATGCCTGCCGATACATGGCAATCGCTGCCGCAATGACGGCAGGATGCATTGCATCGAAGCGTACATTCCCAAAAGAGCGTGCGTAGTTCGTGTAATTTGGCTTTGTTCCTCCTGATGCTTCGGGCGAGTTCCAGAGCGATGCGCTTACGAAATCCGGGGCGTTTGTCCATCCTTATCGTTTTTAGTTACTATTTCTTTTTCAGAGTGAAGTTTACTTCTTTTGATCCTTTTCCGATCAACATCCCTTTACCCCCTGACAATTCAATTTCTGCAAAGTTAATAATTTCTGATTTCATTTCATAGGAATTCCCGTATCCTTCTAAAGGCGATGTTTCGATCGTGTATTCTTCTATCGCCTCCAGGTCGCATGTGAAACTGTACATGCCATATTCGTTTGTAATAGCCAGATATTTTGAAGCATTGCCAGGGACATTCGGCAGCAGGGAGGGGGTAGTGCTGATGACTATGGCACCCATCGGATGACCTTCGTCGTTTGTGACCTGTCCATGGATCGTATAAAAAGCATGGGGCGCCTTATGTGTGTCGACATATCGGTCGAGCGTTATTTCCGTTTCCTGCGAAGCGGCTCCTTCATACCAGGTGCCTCCTCCTTTAAAATCTGCATTTCTGAATGAGACGAAAGAGGTCTTGGTGACGAACTGGCCGCCGTTATCTTCTTCATCGATATCTCTGGAAATCAGTTGGAAGGTATTTCTCGGAAAATCTCCTCTTTTCCACTGAAATTTCCCGTCTGAATCGGTGTAAAGCGTATCTTTCTGCATCCATCCGTTTTCAGGGATAGAATCGCTGATCTCTATTTGTATGTTCGCGATCGGGTAGCCTTGGTTGTCTACCACTTTCCCTTTGATCTCATAATCGGCGTAAGGAGAGCCGTATTCGCAAGTTCCCCCTTTATCGCAGGCTGCCAGTGAGAAACCCAGTAATGTGAGAAGTCCTGCCAGAAGTTTATTCATACTGATCAGGAACAATTGTTTTGCTTTATCCATAATAATGTTGTTTGTGTAGTGTTATATCTAATAGATGCAAAGATCGTAATAAACGTTGCACCACCTGTTTTTTATGAGTAACTTGCGCGCCGAATCCAATCGACTAAATAAACATGAAAGATTTTCTACGCATATTAAGGCGTTTTGTACCTCCTTATAAGAAGTATATGGTGTTGAATATTGTATTCAACATATTGTCTGCCATACTGAATCTTTTCTCTTTCGCACTGATCATTCCTATTTTGAATATATTGTTCAAGCTGAATGATGATGTGTATTCTTACAAAGCCTGGGTCTTTGATCCCTGGACATGGGAAAGCTGGAAAGGTACTCCCGAATTGATAAAAAACAATTTCTTTTGGTTCGTCAGCGACCTGATCGAAAAGGAAGGCGGTTCGTTTACTTTGATCGTTTTGGGAGCCTTCCTTATTATCTCCACTTTTTTGAAGGTGGGTACTATGTACATGGCTTTTTTTACAATGATTCCTATCCGTACAGGGGTTGTCCGTGATATTCGTAACCAGATCAATAAGAAAATAACCGAACTGCCGTTAGGTTTTTTCTCGGAAGAACGTAAGGGAGACATCATCGCCCGTGTGTCCGGTGATGTGAATGAAGTGGAAGCATCCATCATGAGTTCTTTGGATATGTTGTTCAAGAATCCGATTCTGATCATCATCTATCTGATCGGTATGATCGTGATCAGTTGGCAACTGACGATCTTCGTCCTGATACTCCTGCCGGTAGCCGGTTATATCATGGGACAGGTTGGAAAGAAGCTGAAACGCAAATCGTTGGAAGGACAGCAGATGTGGGGTGGCCTGATGAGCCAGATAGAAGAAACGTTGGGTGGCTTACGCATTATTAAAGCATTTAATGCCGAGAAGAAGATACAGACCCGTTTTGAGAACAGCAACGATCAGTTCCGCCGTATGACTAACCGTATCTATCGCCGCCAGCAGATGGCGCATCCGATGAGTGAGTTCCTGGGGACAGCAACGATTGCCATTGTGCTTTGGTATGGAGGTACTCTTATTCTTAGTAACAACAGTTCGATTGACGCATCTACTTTTATTTATTATCTGGTGATCTTCTACAGTATAATCAATCCGGCAAAAGATTTAAGCAAATCGGTTTATGCCATCCAAAAAGGGTTAGCTTCTATGGAACGTATCGATAAGATATTGAAAGCTGAAAGTGATATCAACGACCCGGTTCATCCTCAAAAGATTGCACTGCAAAAAGAAATACGATATAATAATGTCTGGTTTAAATATCAGCATGACTGGATCATAAAAGGCGTTGACCTGGAAATCCCCAAAGGGAAAACAGTTGCTCTGGTAGGCCAGTCCGGTTCCGGTAAAAGTACGCTGGTGGATCTGTTACCCCGTTTTTATGATGTGGAAAAGGGAAGCATTACCATCGACGGTACGGATATCCGTGATGCATCCCTGTATGACCTGCGTGGTCTGATGGGGAACGTGAACCAGGAAGCGATCCTGTTTAACGATACTTTCTTCAATAACATCTCTTTCGGTGTGGAAGGTGCGACACCGGAGCAGGTTCAGGAAGCTGCCCGTATTGCAAATGCCCACGAGTTTATCATGGCAAGTGAAGAAGGATATAACACAAATATCGGTGACCGCGGAGGAAAACTGTCCGGCGGACAACGGCAGCGTATCAGTATTGCCCGTGCTATATTGAAGAACCCACCGATACTGATCCTCGATGAAGCAACTTCAGCATTGGATACGGAGTCGGAACGCCTTGTCCAGGAAGCTCTGGAGAACCTGATGCGTAACCGTACCACTATCGTTATCGCCCACCGTCTTTCTACGATCCGTAATGCGGACGAAATATGCGTGATGCATGAGGGAGAGATCGTGGAACGCGGACGCCATGAAGAACTGTTGAATTTGAATGGGTATTATAAGAGACTGTGTGATATGCAGAGTTTCTGATACCGGATTAGAATAATTATTTTTATTTTATAATACTATGAACTCAATTCGATTAAAGGAGATAGGGCGGAAGATGATTCGTCCTTCTGTTGCCGTCTTATTGGTCTTACTGACAGCCTGCGATATGCCGGAAATGAAAACAGCCAACAAGATTGCTTATCATTTTGATGAACCTGCCCGTATCTGGGAGGAAACACTACCATTGGGAAACGGCCGTTTGGGAATGATGCCTGACGGCGGGGTCGACAAGGAGAACATTCTGTTGAATGAAATATCCATGTGGTCGGGAAGTAAACAGGATACGGATAATCCGCAAGCTGTATGGTCACTGGCGAACATACGTCGTCTGCTCTTTGAAGGAAAGAATGACGAAGCACAGGACCTGATGTATCGTACTTTTGTTTGTAAAGGTGCGGGTAGCGGTCAGGGGCAAGGTGCCAATGTACCGTATGGCAGTTATCAGTTGCTGGGAAATCTCGTTCTGGATTATATCTATGTTGGTGATTCGGATTCGGTGGCTGCTTACCGGAGGGAACTGAATCTGAATGATGCGATCGCTTCAACTTCATTCCGTAAAGGAAAAGTGAACTACAGCCGTGAATCGTTTACCTCTTTTTCCGGAGATCTGGGGGTGGTACATCTGGTGGCGGATGCTGATAAGGCGCTTAATTTCACGGTAGGTATGAACCGTCCCGAGCATTATGCATTGTCGGTCGACGGCAAAGACTTGCTGATGAAAGGCCAGTTGCCCGACGGTGTGGATACATTGGAGATGAAAGGTACCAAATATGCGGCACGTGTACGTGTCGTCCTGCCGAAAGGAGGCTCGCTTATCCCCGGGGATAGTTCGCTGACTGTTCAGAATGCTTCCGAGGCTATTCTTCTGGTAAGCATGGCTACCAATTATAAGAATGAAGGATTCGAGGATCAGATATTCTCGCTGTTGGCTGAATCGGAAAGAAAAGATTATCCGACTTTAAGAAAAGAGCATGTGAATGCCTACCGTTCCTTGTTTGACCGGGTCGAACTGGATCTGGGACGTTCCGAAAGGGACGATATGCCGATCGATGAACGTTTGCAGGCTTTCCAGCAAGACCGGAACGATCCCTCATTGGGTGCCCTTTATTTCCAGTTCGGACGTTATCTGTTGATCTCTTCGACCCGTACCGGTTCGTTACCTCCCAATCTTCAGGGATTGTGGTGTAATACGATCAATACCCCCTGGAACGGAGATTATCATTTGAATATCAACTTTCAGATGAATCATTGGCCTGCAGAAGTGGCCAACCTTTCCGAACTGCATCTTCCGATGACGGAATGGATCAAACAACAGGTAGAAAGTGGAGAGCGTACGGCGAAAGTCTTTTATAATGCCCGTGGATGGGTGACTCATATCCTGGGAAATGTATGGGAATTTACGGCTCCGGGCGAGCATCCTTCGTGGGGGGCGACCAATACCTCTGCTGCGTGGCTTTGTGAACATCTGTTCACCCATTATCAATACACACTGGATAAAGAATATCTGAAAGAAGTATATCCGGTAATGAAAGGGGCGGCCCTGTTTTTTACGGATATGTTGGTACGTGATCCCCGAAGTAATTATTTGGTAACGGCTCCTACTACTTCGCCGGAAAATGCTTATCGCATGCCGAACGGCAAAGTGGTGCATATCTGTGCCGGATCGACAATGGATAACCAGATCGTTCGCGAGTTATTTACCAATACGATTCAAGCCGCCAACATTCTCGGTGTCGATTCTGCTTTTTGTCAGGAGCTGGCTGATAAACGTTCCCGTTTGATGCCGACTACGATCGGTAAAGATGGCCGTATCATGGAATGGCTGGAACAATTTGAAGAGGTAGAACCTCATCATCGCCATGTCTCTCATCTGTATGGCCTGTATCCGGGAAATGAAATTTCGATGGAGCATACACCTGAACTGGCTGAAGCAGCCCGTAAGACCTTGGAGGCCCGTGGTGATAAAAGCACCGGTTGGTCGATGGCCTGGAAGATCAATTTCTGGGCACGCCTGCATGATGGCGACCATGCTTATAAATTGCTGGTAGACCTGCTTCGTCCTTGTGTGGAGAAGGGGACGAACATGGTGAACGGAGGCGGTTCTTATCCGAACCTGTTCTGTGCGCATCCACCTTTCCAGATCGATGGTAATTATGGCGGTTGTGCCGGTATTGCCGAAATGTTGATACAGAGCCAGACCGGAAATATAGAGTTGCTTCCTGCTTTACCGTCTGCCTGGAAGACCGGTAGTTTTAAAGGCTTAAAGGTACAAGGTGGCGGCGAAGTTTCAGCTAAATGGGCGGAAGGTCAACTGACAGAAGCCGGATTGAAAGCAACTGTACCGGGAACATTCCGGATCAAGCTTCCCGCTCAATCGGCAAATCTGAGTATCAAAATGAATCAGAATCCGGCATCCCTCCCTGTTATCGACGGTATGCTGACAGTAGATATGAAGGCAGGGGATTCGTTGTTATTACAGTTCTAGAATAAAGGTATTTTATATATAAACCCGATGGAAAGGCGTCCGGTGTTCTCGACAGAGGCATCGAGCGCCTTTGCTCTTTCTGTCAGACTGTAAGCTCGTCCGGTTCCGGTAATGAAAAGATGGAGATTATCGTCGCCCAGCGGGTAGAACTCGACACCTCCCTGATATCCCCAGGAAGTACGGTATTTGCCGGATTCGAATAGGTTGTTCGTTTTGTAGACAGAGGCTGTTTCATACATCCCTTTTACAAAAAGATTCCATTTTGGATGTATTTGATAGTTTAGTCGGGCTACCAGGGATAGATAGCCGGTATTGGCAATTTCGGCTCCCGATTCTTCATCTTCCGGTTCAAACTGTTCTGCTAACAATCCCAGAGGATCCATTTTCCCCCGTGTATACATGATGTCGAAATATCCGAGAAATTTACCGGCTTCTACCTGTTGTCCGCCCCAGACCATCCACATCCAGTTTCCTTTTGCTTGTTGTCCGGCGGTCACCGAATAGCGAAGCGATAACATTTCGTCCAGATAACTGCTGTTCCATCCCAGATTATAGAATGAAGGAGATTTGCTACGGTTCTCGTTGCCGTTAGTCACTTGCAAACAGATTTCCTGTGTTTCGACGGGTTCATAACTGACTCCGATTCCGGTAAAATAACAATCCATCCAGTCGTTCATATCGCTGTAGTCATAAATCCGGTAAGGATACTCGTCATATTCAAATCCTCCCCAGGCAGCATCCTGTTTCCCGGCTGTCACGGAAAACTTCTCCGATAACTGGAAATTTATCCAGGCATTCTCTATATAGGAACCGAATCCGTTTGCCCGTACCCATTCATTCCGGTAACAAAGAACCTGCCGGTAAGCATAAGAAAGCCAGGGAGTAACGGCTCCTGTCGCTTCCACTTTAAGATCATTCAGCAGAAAACGGTCCCGTTCCGCTTCTCCGGAAAGAGCTTCGTTGTAAGATCCATGTGTTTCCAGAAATAATTTGAAAACTTCCGTATTGTTCGGGATCAATGTTTTTTGAGAAGAAGCGGTAAAAGTAGTCCCTGCCAGAAAGGCGGACAGGCAAAGTACCAGTAGTCGTTTCATGAATCTTTTTTCTGTTTGTTGATTTTCTTCGCAAAGTTACTACAAAAAAGTGAAATGCGGAAAGATATAGTGATAGAATTGAGTTACAAGGGTTTTGGTTGAAGTGGCGATAATCCGTGAAGCCATTACAATCCCTGCCGAAGCCAAATCCTGACGCCGCTACGTTACTTGTTCGTAACCATGCCCGAAAATGCGACAAACGGGTACGAATAGCGAAACAAGGCTCTAAGGAATAGTGAGTTATCCATAACTCATGCGAAAAATCAGGTTACGGAAAAAGATTGCGCCGTTCCTCCCCGTTTTGCGTACCAACACCGGACTCTTCACCAACTAATTTTGAAACCCAAAAATTAAGGACAATGAAGAGTACATTTTCAGTAATCTACTACCTCAAGCGTCAGGTAGTGAAAAAGGACGGGACAGTTCCCGTCATGGGACGCATCACGGTGGACGGCAGCCAGACACAGTTCAGCTGCAAACTGACTGTCGATCCGAAACTGTGGGACACCAAAGGTGGACGTGTCACGGGCAGAAGCACGGCGGCACTCGAAACGAACCGTATGCTTGACAAGATGCGGGTACGCATCAACAGGCATTATCAGGAAATCATGGAGCGTGACAACTTCGTCACGGCGGAGAAGGTGAAGAACGCCTTTCTCGGACTGGAACACCGCTACCACACGCTGATGCAGGTGTTCCGCCAGCACAACGAGGACTACGAGAAGCAGGTGGAGGCAGGCATGAAAGCCAAAGGCACGCTGCTGAAGTACCGCACCGTTTACAAGCACATGCAAGAGTTCCTCGACATCCGCTACCATGTGAAGGACATCGCCCTAAAAGAGCTTACCCCGGCTTTCATCTCCGACTTCGAGATGTTCCTGCGCACGGACAAGCACTGCTGCACCAATACCGTGTGGCTGTACGTCTGCCCGTTACGGACGATGGTATTCATCGCCATCAACAACGAGTGGCTGACGCGCGACCCGTTCCGCGAGTATGAAATCAAGAAGGAGGAAACAACACGCAGTTTCCTGACCAAAGATGAGATCCGCCTGCTGATGGAGGGGAAACTGAAAAACGCCAAACAGGAATTGTACCGCGACCTCTACCTGTTCTGCGCCTTCACGGGGCTGTCGTTCGCGGATATGCGCAACCTTACGGAAGAGAATATCCGCACCTACTTCGACGAACACGAGTGGATAAACATCAACCGCCAGAAAACGGGCGTGGTGTCCAACATCCGCCTGCTCGACATCGCCAACCGCATAATCGGCAAATACCGGGGACTGTGCGGGGACGGCAGGATATTTCCCGTTCCGCATTATAACACGTGCCTTGCCGGTATCCGTGCCGTCGCCAAGCGTTGCGGCATCACCAAGCATATCACGTGGCATCAGAGCCGCCACACGGCAGCCACGACGATATTCCTCTCCAACGGTGTTCCCATCGAAACGGTCAGCTCCATGCTCGGACACAAGAGCATAAAGACGACGCAGATTTACGCAAAGATAACCAAAGAGAAGCTCAATCAGGACATGGAGAACCTTGCCGCAAGATTGAACGGCGTCGAGGAATTTGCAGGTTGCACCATCTAAAAAGAAAAGCCATGAAACGTGACACAATCATCATCGAGGACAAGGCAGTCAGCGTAACCGGTAACGACGTGTGGATGACCGCCACCGAAATAGCCGGATTGTTCCATACGACCGTCCCGGCAGTGAACGCCGCCATCAGAGCCGTCCGCAAGTCGGACGTGCTGAACGACTACGAGGTGTGCCGCTACATGCAGCTTGAAAACGGGCTGCACGCGGACGTGTACGCCCTTGAAATCATCATCCCGGTCGCTTTCAGGGTGAATACCTACAACACCCACCTGTTCCGCACATGGCTGGTGGGAAAGGCACTCTCACAAGAGAAACGGCAGACATACGTGATGTTCATACAGAACGGAAAAGCCGGGTATTGCTGATTGCACATACCCCATAAGACAAGTAAACGGGTAGCACCACAAAAGGTGTCACCCGTTTACTTTTTCATGAAACCGCCTCACTCCAGCGGCTTGCGGTAGTTCGCTTCCAGTACCCCGCGCAGCCCCGTTTCCGGGTAAAGCACCTTCCCTCCCAAAAGTATGAAGGGCAACACGCGGTTGTTGCGGTATTCCTGCAAGGTGCGCCGGCTCACACGGAGCAGTTCCGACACCTCGCCGTCCGTCAGGTAACGTTCCCCGTCCAGCGGAGGACGGTAGCTTTCCAGAAATGCGGACAGCCATTTCGAGCCTTTGCGCATATCCTGCACCACAGAGGCTATCGGCTCGTCTTCCATCGTAAAAACATCGTTGTTCTCGTTCATCATAACTTCGGATTCAGTGGGTGAATAAATCAAATCATCTGCCGTGCGGATAGAGCGTGCCGACAAGCGGTATCAGCCGCTTCACCTCCTCTGGCTTGTAATAGAACCTGCGGTTTATCTGCGAGTAGCCGATAAGCCGCCTGTCACGCAGCGTCTGCAACGTGCGCGGGCTTATTCTCAACTGCCCGCAGACCTCCTCGCCCGTGAGCCATCTTTCCATGCGCCCCGTGTCGCTTTTGCGCCTCAGGGCGGCGACCTTCTCCGAGAGTGCGCCGAATGCCGCCACCATCATCTCGAAAGTCTTTTTCTCGATAGATACTATTTCCATATTCATGTCATTTAGAGTTTGCCGCAAAGGTAACGAAACGGCATACAAGACGTATCGTTTTCCGCTGAAAGGCTGCCTGTTGCGCCGTTTGACCGGGTTACGGAGCCATCTTCCGCAAAAATCTTACGTGAGTCACGTAGTGAGTTGTTAAAGCCCCTTTTGTTTATTGCCGAATTTTGTCGCAGAAACAAAAAGAAAGGACTGAACATGAAAGTGATAACAATGGAAAGTTCCGCCTACAAGGAGATGATGGCGCAGATTGCGAACATCGCAGGGTACATCCGCGAGGCAAGGGACGAGAAGAAACGGAAGCGGGAAACCGAAGACAAGCTGCTTGACACGGCACAGGCGGCGAAGATGCTCAACGTGAGCAAGCGCACCATGCAGCGTATGCGCACCGACCACCGTATCGAGTATGTGGTGGTACGCGGAAGCTGCCGCTACCGCCTTTCCGAGATACTGCGGCTATTGGAGGACAACACAGTAAGGAACGAGGAAGGGACAATAGACACCCTGTTCCACAACCACACGCTGCGCACGGGCGGCAAACCAAAAGGAAGGAGGACATAGGTCATGGAACTGCTCACACGAAACAACTTCGAGGGCTGGATGCAGAAGCTGATGGAACGGCTCGACCGTCAGGACGAACTGCTGCTGGCGATGAAGGCTGAGGGGAAACAGCCCACTATCACGGAAAGCATCCGCCTTTTCGACAATCAGGATTTGTGCATGTTGCTCCAGATAAGCAAACGCACCCTCCAACGCTACCGCAGCGTAGGCGCATTGCCCTACAAGACGCTGGGCAAGAAGACCTATTACAGCGAGGAGGACGTGCTGACATTCCTTTCCAACCATATCAAGGACTTCAAAAAGGAAGATATAGCCTTCTACAAGGCTCGTATCCATAATTTCTTTCATAAATAACCCATTAAAACATTTTTCAGATGGCAAAGAAAAAAGACGAAAAGGACGTGCTGGTAGTCCGTGACGAGAAGACAGGCGAGATCAGCGTGGTAGCCGGGCTGAACGCGGACGGCACACCCAAGCGCACCCCCGCAAAAGCGGAGAACGCGCAGAGTTTCCTGCAATTCGACCGACATGGCGACGTGCTGGACAACTTCTTCAAGAACTTCTTCCGGCAGTGCAAGGAACCCAGCCGCTTCGGTTTCTACCGCATTGCGGCAGACCAAGCTGAAAATCTCTTAGAGGTGATGAAGCAACTGCTGAAAGACCCCGAAGCGAACAAGGAGCTGCTCGCCCCTCACAAGGTGGACACCTCCGACTATGAGAAGAAGGTGCAGGAAGAGATGGCAGCACAACAGACAGAGAAACAAGAACCTCAAAAACAGGAGAACATGGAACAACGGAAAGAACAGCAACAGGACAAATCCGAACAGATGCAGGGCAAACGTGGCTACCAGCCCATCGACGAGAGTAAAATCAACTGGCAGGAGCTGGAGGACAGATGGGGCGTAAAGCGGGACAACCTTGAAAAGTCCGGCGACCTTACGAAGATGCTCAACTATGGCAAGTCCGACTTGGTAAAGGTCAAACCGACCTTCGGCGGCGAATCATTCGAGCTGGACGCCCGCCTCTCCTTCAAGAAGGACGGTGAGGGAAACATCAGCCTCGTGCCGCACTTCATCCGCAAGGAGCAGAAGCTGGATGAGTACAAGGAACACAAATTCTCCGACAATGACCGGAAGAACCTCCGCGAAACGGGCAATCTCGGTAGGGTCGTGGACATTGTGGACAGGGAAACGGGCGAGATCATCCCCTCCTACATCAGCATCGACCGCAAGACGAATGAAATCACGGACATTCCGGCAAGCAGGGTGCGCATCCCGGAGCGCATCGGCAAGACGGAAATCACCACGCAGGAGCGGGACATGCTCCGCGCCGGACTGCCCGTACGCGACAAGCTCATCGAGCGCAACGACGGCAGAAAGTTCGTCACCACCCTGCAAGTGAACGTGGAGCAGCGCGGCGTGGAGTTCGTGCCGGGAACCGGCAAGTCGCCCCGTACCGCACAGACACAGGAAACCAAAGGCGACACATCGAAAAGTCAGGCGCAGGGCGGGGAAAATGCCGCACAGACCAAGAAGGAGCAACGCCGCAACACGTGGACGAACGAGGACGGCAGCATCCGCCCCATCAGCAAATGGAGCGGCGTGAGCTTCACCGACCAGCAGAAAGCCGACTATGTGGCGGGTAAAGCCGTGAAGCTGGAGAACGTGACCGACAAGCAGGGCTTCCATGCCACGATGTATATCAAGTTCAACCCGGAGAAGGGACGCCCGTACCGCTACGACACGAACCCTGACAATGCACAGCAGGTTGCTCCGTCCAACGAGAGCCGCACGCAGGTGGCGGTGAACAACGATGGCAAGACCAACGAGGCTACAAAGAATCTGAGAGAGCCGTTGCAGAAAGGTCAGACCAACCCGAAGGACGCCCGCCAGCAACAGCAGCAGGAGAAGCCGCAGAAGAAAACGGGCAAGGGCATGAAAATGTAATCCCGTGTCCGCCACTGAATCCAAAATAAAATCCAAAGTATCAACAAAAAAGAAGAAGACATGAAGACAATCATTGCAGAAAAGCCCTCCGTGGCACGTGAAATCGCCCGCATCGTGGGCGCGACAAAGAGAGAGGAAGGATATTTCGAGGGAGGCGGTTATGCCGTGACATGGGCATTCGGACACCTCGTTCAGCTTGCCATGCCCGACGGCTACGGCGTGCGCGGATTTGTCCGTGACAACCTCCCGATTATTCCCGACACATTCACGCTCGTCCCCCGTCAGGTCAGGACGGAGAAAGGTTACAAGCCCGACAGCGGCGTGGTGTCGCAGATAAAAGTCATCAAAAGACTGTTCGACACAAGCGAACATATCATCGTGGCGACCGATGCCGGACGCGAGGGAGAGCTTATCTTCCGCTACCTCTACCACTATACGGGTTGCACCACTCCTTTCGTGCGCCTGTGGATCAGCTCTCTCACCGACAAAGCTATCCGCGAGGGACTGCGGAAACTCGAAGACGGCAGCAAATACGACAACCTCTACCTCGCCGCCAAAGCGCGGAGCGAATCCGACTGGCTCGTGGGCATCAACGGCACACAGGCGTTATCCATCGCCGCCGGACACGGCACGTATTCCGTGGGGCGGGTGCAGACACCAACGTTGGCTATGGTATGTGAACGCTACTGGGAGAACCGCCGCTTTACGTCCGAAGCATTCTGGCAGCTCCATATCGCAACGGACGGTTGCGACGGCGAAGTCGTGAAATTCTCATCCTCCGAGAAATGGAAAGAGAAAGAACCGGCGATGGAACTATATAATAAGGTAAAGGCGGCAGGTTGCGCCACTGTCACGAAAGCCGAGCGCAAGGAGAAGACGGAGGAAACTCCCTTGCTCTACGACCTGACCACGCTCCAGAAAGAAGCCAACGCCAAGCACGGCTTCACGGCGGAACAGACGCTTGAAATCGCGCAGAAACT
>NZ_QUGR01000031.1:0-352 GCF_003479145.1 Parabacteroides sp. AF18-52
TATAAAGATATGCTGAGACATTTTTTTCCGAAGCTGCGGCGCATCGAGGTGATCGTTCGTTATGAAGAGGATAAAACGGAGGTGGAATGAATAAGATGGTGGAGATAGCATACCTGTTGCTGGCGGTGGTCTTATGCGGTTGCACATTTGGCGATGAACCGGGTGTCTGTCCGTATACGACACGGCTTGATTACTGGTATGCAGGCAACAGCAGTGAAAATATGCTTCCGGTCTATGTAGACAATCTCCGCCAGTATCTTTTTGATGAAAGAGGAAATCTTCTCAGTGTGGTTGCTTTGCGGGGTGACACAATCTGCAGTTGGCAGGGAAATCTGGAAGAGGGTGACTATAC
>NZ_QUGR01000031.1:362-21584 GCF_003479145.1 Parabacteroides sp. AF18-52
TGACTATACCGTCGTTCTCTGGGGCAACCTGTCAGAAGACGGCAGTGATGACCTGGATGTACAGCCGCTGACCGATCGCCACCTTGCAGATATGACACTCAGCGCCGTTACAGCCGAGGCTCCACCGGCCTACCGCCGTAATACGGGTCGACTCTATTACGGCTATCTGTCTTTCCATGTAGAGGAAGGGAAGATGTTTCGCCGACGTGTCTATCTCTCACATGCGCATGCATCATTGCATGTGACGGTGCAATGGATGGCGGATGCCCCGCCGGAAGGAGGCACTTACCGGATGCGTATGAAAGGGCTGGCATCGGAGTATGGTTTCATGAAGGGCTGGGAGAGTGAGCCGCTCACTTCGGGAGGTAGTTATACGGTGCCGTATATCGGAACTTCCGAGATCAGCCACGAGACACGTGCCGCAATGAGTTACGATGGTGAAGTGATAGGCGAGTTTGTCACCTTCCGGTACACCTCCGACACTCATCAGCTATGGAGCCTGTGGCGGAATGACGAGCGTATCGTCGGTGACCTCGATCTACATCGTTTCTTCTCGAAAAAACCGATGAACATGGATCAGAATGTGGAACAGGAATTCGAAATCCTGGTAACGGTCTACGAAGACAAAACCATCGTCTCGGAAGTAACCGATTCCGATTGGGACGAGGGTGGGGCGATAGGATAAATAGAGAATAAAGTATGGTATAAAAGTATACCTGATTTAGATATAAGCGTTCTTTGACATGATGTAATTAACAGAATATTTGAGGTAAGACTTGAAATATATTGTCTCAAGGTTTGCCAAGAGTGTATATTTCTCTATATTTGCACATTATCAATCAAAACATTTAAGTCTATGAAAGAAAAGTGTGTAAAAGCGGAAATAAACGCAGACGGCAGACAAGTCTCAATCTTATCACTCGGTAGAAATAATGACTATGTATCTCTGACAGATATCGCTCGTTATAAAAGCAATGATCCCAATGATGTAATAAAAAACTGGATGAGAGGTAAAGATGTTATCCAATTTCTCGGACTTTGGGAGAAGTTAAATAATCCGGATTTTAAACCCGTCGAATTTGACGGGTTTAAAATGGAAGCAGGAACAAATGCTTTTACTCTTTCTCCACAAAAGTGGATAACTGCAACGCATGCAATTGGTATTATATCCAAGGCAGGTCGTTATGGAGGAACTTTTGCCCATACCGATATCGCATTTGAATTTGCATCCTGGATTTCTGCAGAATTCAAATTGTATCTTATAAAAGACTATCAACGGTTGAAGAGTGATGAGAATAATAAATCATCTTTAGGATGGAACCTGAATCGTGAGTTGACAAAAATAAATTACCGCATACATACTGATGCAATCAAGGAAAATCTTATACCGGAATCCCTGACTCATAAGTTACAAGGTATTGTTTATGCAAATGAAGCAGACATATTAAATGTATCTCTTTTTGGAAAAACAGCAAAACAATGGCGGGATGAGAATCCGGGACTTACAGGTAATATAAGAGACTATGCTACATATCATCAGTTAATAGTCCTTATAAACTTGGAGAGTATGAATGCAGAACTTATAAAGATGGGCTTATCTCAAAATGAACGTGTGTTGCGATTAAATAAAATGGCGATAGAACAAATGTCATTGTTACTTCGTGATGTTTCTATAAACCCGATAAAGGGAATTAATAAATAACCTTTCTCTTTTCTGTTAATTACATCCGTGTCTGAAAATGCACGGATGTACAATAGTTACATAATATCATGGTATTGTGCTACTTTTTTGTGCATCCATATGATTTTGAATTGAAACAGATTTTAAACATATAGTATTCACTTAAAAAAAGTAGTTATGAAAAAGACGTATTTAATGTTGCTTTTGGGCCTTGTCGGGTTTGTAAGCGGTTGTACGAACGAAGACGGAAGCGAAGGATCGACCCCTTCGGGCAATCCGGGTGAGATCCGGCTGGTATTCAGCGGTAGCGGAGAGAGTGAGGAATATACCAAGGCGATTGCCTCTGATAGTGAGAACAAGATCGGTAACCTGAAGGTGTACCTTTTCGGTGCTCCGAAGGCCGATGCTGTCGATTCCGAATATGAGTATGTGGAAACCTGGACAATGACGGATGCAGCTCCGGGAGCGGGTCAGTTTGTGCTGCAACCATCCGGCTCGTCATGGACGGCTTCGATCAAGCCGAACGAAAAGAAAGGCCTTCCGTATCTGACGCTGGTCTGTGTGGCGAACCAGGATAAACCGTTCAATGCGGATGGAACCGAAATGACTGCCTTGGATGCGGTTGCCACGGATGCAACGGGGGCCATCACAACACATGGAACGACCCTCGCCGCCTTCAAGGCCGCCTATACAGCCAAGCTTGCTCCCGACGGAATCATCAAGACGCCGCTTGTTATGACGGGGACGGGAACGACGAAGATCAGCGGCAGCGTCTCAAAAGTCGCCATCACGCTGAAACGTATGGTTGCCCGCTTCGACATCGACAACACGACTGCGACCTCGCAGCTGACGATCACCAGTGTAGCGATGGGACAGGGCCGTCCAAACGGCTCTTTGTTCGGTGCGACGCTGGCGAATGTAGCTGATCCGACGGATCCCGCCAGTGGTCTGATAACTTACGCCGATGTCAATTTCAAAGGAGAGAACGCCAACCAGGGAACTTTGGAAAGTGCGGTTTATGTATACCCGAATCTATCCACTGATTTGAGTTACCTGATCATCAAGGGTACATACAAAAGTCCTTCCACCGGAGAGCAGATACCCGTTACCTATAATATCCCGGTAGTCAAGACCCCGGCCGAAGCGAAGCCAACCGATCCAGCCAACTATATCGCCATCGATGCGAACAGCCGCTACAAACTGCGTATAACGGATGTGACCGAATCGAACATTTACTCTACATTCGAGGTGGAGGACTGGACCTCAGGCGGTGGTGTGATCATCAAACCGGAGAATGCCAAACCGGAATTTAAGGAGTTTTCAGGGACGGACCAGCCGACGGTAATCACGGGCGAGTATTACCGTACCGCCGATGCCGGCACATTCAACATCGTAATGACCTCTACCGGGGAGTTGGAATGCAGCCGTTCGTTGGTAACGAAAGCGGGTGAAATAGACTGGCTGACAGTAGGAAACGTGACGAAGGAACAGAAAGACGGACTGACGATAACGACTTTCCCAGTCACGATTACCGGTGCCACGGGTAAGCGTCCTGTTTCGCTGACCTTTATCAACCAGGCCGCCTCTTACGATCCTGATCTCCAGAGAACGCTGACCTTTGTGGGTCCTGAAGCTACCCCTGTCCTTAGTGAGGTAGTCAAAGGGCATAGCGAAGGTAATTCGGTCGATTTAGCGGCTCCAACCGCTCCAAAAGCCACGATGGTAAATGCCGTCGGTAGCTATGTCTCGGTAAGCCTGTTCTGTGTGGACGGTATAGCCGATATAACCTCTCCGACGGGTTATTCTGTAACTGAGGTCGCAACCGAAGGCTTTACGACTACTTATCGTGTAGCCATCACAGACGCGTCAACAGCCGCTGACGGAACAACGATCGATTTCAAGAATAAGGCTGCCGATGCCAATAAAGTTACGTTGACAATCGAACACAAGAAGGCTTCCCAACCGAAGATTGTGGCCAACGATAACGGAAGTTATACGAACAGTCCATATAACGACGGCACGATTGGCGGAACAGCCGGTGCCGTGACAGCGGATATGTACCTGATCGACGGAAGTACGATTTACGTCAAGGCAACTTGTACGGAAAGTGTGGCAGCCGGTGCGGTGAAGGTGGATGCCCTTGCAGGTGTTACGGTAGCAGAAGAAACGGCTGCTCCCGGAATATTTAAGATCGAAATACCGGCAGCGGCATCCCTGACAGCCGGAACGGCGGTAGCGGTCACGTTCAAGAATGCAACGGACGAGACGGTCACCTCTACGTTGGAAATCACTCCTAAAAGTGCCAAACCGACAGTGTCCTTAGCCGACAGTAATCCGACGTCAGTTACGGATAATAATGACGGCAGTTACACTATTGATGCAACGGCATTATCTACAAACACATTTACGCTGACGGTGACAGCCCCAACAGGTGCGGGTATTGCAGATTTGTCTACTCCGTTTACAGGTGGCGGTTGGTTAAAACTGTCTGATACCAATGCCGGAGAGACTTCTATTGATGCCGGAGGAAACCAGGTCTATACATTTACCGGTGGAGATACAGCAGGTGAGTCAGGAGATGTCACTCTGACCTTCACCAACACCGTTTCCGATGGTGGAGACCTGACAGTAACCCTGAAGAAGAAAATTTAGCTTCAGAAGGTAACCTTTCCCCTCTTGAGAGGGGGCAGGGGGTGTGTTAAAGCAAGTTCTTTTAACCGCCCTATAACACACCCCTTAATCCCCTCTCCAGAGGGGAAACAGTTACCATTAGTTGTTCAAACATAAATATTAAAACAAGTATATAATGAACCTATTCAAACATATCCCCTTGCTCGCTGCCATCCTTCTTTTGGCCGCCTGCACCAGCGAGAATACACTGGAAACCACGACTCCTCCGGACGAAGAGGGCACGTCGGACGGTAACACCCGTGAAGTCCTGCTGTCACTTAAGAACAAGCTGCAAGTAACCCCGGTCGAAACCAAAGCTGCCGGTGATCCTATCGCCACGACAGCCGAGAACCATATCTATAGTCTCGACGTCTACGTCTTCGGCTCTAAAACGGAAGACGGCGATTACACATTCCAGCAACAGTTCTATTACCGGGAAGACGCTCGGCAGACGGTTTCCGGCGATTATGCCACCAGCTTCACCCTGAATACGGGTGCTGACAACTCGACCGCCCTGCTACGCATGAAGAAAGGTCTTTTTGTGAAGGTTTACTGCATCGCCAACAGTACGAAACTGATCCGGGCTGACGGAACCGAATTCGATGCTTTCAAGGGATTGATACAGAGTAATCCGGGCCAGGCGGGCAACATCGTTACTGACGGTGTGCCTACAGAAAGTGACTTCAAAACCTTCCATACACCGGTCTTGCAGGCAGATGTCGCCGATGATGTGCTGCTCACGCCGCTGCCCATGACGGGAGCCTATACCACGCCTCTCGACCTGACTGACTTCTCTGTCTCTGCCCGTACGCAACTGGGTTTCAAACTGACCCGTATGGTTGCCCGTTTCGATGTGACGAACGATGCGGAGAAATCGAAGTTCACGATCCAATCGGTGAGTATGGGTAACGGACGAACCGGAGCGAGTTATTTCCCTGTGAAGGTATTGGGTTCGACTCCCGCTGTTGGAGGTGACCTGATCACTTACCCGGAACGCGAATACACCGCCGACCAGACTACTGCCCAACCCAAAGGCACGGGTATCTTCTATTCTTACCCCAGCCCGGTAGAGGATGGTGGTTACCTGATCCTGTCAGGAACCTATGCTGCCAACAAAACGGAGGAAATTCCCGTCACCTACAAAGTTCCTTTTAAACCCGTTGCTGATGCGACAGGTAATTATATCGAAGTAGCCTGCAATCACCGTTATACGGTCAATATCACAGAAGCTGACGAGTATCACCTCGATTTCACCCTGAAGGTTTCCGACTGGACGGACGAGGGCGATATAGACGACTATAAACCGGAAAACGACTTCACGAAGGATGCTCTGGCACTGTCAGGAACAGGTAACACGGCGGATGTTAAACTCCTTTCCGACGGAAATATCGTGATGGATGCAAGTGCATCGTCGACGGGAACATTGTCCTTTACCATTGCCGGTAACCATACGGACCCTTCTGCAATTGTCGAAAAGCTGGATTATGCCGATGGAGATGAATGGCTGGTGATAGACGGTGAGAGGACGACTGTGACGAAAGCTTCGACACTGACCACGTTCAAATATAAGATGTCTGACGGTATAGCCGGTATGGATGATTTCCGTGCGGTAACGATCCGTTTGAGTAATAAGGCTAGTGGTAAGAATCTGGATATTCGGGTGATACCCACCGATTTGTCGGGTCCTGAGATTACGCTGGAAGCAGTAGAAGGCAGTTCGTATGATCCTGCCACCGGAACAGTTACGATCACCAACACGAACGATCAGAGCTTCAAACTGAAAGTATCTGCTGTGACGTTGGGTGATGAAGGGAAGACGACGGGCAGCAGTGTTGTTATCGGAACTTCCTCCTGGTTAACAGTGGATGCAGCCAGTAAAACGGAGGCCGAGGGCATTTACACGTTCACTCTGGGATCGGTACAAAGTCCCGGAACAACGAACACGCTGACATTCACTTCGAAAGCTACAAATGGAACAACAGTTGTACATGTTGCCCTGGCAGAACCGATAACTCCGTAAAGGGAAAGTCACTAAGGTTCTTACTTTCGTGCTGGTTGTAACCTTTTCCCTCCGGAGAAGGGAGAGAGTTACAACCGGCTCTTATAAATAAACAGATAGAAATAAACAATCAGAATACAATAATAATGAACAAACACGATCTCATCATCGCTCTTTCCGAGCGGTTATCGTTGCCGCAGACGGAGTGCCTGCGCATCGTCAATGCATGGCAGCAAGTGATTGAGGAAAGACTCGTAGAAAACGACAGGATCATCCTGCAGGGTTTCGGCACGTTTAGTCCGTGGGTACAGGTGGAGCGCGATGGTCGTAACCCCCGTACGGGCGAACCCTGCGTGATCGCCCCGCGTATCAGCGTAAAGTTTAAACCGGGCAAGTACCTGCTGCAGGCACTGAACCCGGAAGAAGACAAGTCATGAATATTAAAAAGCAACAACAATGAGAACATTCAATAAGTTATACGGAATCCCTCTTCTGTCGCTTCTATTATCTGTTGCAGCGTGCACCAGTGAGACGGAAGAACCGGGTGGAAAGCCGGATAGTGGCGGAATTCAGGACGGCACTCCCCGTCGGGAAGTTTTGTTGACACTGAAAAACAAACTTTCGGTACCCCAGACAAAAGCCGGTGATGCCATTGCGACAGCCGCTGAGAATAAAATCTCGTCACTCGATATCTACGTCTTCGGCAGTAAAACCGAAGACGGTGTCTATACCTATCAGGAACGTTTCTGTTACCGTGAGAATAGTAGTGAGATACCTGTCGGTGATGATGTGACGGCATTAGACCTGAACGCCAAAGATGCCGACGGAAAAGAAACAACAGCCTTGATCTCCCTGAAAAAAGGCCTCTTCGTTAAACTCTATTGCATTACCAACCAGACGAAACTGATCGATCCGGCAACAAACCAGGCATATGCCGGTTTTAGTCCTTTGATTCAGTCCAATCCGGGACAGGCGAATAATACGGTGACGGCAGGAGTACCGGAGGAAGACGATTTCAAGTTGCTTCAAAGTGTGCAGCTCGACCCGGCTTCGCCAACCGATGTGTTGCTGACGCCATTACCGATGACCGGTTCTTATGCCACACCGCTCGATCTGACGGACTTTTCCGTTTCGGCACGTTTACAGCTGGGCTTCCGCCTGACCCGTTCGGTTGCTCGTTTCGATGTGGTGAACGAAGCGTCGACTTCAAAGTTCACGATCGAGTCTGTCAGCATGGCGAACGGTCGTAAGGGGGTGAGCTTTTTCCCGTTGACGGTAACGGGTAAACTTCCGGATGCCGATGCTGGTGACCTAATCACTTATGCTGCCCGTCAGTTCGATGGTGAGAAAGCCAATGAAGGTGTCTGTACGGGTGCTTTCTACACTTGGCCGAGTCCCGCCGCGGACGGTGGTTACCTGGTCCTGAGCGGAACATATGCCGCCAACCAGACGGAGAATATCCCTGTCACCTATAAGATTCCATTCAAACCTGCAGCGAATGAAACCGGCAATTATATCGAGGTTTCCCAAAACCACCGTTATACTGTTGAGATCACAAAAGCTGACGAATACAAACTCGACTTCACTATCGATGTTGCCGACTGGACGGACGAGGGCAATATTGATGATTATGAACCGGGTGGAGATACGGATAAGGAAGGCATGAATGTGAAGATTGATGGTGTAAACGGTACTTATGACAAAGATTCCCGCACTGTTACCATGGCAATTACGGATGATGCACAATTTACAATAGAAGGAGCTTCCGCTACGGGTTATTATGTAACCATGTATTACGAAGGAGGCGATACGGACCATCAATGGTTGACGATGACCCCGGCCGCTGATAATGGGCTGACAAAAGCGGATGTGGCTCCCACAACGTATACGATAAAGAAAACGAAAGATTATTCGAGTACAAAATATCCAATTGCGACAATCCGTTTCACGGAGAAGATCACAGCTAAAGAGACAATCGTGATCGTCGAACCGATTGCCAATCCGGTGGTAAAAGCAGTAAATAATACGGAAGGAAGTTCTTTTAAGGACAATGAAATCTTACTTTATAAGACCGCGGCAGTTGCTGACCCGAGTGTAACGGTAAGCGTTTTTGCATCAGGAGGTAGCGAGTTGGAGAATGTTCCGGCTTGGTTGAATGTATCTCCGGATAAATCACAGATAGCGTCGAATGCCCAGTATACATTTACAGTGAATGTTTCAGATCTAAGTTTTCCTGACCCATTCCTGACAGATGGTGTTACTATTACTGCTAAAAACATAGGAGACGAAACCAAGACTCAGGATATTATCATAAAGATGAAATCAAATATGACAGTCAACAGCTCTGTAGAAGGACAGGCCGAATATGACGATAGTAGTGGTGCATTACGTTTGTATAGTGGTGCCAGTACTGATAAAGTAAAACTGACAGTGAATATACTTGGAGGTTCTGAGATTGTCAATGCACCCGGTTTTGTGACAGTAACAAAGGAAAATGAGAATAAAAACGAGACGACATATACCTTTGTTGGAACTTCTACGGGTACGGGTCAATTTGCAATTCGTAGTAAGTTTGATAACGCTATTGTGGAAACATACAAAGTGTATTCTATAGATAAGAATGTTGCCTACTCGAATTTTAGTGCGACTTCCAGTTATACTACTAATTCAGGTCTGACTACGTCAGCAACTTCTGCAACAACCATAACTTATTTCCCTTGTACGGGTTCTACCGCTCAGTTTACGGTAGTTTCTCCTAAAGGAGTAACTGTATCCAATCCCAACGGATGGGCTGTGACTTCTACAAATGAGACGACTCTTACATCTGGTCAGAAGCAGACTATTGTTAAGATAGCTAGGGGAGGGAGTTATACCGATGCAAGTTTTGCAACTTTTCAGAGTAATTTATCTGCAACAGTAACAGATAAATATAATAGTAGTATAAAAAAGACGATAACTATAAAACAATACTCTTCTGGTATAGTATATCCGGGAAGTAACATTCCTGCTAAAAGAGTAGATGGAGCACGTAGTTTCTGGATAGCTCAAGTAGATCGTTATGGTGGAGAGTCGGCTAAGCTGGTTTGGAGTAGTATGAAAACTTTGGTAAATAATGGAACAGCTTGTCCATCCGGATGGAGAGTCCCTTCTAAAGCAGACCTTTGTAATTTAATGAATAATCAAAGTCCAGGAGTTTGTGTGGAGGTCTCTTGGGGGTCAAGAACAGACATAAAAGCTGCTTTTGGGATAGGTCTTTATTGGATATCAGATCAATCAGGCTGGGGGCTTTATATTCAAAATTCATATTATGGATATTGGGATTTTGGAGCAGATAACAGAGGTGTAACTTATCGTTGCATCAAAGATATATAAATCAATAAATTAATCAATCATGGCAAATTACACCAAATTCTGGAAGGTCTGGCTTCGCCTGAACCTCCTTACCAAAGATGTGGATAACGACTATACAGCCGAAGTATCCACGATGAAGAACTCGTTGCGTAACGGAGACATTGCGCAGCGAATAGTCGATGAAGGTTCTGAAATCAAGTACGACACCTTATTGTCGATCATCAACCAGCACGACCGTATCATCCGTGAAGCGGTTGCAGACGGTTACAGTGTCTTAACGAAAACCTGCCAGTACACTCCGCGTGTGGCGGGAACCTGGATCGGTTCGAGTGCCAAATTCGACCCTGAGAAACATAAGGTGACGCTCGATATCACTCTTTCTTCCGAGATGCGTGAGTCATTGAGTCATGTCGGAGTAGAGGTGTTGGAGGTAAAAGACAGCGGTGCATGTATCGGTCTTGTTACGGATACGGTCACCGGCCTTTCTGACGGAACGATCACCCCGGGTGACGATATCCGTATCGACGGAGAGAAGATCCGCATAGCCGGTGACGGAGCCGGTATCGGTGTTTTCTTTATCGATGCTGACGGTAAGGAATATCCCGTTACCCGCCGCCTGACGACTAACGACCCTAAATGCCTGCTTGCCCGTGTCCCTTCCGACCTGACTGACGGACAGTACACCCTGCGTATCGTCACCCGTTTTTCAAACACGACCACTCTGTTGAAAGAGCCTCGTACTATCGAATACGAACGCCTCCTCACTGTCGGTAATGGTGGTGGTGGTAGCGACCGTCCCGAAATCGAGTAGCTTTTCTCCGTCGCGATGAGACGCCGCCTTACGTCTCGTCGTGACGCAACCCTACGTCTAACCCCGACGCAACGTTACGTCTCACCGAGACGCTGTGTTGCATCGGGAGCGACGTTTTTATTTACTCCCGTTTATTGTCGTTCACAAAGGATTTATGCTGTCTACAGGAATAATTTGGTTATTTATTCCCGAATATCTAATATTATGCCCGTATAAAAATAGTCTAACTTAAAAACTAAGGGAGTATGTCAAAAGGATATGCAGTTGTATTGGGATTGAACCATGTAGATCCCGTTCATTACGATGGTTGGGACGGAGAATTGGCTCAACCCGAAAATGATGCCAGGGCGATTTGTGAGATCGCATCGAAACGAGGTTTTAAATCGAAGATCATTTTAGGAAATAATGTTACCCGTCTCAATGTAATTTATTCGGTAAGGGAGGCTGCTCAGGAGTTGGAAAGCGGCGATATCTTTTTCTTCTATTATTCGGGGCATGGCGGCCAGTTGCCGGATATGGACGGAGATGAAGAAGATGGTATGGACGAAACCTGGTGCCTGTATGACGGTGAGCTTATCGATGATGAATTACGTTTGCTGTGGTCTGAATTTAAAGAAGGAGTTCGTATCCTGGTTTTATCGGATAGTTGCCATAGCGGAACAATAACAAAAGCATCTGTGGAAGAACCGGCTCCTGAAAATTGTGTAAAGAAGGCAATGCCGATGGAGTATGTGAGAAAGACTTATTTTAAGAATAAGAGTTTTTATGATAACCTGGCTCGTGAACTCATGGATAAAGGTGCAAATGAGAAAGAGGTGAAAGCCGGCGTGTTACTTATTTCCGGCTGTCAGGACGAACAATCGTCGTATGCTTTCACATTTGATGAAAACAGTGCGTTCACTACTGCTTTATTGCAGGTACTGGAAGAATATCCTTCGGCTGATTATTCGGAGTTTCACAAAAAAATCGTGGATAAATTGGATAAGCGGTTACGCGGCAAACAAAAACCTAATTTATACCCGACAGAGCAATGTGATCTTGCTTTCCTGGAACAGAACTTTCTGACAATATAATATAGATGGAAAAGCTGCAGCAAACAAAAGATATTTTCCTTTCCCTGGATGGTAAACTGGATCAGCTTGCCGTTACAAGCAAATCTGATCCGGCCTATCGGACAGAACGGGAGGAAATACAAATGGAAATGAAAGCTCTCTACGAAACATTGTCGGAAGAGAAGCTGGATGTGGAAGTTGGGGCAGAGGATAACGGGATTGTACAGGATAAAGGTCTATTGGGTGTTTTGACGGGTACGGTCGACCTGATGAAGAACCTGCTCCTTGTTGTCAAGGTGTCGATGCACCGAGAATCGGATGCAGACCGGGTATTATTGGCTCTGGAAAAGAAAGGTCTGGAACTGTTGCCCGGATATGGCAGTTTGTATAAGAAAGCGTTGGAAATATTAAAGCAGTTTGTGCAATCAGATGTAGCTTCTATCGTAATGAACTTGCGTAAGGGGTCTTCCTATGTTAAGACGTTTGCTTCCTATATTCCTTCGCAACCGTTCTGTCCTCCGGAAGAGGCTCTTGTAATGGCTGAATGTTCGGAATATGCTTATACCGGATACACATTTAATAAGAAAGTTTCTCCATTGAAAAGGAGGGAGCTACCTGAATGTCTTAAAATGGGACACTATGACGAAGTGACCGGTCAGTTGTATGTGATGAACGGCTTTAAAGTTTGGTTGGGTAGATATGAAGACCGGATCGTTATTGCTTTTGCCGGAACGGAACTGTCGAAGATCGGAGCTGTATTAACAGATGTACATCAGTTGCTCGCTGCCGATACTATGTATTTGTATGCAGTCGGGTTGGTTCGTTTATTTCTGGAAACTTATCCGGAGCAACGTTTTTATGTAACGGGACATTCGTTAGGAGGAGGGCTGACGCAGTTTGCTGTGGCTACTAATATTGCGCTGGCTCATGAACGGATGAAAGGTATTGGTTTCAATGCTGCCGGCTTATCGGCTTCCACACTCTCACCGTTGGATGACAGAAACTTGCAATTGGCGATGGATAGTGTTGTCCATTATGCCACCATAAAAGATCCTGTCTCTGTTTTTGGTGCGGCTGTCGGTCTGCGGCAACTTTTGCCTAAAGGTAAAAGCAATGGTCATTCTTTGGATGATGTGAAGGATTGTCTGCAGCTTTTGGCTACTAAAAAATAATCTGTCCGATAATTGTGCAGGCAGATAATATAAACGGAGCGCAGGGAAATGCAGGGATTAAACTGTCTGCAAAATTCTGCGCTCCGCCTATGTCTTTTATGCGATATCGATCAACTTGTGTGTTTGCAGACTAAGTTGCCACTCCGGGTGTTCCAGGATGTAATTGACAATTTCCATCGTATTCCGGCAGGAACAGGGTTGGAGGAAATGGTGTTTGGCTGGCAACTGGATGTAAGAAGACAGATCCTGTCTCAGATAAACCACCTTGACTTCATCCATATGATCGATCTTGATGGGTGCTCCCTCTTTCGGAGAACAAGTCACCCAGTCGATACCTTTAGGTAACGGACGTGTGCCGTTTGTCTCTATACATATATATTTACCCGCTTTGTGAAGCATGTCGATAAATGCGTCGTCGATCCATAAAGCCGGTTCACCACCGGTCAGTATGACCATGTCTGAAGGGTAGGCGGAGATTGCCTCTAATATTTCTTCATCCGACATCAAAGTCCCTTCTTCATGTTCCGTATCGCAAAATGAACATTTCAGGTTACACCCTGAAAAACGGATGAAAACAGCGGCTTTGCCGGTATGATAGCCTTCCCCTTGCAGGCTGTAAAAAATTTGATTAATCTTTCTCATAGATTGCAGTGTTCGATTCTGACTCTTTAATTTCTACTTTATAACAATTGGGTAACTGGTCGCATATCCATCGGGCCATATTCTCGGCCGTCGGATTGAAAGGCAGGACTTCATTCAGATTCTGATGGTCCAGCTTATTTTTTATCGATTCTTTGATATGGCTAAAGTCGATTACCATGCCATCGGTGTTCAATTCTTTCGAGCGACAGTAAACAGTGATGATCCAGTTGTGACCATGCAGGTTCTCACATTTACTGGAATAAGAGAGTTTCAGACTGTGTGCAGCCGATATCTCCATTCTTTTAATTACGGTATACATGCTAAATTGTGCAATTTAAGACGTTTATATATTGTATCTAAATGTCACCTCGATACGGCGACAAAAATACATAAAATCCCGGTGAGGTAAACTATACACTGTTATAGGATTTATTAAAAAAACATTTATATTTTTGCATGTGTTAGAAAGTTGAATTTTTTAGTTTAGGAATGCTAAAATGGGTATACGGCAATAATAGGCAAAATATATGCCTGCTTACTGCTTGTGAATCAATGGAGAACGGATTTATCCCCTGGATAAACCGATAATTGGAGGCTAAGATTCAATTGTTAAAAAATAGAAGAAGCTGCAAATAAGTTTCGATAATCTTAAAAATGTGTTTTATAATATCTTTTTTTATTTGTTCAGTAATATAAAATGCCACATCTTTGCATGCAGATAACCTAAACAATCTTTTTGCCTTAAAGACTAATACCTATTAAAAACCTATAAAGAGGGCCTTTGAGAAAAGGCCCTCTTTATGATTTTTAACCACTTAGTAGCCTGTTTCTTCTATTTTTGACGAAATTTTTCCTATTGCTTCATTCAGTTTTTCTTCCGGTGGGATCACATTGAAGTTGCCCCAGAAGCTTTCATCATAATTAAATTTTGTTTCAGAGAACACTGTCCGGGTTGATAATGTTTCTTTCCTGCCGAAACGGCTGACATTGTCCGTGTCTGTTTTGCACACGACCATTTCGAACCATACATGAAGGGGAGAGCTTCCGAACAGTTGTTTTTTCTTTTTAACCTTAAAATGAAGGTCTCCTCTGACATGACTGACATAATAGATGCCGTTCCAGGGTTTGTAAGAAACTGTATAGACCACCTTTTGAGGGATTATCTTTAGGTTACGGCTTTTCTTCTCCACAAGCATATTGGCCGCATCCTTCACATATTTGGGGTGTATTTCAAACTCGGCCCGCAGCAGTGCACTGTTTTCCGAATCGATGTACAAGTTACCTTTTAAAAGCGGGCTTGTGATGAACTCGCGTTGTTCAAACGAGATCACATTTGCCATCCGGTTGTCTATTACCGTGATATCGGAATGGGCATATACATAAGGATAGTTCACCTCGCTTTCCGGAACCAGAAAATCCGGCACATCCTTGATGATATCCAGCTGCATGCTGGCATTGATACCGGATTTCATCTTGGCAATGATCGTATCCCGCTCCTGGTTATTACTGATCCGGCGCATCTTCAGCAGTTTTACCTGATCTGAAACAGCATGCCTGGTATAGGGGCTTTTATATATTTTAAAGATCGCCTCCGTCAGACTGACGAATTTGTTTTTCCGTTCAATCCCTTCCCGATAGAAAGTGGTTTGATAGACAGGCTCCTGGGAATAATTGATACTTTTCTTTTCTTCCATCTCCCGTAGCAGGCGTAAGGGGTTCACGATACGGACAACCACTTCCTGTATGGGGATTACTTTCGGTTCCAGGGTTAGCATGCTGTAACGCTCCGCCAACAGAGAGCTCTCTATCTGATAGAGTTGGTAGCCGACATGTGAGAAGCTGATCTGCGATTGGCGCAGCGTATCCGGCAGACGTAACCTGAATTCGCCGCCCTGGTTTGTGACATTTCCTATGGAACCGTCGTCATTGACACTGACGGTGGCGAACGGGATAGGTTCATTCGTGTATTTATCCCGCAGGATACCTTCCAGAGTGAAATAGGTTACGGTATCCGGAAGAACCGGAGGTACCTCTTTGACCGGTGCTTCTTCAACCGGACGGGAGATCAGGATATGGTTACCGATCACGCGAAGGGTCAGGTTTCGGTCGCCGGTGATCCGATAGATCGCTTCCCGGACAGAGTATTTGCCACCCGGTATTTTTACTACTTGTTCATTGTCGATGATCTTACTGTCGTAGATGAACAGATAGCCGGACTGTTCGGATACTTTTCCCAGTAAATCGTAAACGGTTTCCTTACTTTTAGATATATGGATAAGACGTTCGAGTACATTTTTATTGTCCTTATCGTCAGCCCGCAAAGGGATAGCCGTCATCAGCAGCAATCCGATGAGGCAAAAAAACAGACGATATGTAACGGTTCGTTTCACCTTGTACTCCTTTTATCCGATTAGTTTTCATGCAAAGTAATCACATTATTTTCACGTGTGCATTTCAGGTCGAGCGCAAAACAGATCAGTTCAGCCATTGTTTCCGGCGAGTTGTCGGCAAAGGTAACGGTAAGTGTCCTGCTCTCCAGCTCCGGGGTGGTTTTCAGACTGATATCTTCCGCGTTGAGATTGATGACCCGGAGGATATCGGCCAATCGTTCATCCTTAAAACGTATCTGCCGGACATATTCTTCGAACTGTCCGGTGTCTTTTGTTTGCCTCACTTGTAGTTTTCGTGAAGAGAGGGTGACGGTTTCACCCGCTTTTACATGTACATCCTGTCCGCTTTTTTTCAACGTCACTTTTACCAATCCTCTTTGTACGGACAATTCAAAAGGCTGGGAACCATCACTTTTTACATTAAAAGCGGTACCCAAAACTTCGATGCGTGCGTCTTCTGTTTCAATAAGGAACGGACGCTTGCGGTTGCCGGCAATATCGAAAAGAGCATTTCCCTGTAAGGATATTTCTCTTTTATCCGGTTGGAAATGTTCAGGATAATGGATAGCGGCATTGCCTGCCAGATACACGATCGAACCATCTTCGAGCGTGGTGGCGAGTGTCGTTGTTTCCATATTCTGCCGGGTAAGCAGGTTACGGTCGGCTTCTTTCTCTGTTGGATTGAAATAAATAAATACGAAGCAGAGTATAGCTGCCACTGCAGTTATACCTGCGAATATAAGTCTCCGGGTCGACGGACGGGGTATTTCCGAATAAGGATGCAATCCCTCTTTTCCCGTCCGGGTGATCAGGTCCTCCTTTTCCAGGCGTTGGTACACCTTGTCCCATGCCTGATCCGTTCTTCTATTGTCCCTTTCTTTACGAGTCATACTGTTTGTGTATAATTCTCAATTTCTTTTCTGAGTGTTTGAAGTGCCTTAGTCATTTCAGCTTCCACTGTTTTGACGGACAGAGAGAGGGCGGAGGCTATCTCCGCGTATTTCTTTCCTTCGAAACGCTGCATCCGGAAGATGCGTAAGCGGCGTTCGGGTAGCTTTTTGAGAGTCTTGTTTATCAGATCCTCCAATTCTTTGTATTCCAGCTGGTCCTGCGGATCGGAAGGCTTGCTTTCCTGGTTACCCGATAAAACGTTTTCCCGGTAACGGTTGCGTACTTCCTGATGTTCGCAGTATTGAAGAGACTGGTTGCGTACCGCCCCGTACAGATAACTTTTCAGGGAGAGGAACACTTGCAGTTTTTCTTTTTCTTTCCAGAATACGTAGAATAGCTCTTGCACGATCTCTTCAGCTACGTCCCAGTTTCCGGTAATACCGGCGGCATAGAGGCAAAGGGGGGAGTAGTAGAGCCGGAAGATACCTTCGAAAGCTTTGACGTCCCCCTCTTTAATCTTAGTTAGTACGAATAAATCGTTCAGCATGCCGTGGATCTTAATGATTAGAGTCCTTCAAATGTACGAAAAGATATTGAAATTTATTTCTGTTGCTTTTTTAATTTGTTTACCGCACTTTCCAGTGATTCCGTCGGTTCGATGATATTGTAGGCTCCCCAGAAATCTTCGTCCATGAAGTTCTCTACTTTATCGGACAACGATTGTGATTCTTTGAATGCCATCTTATACGGAATAGTGGTCACGTTTTCTTCCCGTCCGTCCGTTACCACCGTTTCGGAGATAATGGTGTAATTGGTCGAGAACAGTTTGCGTTTCCAGTCACATTTAAAACGTACCCCGTTGCGGATATAGTTCAGATAAGTTACGCCGTCGCGGTCTTTATAATTGACCAGATAAGCTACTTCGAGCGGACGGAAACGTAATCCGAACGGTTTCTTTTTGAGGATGGCCTGGGTCGCTTTGTTGCGGTCGTCCATACTCAGATTGAATTCGGCACGGGTGAATGAGAGGCGTTCCTTGTCTATGTACAGTTTTCCGTAATACAGGGCATAAGGCATGATGACCTGTGGTTTGAAACTGATTACATATTGAGGACGGTTGTCGATATTGGTCGATTCCTCCATTTTGAAGAGGTAATAGGGTAGGCATTCCTTGTCGAGCAATACATCCGGATTCTTCACTATATCACAGAAGATCGACATATTCGGACCGCCGAGCAGTTTGACGGCAAGCGTGTCGGTTCTTTTCTGGCTCAATAACTTACGGCCTTTATAAACCTGTACGCGGTCGCGGTCGGATGCTTCGTTATAGGGTGTTTTATAGATGTCGATCACTGCTTCCGATATATTGATATACCGTTTGCCTTTTTGGGCTGTTTCCCGGTAGAAGCCGGTCAGCATATTTGTCTTCTTGCTGTAGTTGGCGGGAATTTTACTGACGGCTTGTTCTACCAGATAGCGTGGTTCCTGGGCATGGATGATGATCTCATCGAGCATATTCTCGTAAGGTGTCATCCAGACGGTCAGGTCGGAGAGGTTAATCCCGCTCACTTCTACTTTATTATTGTAATATCCGATATGGGAGATTTCGACAGCTTTCACATGGGAAGCATCTTTGATCTTGAAAGAGAATTCCCCGTCTTCGTTGGTGATCGTACCCGAAGTACTGCCGGGGATGGAAATGTTTACATACTCCAGCCGTTTCTTATTATTTTTGTCCTTGACAACTCCGCTGATAGTGATGAAGTCCGGATTCTCGTCGTCACGCACCGGTTGATCCTGCGCCTGTAACGGACTAATACCTGCTACCAATAATAAGATCAGCAAAAATCCGATAGATTGTCTATACAGTGTTTTCATCTTTGTATTGTTTTAATGGTGAATATTTCTGTTTGTATATATAAGATCGGTCAGAGAACGAATACCCTACGGAAAAAGTGATTTATTTTGATAAATCTTTCTATATTTGTGAGGCACAGACGGATAGGGATAAACACTAATATATAATCTTATGAAAACCAATCATGTAAATCGAAGAGATTTTTTCCGGCTTTCAGCTACTGCAGGTGTGAGTGCCATGTTAATTCCGGGGGCTAAGGCTGCCCGTGCTTCTCTGGTGACTGCTAATGAAAATGAAATCCCTGTCCGCACGCTTGGCAGAACAGGGGTGAAACTGCCGATACTGAGTATGGGAGTGATGCGTGCCGACAATCCGAATGTGGTGAGGGCTGCCTATAATTCCGGTATATTCCATTTTGATACGGCTCATGGCTACCAGAACGGAAAGAACGAGGAGATGTTAGGGAAGTTCTTTACCGGAAAACCCCGTGACAGTTTCTTTATTGCGACAAAGGGAAAGTTTGACTATCCTTTGAAAGATGATTTTGAAGAAACGTATGAAAAGCTGGTGGATCAGAGCCTGAAACGCCTGAATATGGATCATGTGGACCTGTTTTATACGCATGCGCTGGATAAGGTGGAAGAGGTAAAAGACGAACGTGTCATTGCTGTTCTGAAGAAATTCAAAGAAGATGGTAAGACCCGTTTCCTCGGTTTCTCCGCTCATGCCGGGAAACCGGAATTACTGGATGCCGCTATTGAAGCGGGCATCTATGATGTTGTCCTGTTGAGCTATAATTTCAAACTGTCGAATCTGAAAGAAACGGAAGAGGCTATTGCCCGTGCAGCAAAAGCAGGTATCGGATTGGTTGCCATGAAAACGATGACCGGAGGTACCGAAGATGCGGAAGGGAAAAAGAAGATCAATGCGCAGGCTTGTCTGAAATGGGCATGGAAGAATGAGCATATCACGACTGTCATCCCCGGATTTTCCAATTATGATGAACTGGACGAATGTCTGGCTGCCGCCCGTTCTCCCGAACTGACTACTGCCGACACAGATTATCTGGCTTCCCTTTGCGGACAGGAAATGTTGTATTGCCAGCAGTGTGGAAAGTGCCGGACACAATGCCCCGAACATCTTCCTATTCCTGATATTATGCGGGCTTATATGTATGCCTATGGTTATAAATATTCAAGAATGTCGAAGGAAACATTGGCAGGGCTGGAGCTTTCGCCGGATATCTGTTCCAACTGCGACACCTGTAAGGTGAAATGTCCTTCCGGCTTTGACATATCGGCCAAGATTGCCGCGATTACTCCGGTGATGCAGGTGCCCGATGAATTTCTGACTTAAAGAATCGAATGTATGAAGCAGATCAATTATTTGTTACTCTTTTTCCTGTTGCCTTTCTGCTCTTTAATAGCGCAGACACCGGATGAATTGAAATCATGGTTACCGCCTGTCGACGGCTGGACTGTCTCCGGTGAGGTGGAGGTTTTCAATCCCGATAATCTCTTTGACCGTATAAATGGCGCGGCTCCGCTTTTCCTGGAGAATAATTTCAGGGAGATGACTTCTATGGAATATAAGAAAGGGGCCGATTATATCACGATACAAGCCTATCGCCATGCTACGCCGGAGGATGCTTTCGGTATGTATTCGTCCGAACGTTCTTCCGATCTCGAATTTCTGCCTGTAGGGGGAGAAGCGCAGGGAGACAAGACGAATTTGTATTTCTTTGCCGGGAATATGTATCTGAAGATGTGGAGCAATGCTTCCGGTGATGTGTCGAAAGAATTGCAGGCGATCGGTAAGGCGCTGGCCGAAAAGATCGATGCCGGTGCCGGTTATCCTCCTGTTATCCGTTTATTCCCGGAACAGGGGCAAATACCTTATTCGGCTGCATATATTACCTCCAACTATATCGGTCACGAGTTTTTGCGGGCTGTATATACAATGAAGTATGAAAAGGACGGACAGTCTTTTCAGTTGTTTGTTCTGGATGGTGGTTCACCGGATGGGGTAAAAGACGTTTTGATCCAGTATATGGCTTTTACCAAGCAGTCGGACGAGTTGAAAGAAGGAGGATTATTGGTAAAAGACCGTTATAACGGGGATATACCTGTTCTTTGGAAAGGACGTTACCTGGTTGGTGTTTATAATGAGAACGGGGATACGATTGCCGGTGCAGATGTTTTACTGAAAGAGCTGGCGGAAAAACTATAATAGGATATGTCTGGTTTTGATAAAGAAGATTTTGTGGCTGCCGTCTATCAGATGGTAAAGACCGTTCCATACGGGCGTGCCACCAGCTATGGTGCGATAGCCCGTGCGATCGGCTATCCGAATATGTCGAGAATGGTTGGTAAGGTAATGGGGAATTGTTCGGAGGTAGGTGTTCCTGCTTACCGGGTAGTGAACAGTCAGGGTGTGTTATCCGGCAAAGATGCTTTCAGTACGCCGACCGAGATGCAGGAAAGGTTGGAAGAAGAAGGTATCCGGGTAGAAAACAACCGTATTAAAGACTGGAAGAAGGTTTTCTGGAATCCTCTGGATGAGATATCATTTGTGCCCTAAAGTATTCAACTAGCAATCAGCCTATGGGTTATTAACCCCGAAGTCCTTTCTTTTTAATCTGAAAGATATGTCCTGTCCTGAAATAAGTTGACAGTCTTGAAAAAAAATAAGTTTCAAAAAGGACT
>NZ_QUGR01000032.1:0-8971 GCF_003479145.1 Parabacteroides sp. AF18-52
TTCAAAATGCTTGATGGAGCAGTCCTCATCTTATCCGCAAAGGAAGGCATACAAGCGCAGACAAAGTTGCTGTTCAGTACTTTACAAAAGCTGCAAATCCCGACAATTATATTTATCAATAAGATTGACCGTGCCGGTGTGAATTTGGAGCGTTTGTATATGGATATAAAAACAAATCTGTCGCAAGATGTCCTGTTTATGCAAACTGTTGTCGATGGATTGGTTTATCCGATTTGCTCCCAAACATATATAAAGGAAGAATACAAAGAATTTGTATGCAACCATGACGACAATATATTAGAACGATATTTGGCGGATAGCGAAATTTCACCGGCTGATTATTGGAATACGATAATCGATCTTGTGGCAAAAGCCAAAGTCTATCCGGTACTACATGGATCAGCAATGTTCAATATCGGTATCAATGAGTTGTTGGACGCCATCTCTTCTTTTATACTTCCTCCAGAATCAGTCTCAAACAGACTTTCAGCTTATCTCTATAAGATAGAGCATGACCCCAAAGGACATAAAAGAAGTTTTCTAAAAATAATTGACGGAAGTCTGAGACTTCGAGACATTGTAAGAATCAACGATTCGGAAAAATTCATCAAGATTAAAAATCTAAAGACTATTTATCAGGGCAGAGAGATAAATGTTGATGAAGTGGGGGCCAATGATATCGCGATTGTAGAAGATATGGAAGATTTTCGAATCGGAGATTATTTAGGTACTAAACCTTGTTTGATTCAAGGGTTATCTCATCAGCATCCCGCTCTCAAATCCTCCGTCCGGCCAGACAGGTCCGAAGAGAGAAGCAAGGTGATATCCGCTCTGAATACATTGTGGATTGAAGACCCGTCTTTGTCCTTTTCCATAAACTCATATAGTGATGAATTGGAAATCTCGTTATATGGTTTGACACAAAAGGAAATCATACAGACATTGCTGGAAGAACGATTTTCCGTAAAGGTCCATTTTGATGAGATCAAGACTATCTACAAAGAACGACCTGTAAAAAAGGTCAATAAGATTATTCAGATCGAAGTGCCACCCAACCCTTACTGGGCCACAATAGGGCTGACGCTTGAACCCTTGCCGTTAGGGACAGGGTTGCAAATCGAAAGTGACATCTCCTATGGTTATCTGAACCATTCTTTTCAAAATGCCGTTTTTGAAGGGATTCGTATGTCTTGCCAATCTGGTTTACATGGATGGGAAGTGACAGATCTGAAAGTAACTTTTACTCAAGCCGAGTATTATAGCCCGGTAAGTACACCTGCTGATTTCAGACAGCTGACCCCTTATGTCTTCAGGCTGGCCTTGCAACAGTCAGGTGTGGACATTCTCGAACCGATGCTCTATTTTGAGTTGCAGATACCCCAAGCGGCAAGTTCCAAAGCTATTACAGATTTGCAAAAAATGATGTCTGAGATTGAAGACATCAGTTGCAATAATGAGTGGTGTCATATTAAAGGGAAAGTTCCATTAAATACAAGTAAAGACTACGCCTCAGAAGTAAGTTCATACACTAAGGGCTTAGGCGTTTTTATGGTCAAGCCATGCGGGTATCAAATAACAAAAGGCGATTATTCTGATAATATCCGCATGAACGAAAAAGATAAACTTTTATTCATGTTCCAAAAATCAATTTATGAATTAATACAAAACAAGAAGAAAATATGAACAAGCAATTCATTATCACGAATTTCGCCGCATTTGCTCTCATGCTGTTCCTGCCGACCGGATGCAGGCAGGCGGACGGCAAGCAGGATGCGGTGCAGAGTTATCGGGTCATAAAGGTCGCGGCAAGTCCGGTGGAAATCTCCGAGTCCTATTCCGCCGCCATACGCGGACGGCAGGATGTGGACATCCTGCCGCAAATATCCGGGCGCATTATCCGTCTGAAAGTGAAAGAGGGTGAACGGGTGAAGACCGGTCAAGTATTGGCTGTAATTGACCAAGTGCCCTATCGGGCGGCATTACGCACGGCGCAGGCCAATGTCAGCGCGGCACAGGCAAAAGTGGAAACGGCAAGAATCGAGCTGCGGGGCAAGCAGGCATTGTTTGACGAGAAGGTCATATCCGACTACGAGCTTTCTCTCGCCCGGAACCAACTGGCAGTGGCGTGTGCTGAACTCGAACAGGCAAAGGCACAAGAATCGGATGCACGCAACAATCTCTCCTATACGGAAATCAAAAGCCCGAGCAACGGAGTAGTAGGCACATTGCCCTATCGCATCGGTGCGCTTGTCGGTCCCAATATGGCACAGCCTTTCACGGTCGTGTCCGACAATGCGGAGATGTATGCCTATTTCTCCATTTCGGAGAATATGCTACGGCGATATTCGGCTCGCTATGGCTCGATTGACAGCATGATAGCCGGGACGCCGGAAGTGGGCCTGCAACTCAACGACGGCAGCCTGTACAAGGCGAAAGGACGTATTGAAACCGTAAGCGGCGTGGTGGATCCTGTTACCGGAACGGTACAAATCAAAGCCCTGTTCCCCAATCCCGACCGCGAACTGTTGAGTGGCAGCATCGGCAATGTCATCCTTCAAAACCCGAAAACGGAGGCCGTAACCATTCCCATGACCGCCACCGTGGAACTGCAGGACAAGATTATCGCTTACCGTCTGAAAAACGGACAGGCGGAAGCCGCCTATCTCACGGTGGACCGCCTGAACGACGGCAACCGGTTTATCGTAAAAGAAGGTCTTTCGGTCGGTGACACCATTGTCGCCGAAGGCGTGGGACTGGTGAGAGAAGGCATGAGCATAACCCCTAAAAACGAAACGAAATGAACCTGCGATTTTTTATAGACCGCCCGGTGTTTTCGGGCGTTATCTCGGTGGTGATTGTACTGTTGGGCATGATTTCCATGTTTTCCTTGCCGGTGGAACAATACCCCGACATCGCACCTCCGACCATCAACGTATTCGCAACTTATCCGGGAGCAAACGCTGAAACCGTGCAGAAGGCAGTGATAACCCCTCTGGAAGAAGCCATCAACGGAGTGGAAGACATGACCTATATGACTTCCACGGCATCGAATACGGGAGATGCTTCCATCAACATCTATTTCAAACAGGGAACCAACGCGGACATGGCGGCGGTAAACGTGCAGAACCGCGTGAACGGCGCACTGAGCCAACTTCCGGCGGAAGCCACCAAGACCGGTGTCACCACTGAAAAGCAGCAGAATGCCGAACTGATGACTTTCGCGCTCTATTCGCCCGATGACCGCTTCGACCAGACCTTCCTGAGCAATTACGTGAAAATCAATGTCGAGCCGAGGCTGAAACGTATCAGCGGCGTGGGAAAGGCACAGTTGTTCGGTTCCAACTACAGCATGCGACTTTGGCTGCGTCCCGACAAGATGGCGCAATACGGGCTTATCCCCGATGACATCTCTGCCGTACTTGCACGACAGAACATCGAGGCCGCCACCGGCTCCTTCGGTGCCAATCATCCTACCGCCAATGAATACACGATGAAATACCGCGGACGCTTGTCCGGAGCGGAAGAGTTCGGTGAGCTGGTCGTCAAGTCACTGCCGGGCGGCAATGTGCTTCGGTTGAAAGAGGTTGCCGATGTGGAACTGGGCGATGAATACTACAACTATTCCTCCGAGGTGAACGGGCATCCGGCAGCTATGATGCTCATCAACCAGAAAGCCGGGTCCAATGCATCAAGCACCATCAAGGAGATTCACGAAGTGCTTGACGACCTTAGCCGGGACTTGCCCGAAGGGACGGAATTCGTGGTGCTTACCGATACCAACAAGTTCCTGTATGCCTCCATCCACTCTGTCCTCCGCACCTTATTGGAAGCGATACTTCTGGTCATCGTGGTGGTGTATGTGTTCTTGCAGGACATCAAGTCAACGCTTATCCCTACCATATCCATCTTCGTTTCCATCATCGGCACATTTGCCGTGATGTCCATGATTGGATTCTCCATCAACCTGCTCACCCTGTTCGCGCTTGTGCTTGCCATCGGAACCGTGGTCGATGATGCCATTGTGGTGGTGGAAGCGGTGCAGGCGAAGTTCGATGAGGGCTATCAATCAGCAGTTCTCGCGGCTGATGATGCCATGAAAGGCGTTTCGTCGGCTATCCTGACCTCTACCATAATCTTTATGGCAGTGTTTTTCCCCGTAGCCATGATGGGCGGGACTTCGGGAGCGTTCTACACGCAGTTCGGTATCACGATGGCTGTTGCCGTGGGAATCTCGGCAGTCAATGCCTTCACACTCTCACCGGCACTTTGCGCGCTGCTGCTGAAACCCTATATCGATGAGCAGGGCAACACTAAGAACAATTTTGCAGCCCGTTTCCGTAAAGCGTTCAATGCCGTCTTCGACAGTCTGAGCCGACGCTATGTACGTGGAGTGATGTTCATTATCCATCGCCGATGGCTGTTGTGGAGCATCATAGGCATTTCTTTCGGGTTGCTGGTGCTGCTGGTCAATGTCACAAAGACGGGACTTATTCCCGAAGAGGACACCGGGACGGTCATGGTGAGCATGAACACGAAGCCCGGCACATCCATGGCTCAGACAAGTAAGGTGATGGAGCGTATCAACAGCCGTCTCGACAGCATCGGCGAGATTGAATACAGCGGTGCGGTAGCCGGTTTCTCTTTCAGCGGTTCCGGTCCCTCGCAGGCGATGTATTTCGTGACACTCAAAGACTGGGAGGATCGTAAGGGAGAGGGGCAGTCGGTGAATGATGTCATCGGAAAGATTTATGCCGCCACTTCAGATATTCCCGATGCCACGGTGTTCGCCATGTCGCCTCCGATGATTGCCGGGTACGGCATGGGAAACGGTTTCGAGCTTTATTTGCAGGACAAGGCGGGCGGAAACATCGCCGCTTTCAAGGAAGAGGCGGACAAGTTTGTCGAAGCCTTGTCGCAACGACCCGAAATCGGCGAAGTCTATTCCTCCTTTGCCACGGACTATCCGCAATACTGGGTGGATATCGATGCCGCCAAATGTGAGCAGTCGGGTGTGTCGCCCGCAGATGTGCTTTCCACATTGTCGGGCTATTATACCGGACAATATGTTTCCGACTTTAACCGGTTCTCCAAGCTCTACCATGTGACCATGCAGGCTCCGGCGGAATATCGTGTGAATGCGGAATCCCTGCACCACATGTATGTGCGCGCCTCCGATGGCGGCATGTCGCCTTTGAGCCGGTTCGTGCGCCTGACCAAGACCAACGGCCCGTCAGACCTCACCCGTTTCAACCTGTTCAACGCCATCTCGATTAGCGGGTCGCCGGCGCAGGGTTACAGTTCAGGGCAGGTGCTCGAAGCCATCGGCGAGACGGCACGTGAAGTGCTTCCGTCAAATTACACATACGAGTTTGGCGGCATTTCGCGTGAGGAAAGCAAGACGACCAACAATGCCACGCTTATATTCCTGCTCTGCATGGTTCTGGTCTATCTGATTCTGTGCGCCTTGTATGAGAGCGTGTTCATACCCTTCGCGGTTCTGTTGTCGGTGCCTTGCGGACTAATGGGCAGTTTCCTGTTTGCGTGGCTCTTCGGTCTGGAGAACAACATCTACATGCAGACCGGATTAATCATGATTATCGGCCTGCTTGCCAAGACCGCCATCCTGCTTACCGAATACGCCGGCAAGCGGCGGTCGGAAGGCATGACGCTGGCACAGGCAGCATACAGTGCGGCAAAAGTCCGCCTGCGCCCTATATTGATGACTGTGCTGTCCATGGTGTTCGGTCTTGTCCCGCTGATGATGGCGCACGGAGTGGGTGCCAACGGCAGCCGTTCGCTTGCCACAGGTGTAATCGGTGGAATGATTGTCGGTACTTTGGCTCTGTTGTTCCTTGTGCCGTCATTGTTTATTGTATTCCAATATATTCAAGAACGTGTTAAGCATAATTAAATGAAGAAGACAGTAATATATATCATATTGTCAGGATGGATGTTTGCCGGTTGTGGCACATACAGCCGGTATCATCGTCCTGACCTCTCAACGGAGAATCTGTATCGGGACGTACCGGCGGACATTGATACAACGACCATCGCGTCCCTGTCGTGGCGGGAAATGTTTACCGACCCGAAACTCCAGTCCTTGATTGAAACCGGACTTGAACGGAACACAGACCTCAATGTGGCACGGTTACGCGTGGAAGCGACAGAAGCCGTCCTGATGACTGCCAGACTATCATATCTTCCATCACTGGGACTGACTGCCGAAGGTAATGCCAATAAACATGACGGAGCAACGGCAAAGACATATAATGTGGGAGCGTCGGCAAGCTGGGAACTGGACATCTTCGGCAAACTTACGGCGGCAAAGCGTGGTGCAGCCGCCGCGTTACAAGGAAGCCGTGCCTACCGGCAGGCCGTACAGACACAGCTTGTCGCCACTATTGCAGACAGTTACTACACCCTTGCCATGCTTGACGCACAAATGGCAATAAGTAACCGGACTTTGGAGAACTGGCGGACTACCGTACGTACTCTTGAAGCGTTGAAAAAAGTGGGGAAATCAAACGAAGCCGGCGTATTGCAGGCAAAGGCGAACGTGATGCGACTCGAAGCATCCCTGTTATCCATACGCAAGAGTATTTCCGAAACAGAAAATGCCCTGTCTGCGATACTTGCCATGCCGTCACACTCGATTGGACGAAGTAATCTGGCCGAGGCTGCTTTCCCCGATACTGTCTCGATTGGAGTCCCTTTGCAACTGCTTTCCAACCGTCCCGACGTGCGTCAGGCTGAAATGGAACTGGCGCAGGCGTTCTACGCCACCAATGCGGCTCGTGCCGCCTTCTATCCCAATATTACCCTCTCGGGGACTCTTGGATGGACTAATAACGGCGGTGGCGTAATCGTAAATCCCGGACAATGGTTGCTCAATGCCATCGGTTCCCTGACACAGCCCTTATTCAACCGGGGCACAAACATCGCCAACTTGAAGATAGCCAAAAGCCGTCAGGAAGAAGCCAAACTGTTGTTCCGGCAATCATTGCTGAACGCTGGAAAAGAAGTGAACGATGCTCTGACTGCATGGCAGACGGCAAAATCGCAAATTGAAATCAATGCTCGACAGGTTGAAACATTATGCGATGCTGTGCGAAAGACAGAATCGCTTATGCGTCATTCCAATGCCACCTATCTGGAAGTGTTGACCGCCCAACAGTCTCTTCTCGAAGCGGAAGTGCAACAGCTACAAACTCGTTTTGAACGCATACAAAGTGTAATCAAACTTTATCATGTGTTGGGAGGAGGAATGTAACTGCAATAAATAGAAAAATTTGAAATTATTATTAGTGTTATTCATCTCGGATATTTTTCGTGATTCTGCCGCATGTAGATATTGTACGAAAGCAATATTTGGATTGTAAAATATCAAGCCAATGAAAATACTTTTGCAGCATAAAATATTTATAGGATACTTTCTTTTAATGGCGATCATTGGCAGCATGGTCGCTATTGTTCTGCACGAGCGTAGTCGTGTACAGAAAATAGAGAATGAATCAATCGCTATTTTTCAAACCCAGCACAATATCAATACCACACACCGCTATGTGACCACGTTAGTAACTTATGGTGAATCCGTCATGGTATGGAATGATGAGGATTCTGGGTGAAGTATAAGAATATCAGAGAAGGGGAACAATTGCATTTCGATTTGCATTTTCTTAACCGCATAAAGAAACAGTTCCCGGGGATAAAAGCTATTTCGCCTGAAATAACAGGACCTTATTCGCAAGTGATGAATAAAGCTAAAAGCGGACTTTTTAAGATTATAGGAATCAATGAAAACTATATGGGAATTAAGATACTTAAAATCAACGAAGATGGACGATATTTTAATAAAGGAGATGACGAGAATACCCGTAATGTTACCATTATCGGCGAAAATGTCAGTACGACCTTATTTAATAATCAAAAAGCGTTGGGTAAGTCGATCAACATTGCCGGTATTGATTTTAAGGTGATAGGCGTACTAAAGAATGATGATATTTTCAGCGCTTCGGAAATCAATTCGGTATATGTGCCCTTCTCAAGTTACATAAACTGTATTGACAATAAGACTCCATTGCGCGCTTTCTGTTTATATCTGAACAAAGAAGTTGATTCCAAGCGATTTGAGAATGAGCTGAGAGCCTTCATCGCTAATAAATACCAATTTGCTTATTCTGATAAGCAAGCCTTACAGATAATCAATTTTGAGACACAAACATCTGCTTTTGAGGGACTCTTTGATGGATTGAAAATGTTTATCTGGATCGTAGGAATTTGTTTTCTGATAAGTGGTATTGTTGGAGTAAGCAACATCATGTTTGTCGTGATCAAAGAAAGGAGTAGCGAAATAGGCATCCGTAAGGCTGTAGGAGCAACTCCTAAATCCATTCTTGTGTTAATGCTGACGGAATCTGTCATCATAACTGTAATCTCCGGTATCATCGGATTGATATCAGGTGCAGCTATTCTTGAGATTATAAATTGGTTGCTCGAAAGCGCCCGTCACGCGACAATGATAAAGCATGCAGAAATAGATATAAATGTAGCTGTTCTCGCTTTGGTTATCTTGATTTTGTCCGGTGTCATTGCCGGAGCATTTCCGGCTATGAAAGCATCTGTTATACAACCCATTGACGCCATTAGAAACGAAAATATAGGATAATGAAGACATTTAAGATTATATTAATTTGCATCTTTTCCGCCACACTGGCATTTGTTGCTTTTCGTTCTTCGCTAAGAGGTACAAAGGCAATTTACGAAACTACACAACCACAATATCGCGAGATCAAAGAGGAAATAAACATATCCGGCAATGTTTTTCCGATGAAGGAGATCGAAATAAAATCGCAGATATCGGGAGTCCTGGACAAGATTAATGTTTCGATAGGAGATAAAGTGCGCATAGGAGATTAAATATAAATTCAAGCAATCATAGCCCGTAATTCACTGAATTTGGCTATCTTTGCAT
>NZ_QUGR01000033.1:0-6426 GCF_003479145.1 Parabacteroides sp. AF18-52
GAAGCCAACGCCAAGCACGGCTTCACGGCGGAACAGACGCTTGAAATCGCGCAGAAACTCTACGAAAAGAAGTTGATAACCTATCCGAGAACGGGAAGCCGCTACATCCCCGAAGACGTGTTTGCCGAAATTCCCAAACTGCTCGCTTTCATCGGCACACAGCCCGAATGGAAAGACAAGGTGCGGGCAAAAGCCGCCCCGACACGCCGCAGCGTGGACGACGGCAAGGTGACAGACCACCATGCCCTGCTCGTCACGGGTGAGAAACCGCTCTTCCTCTCCAAAGAGGACAATACCATCTATCAGATGATTGCCGGGCGCATGGTCGAGGCATTCTCTGAGAAATGCGTCAAGGATGTGACCACTGTCACGGCGGAATGTGCCGGAGTGGAGTTTACCGTAAAAGGCAGCGTCGTGAAGCAAACCGGATGGCGTGCCGTCTATGGCGAGGAAAAAGAGGAAATTACCATCCCCGGCTGGCAGGAAGGCGACACGCTGACACCGAAAGGCTCGTCCATTACCGAAGGAAAGACCAAACCCAAGCCGCTGCATACCGAAGCCACCCTGCTCTCGGCAATGGAAACGGCGGGCAAGGAAATTGAGGACGACGCACTGCGGCAGGCGATGAAGGACTGTGGCATCGGTACTCCCGCCACACGCGCCTCCATCATCGAAACGCTTTTCAAGCGCGGTTACATGGAACGCTGCAAGAAGTCGCTTGTTCCCACCGAAAAAGGACTTGCCCTCAATTCCGTCGTCAAGACGATGCGCATCGCCGATGTTGCCATGACGGGCGAATGGGAAAAGGAGCTGGCGCGTATCGAGCGCGGGGAACTGTCCGACGACACCTTCCGCAAGGAGATAGAGGCGTACACACGTGAGATAACCTCCGAACTGATCTCGTGCGACAAGCTCTTCGGCAGCCGTGACTCCGGCTGCGCGTGTCCCAAGTGTGGCACGGGCAGGATGCGGTTCTACGGCAAGGTGGTACGCTGCGACAACACGGAGTGCGGACTGCCCGTGTTCCGGCTGAAAGCGGGACGCACCCTGTCCGACGATGAAATCAAAGACCTGCTCACCGAAGGGCATACCAAGCTGCTCAAAGGGTTCAAGAGCAAACAGGGCAAGAGTTTCGATGCTGTTGTCGCCTTTGACGGGGAATATAACACGACTTTTGTGTTCCCGGAGGCTAAAAAGGACAAGAAATTTTCAGGACGGAAGAAATAGTATTAACTTTGCCACTTGTTCAGAGTAATGAATTGTTCTTCGATACCGGATTACACTCATACTTTGGATTTAGTGGTGGCACTCGGAGGGATACCGAGTGCCTTTTTCTTCCTTTTTCCAACCGATTATCCCGTTAATTATCAATCCGCTAAATCCAAAGTAATGAACAACAAGAAGAAAAACGAGGGTCAGACCGACTTTTCCTATTACGGTCTGTACCTGCTGGACTATCTCCGCACGAACAAGTTTGAACAGGCTGACGACACCGCTTTCATACGGGAACGGGCCGACCGTGCCGCCGAAACGTATGAGAGGGCACGGCTTGAAGGCTATCCCGCCGATGGTGCGCAGGAACTGGCGATGGACACGCTGCTGCGCGGGCTGCATTATTCCCGTTACGCCATCCTCCGCGAAGTCGTGGAAAACGAGTTTGCCGATGAAGTGCCGGAAGAGAAGCGTGAAGCCTTTGTCCTGAAACTGCTGCCGCTTGTCGGCAACGTGTTCTCCGTCTATGACCTCTCGGATGACAATTTCGCCCTGTCTTCCGATTACGACCTGCTCTACACGGAGCTGACGGGAGCAACCGTCCTTTACTTAGACGAATATGGCGTTTAACCGCAAACAGAAACTGCGGGACAACATCGAGGCGATACGGACGGCATTCATCCTTGACAGGGAAAATAGGACAGCGACAACCGAAGAGCGTGCCATACTTCAAAGGTACTGCGGTTTCGGCGGTCTGAAATGTATCCTCAACCCTGCAAAGGAACTGACGGATGCCGTCCGGTGGGCGAAATCCGACCTCGAACTGTTCGCCCCGACGGTGGAGCTGCACAGGCTTATCCGTGAGAACAGCAAGGACGAAACAGAGTACAAGCGGTTTGTGGATTCGCTGAAAGCGTCCGTGCTGACCGCTTTCTACACCCCCAAAGAGATAACCGACACCATCGCGGACGTGCTGGCAGATTACAGCGTCCGCCCCGCCCGTATGCTCGAACCGTCGGCAGGTGTCGGCGTGTTCGTGGATTCCATGCTGCGGCACAGCCCCAATGCGGATGTGATGGCTTTCGAGAAGGATCTGCTCACGGGTACAATCTTGAGGCATCTCTATCCCGACCAGAAAATGCGCACCTGCGGTTTTGAGAAAATCGAAAGACCGTTCAACAATTATTTCGACTTGGCGGTGTCCAACATTCCGTTCGGTGACATTGCCGTGTTCGACGCGGAGTTTCAGCGGAGCGACTCTTTCGGCAGACGCTCCGCCCAGAAAACCATCCACAACTATTTCTTTCTCAAAGGACTGGATGCCGTGCGTGACGGCGGTATCGTGGCGTTCATCACCTCGCAAGGGGTATTGAATAGCACCAAGACCTCCGTGCGTAACGAGCTGTTCAGTCAGGCCAATCTGGTATCCGCGATACGCCTGCCCAACAACCTGTTCACGGACAACGCGGGCACGGAGGTGGGCAGTGACCTGATTGTCCTGCAAAAGAACCTCAGCAAGAAGGAAATGTCGCAGGACGAGCGGCTGATGACCGTGATACAGACGGACACGAAAACCGCCCTGACCGACAACGCCTATTTCATCCACCACCCGGAACGCATCGTGCATACGATGGCGAAACTTGACACAGACCCCTACGGGAAGCCCGCTATGGTTTATCTGCACGAGGGCAAGGCAGCAGGCATCGCCGGGGATTTGCGCCGTATGCTCGACGAGGATTTCCATTACAGGCTTGCCATGCGCTTGTATTCGGGTTCAATCCGGCAGGCAGGAACGGAAGAAAAAGTTGCCGTTCAAAATAAAGTAGAGCGTCCTGCCATAAAATTGGAAACAGTATCCTCGGCGCAGACGGTGGAAACTCCGACAGAAAAGCCGCAACCCGCAGATGAAAAGCCGGAGATAGAACCGCGCCCGCAATATTCCGCAGGCGTGCAGCTCACCCTGCTTGACCTCTGGGGGATGACGGAAGAGGTCAGCCAACCGAAAACCTCCAAAAAGAAAAAGACGGTGAAAAAGGCAGTTACGGCAAAGTCCACTCCGCCCAAACCGAAAGTCACGGTTACACCGACAGCTCCAACTGCAAAACCCGCAATGGAGAATAAGGAGGTGAAAGCGGAGAACACCGCCAAGCCTGCCGACCCGGACGACATCTATGCCACACTGGACTGGGATACCAATCCTCCCATCAACGGTTTCTATGAAATGATGATGGGTTTGACGCCGGAGCGTAGGAAAGAACTTCGGGAACTGGCAAGGCAGCATAACGAGAAACAAGTGGCGGAAAAGACGGAAGTGAAAGCCGTGCCGGAAACTTCCCGTGAGCAGCCACGACAGGAGGAAACACAGCCGGAGGCAGTCGCCGCACCTGCCGTTACAGATACCCCATCGGAAGCGGTGGGGACTTTCCTTTTCCCCGACATCGAAGCGGAAAAGCCGAAGGAGGAAGTCGTGGACCTTTCTCCGCGTGCCTACCACCGCACGCCGGAGATGCACCTGCGCGAAGGGTCGCTGGTGGCTGACCGGGGGCGTCATAACATCGGCTACCTGAAAGACATCACGCCATACGGGGCGACATTCCAGCCGCTCGACCTGAAAGGATACCAGAAGGAAAAGGCGTTGTTGTATGTGTCGCTGCGTGACGCCTACGAGCGTCTGTACCGTTATGAATCGCTCCGGCGCGAGGCAAATGTTCCGTGGCGAGAGCATCTGAATACCTGTTACGATGAGTTTGTCATGCGCTACGGCAACCTCAACGCCAAGCAGAACGTGAAGTTAGTGATGATGGATGCGGGCGGGCGCGACATCCTTTCGCTGGAACGGATGGAAAACGGAAAGTTCGTCAAGGCGGACATCTTCGAGCATCCTGTTTCCTTCGCGGTGGAGAGCCATGCCAACGTAGGCTCTCCCGAAGAAGCCCTGTCTGCGTCGCTCAACAAATATGGTACGGTCAATCTCGACTATATGCGGGAGATAACCGACAGCACGGCGGAGGATTTGCTCACTGCCCTGCAAGGGCGCATCTACTACAATCCGCTCGTGACCGGTTACGAAATCAAAGACCGTTTCATCGCCGGAAATGTCATAGAGAAAGCGGAACGCATAGAGGCATGGATGGGTGACAATCCCGAAAATGAGCGTATGCCGGAGGTGAAGCAGGCGTTGGAGGCTCTGAAAGATGCCGAGCCGCAGCGCATCGCCTTCGAGGATCTGGACTTCAATTTCGGGGAACGCTGGATTCCGACGGGTGTCTATGCCGCCTACATGAGCCGGCTGTTCGACACGGAGGTGAAAATCGCCTATTCCGCAAGCATGGACGAGTTTTCGGTGGTGTGCGGCTACCGCACCATGAAAATCACGGACGAGTTTCTGGTGAAGGGGTATTACCGGAACTATGACGGTATGCACCTCCTAAAACACGCCCTGCACAACACCTGCCCTGACATGATGAAGTCCATCGGCAAGGACGAGCATGGCAACGACATCAAGATGCGCGACAGCGAGGGAATACAACTCGCCAACGCCAAGATTGACGAGATACGAAACGGCTTCTCCGAATGGCTCGAAGAGCAGTCGCCGCAGTTCAAGGAGCGGCTTGTGACGATGTATAACCGCAAGTTCAACTGTTTCGTGCGCCCGCGCTACGACGGCTCCCATCAGACCTTTCCCGACCTCAACCTGAAAGGGCTGGCAAGCCGGGGTATCAAGAGCGTCTATCCCTCACAGATGGATTGCGTCTGGATGTTGAAACAGAACGGCGGCGGAATTTGCGACCACGAGGTGGGAACCGGTAAGACGCTGATAATGTGCATCGCCGCGCATGAGATGAAGCGTCTGAATTTGGCACACAAGCCGATGATTATCGGGCTGAAAGCCAACGTTGCGGAGATTGCAGCCACCTATCAGGCGGCATATCCCAACGCACGTATTCTGTACGCTTCGGAGAAGGACTTTTCGACCGCCAACCGTGTGCGCTTCTTCAATAATATAAAGAACAACGACTACGATTGCGTCATCATGTCGCACGACCAGTTCGGCAAGATACCGCAGTCGCCGGAATTGCAGCAGCGCATCCTGCAAGCAGAGCTTGACACGGTGGAGGAAAACCTCGAAGTGCTACGGCAGCAGGGAAAGAACGTGTCGCGGGCGATGCTGAAAGGATTGGAGAAGCGCAAGCACAACCTTGAAGCGAAGCTGGAGAAGGTGGAACACGCCATAAAGTCACGCACGGACGACGTGGTGGATTTCAAGCAGATGGGCATCGACCACATCTTCATAGATGAGAGCCACCAGTTCAAGAATCTGACTTTCAACACGCGCCACGACCGTGTGGCGGGATTGGGAAACAGCGAGGGAAGCCAGAAGGCACTTAACATGCTCTTTGCCATACGCACCATACAGGAGCGCACAGGAAAAGACTTGGGTGCGACCTTCCTCTCCGGCACGACTATCAGCAACTCACTGACTGAATTGTACCTGCTGTTCAAGTACCTGCGCCCGAAGGAGCTGGAACGGCAGGACATAAGGTGTTTCGACGCTTGGGCGGCGATATTTGCCAAGAAGACGACGGATTTTGAATTTAACGTGACGAACAATGTGGTCCAGAAGGAGCGTTTCCGCTACTTCATCAAAGTGCCGGAGCTTGCCGCCTTCTATAATGAAATCACGGACTACCGCACGGCGGAGGATGTGGGCGTTGACCGTCCTGCCAAGAACGAGATACTGCACCATATACCGCCCACGCCGGAACAGGAGGACTTCATACAGAAACTGATGCAGTTCGCCAAGACGGGCGATGCCACCTTGTTGGGCAGGCTGCCGCTTTCGGAAACGGAAGAAAAGGCGAAGATGCTCATCGCCACGGACTATGCCCGGAAAATGGCACTCGACATGCGCATGATAGACCCGAATTACGAAGATCATCCCGACAACAAAGCGAGTCACTGTGCCAAGATGATCGCGGAGTATTATCAAAAATACGACGCCCAGAAAGGCACGCAGTTCGTTTTCTCTGATTTGGGGACATACCAGCCGGGCGACGGGTGGAACGTCTATTCGGAAATCAAGCGCAAACTGACGGAGGACTACGGTATACCGCCAAGCGAGGTGCGCTTCATTCAGGAGTGCAAGACCGACAAGGCGCGGAAGGCGGTGATAGACGCCATGAACGCCGGGACGGTGCGTGTGCTGTTCGGCTC
>NZ_QUGR01000034.1:0-5328 GCF_003479145.1 Parabacteroides sp. AF18-52
TTCAAAATGCTTGATGGAGCAGTCCTCATCTTATCCGCAAAGGAAGGCATACAAGCGCAAACAAAGTTGCTGTTCAATACTTTACAAAAACTGCAAATCCCGACAATTATATTTATCAATAAAATTGACCGTGACGGTGTGAATTTAGAGCGTTTGTATCTGGATATAAAAACAAATCTGTCTCAAGATGTCCTGTTTATGCAAACTGTTGTCGATGGATCGGTTTATCCGGTTTGCTCCCAAACATATATAAAGGAAGAATACAAAGAATTTGTATGCAACCATGACGACGATATATTAGAACGATATTTGGCGGATAGCGAAATTTCACCGGCTGATTATTGGAATACGATAATCGCTCTTGTGGCAAAAGCCAAAGTCTATCCGGTGCTACATGGATCAGCAATGTTCAATATCGGTATCAATGAGTTGTTGGACGCCATTTCTTCTTTTATACTTCCTCCGGCATCAGTCTCAAACAGACTTTCAGCTTATCTCTATAAGATAGAGCATGACCCCAAAGGGCATAAAAGAAGTTTTCTTAAAATAATTGACGGAAGTCTGAGACTTCGAGACGTTGTAAGAATCAACGATTCGGAAAAATTCATCAAGATTAAAAATCTAAAGACTATTTATCAGGGCAGAGAGATAAATGTTGATGAAGTGGGTGCCAATGATATCGCGATTGTAGAAGATATAGAAGATTTTCGAATCGGAGATTATTTAGGTGCTAAACCTTGTTTGATTCAAGGATTATCTCATCAGCATCCCGCTCTCAAATCCTCCGTCCGGCCAAATAAGCCCGAAGAGAGAAGCAAGGTGATATCCGCTCTGAATACATTGTGGATTGAAGACCCGTCTTTGTCCTTTTCCATAAACTCATATAGTGATGAATTGGAAATCTCGTTATATGGTTTGACACAAAAGGAAATCATACAGACATTGCTGGAAGAACGATTTTCCGTAAAGGTCCATTTTGATGAGATCAAGACTATCTACAAAGAACGACCTATAAAAAAGGTCAATAAGATTATTCAGATCGAAGTACCACCCAACCCTTACTGGGCCACAATAGGGCTGACTCTTGAACCCTTACCGTTAGGGGCAGGGTTGCAAATCGAAAGTGACATCTCCTATGGTTATCTGAACCATTCTTTTCAAAATGCCGTTTTTGAAGGGATTCGTATGTCTTGCCAATCTGGTTTACATGGATGGGAAGTGACAGATCTGAAAGTAACTTTTACTCAAGCCGAGTATTATAGCCCGGTAAGTACACCTGCTGATTTCAGACAGCTGACCCCTTATGTCTTCAGGCTGGCTTTGCAACAGTCAGGTGTGGACATTCTCGAACCGATGCTCTGTTTTGAGTTGCAGATACCCCAAGTAGCGAGTTCCAAAGCTATTACAGATTTGCAAAAACTGATGTCTGAGATTGAAGACATCAGTTGTAATAATGAGTGGTGTCATATTAAAGGGAAAGTTCCATTAAATACAAGTAAAGACTATGCCTCAGAAGTAAGTTCGTACACTAAGGGCTTAGGCATTTTTATGGTTAAGCCATGTGGGTATCAAATAACAAAAGACGGTTATTCTGATAATATCCGCATGAACGAAAAAGATAAACTTTTATTCATGTTCCAAAAATCAATGTCATTAAAATAATGGAGCGGTCAGGAAATTTCTATAAGGCAATACGGTTGGGATATATACTTATCTCCATTCTTATCGGATGTATGGCATATAATAGCCTCTATGAATGGCAGGAGATAGAAGCATTAGAACTTGGCAATAAAAAAATAGACGAGCTCCGAAAAGAAATAAACAATATCAATATTCAAATGATAAAATTTTCTCTATTGGGTGAAACAATACTGGAATGGAACGATAAAGATATCGAGCATTACCATGCACGGCGTATGGCAATGGACAGTATGCTCTGCCGTTTCAAGGCCACCTATCCAGCAGAGCGCATCGATAGTGTGCGCAGTCTTTTAGAGGATAAGGAACGACAGATGTTCCAGATAGTCCGGTTAATGGATGAACAACAATCTATTAACAAGAAGATAGCCAATCAAATTCCGGTTATTGTACAGAAAAGTGTGCAGGAACAGTCCAAAAAGCCAAAACGAAAAGGTTTCTTAGGCATATTCGGCAAAAAAAAGGAAGTAACTCCAGCAGTATCAACCACTATCCTTCATTCGGTCAATAGAAACGTAATCAGCGAACAGAAAGTGCAGGATCGCCAATTGTCGGAACAAGCCGACAGCCTTGCAGCTCGTAATGCAGAACTTAACAGACAACTGCAAGAATTGATTTGCCAAATAGAAGAAAAGGTACAAACCGAACTGCAAAGCCGGGAAAACGAAATAGTTGCCATGCGTGAAAAGTCATTTATGCAAGTAGGCGGTTTAATGGGATTCGTTCTTCTATTGTTGTTAATTTCCTACATCATCATACATCGTGATGCAAAAAGCATTAAACAATACAAGCACAAGACAACTGATTTGATAAGGCAACTGGAACAATCCGTACAACGGAACGAGGCACTGATAACGTCAAGGAAGAAGGCGGTACATACTATCACCCATGAACTGCGCACACCGCTGACAGCAATAACAGGCTATGCCGGACTGATACGGAAAGAACAGTGTGAGGATAAGTCCGGGCAGTATATCCAAAACATACTGCAATCCTCCGACCGTATGCGGGATATGCTTAACACTTTGCTTGACTTCTTCCGCCTGGACAACGGCAAGGAACAGCCCCGTCTGTCACCCTGCCGGATTTCAGCAATCACGCACACACTTGAAACGGAGTTCATGCCTGTTGCCGTGAACAAAGGGCTGTCCTTGTCCGTGAAGACTGGACACGATGCCATTGTATTGACCGACAAAGAGCGAATAATACAAATCGGGAATAACCTGCTGTCAAACGCTGTCAAGTTCACAGAAGAAGGCGGTGTTTCTTTGATTACTGAATATGATAATGGAGTTCTGACACTGGTCGTTGAAGATACAGGTACAGGCATGACAGAAGAGGAACAGAAACAAGCGTTCGGTGCGTTTGAACGTCTATCAAATGCCGCCGCAAAGGAGGGTTTCGGGCTTGGGCTTGCCATAATGCGTAATATTGTGTCGATGCTTGGCGGAACAATCCGTTTAGACAGCAAGAAAGGGAAAGGCAGTCGTTTCACAGTTGAAATTTCTATGCAGGAAGCTGAAGAACAGCTTGGATATACAAGCAATACACCTGTTTATCATAACAATAAATTCCATGATGTTGTCGCCATTGACAATGATGAGGTATTACTTCTGATGCTGAAAGAGATGTATTCCCAAGAAGGAATACACTGCGACACTTGCACCGATGCTGCGGCACTGATGGAAATGATACGCCAGAAAGAATACAGCCTGTTGCTGACAGACTTGAATATGCCCGATATAAACGGTTTCGAATTGCTGGAACTGTTGCGTTCGTCCAACGTGGGCAATTCACCAACAATCCCGGTGGTTGTGGCAACCGCTTCGGGCAGTTGTAACAAAGGGGAACTATTGGCAAAAGGCTTTGCCGGATGCCTGTTCAAACCGTTCTCCATATCGGAACTGATGGAGGTTTCCGACAGGTGTGCCATAAAAGCGACACCGGACGGGAAACCGGACTTTTCCGCCTTATTGTCCTATGGCAATGAAGCCGTCATGCTGGAAAAGTTGATAACTGAAACAGAAAAGGAAATGCAGGCGGTACGGGATGCAGCAAAAGAAAAAGACCTGCAAAAGCTGGATTCCCTGATCCACCACCTGCGCAGTTCGTGGGAGGTGCTCCGTGCCGACCAACCGCTGAATGTACTTTACGGATTGCTTCGTGGCGATGCTCTCCCGGATGGTGAAGCGTTAAGCCATGCCGTGACTGCCGTGCTGGATAAGGGAGTGGAAATAATACGGTTGGCAGAAGAGGAAAGGAGAAAATACGAAGATGAATAAGACAAAAATAATTGTGGTGGAAGACAACATCGTGTATTGCGAATATGTCTGCAATATGCTGTCACGGGAGGGCTACCGCAATATGAAGGCTTACCACCTCTCAACCGCGAAGAAACATCTGCAACAGGCAACAGATAATGATATCGTGGTTGCCGACCTGCGTCTGCCTGACGGCAGTGGCATAGACCTTTTGTGCTGGATGCGAAAGGAGGGAAAGATGCAGCCCTTCATCATTATGACCGACTACGCCGAAGTTAATACCGCCGTGGAAAGCATGAAACTCGGCTCGATAGACTATATTCCCAAACAGCTTGTGGAGGATAAACTTGTCCCCCTGATCCGTTCCATACTGAAAGAACGTCAGGCAGGACAACGCCGTATGCCTATATTCGCCCGTGAAGGTTCCGCCTTTCAGAAAATCATGCACCGCATAAGGCTGGTAGCCGCCACCGATATGAGCGTGATGATATTTGGTGAGAACGGCACGGGCAAGGAGCATATTGCCCACCTGTTGCATGACAAGAGCAAACGTGCAGGCAAGCCATTTGTGGCGGTGGACTGCGGTTCACTCTCCAAAGAGCTTGCACCGTCGGCTTTCTTCGGACACGTCAAAGGTGCATTTACAGGTGCGGACAATGCCAAGAAAGGATATTTCCATGAGGCGGAAGGCGGCACGTTGTTTCTGGACGAGGTAGGAAACCTCGCGTTGGAAACCCAACAGATGTTGCTCCGTGCCATACAGGAGAGGCGGTATCGCCCGGTCGGAGACAAGGCAGACCGGAATTTCAATGTCCGCATCATCGCTGCTACCAATGAAGATTTGGAGGTATCGGTGAATGAAAAGCGTTTTCGGCAGGATCTTCTGTACCGCCTGCACGACTTCGGGATAACCGTTCCTCCGTTGCGTGACTGTCAAGAAGACATTATGCCGCTGGCAGAGTTCTTCCGTGATATGGCAAACAGAGAGCTGGAGTGTAGCGTGAGCGGGTTCAGTTCCGAAGCACGTAAAGCGTTGCTGACACACGCATGGCCGGGCAACGTGCGGGAACTTCGGCAGAAAGTTATGGGTGCTGTATTGCAGGCGCAGGAAGGTGTTGTCATGAAAGAGCATCTGGAACTTGCCGTGACGAAACCGACCTCTACTGTCAGCTTCGCCTTGCGCAATGACGCGGAGGATAAGGAGCGGATATTGCGTGCGTTGAAACAGGCAAACGGCAACCGGAGTGTCGCCGCAGAACTGCTCGGCATAGGCAGGACAACACTATACAGCAAACTTGAAGAGTATGGACTTAAATATAAATTCAAGCAATCATAGCCCGTAATTCACTGAATTTGGCTATCTTTGCAT
>NZ_QUGR01000035.1:0-3837 GCF_003479145.1 Parabacteroides sp. AF18-52
AGTTCTTTCAGAACTAAGTTGACATTTCTACCGTATATCCTTATTTTTATTTATTTTTTACTATATATTAATCTATTTTGTCGGGTGCGAGTCGTAATTGTATTAAAAACAAAAGAGCGGACTTTTATCCCGCTCCTAATTGTAATAAACTCATGTTTACAGGCTAGCGATAGTTTTTTCTATAGATTTCGATCCCTTTCTTTATCGACATGAGGCCGAAATCATCTGCATTTAACTCTTCCTTTTTCAGGATAACGGCTTCGGCTGCATCATCTTCTGCATGGACGCCATCGAAGTTTTCCACATAACATTCAAAAAACATATCCACTGTGTGTACCTCAAAGCCGCTATACATATATAGATTAGGAATAGAAAACAGATAACGACATTCGGTAATATCCAATCCTGTCTCTTCCTTCACTTCACGATGTGCCGCTTCTTCAGCCGATTCATGCATATCGACAAAACCTCCCGGTAAATCGAGTGTTCCTTTGGCCGGATCTTTGGCACGACGCACCAATAAGATTTCTCCTGCCGCGTTGCGGATAAAACAGGCAACGGCCGATGAAGGATTGAAATAATAAACGAAGCCGCATGTCGTGCATTGTTTAGCTTTCTCATTACGTTCGACGAAAGTTTTAGCACCACACTGGGGGCAATAAACGAACTGATGTAAAGGATGACTCATAGAATAAACTGATATATAATGTATATAAATGAATAAGGGCGGCTTTAGGCCGCCCTCGATCCGGGGAAAATCCCCAGTGAAATACGATTATTCTTTCACTTCCCAACCCAAAGCACTTGCACCTAATACAGCTGCATCGCTTTCTTTCAATTGAGAGAAAAGAAGTTTTGTTTTACCTTCGTACACTTTCAGCATGTTCTTTTCCATAGAACGTTTGATCGGATTCATGATCAGATCGCCTGCCTTGGTCAGACCGCCGAACAGAATGATAGCTTCCGGACTGGAGAACGCAACAGCATCAGCAAAAGCTTCACCCAGGATATTACCTGTAAATTCAAAGATTTCCTGAGCCAGTTTATCATTCTTCATCGCTGCATCATATACATCTTTTGAAGTGATTTCATCCGGATCCAGTTCACGCAACAAGCTGTCGTCTTTACGGATTTCCAGATATTCACGTGCTGTACGGGCTACACCTGTTGCAGATGCATACGTTTCCAGACATCCCTGGCGACCGCAACCGCAAGGACGACCGTTGTTACGACGCATAATAACGTGTCCCAACTCACCGGCAAACCCGTCATGTCCGTAAACCAGATTACCGCCGATAACGATACCGCTACCAACACCTGTTCCCAGTGTGATCACGATAAAGTCTTTCAGGCCGCGTGCTGCGCCATAAGTCATTTCTCCGATCGCTGCAGCATTCGCATCGTTAGTCAGTGCTACGGGAATACCTCCGATCTGTTCGCTGATCAACTGAGCTAAAGGAATTTTACCTTTCCACGGAAGGTTAGGTGCAAATTCGATACAGCCGTTGAAGAAGTTACCATTGGGAGCTCCTACGCCTACACCTTTGATTTTGTCGGGACCACCAGCTTGTTCGATCACTAATGATAAACCTTGACCAAGTTCGGTCACATAATCATTAATGTCATTATATTTACCTGTTTTGATCGATCCACTGTACAAGATTGTTCCTCTTGCGTCTACTACTCCAAAAACAGTATTGGTACCGCCTATATCAATACCTACTACATAAGGCTTCTCCATGATTTTATATTTATGATTAATAATGAGATTTTCTGGAAAGCAAATATAAGAGGAATCTGATTAGCTGCAATGATTTTCTTCAAAAAAATGATGAATTGTTTCAGTTTTCAGTTGTGACAATAAATGTAACTTCAATTTGTTATTCGATCAAAATGTGTCATTTTCAGCTTTTTTCCTGCTTTGGATAGTGGATTTATCGGGATTTGTTTTATATTTGGTAGATTCTTAACTCATTAATGAATAACACTATGCCACAGGTTTCAGACATACGGCTTATGGTCCGGGCGGAACAACCTGTTTTATCGGCCCGCATAAAAGTCAGTTACAACAATTTGGAAGGAATGTTCGCCAGGAAGCGCGAAGAAGCATTGAGCCTTTTACGGAAGACAGGGGTTTATATGACCGATGTACCGTTTATTATTTACTACGATTTTATGAATTTGGATATGTACGACCTGGATGTGGAGTTCTGCTTTCCGGTTTCTTGCCTGATGGAAGGGAATGAAGGTGTGCAACCCCGCGTCATTCCACAATCGAAGGTGGTCCACTGCCTGTTCAAGGGCGATTACGACGAAATGGATTATTTGTATGGTGAAATGACTTCCTGGATGATGCAGAAAGGCTATGAGCCGGAAGGCACTGCTTATGAATATTATTACCGCCGGAAAGAAGAACCTTATGACGACCGTTTAACCAAAATTGTATTGCCGGTAAAAAGCTGATACAATTTTGGTCGTTGGTGTTTTTTTCTTTATTTAGCGGGTAATATTTCGATCCAGTAATCATCCGGGTCATTGATGAAATATAATCCCATATCAGTATTCTCGTAGCATACGCAGTCCATTTCCTTATGGAATTTACGGACTTCATCGTAATCGCCGGCTACACGGAAACAGAGATGGCTTTCGTTATCTCCCAGTTCGTATGGTTCGTTACGGTCTTTCAGCCAGGTCAGTTCCAGCAGGAAGCCGGTCTGATCGTCTGTCAGGTAAACCAGTATGAATGAACCGTCTTTCGCTTCTTTTCGATGGTGTTCTTTCAGCCCCAGCGCTTTGTTGTAGAAAGCGATACTTCTTTCAAGGTCGAGAACATTAATGTTGAAATGATCAAATCTACTTTTAATTTCCATAATTGATATCTTTATAAATTAAAAATCAGTGCCTTCACCCGGTACGGACAACAAAATATAGCGGCATCCCTTCGATTCGGCATAAGGGCCGAAAGCTACTACTTCGGTGGGACGTTCCCAGAAGTGCATGGGGACTAATACGTCTGTCTTTATCCGGTCGACAAACTGCTCGGCTCCCCGCATGAAGTCCGTACCGATACGTGGGTCGACAGGGAACATGGCGAGGTGCAAATGTTGTGTCGTTTGAGTCAATGTTGTCAGTTCGTGCAGGTAATCACCTTCCGCCTTAGCCACTTCCTGCGGTGTCGATTCGTCTTTCCAGTGCCAGTTATTAAGGTCGCCGGCGTGGAACAGTTGTTTCCCTTCCGCTTCTATCAGGAAAGAGATACCGACATCGGTCGAACCAAAAGCCTGGATGCGGATATGCTCGTCTTCAAATACATCCCCTTTTTTCAGAAAAGTGGCATCTTCGGCTTTCGCACGCCGACGTTTCAGGATGTCTTTGGAAAAAATATATTTGATATCCGGCTTGATCTCTTTCCATTTTAAAATGTCCGGGTTGAAATGGTCCGGATGAAAATGGGAAGATAATATATATAATGTCCCTGCGCGATGGAGTAATTCATTATGAACGAATCCAGTATCCGGCGTCTTCCCCGTGTCTTTAAAATAATCGATCAGGATAGCATATCCGTCTGCTTCAATGGCAAAGCCGCTATGATAAATATAAGTAAATCTCATACTGTTTTCTTTTGTTTTCATGTAAATAAAACACGATATGATGTGATTAAGTTGCTTCCTGCGGTACAAATATACAAAAGGATGAACTGAATTTAGAAATAGTCCGGAGATAATCCGAAAAGTATACGAAGAAAGTATATTTACTATCCTATGTAAACTGATTTACTATGTGTCCTGTCCTGAAATAAGTTGACAGTCTTGAAAAAAAATAAGTTTCAAAAAGGAC
>NZ_QUGR01000036.1:0-3094 GCF_003479145.1 Parabacteroides sp. AF18-52
AGGAAACAACCATAGAAGTAAGAAACATTGGGGACAATCCCCTTGTGATAGTGGACGTAGGTACCACTTGCGGCTGCACGGCAGCCACTTATGACAAACGCCCCGCAAACCCCGGAGAATCTCTTCGGGTAGGAATTAAGATGACACCGAAAGATACAGGATTCTTCGATGAAGTCGTTACGATCAAGTACAATAGTATTAACAACCAACCTGTCAAAGCAAAGATAAAGGGGAATGTTCGGTGATCGAACAAATGGGAGTTTGCTGCATCCCGACAAGAATGTACAAGCAAACTCCCGGAGACCCCGAAAAGGAGGTGTATGATGGTAATATAACCGACAAAACAGAATGCTACAGGTAACATTCGACTATCTAATCCAAATAGAGTAGGCAAAGATAGAAAATAGCCTGATTAAATAATGATTTAAACAAACAATTAAACAGATACGAATATGAAAAAGTTATTGGGTATCATTGCTATCGCAGCTATAGCTGCTGCAGGCTGGAATTTCAGCCAAAGTCAGAACGAAGTGGAACTGTCAGACTTGGCACTGGCTAATGTAGAAGCATTGGCTGACAATGAAAGTGACAGTAAAGGAACATTATATAGTACAGAGCCAGACAAAAACGGCCATACCACGAATTGTTGTTGTCCTGGAGATAAAACTTGTGGAGCATCCGCTTGCGCTAAATGTTAACAACATAATAAATATAGGGCGACAGATAGATTTTATCAAATATTGTATTCCAATAAATCCTATCTGTCCCCTTTTGAATCAAGATTAGATATCCATGAAATAAATTTTATTTAAACAAATAAAAAGTAGGTGGTGAATATGGATAGTTTTAATAAAGAATATGCCAACATTACAGCAATCTTCTTACAAGTTATTCACAGTGGTTATGAATAGATACCCACAATAATATAAAATAAGCAAGAAGTGGTAAAGATCTTTAAGTAAAAAGTTATAGACATAACACCTTGAATTATTCTTTAACAAAATCAAAAATAGCTACTATCCAGCGAAATCATGAACGCATTAAATTTATAATTCATGAAAAGTTTAACAAGCTCTTTTTAGAGAAGAGCATAATTATTTATTTACGTATGAAAATAACTTACATATTATTTTTTTGTCTATTACTATTTAGTTGTACAACTAAACAAGATAGGAATATAGAGAATCTAAATATTACAACTATCTTTGTAGAAAATTCTAAGAATACACCGTTAGATTTATCTGAATTATCCCTAAATACTCATTTTGTAAAACTTGAAACAAATGATTCTTGCCTTATAAAGAAAATACAAAAAATATATTACATTAATAACCAAATAATAATAGGAGATGATTATTCAATTTATTTTTTTGGAGAAGACGGGAGATTTAAATACAAAGTAGAACGTCAAGGTGATGGTCCTGAAGAATACGCTCGTTTATCAGATTTTGACATCAGTCAAGATGGAGAAATCATTAATGTGTTAGACACTCGAAAGAAACAAATAATAACATACGACTATAATGGAAACTTTATTGATAAATCTAAAATAGACAGTTGGGCAATAGGAATGCAGCAATTGAACGATTCTTTATTGATATTATACTGTGGTAATCAAGTGTCATCAAATAACAATAACAAACTCATATGTTTCAACATATTTAAGCAAAAAATCACTGATAGTTTCTTTAATATCTCCAATAATAAATCAAACTATTTACATGTTCATAGTAGTTCTAATTTTACTATAAGTAATAATGATTTGCTATTTTATGAGCTATATAATGATACTATATATAAAATTTCCCCCACAAGTTGTAAACCTCTATACTATATTGATTTTGGCAAATATAAAATACCCCAATCTTTATTTGAGGATAAACACAACAACATCGTTGAATTTCAAAACAAATTATCTAAAAGAACAGCTGCATACGGAATAACATCTTTGATAAGTACATCAAAAAAATTATTATTTAAATACTATCATGATAAGAGATATTTTTTTTGTTATGATAGTATAAATAAATCTAGCATTTATTCATACTTACTTCTTGATCCTAGCTTTATGGGGGAATATATAATAGACGGAAATAAATATGATGCTAATTTTTTTCCTGGACACAATTACTTTTTCACAACTTATGATAATGAATTATTTATCGACAATTTATCACAAATAAAAGACAATAATCTCAGAGAACTAGCATCAAACTTACATATTGATGATAATCCGATAATAAGAATCAGCAAGTTAGATTCCGCATTAAGTGATAAATAAAACAATCAATTTTATCTTTTGACTGTGTATGACAATTGTTTTGTAGTTTGTTAGTGTTTGCTTCATTCAAAATTTCCATGGTTTAATGGAAGTGGAATTAATGACCGAAGATGATATACTATACAGTAAATCGGTTCTGTATACGGAGAAGTCTAGCTAGATCAGAAAATTCCTTCCCCCGTATGCAGCGAACAGTATTAACATTAACGAAAAAACAAGCACCATCGTCGGCACAGCGGCGAAAAGAGATAATCCGATCATAGAATTTATGATATAATAAACGGTATGAAAACCTTTTATCTTTACATATTATTAATAGCAACCACCTTCTTCTCCTGTCACTACGAACAGAAAGAGAAGGAAAATAAGATTGCACATCTGGTCAGCGAATGGCAAGGGAAGCAAATACTGTTCCCTGAAAACCTGATCTTCATCCGTTATCTGACAGATACTACGGATTTCCAAATTCCGGAATCAGATTATAAGGTATTAATATATGTAGATTCCATTGGTTGTACCAGCTGCAAATTACAACTGCATAAATGGAAGGAACTGATCGAGTATACCGATTCGGCCACACAGGGAAAAGTGCCTTTCCTTTTCTTCTTCCATCCCAAAGATACGAAAGAAATACGCTATCTGTTGAAACGAGACGGCTTCGACCGTCCGATCTACATCGACTTAGAGGATCAACTGAATAAATTGAACAAGTTCCCGGCAAATATGACCTTCCAGACATTTCTGTTGGATAAAGACAATAAAGTGGCTGTATTAGGAAATCCGGTACACAACACGGCGGTGAAAGACCTATAT
>NZ_QUGR01000037.1:0-1564 GCF_003479145.1 Parabacteroides sp. AF18-52
AACTTGATAACGAACTCTTCGCTCCAGAAAGGAGGTGTTCCAGCCGCACCTTCCGGTACGGCTACCTTGTTACGACTTAGCCCCAGTCATCGGTTTTACCCTAGGCCGATCCTTGCGGTTACGGACTTTAGGTACCCCCAACTCCCATGGCTTGACGGGCGGTGTGTACAAGGCCCGGGAACGTATTCACCGCGCCATGGCTGATGCGCGATTACTAGCGAATCCAGCTTCACGAAGTCGGGTTGCAGACTTCGATCCGAACTGAGACATGGTTTAGAGATTAGCATCCTGTCGCCAGGTAGCTGCCCTTTGTCCATGCCATTGTAACACGTGTGTCGCCCCGGATGTAAGGGCCGTGCTGATTTGACGTCATCCCCACCTTCCTCACAGCTTACGCTGGCAGTCTCTTTAGAGTCCTCAGCTCGACCTGTTAGTAACTAAAGATAAGGGTTGCGCTCGTTATGGCACTTAAGCCGACACCTCACGGCACGAGCTGACGACAACCATGCAGCACCTCGCAAATGGCTATTGCTAGAAGACCTCTTTCAAGGCCGGTCCAAATGCGTTCAAACCCGGGTAAGGTTCCTCGCGTATCATCGAATTAAACCACATGTTCCTCCGCTTGTGCGGGCCCCCGTCAATTCCTTTGAGTTTCACCGTTGCCGGCGTACTCCCCAGGTGGATTACTTAACGCTTTCGCTGTGCCGCTTACCGTTTATCGCAAACAGCTAGTAATCATCGTTTACTGCGTGGACTACCAGGGTATCTAATCCTGTTTGATCCCCACGCTTTCGTGCTTCAGTGTCAGTTATGGTTTAGTAAGCTGCCTTCGCAATTGGAGTTCTGCGTGATATCTATGCATTTCACCGCTACACCACGCATTCCGCCTACCTCAAACATACTCAAGTCTTCCAGTTTCAACGGCAATTTTATGGTTGAGCCACAAACTTTCACCGCTGACTTAAAAAACCACCTACGCACCCTTTAAACCCAATAAATCCGGATAACGCTCGGATCCTCCGTATTACCGCGGCTGCTGGCACGGAGTTAGCCGATCCTTATTCATAAGGTACATACAAAACAGGACACGTCCCGCACTTTATTCCCTTATAAAAGAAGTTTACGAACCATAGATCCTTCATCCTTCACGCGACTTGGCTGGTTCAGGCTCTCGCCCATTGACCAATATTCCTCACTGCTGCCTCCCGTAGGAGTCTGGTCCGTGTCTCAGTACCAGTGTGGGGGACCTTCCTCTCAGAACCCCTATCCATCGTAGACTTGGTGAGCCGTTACCTCACCAACTATCTAATGGAACGCATGCCCATCTATCAGCGATAAATCTTTAACAAATATTCCCAGGCGGGACCCCTGTTTTATGCGGTATTAGTCCGACTTTCGCCGGGTTATTCCCCTCTGATAGGTAGGTTGCATACGCGTTACTCACCCGTGCGCCGGTCGCCGGCAGGTATTGCTACCCCCGCTGCCCCTCGACTTGCATGTGTTAAGCCTGTCGCTAGCGTTCATCCTGAGCCAGGATCAAACTCTTCGTTGTATAAATTGTTTT
>NZ_QUGR01000037.1:1574-1990 GCF_003479145.1 Parabacteroides sp. AF18-52
TATAAATTGTTTTGTCTTGCTCAGAATCCGTTATTTATTTCAAGTTTTGACGGTATTAATTTTTAATACTTGTACTACTTGTTGATATGTAAATCTTTCAAAGAACTATTGCCTATCTTTCGATTGCGGCTGCAAAGGTAAGGACTTTATTTTAACTGCCAAATTTTTCAGAAGAAAAATTCAAAGTTTTTTTTGAGCCACTGCGACGGTTGGATTTTTGCTTAGAACTTCTAACCTCATCCCCTTTCCACAGGTTACCTCTTTCATCATTTCTGGTCTGCCGTTCTCTCTTGAATGCGGGTGCAAAAGTAGTGCTTTACAACATACATTCCAAATATTTCATCCTTTATTTTTCATTTATTTTTCCACCGGAGAAACTGTTATATAATGTACGAACGAAAAAGCCTGAAAAAATA
>NZ_QUGR01000038.1:0-1868 GCF_003479145.1 Parabacteroides sp. AF18-52
AGAACTACAGGATTACTAACTCGTATTAATATGTATATTATTACTGCCGCATAACGATTGCAAAATTACACAAAAAAAATATATCTAACAAAAGTGGGAGGATTTTTTAACTTTTTTTACCATAGACATTTTATTAGGGAAGCGTAGGTTCAACTGGTAAGTACAAATAAGTAGAAATGTTTGAACAACAACGTTTTAGGAAGTTGAAAAAAATCAAGTTTCTCTCTCGGTATAACGTTTATTTTGGCCAATATCTTCTTTAGTTTGGCATTTGAGTATTTCCCATTCGTGTTCTATTTAGCTCCTTATTATGAGTATGTAGCAAGTTGCTTATCAAATTCAGCCTCTTTGAGGGTCAAATATGGTTTTGCAAATGGTGACTGACAAGACATAAACAAGGTCAGCAGGATTTTTTACATAAATGGACATGAATGTATATAACCTAAAATAAGAATAAATTTTAATAAGGGCTGCCCAAAAAGAAAAAAATGCAGTTGCCATCCTATAGATACTTGCAGAAAGGATAAAATTTACTTTTAGACCTTTTGGGATAGCCCTTATTAATACTTCAGATAAAATTCCTAAGGTTATATTTTCAATCCTTTGGACCGGGTTTCCTCCTTGGCATACAGCCCCGGATGCCCAGTTATGGTGTGATTGGCGATAATACTTTCCGATGGATTGCGTATTTGCGGTGATGTATCTTCGGGATATTGCCTGATACCGTTTCGCACACCTTTCGCTTCCGGTTTGACCTGTTGCCCTTCATGCTCCTTTTCGGTGATTTCGGGTGTAGGCGGCGCAAGTTCCAGCTGTATCTTGCGGTCAAGGGCGGCAAGTTCGGACTTCAACTGTTTCAGTTCTTCCTCCTTCTTCCACACCTTGCCTGCTATCTCCTGCAACTGCGGTATCTCACGTTCCAAGACCTCATTCTTCGCTTTATACTGGTCGATGATGGAGGGGATTCTCTCAATCGCGTTGAGGAAGTTGCGGGCGGCGGCCAACGGGTCAGCCAGCGCCAGATGCCCGTTGTTGTAGGTGTACTTGTAGTTCCCCTCGACCACGAAGCGGTTGTCGGTAAACTCCAATCCCTCTTTGAGTATCCTTTCGCTGACCACCTTTATCGGGAAACCGTAAAACTCTCCAACCTGCGTGTACAACCCTCCGGTCGTGGCATTCTTGGCTATCTCCTGCAAACGCTTTCCGATGACTTTCTCATCGGCGGAATCCACTCCGTCCACCTTTATTATATTAAGGTGATTGCCCTCCTTGTCGGTCTGCACCACAGAGAGGAAGCGGTTCCAGTCCTCCGTCATGGCATCTATGAAAGCTGTGTTGTTGCCCAGCTCGCGGGTCTTCGATTCCAGCTTGAACTCCGAATCACGCTTGCCCTTGTTGAACGACTTGCGTTCCCCTTCGAGCGAGGCGATACGTTTTTCCAGTTTCGCCTTGTCCAGCAGGTCGGTGTTGCCGGATAGCAACGCCATATATTCCGAGAAGTTCATGCCCGATTTCTCGTCCATTGCCCCCTCGTCGATGGTACGCGCTTCCATAGCACCGCTTTTAAGCTGGCTGATGAAAGTCTGCTTGCAGTGCAGGAGGTTGAACTTGTAACTGTCCAGTGATTTTTCCACCGCGTAGATTATTACGTCCACGTTGTTCCCGGCGAAATGCTTGGCTATCTCGTTGCCTGCTCTAACTCCCCGTCCGTCACGCTGTTGCAGGTCGGACGGTCGCCACGGCGTATCAAGATGATGAATTGCCACACACCGTTTCTGTGCGTTCACACCCGTTCCGAGCATGGAGGTGGAGCCGAACAGCACACGCACCGTCCCGGCGTTCATGGCGTCTATCACCGCCTTCCGCGC
>NZ_QUGR01000039.1:0-1863 GCF_003479145.1 Parabacteroides sp. AF18-52
AGAACTACAGGATTACTAACTCGTATTAATATGTATATTATTACTGCCGCATAACGATTACAAAATTACACAAAAAAATATATCTAACAAAAGTGGGAGGATTTTTTAACTTTTTACCATAGACATTTTATTAGGGAAGCGTAGGTTCAACTGGCAAGTACAAATAAGTAGAAATGTTTGAACAACACCGTTTTAGGAAGTTGAAAAATCAAGTTTCTCTCTCGGTATAGCGTTTATTTTGGCCAATATCTTCTTTAGTTTAGCATTTGTGTATTTCCCATTCGTGTTCTATTTAGCTCCTTATTATGAGTATGTAGCAAGTTACTTATCAAATTCAGCCTCTTTGAGGGTCAAATATGGTTTTGCAAATGGTGACTGACAAGACATAAACAAGGTCAGCAGGATTTTTTACATAAATGGACATGAATGTATATAACCTAAAATAAGAATAAATTTTAATAAGGGCTGCCCAAAAAGAAAAAAATGCAGTTGCCATCCTATAGATACTTGCAGAAAGGATAAAATTTACTTTTAGACCTTTTGGGATAGCCCTTATTAATACTTCAGATAAAATTCCTTAGGTTATATTTTCAATCCTTTGGACCGGGTTTCCTCCTTGGCATACAGTCCCGGACGCCCGATTATGACATGGTTGGCAACGATACTATCCGCCGGACTGCGTATCTGCGGCGGTGCATTTTCGGGATATTGCGCCTGCCTGTTCCTCACATCTTCCGCTTCCGGCTTGAGCTGTTGCCCTTCATTCTCCTTTTCTGCGACTTCGGGCGTGGGTGGCGCAAGCTCCAGCTGAATTTTTCGGTCAAGGGCGGCAAGTTCGGACTTCAACTGCTTCAGCTCGTCCTCCTTCTTCCACACCTTACCCGCTATCTCCTGTAACTGCGGTATCTCCATCTCCAGCACCTCGTTCTTCGCCTTGTACTGGTCGATGATGGAGGGTATCCTCTCCATCGCGTTGAGGAAGTTGCGGGCGGCGGCCAACGGGTCAGCCATCGCCAGATGCCCGTTGTTGTAGGTGTACTTGTAGTTCCCCTCGACCACGAAGCGGTTGTCGGTGAACTCCAATCCCTCTTTGAGTATCCTTTCGCTCACCACCTTTATCGGAAAACCGTAAAGTTCACCGACCTGCGTGTACAACCCTCCGGTCGTGGCATTCTTGGCTATCTCCTGCAAACGCTTTCCGATGACCTTCTCATCGGCGGAATCCACTCCGTCCACCTTTATTATATTAAGGCGGTTGCCCTCCTTGTCGGTCTGCACCACCGACAGGAAGCGGTTCCAGTCCTCCGTCATGGCATCTATGAAAGCCGTGTTGTTGCGCAACTCGCCGGTCTTTGACTCCAGCTTGAACTCCGAATCACGCTTGCCCTTGTTGAACGACTTGCGTTCCCCTTCGAGCGATGCGATCCGCTTTTCCAGTTTCGCCTTGTCCAACAGGTCGGTATTGCCGGAGAGCAACGCCATGTATTCCGAGAAATTCATGCCCGATTTTTCGTCCATTGCCCCCTCGTCGATGGTACGCGCACCCATCGCACCGCTTTTGAGCTGGCTTATGAAAGTCTGCTTGCAGTGCAGGAGGTTGAACTTGTAGCTGTCCAGTGACTTCTCCACCGCGTAGATGATTACATCCACGTTGTTCCCGGCGAAATGTTTGGCAATCTCATTACCTGCCCTAACTCCGCGTCCGTCACGCTGTTGCAAGTCGGACGGTCGCCACGGCGTATCGAGATGATGGATAGCCACACACCGTTTCTGGGCGTTCACACCCGTTCCGAGCATAGAGGTAGAGCCGAACAGCACACGCACCGTCCCGGCGTTCATGGCGTCTATCACCGCCTTCCGCGC
>NZ_QUGR01000004.1:0-414111 GCF_003479145.1 Parabacteroides sp. AF18-52
CAACATTCTATGCTAACTAAACCGATCTCCTTTTCCTTGAAGCATATATCTTTCACCTTCAAAAGTCCCTTATTTCATCTTCAAAACATATATCTTTCGCATCCAAAATAAGGGACTTTCAAATTTTCAATCTTCAATTCTCCATTTTCAATTAAATCACGGTTCCCCTAAAAAATCGACAATCACCCCAACCTGTTTCGGTGTCAGTTTCCGTTGTCGTTCGCAGAACCCGGCTGCTCTTAATGTTTTAACCAGTTTCTCGTTTCTTACTATCCAACGATGTAACAAACGTGATGCAGAGTTCGGATGCAGATTCGGATTATAACAAAGTGCCAGTTCCGTCCATCCGTAACTGCGGATTTTAAATTTTTCGTCTTCCATTTCCATGTGTATTAATTACCTCTAAGATAAGAAATAAATACCATATAAAGAAATGAAAATCAAGGTTTAAACGTGCTATTTGTATATTTATTCTCCCTTATTAAACTCTTTATAACCGGTAATGCCATTTCATGTCACAGCCGTTTTTCTGGGTTCATATCTTTGTCATGTTATCGATAACCAACCAGTAATTTTCAATTATCAACTTTCAATTAATAAATTATGGCTTTAAGTTTCCACTTAGTAAAACGCCCCGACATGCGCAAAGACGCTGCCGCCGGTTCTAAATTATTTTATGCACAGGTCCGTTCATTGAAGAAACTCGATTTCAACAAGCTCTGTGATCTGATTGCCGTTCGAAGCACCGCTTTTATTGGTGATGTGATGCTCGTCATCGAAGGTCTTCTTTCCGTCATGGAAGAACGCCTGGAAGAAGGCGATGTAATCCAGATGGGCCGCCTGGGTAACTTCCGTATGGTTGCAGGCAGCAAAGGAACTGAAAACGAAAAGGACTTCAATGTCTCCCTCTTCAATAAGGCTCGTATCGTCTTCTCACCGGGTACCATGCTCAACGAGATCCGCAAAAATGCCAAATATGAAAAGATGGATACCGAAACCGTCACTCCGCCTACAGGAGGTGGTTCGGACCGTCCGGAAATCGAATAGTAACGTATCAATCATCCGTCATGTTAAAACAGGAATTTATCAAACTATATCACTCTCCCGCCCAAAAGGCGGGGGAATGTTTCGGAATCAATCCGGTCGTTATCCTTGCCCAATCCGCCATCGAAACAGGGTGGGGGGAAAGCACCCTGGCAAAGGAGTATAATAATTTCTTCGGTATCACTGCCTACGGACGTCCCAACGCCTTCTGGAAAGGAACAAAGACCGATCTTTCAGAAAACAGCGGTCATGCCTCTCTATGGTTCCGCTCTTACGAATCGATGGAAGACAGTTTCATGGACTTCGCCCGTCTGATCCACACCGCTTATCCGGTGGCTGCCTCACTCAGTGCCCATCCTTCGGCCTATGCCAAAGAGATTGCTTACAGCAAATACATCAGCGAAGTGAACGGAGACAACCGTGCCGCTTATCAAAGAATGTTGGTGTCGATCTGCCGATCGATCGAAAGGATGGCTGTTTAATTTTCAATCTTCAATTTATAATTTTCAATTAACATGAAGTACCTTGAAACCATTCTCAACTTCCTCGCCAGTCTTGCCCGGATCATCTTTCCCCGCAAACAAAAGCCAGCAGCCGGTAACTGCCCTTGTCCCTATCCTCGTCCTCTTCCTGATGGTGATCACCTTGTTGTCTCTCCTGACGGAACAGACGGAAGTGACGCTGACAGCTATCGGAGCGATACTCTCGCTCTCAACCAGGGCGACTTGGGAACCAAACAACATGTCGAACCTATAGATATTGCCGGTTACAGCCTGATGGCTGCGGGACTGATCGGCGGTCTGTACAAATTATTTACTACATGAGTTACAAAGAAAATTACCAACGCATGATCTGTTGCAACAAAGCGACCGGATATGCCATTTATCATTGCCTGTTGAAGGCTTACGACCAACATTGCCGTGAAATGGATATCTCCGGCATCACCGACCGTGATATTACCGCTATCAGTGAGAAGCTCTTGGTCAGCGAACGATGGATCCGTCATGTGATCTGCAGATATCATCTATTCTATATCATCCTCGATCAGTATTATCCGGAGCCGGGATGGGAGAAACAGAAGGATATTTGAAGATGAATGCCTATTGTCATATTGTATGGCGGTAGGCATTTTATTATAAACTCCAGATATTTTTATCTATTCACTCTTGAAAGTAATCCCTTCTGAAGCGTCATGAATAAATTCAAACTCTAATGTCCGGGCAAGTCCTTCCCCTAAAGTATAAGGAGCTTTAAATCCGGATTGCTGCACTTTACTTGCATCAAATTGTGTTGTGGCACAAAATTTTTTTACACGTACAGAACTTACAGTTAATTTTTTCCGGGTTAAGAGAGCCAGTACATCAAAACAATACCCTCCCATCATTCCCAACCAAAGTGGGAAATGAGTTGCCGGAATATGCTTCTTTAAAACTTTACTTACATGATCGACCAATTCATTCATCGTGAAATCCGGCTTATCAATGTAATTATATACATTATACCCCTCTGTCTTATTTTCAATTAGAAATTTAATAAAAGCAACAATGTTTCCCACATAGGCCATTGACTTTTTATTATTTCCTTTTCCAACCATAAGAAACTTTCCTCCGGAGATTTGTCGCAACAGGTTATAGACATTCCCTCTGTTACGTTCACCAAATATAACCGTTGGACGAAGAATATTTATATTCCAGTCCGGATGTGTTTTATACCATTCCTGAAGAACTTCTTCTGCCTGCCATTTGCTCTTACCATAATGGTTGAATGGATCAGCCGGATGTTCTTCGTTTGGATTCTTTTTATTCAAACCGTAGACAGCAACTGAGCTGGTAAAGACAATACGTTTGACACCATTAGCCTCCATTGCTTCCAATGTGTTCCGCATACCTCCGACATTAACGTCGTAGTAAAGTGAAGTAGGGGAGACATCATCACGGTGTTCAGCTGCAAGTAAGACAACTAAATTTGTTCCAACCAATAGTTCTGTTAGTTTATCTTTATCTAATACATTTGCTATTGTTGTTATTTCTGGATGGAAATGACTTTGTTGTTTGTCAATATTAGTAATATTTAGAGAAAAATCCTCTTTCAGTACTTCTATAAGACGAGTACCTACGAAACCTGAAGCACCAATGATTGTTATTTTCATATTAATTTTAGCTTACCTTTGATTATATTATATACTTTGGGAGCTAACCTGTATATTGGATAAAAAATAGAAACAGGAATTTTATTCTTCTTAAATGCTCGAAGAACATTTTTATTTCCTTCTATGATTTTGGATAAAGAGGAAGTACTTTCTCCTCCCATTCTCATTTTTACTATAGTTTTATCTAAATAATAAGTAGAGATTTGATATTTCTGAATAAATCTAAGCATTAATTCAAAATCAGCTGAAATATTGAATGAAGTATCAAAGTCTCCATATTTATCATAAATAATTTTTTTAACGAAAAAAGTAGGATGAGCAGGATGCCAACCATATTTAAATCCACATAAAGGATATTGACAACCTTTCCACGTTCTTATAACAGTGTTGAGATCATTTGCTTTTACAAATTCTAGATTAGCATAGACTGCATCTATGTTTTTATCACGGAATGCATTAGCAATATTGGTGAGAACTGTTTTATCAAAAAATATATCATCAGAATTCAAAATACCTACAATATAACCACTTGCTAATTTTATACCTTTATTCATTGCATGATAAATACCTTCATCTTTTTCAGATATCCATTTCATATTTCCTCTAAATAGCGGTTCATATTCTTTTATTATATCTAGAGTATTATCAGTAGAATTACCATCAATTACTATATACTCCAATTTAGAATAAGATTGAGCTAATACGGATTCGAAAGTATCACGAAGTGTACGTTCACTGTTATAGGTTACAGTAATTAAGGATATCTTAAGCATTCGATTGTTATTTTGTATCATACTTTATTTTATATAAGACAGATTTATTATTCTACTGTATCAGTATGAGTATTTATTCTCATGACTAAAATCTACCATTATTTAAAAGAATGAAAAAATTTTTAATAACTCCAGGTATTCTATAAACAAACAAGGAAAAATTGTAATTTCTCCAGTCGTTAAAATAGATATGTATATACTCTAAAATCAACAGAATAGTATCTTTACACAAACTTGAGATATTTACTTTCTTACGAGAAGCTGATCCATGCCTAATACGAACATAATAATAAGTATTAGTAAATCGTAACTTCTTAATTGAATTTGTAATTGAAGTGATAAATAAGGCGTCTTCACCATTTGTAAATCTCATATCAAAAGAATGATTTCCTATAGCCGTACGTGGAATCAACTTTGCCCATGGAACAGATAATATCGATCTATACCTGCAAAAATCAGAAGTGTCCTGAAAATTGTGATTTTTCAACCATTCATTTAAAAAAAAACTTTGCTCTTTTATATTATTAAAAGAATGTACATTACAAACTACTATGGCATTTTTAAAAGCTAGTTTATACAAATCGGACAAATAGCTGTTCGAAACGTAATCATCATCATCGACAAAAGCTATATATTCTCCACTAGCATATTTCAATCCCATATTTCTAGCATTTGATACACTCGGAATATCCGAATACAGGAGCCTGTAACAAAAGGTATATGTTCCTAAAAGATTATTCAAATATTCCCAATAAGGTTCTTTAGGACCATTTAAAACAATTAGGACTTCAAATTCATCATATCCAAAAGTTTGATTAGAAATTGAATTTAAACAATCCTGAATATAAAATGACGGAGAAAAGGAAGGTATAATAACTGAAATTTTTTTCATAATTATAATTAGGAAAATAACCAAAACGTTTGTTGAATTAATATTTCAATAACTTTTTCTGTTGTAACAAATACATATAAAATGTAAAATAGATATTTTTATTAGTATTATTTCGTTTTAGGAATGAACGCAAAAAATGAAGTCGATACAAATTAATATATTTGCATAAAGCTTTATGCCGATTTAAAGACATCTTTTCGCATACATACATGTAGGTAATAAAGCGTTGTTGTAATTCTTTTAAAGTCTCAGATCTACTGTGCATAGGATGAATATAAAAGAGTTTATTTTCATATTTTATATTGTATTTTCCTTGATGTAATAAGCGATAATGTATATCCATTTCTTCATTGTATAAAAATATATTTTCATCAAATTTTCCGATTTCTTCCAATGCTTTTTTTCTAATAAAAAAACAAGCACCATGGATGCAAAAATAACGAGGAGAATACTTATGAATCCATGTATATATTTTATACAATATTAATCCTCTAACAGAAGGTTGTAAAGGTAAAAATGATTGACGGAGAACTTCCTTCTGTTCACATTGCTGCATTCCTAATATTCCCATATTTTTATCAGAAAAATATGTCAGAGCATTTTTAAATATTGGACAAAATAATCTTACATCTGGATTCATTATCAAGATGACGGGTGAAGTTGCTGCTTCAACCCCAATGTTATTTCCCTGACCATATCCTCCGTTCCGATCATTAAACAGAATGTGAATATTTTTATTTGAAAACAATTTTACCATTTCTAGCATCTCTTCACGATCCTCACTGTTATTATCTACAATAATAACTTCGAGAGAATTTCCTATATCATTGTTTTTGAATAAAGAATCCAGACAGTCGTAAATATCGTTACTAGAATTATATGTCACAATTATAACAGAAACCAATTTTTCAAACATACGCGCAAAATAAAATAACCGATTAAGGTATAATAACCCTATAGAATAAAATCAATTGATAAAGTATAGCGCCAGAACTAATAATGAAAACCAACCGGAATGGAAGTTTGGTTGATTGTACCCAAAACATATACAAAATGAAGGTCAGAATCAAAAAATAATCCAGAACTCTGTACATCATTGTTATGGGGGCAAGAAAGGCGCCTAATACCAATCCTATGTAATAAATATTTAAAAAATAGAAATACATCTTGGGCATAGATATAAATCGGACAGATAGGAACAGAAAACCAGAAAACAGTTGAAACATAAACTTGAATGAAAGTTTTGTCTCCTCTTCAGTTATTGTCTCTCGATAAAGACTAATGGTATCTAAGTTGCTGTTAGATAGTATGTTTATGATCTTTTCAAAAAAGGAGTTAAATACATTCAATACCAAAATGTTTACTCTAGAAAAGAAAATCAAACAAGAGAATAAAATAATCAACAGGTATGTTCTCTTCGATAAACGAGGCATAAAATGAGCCAAAAATAATATCATCCAGAAAATAACAGATGATTTATGAAAGAAATAAGCTAGGAAACAAATTATGAATATCTTTATCTTATCACTTGTCGCTAAATCATCTTTGCACAAAAAGGAGAATGCTTGTATATATAATGCCATTGCTATACCTGCCCGTATCGTTATCGCATTGTAAAATAAACCATAGTAGGAAAATAGAAACACTAAACCATATAATAAAGGATTAATTGCAGAGTTTGTGTTGCTTTTTATTAATTGTTGAATTCTTTTTAAAGCATCAAATATTAAAATAGAATTCATAAATGTAATGCAAAAAAAATACAATTTGTCATTTCCTTTTAAAATGATTTTTAAAATGTAACTATAGCATTGAAAACCCAATTCAAATGTGTAAAATATAAAACTTTCAATCCCTTCTAGTGCATTATAATATTCCCTGTAATTTTTTGTATCGGGAACGCTATCATTTCTAATTGATGTTAAAAAAGATATAGCAATAATAAATAAGAAAATAGTTGTTTTATTGTGATTATTCTTAATAAAAGACCAAGATAAGAACAAAATGAAGAATATTATAATTATTATTATATTCATTGATCAATGAAATTATATTGACTTCTATTAATTTAAGAATGGTAAAATCTTTTTTACTTGCTGTATATAAGAAAGGCTTGTTGGTGAAAATTCATCTCCATAAACATTTATATCGATATCACCATTCACTATTTCTTGTAATATATTAGTTAAGTCTTCGGCATCATCCTGATTCACTATTCTACCATATTTGCCATTTTCATATAAATCTTTAAAAGCTCCAACATCCGTTGACAATAGGTAATTTCTGAATCTTTTGGCTTCATTTAGAACTAACCCGTAACTTTCCCAACGCGAAGTAAAAACAAAAACTTTTGCACGATTATACCATTCCCATAAGTCTTTTTTTTCGATAATATTTCCTATAAATATGACATCGTGTTTTTTAGTCGGATTTTTTTTATAAAATAAATCTATTTCTTGTTGGAATTCTTTTTCTATAGGACCTATTAAGCAAAATTTCCAGGATTTTAAGTCGACTTTTTCCAAAGCTTTCAAAATCATGTTCGTGTTTTTAGGAAGACTCCCTAAACGTCCTACTGTAATGATTAAATTTTCTTTTGACGAAAATAATCGTTCGGTAATGTTGTATGAATTTAACTTGTTTTCATCAAAACCATTTGGGACTAAAATTAATTTTTTCGCTAAATTATCTCCTAACAGACTATTTAAACACAAATTCTTATAAGTTTGGGAAGTCTCACAAGAAATTACATTTGATAGTTTTACGATCTGAGTGTATATACATTTACGTATGAATGAAATTATAGGTTTTCGTCCTATTGAAAATTCTTTTCCTAAATTTGAATCTAATTTTAAATATACTTTTCCTTTGTGATTCAGGGATTTATATAATATGATTTTCATTGCAGAACTTAATGTCCAATGGAAACACATTAATAAATCAATTTTTTTTGCATTAGTTAATAAGTAATATATATGTGAACAAAATATGGACCATCGACTATTTCCCATATTTCTATTAATAAAATTTATTTCATTATTTACATCATTTTCTTGTATCAGAAAAGTCTCCACTCCGTCTGTAAATTCACAAACTATATTTGTTTGAAAATTGAGAATCTTTCCCAAATAGTAAGGGAGTAAAACTACATCCTTTCCAACTTCCATTGGAATTAAAGTTCCCCATAATAAGGTTAAATTATTCATTTGTAGTTTTATTTTAAAGCTTTATCTAAAAAATAAAGAGATTTTTCTCGTTCATTTTGCAAAATCTCATTTACCAGTGTAAAGTCAATCCTATTCCAGATGCGATTAGAATAATCATTATAACAGTAAACTAGTCTATCAGTCAAATTGAAAGTATTCAATAACGACTCCATGCGTGTTATTCCCCTCCCTGGATTTGCTATTGCAATAAACTGTTTATTGAAAATAATAGAGAATACGATGCCGTGGAAACTATCTGTTACCACAAAGTTCGCTTCAACAAATTTTGTTAACCATGCTCTGATTGAAGGATACATGTAGTGTAGCAAATTTAAATCTCTTAGTAAAAATAAATTTTTAATTCTTTTTCGTTCTCTATATGCAAAAACATTTAAACCATTTGTTCTTGAATAAGATTCTATAATCTTTTCTTTATCTTTATTCTCATCAAGAATGTATGCGAATAAAAAATTTTTCTGAGAAACCTTTTTGCACAAATTTTCATACACCTCCCTCGGTTGGAGTAAAGTAGGATCTAGAACATGAATAGCTTTTTTCTTCAAATATTTATCACAAAGTTTCACACCCGAGGCCTCCCGTACAGATACAGCAATAAAAGAATCCAGTAGTTCATATATTTTCTTACGTTCTTCTTCACTATATTCCCAGTCTGAAATGCCAAAAGATGCGGCATAAGCAATTTTTTTAGAGTCATTACCTACAAATTCCAAAAAATAGTCATAAAGGCACCCATCGGTACATCCTTTCCTCCATACTTGATCACTACCTACGATGAATGCATCGTAATGATCTTTAATCTTTAGAAAATCATGGTGTGTACATATAGTTTGTTGTCCTAGGGTAATATACTTCTTTATAAAAAGAGATTGAAATAATGTTGTAAATTTCCTATAAGTACGCATCACCCTTCCTATTTCAGCACTATTCAATTTATTATTAATAGTTTCTACTTTATATCCCATATCACGTAAGGTCTTGTTTAAAGCGAATGCTTGCAATGTTCCTCCAACATTCATTCCAATAGGCAATGTTAGTATTCCAACTCGGTTCATCTTATCCATTTAATCGGTTCCACATTTATGTACATTTTCTTTAACAGTCATTATTATCGAATTGTCTTTTAAGGTTTATCTAATTTCATCATAGAATAAAAACGGAAAAATGAATTATCCCATGTGAAACTTTGAATAGACTCATATCCAGCCTGAGCTATCCGCAAACGTAAGTCATCATTATTAATTAATTTAATAATATTAATTGCCAATGCATGAGGATTCTTTATAGGAGAAAGCAATGCATTTTTGCCATCTGTACACATCATTTTGAATCCCCCATTATCCGTACAAGCGACAGCAGTTCCACACATCATCGCTTCACCTACCGTAAGTCCCCAACCTTCTTCATGGCTAGCTGCGATAAAGATGGATGATTCGTTATAAATACGATTATGCGTCTCTTTATCAGGATGGCGGAAGTAAGTAAACCATTCAGGTAAGTGGGCTGGAGCTTCAGAAACACCAAACATGTATACTTGTAGTTCGGGGATGATTTGTTTCACTTCATGTAATGCCTCTATTGCGTCTTTACACCCTTTTCGTTCCATATGATGGTACATCATAGTAACTAAATATTTATTCCTTTTCGAAAAATCTTTAAACTTGAAGAATTGTGAGAAGTTAAAACCATTTGGAATAACGGTAGCAGTACTTCCCATTTGCTCCACTTTATCCCGAAGCCAGTCTGCTATAACAATTTTTTGCAAATCCGGGAAATTATATGCCTCATTTACTTTAGTTTCCGGCATAGTAAAAATTTCATGATCTTGAATAAAATAGAATTTTTTTATATCTCTATTTAACGGTTTATAAGCATGAAGATAGTAGGCTGTGCTAACCGCTGTTGCTATATATAAATCTCCCAAAAGTAGATTCTTTTTATAAAGAGACCACACAACCTTGTTTGTTATACGTTCATCGAGCGGAAACCATGAGTAGAAGTGACATCCACGAAAAATAAATAAAATTATATTAGTCAACAATGACTTCAGTTTTTTTAAAAATGTAACCTGTGTATAATGACAAATTAAAGGATAGACAATAGTCACTTCATGACCAACAGCTACAAGTCTGTTAGCATATTCATAAACTACTTTAAATCCACCCACTGGTGACCATGCTAAACAAGGGAGTAAAATAATAATTTTTTTCTTTTTCATTATTTTCGTATTCTGTTTATTATCCTTTTCATTATCCTGCGTATCAGCCTGTTCCATCTCCCTTTTTTTAATGCTATTCTTGTTGATTTACTTGGAGAGTGTTTCTTCAATAAAGAGAAAAAATAAGCCCTATTAGGATGTTGATAAGGAGAGTGTTCTAAGGGTGAATTTCCAACGAAAACATCCTGATAAGTCAATTCTCGGTAATTCTCAATGAAAGGCTTCTGTATCATTTTACACGAAATGGAATTGTAGGCCAATACAGCACTAATTCCTTGTTCGTCATCATAGTCTGGTAATACATTTTCTATTCCCCAAAAATCACCTAATGTAATATCACTTCCACTCTTTCCGCACTTACTAGGGCAAGAGTAACAACTAGGACGTAGATATAGATCTGCTAAAAAACCTTTCATGAATATATTATTAGAGAATATATCTGAAAGCAAAATTTGTTTTTTTACTCTAGCTATATCGGGTATGAAAAGGGAGATAGCAAAACTGAATTTTTTCCATCCTAAATGTTTATCCCTAAAAGATATATTTTCTATAATAGCTTTCTCTTTGCATTCACGTGTGATTGTTTCTTTCAAATACATCCGCCATACTCCAGGACTGGGGACGCCATGGCAAATTATGTCTACCGTCAACAAATTATTATATTCTTTTCTCAAAAAACATTTTAACCCAGCTACCTGACAAGGTGTACCGGAAAACAGAACTTCACGGTCTTGTTCCAAAAAAGCCTTTACTAGACGATAGTTGTCTCCGATACGACTTTGAACATATTTACTTCCCCGGAATGCAGCCAATCCCTCCAATGTTTCTGTATAATCGTGTATCACTTCCCATTTCTCATTGAAACGAGCACCGAAAACAACACCGTTCCGTTGCAATATCTGCTCTGCAAGCATTGTAAAAAGACCTCCAGAGGAACTTGCCTGACGGATTATTTCGTTTGGGTTTTTTGCTGCATATACTTTCAGAGGTAATCTCGGATCACTCTGATTGATAACCGGACAAACTTGTTCACATAAACCACAGTTTATACAAAGCGAAGTATCAATATAAGGATAAAGAAAACCTTCCTCATCCTCTCGCATCAAAATGCATTGTTTAGGACAACGCTGTACACAAGCATGGCAACCACAGCAATCCTTTTTGTCATTCAGAATAATCATTTATATACTCGTTTTAGCGTCAATGTTATTTTTCTCAAAATGCTATAGAATAAAGGAACCTTTATTAATACGTTCAATAAGCGTTCTTTGGTTGTTAAATGTACGCCTCGGACAGATAATTCCCTGCCAATAAATCCAGCCTCCTCTTTTTTACAATGCTTAAAGCTGATTTTCAGTCTCTCACGCAAATACTTTTTGCGTATATTTTCTTTCAGTTCTTCTCTTTCCTGATCACACATTTCTTTGATTCTGTCCAAGGTATTCAGAATTGTATTTTCGTAAGAAGAGATTTTTTGAATTTCTTGGTTATAACTTTTGTATAACCCACGCGAATGAGAATTTGAACGTTCTAATACATTGAAATAAGAATCTTCTAACGTATAACATTTGAAAGAGTAAAATAACGGTAAGTACATCTGCCAGTTTTGACCTGCATCTTTCTCTACATAAATTTCACGGGCAGGATTAACTTTGTCAAGAGCCGATGTTCTAATCATATAGTTCCCTGGTGGCCAGATGAAATTTTGACTGAAAAGACATTTGTAAAATTGATTGTAATTTAGGTCGATGCCTTTAGAATGGATACTTCCTGTCATCTTTTTATCATCTATATAAGTAGGAAAGCATCTAACCGCACCAAACTCGATATCTAGCTCATTTAATTTATTTACAAAAGAAGATATAGCATCCGGTCTGTTATAAAAATCATCACTATCAGGCCATGTAAGAAATTTGCCTTTTACCCATTTCAAAGCATTATTTATTGCAACAGATTGGCCTTGATTACTTTGATAATAGTATTCAAGGCTGTATCCTTTTTTTTCAAAAAAAGGAATATAAGAGAGTATTACTTCTTTCGAATTATCTGTAGATCCATCATCTACAACAAGCATTTCTATCAAAGGAAAGTCTTGATTAAGTATGGAGTCTAGCAAACGATGAATGATATCTCCTGCATTATAACATGGAGTTATGATGCTGACTAAATCTTTTTGCATAGTTTATTCTTTATATATTGAAGAATCATCGTTCTCATTGGTCTATTTAAAACAATATAAAAGCCAAGTAAGGAAATGGAAATCGTAGAAACAGTAAGCACTACTATGAAACGAATGAGACCTTCTTCATGGAAAAGCTCCTTACCCCACCATACTAAACCATATGACATTAAAAATACGACTATACAGCGGGCAAAAACAGAAAAGAAATATTTTTTAAAAGAAAAAGTAGGTATATATTTATGTATTGTCCATACATTAGAAAACATACCTGCAATTACAGCTAATATATTAAAAATATAGGATGTCACGGGGGAAAATCCTAATTTGAAAGCTAAATAGGAAATAGGAATTACTGAAAGATACAGAGTCCCATTAATCAAACTTGGGCGCTTTATTCTTCCTATAGCATGTGCTGCCGTTACAACAACAATAGACATCGTAGCAAAGAAGTTAAACAGTAGTGTACATATACAGAATAAGACTGTATAGTCTGGTACTTCCTTCAACCATAAAGACAAAACGAAGTGCATTTCTATTATTAAAGGTAAGGATAATAGTAAAAGTAAAAGAAAAGTCAATTTAGAAGCATTTATCACAAGACTTTCCATACGCTCAAATTCTCCGGCAGCATAACTTTTTATTATCTGAGGCTTAACTGCTGTAACAATGTTTCCGGCAAATCCCATTACTGCGTTCTGAACTTGGCTGGCTATGCCGCTTGCAGCATTCAGTGCCGGTCCAAAAAATATATTAAGTAACATATTGACTCCTTGCGTACGAGCTACTGTTGACATATTACCGTATAAATCCCATCCTGAAAAAGAAAGCATAGGTTTGATAATCTCAAAATTCCAATGATAACGGAATTTACTTTCTTCAAAATGACGAACGCAATAAATACGATAAATAAATGCGATAATGGTTGAAACAGCAAAGACTAATAAGGCATATAAAATGAGTTTATCGAAGCCACTAATAACCAATAAATAAACTATTAGTAACTTCAAAATGACATTTATGATTTCTACATAAGCATAAACATTCATTTTTTCATGTGCTATGATGCAAGCATTATAGGGTACTTGTGTGACTGCTACTGCTGTGGAAAATATAGAAAATTGATATACCCATATAGCTGCATCCATCCTGTTTTCCGGAATAACAAGTTGTGTCTTTAAGAACCAAAGTCCAATAGTTTCTGCTATTAGAATGATTAATAATGCAATGGAAATATGGATTAATAGAGCTGAACTGAAAGTTACTTTTAGTTTCTCCTTATCTTCTGTTCCCATTTCATACATTAAAAAACGGGCAGTAGCTCCACTCATAGACGCGTTGAGAAATGAAAATAGAGCAACAATTCCACCAATAACATTATATATACCAAAATCTTCAATTCCTAAAACTTCTAATACTATACGCGATGTATAGAGAGTTACAGCCATAACCAAGAGCATTCTTATATAAAGTAATGCTGTATTCTTAGTTATTCGCTTGTTACTTTCAGATATATTAGATGTCATATTGAATTGTTAGAACTTAAGAATCAAAATTTACTTTTTGTCTCGTATCCAATCAAACCATACATTCAATCCAATCCAAACAACTATATCTGCCATAAGTAGCAGATTGTTGTCTATGACAGACGCCAATATAATATTAATAATACTAAATGATAATGCCATCGTTAGTATACAGATCATTGCTCTGCGGGGACTAAAGCCCATATCTAGAAATTTGTGATGTATATGATTTCTATCTGGTTGGAATAGGTGCTTACGTGTTCGCGCGCGTACAAGAATTACCCGAATCACATCAAACATAGGAACAATTAAGGTCGAGAAAGCGATAACGATAGCCCCTTCTGAATAAGGGGCTCTTTCCGGGTTGTTATTGGTATAGGAGATTGCTAAAAAAGCTAATATGTAGCCGAGTGTCAAACTCCCGGTATCACCCATAAATATCTTTTTGCAGCGATCTACATTTCCAAATACGTTGTAATAAAAGAAAGGAAGCAGTACCCCAAGAGTGGAAAACGCAAGCGTAGCATATATCCATTGATTGTAATAAACGTATATACTGCCCAAAGTCAACAACGATATGCTGCTAAGTCCTGAGGCTAACCCGTCGATACCATCGATCAGGTTAATCGCATTGACGATGAATACAGTTAATAGGATCGTAAGAGGGATTCCCAGCCAGGGGGCGAGTTCGTCAATGCCGAAGATGCCGTATAAGTTGTTGATCCATAAGCCGGATAGGGGAATGAGGCTGGCTGCTATGATCTGTATGACGAATTTACTTCTATAGCGTAGTCCTACCAGATCGTCTTTTATGCCTGATAAATACAATAACGTCAGGCCACAGGCCATGAAATAAAATTCAGGGATTATGAAATGAAGACTCTCTGAAGGGATTTCATAACCGATTAAATAACGAAGACCGGTCGTGAAACAGAGGGCAAAGAGGATAGTAGGGACAAAAGTGATGCCGCCTAAACGGGGAATTATGCCACTATGGACTTTCCGTTCATCTGGTATGTCAAATAACTTTTTTCGGAATGCAACTACCAGAACGCGCGGAATTATCAGTGCTGATAGGAATATTGATATAAGTAAGGATATAGCTATAAGTAGGTAAGCCATTATTTAATACTAGTTGTTTTTATACGACAAAGTTCGTCAGTCCCAGAGGTAGGATGACGAAATAGTGACTAGCCAAAACGATCGTTTTTTCTAGTCACTATTTTGTTCGCTTTAACAATTAGGATTATTTTTATGGATCTTTTGATTATTAGAATCTTACTACTTTTTCTTTGTTGTGGATATAAATAAAATGTATACCTTTGCAATGACTAAAAAAAACGATCGTTTTTTCTAGTCACTATTTTGTATTCTATATCTATGTGATATAGCTGTTTATCTATTAAAATGAATACTGAGTGTTGTTACAGTTTTGCGGTTTTTCGGAGAGTGTAATTATGTGTTAAACATTACAATAAGAAGCCGCTTTTTTATATATATTAAAAACTTCTTTTTACAGTATCTGAAATTTTAACCCAAACGATAAACTTAAAAAATCTTTCGGCTTTAGATATTTGTTCCCGATTTTGTTCAATATGTACAGGTCGCATGAGCTAAGTTCGTAAAATAACGTGACGGATTTATGCCAGCGTCCCGGATTATTGAACTTGAAAGTGACACGTTCGCCCAAAAAGATATGGGTTCGTATCCGGGTTGAAAAAAAGTAATATCCTTCGGGATATTTGTCCGGGCTATGGACCCAAAACTGCCTGTTGAGCAGAGTGTTTATGTATAGTCCTGTTGTTAACGGTTCGAAATCGATGTTTTTGTGCAATGGAACTCTCCAGGGAATATAATTTTGCTTTAATGTAAATGTAGCCATAGCATGACGCTTTTTGGCACTTTCTGCTTTCAGGTTACGGGTGGTTTTGGGGACAAAGCCGAGTAAAAGGTCTGTTTCCCAATGATGGCGGTAATAGTTCCAGCCGACTCCGAAGGAAAACATTCCCATCGATCCGGCAAATTGTATTTTGCTGTATCGGGGAATCAGATGATCCCATAATGACGTGTATCTTTCTATGCGTTTTTCATACCCTGTTATTGCCGGGATACTGTCCTGAGCTGTTGTGTAAAACGATAAAAGTATGAATATGAGTAGTAAGGGTGTTTTAAAATTTAATGATTTCATAGGAGTAGCTATCTGGTGTTACAGTAAAGAGTAAATAGGTACGTTTGCCGATATTGTCGCAGCAATAATAAATAATCCCGTCGTTGAATAACTCGCGGGCGGCAAAGTTATGATCATGGGCATGCAGGCAAAAAAGTGGGTTGGGGAATTCCCGAATCTTTTCCTGGAAGATATCTGCCACATTATTATTGAATTGCTCGCTTCCGGGTGGGACATGCATGACAAAGATCGTACATTTATCATCTTCCGTTGTACTGTTCAGTTCGCTCTTTATAAAGGAAAAATCAGGTACGGGGATAGAATAATCGTATTCGAGGGCATTCGTATTCAGGCAGATGAAACGAAATGCGGCTCCTCCGCCATAACTATGTGAAGGTCCGACCCGGAACGAAAAGTTTTTGGGACCGTACATGTCTTCGTATACCAGTTCCCCGTTACCAATAATATCATGATTACCGATCAGGGCGACATAAGGCATTTTTAGTTTGGACAGGATCGAATGTTGCCAGATATATTCTTTCTTAATACCGAAATCGGTCAGGTCTCCTCCATGAATGACAAAATCGATGGAATCCTGTTGATTGATATGCTTCACGAAATCGTTTGTTTCGTCCAACCAGCGTTGTGTGTCGCCTGTAAAGGCAAAACGAATGGTGTCTTTATTTTGGCAGGTGTTCTGTATCTTAAAGATATTCGTTTCATTAATATCTTTATCTTCTTTGTACGATATTCTTCCGTCGTACGGATGGTAGTCTATCAGATCGCATGAGGTGAGTAGAACGAATAGTAAAAAAACACATCTTTTCAACATAATAAAGCCCTATCTTTTTTATATGCAAAGATAGGGCGGCTTTTATTTTCTGAAAGGTTCTTATTGAACCATTGATGGTCAAAATGTCTACAGGGCGAAAGCCTTTTCCAGCTCAGGGAAATCCGTAATAACGAGATCAGCTGTTTCATTTCCTTCGTAATCGCTCCAGCCGATGCTTTTCAACCAGATTGTTTGGCATCCGATAGTAGTGGCCGGGACAATATCTTTGTCGTAGGAATCGCCGATAACGACGATCTCTTCAGCAGGAAGCGATAACTCTTTTACTCCTAATCCGAATATGGCAGGATCGGGTTTGCGGATACCGACTACGGCCGATTCGACAATCGACTGGAAATAGCTGTCCAGGTGGAAGTCCTTCAGGACCGATTCGATGTTTCCGTAGAAATTGGATACCAGTACCAGCGGGTATTTCTGCGATAAAGCCTCGAGTATGGGACGGGCTGTGTCGATGGATTTACGTGCATACGCATAGCACCAGTCGGCAAGCCGTTGTTTTAATCCGGATGTTGCGTATGCTTCCGGGATAAAATCACCTGCTTTGAGCCATTCGATCTGTATGTCTGTTTTCAGGCGCAGCATGTCGAGGAAAGTATGATGGGGTTTTACGATCGGATTTTTACCTAACGTCCGTTCGCCGTGCACATAAGCATTCCGGAAAGTTTCTTTACTGACCGGTACTTCCTCTGTCTGGTAAGCCATCCAGATCACTTCGGCCCAATGCATGCCATTGCTGTCGATGGTGCCGCCGTAATCGAATATGATTCCTTTTATCTTGTCTGGTTCGAACATATATTTATGATTTTGATTCAAGCTCTTTGGTGAATGCGGTACATATACGTTCGTGTTTGACGATCATATATGCCAGCATGATATTCAATACTGTCATCTCAAATACGAAATATAACCACGGCATGTCGATGAACAGACTGACAAATAGGGCAATGACACGCGTGTTGAAAGACAGCATATTGGTGTATTTCATCAACGGCAGACTTTTTTCACGGAAAGCTTTACGGAACCATTCCGGCGCTTCGTCGTGATATTTGGTGCGGATTATGTGCATCATTTTCTGAAACCTGGGCGACAGCGATTCCTGTCCGACCGTATAGTTGATATAAAATGTTTCAAAAAGTTTGTAGATGAAATCCTTTTTCCAGCTCATGGTCTTGTATTTCTCTTTCAGGGCAGGAGAGTGGGAGAGTTCGCTGCCCGCCTTTCCTTTCAGGAAGAGCAGGTGGATGTTCCGGTAATAATCTGCCATAGCTGCCTGTTTACTGTGGAAAAATCCGGTGATGGCTGCAAATATCCAGATCCAGATGCCCCATTCCGGTGTCAGGCGAAGGCAGATGGCTGCGTAGATGGCTATAAACCAGCAGTCTCCGGCTGTCCCGTCCAGGATACGTCCCAGAGGTGTTTTTTTACCGGTCATACGTGCCAGCTGACCGTCGGCACTGTCGTATGAGTTTGCCCAGATCAGCAGCAGCATACCTATTATATTAATAGTCAGGCTCTGGTAATAGAAGCAGATACCGGCGGCGATGCCGATGAATATGCTGGCGACCGTGATCGCATTGGGAGATACTCCCAGTTTATTGAAGAATAACGCCCAACGGTAACCGATCGGGCGATAGAAATGGATATCGATGAACTCTTCGGTATCCAGGGATTTGAGTGTGGACTCTATATCAGGTTTCTTTGTTGTCTCTTCCATTATTTGCTGATTAAATTATAGATACGGCGGGCAATGTGGGGGGCAGCCTCGTCACGGCAAGGGGCAAAGCTGGGCCAGTCGTTAAAATCGATCAGGCGGATCGAACCGTCTTCGGATATAATGCAGTCGCCTCCGTAAATATGTATATTCAGTACTTCCGCAGCCTGGCTACAAAGCTGCTGCAGCTTTGGCTTGTCAAACGGAATGCCTTTGGCTGTTCCGTTTATTTGTTCTAAACCGAACTTGCTGTGATGCTGGTTAGACGGATAGAACCAATAAAAGAAATCTGTTCCCGTCACGCCGTAAAATTTGACCAGGTCGCCGACCAGGTGTTCGTTGATCACGGCTGTTTTGATTCCGCGGATCGCGTATTCTTTCAGGATCGTTTTGGCTTCTTCCGGGTTTCTGACGTAAGTGACGTCTTCCCGGTGGATGGCATGAAAGTCACCCCGTTTGATCCAGCTGTTGAAAAAACCCGCTTCTTCAAGGGCGGCAGTCGGATCTTCGTCGGTCGGAAGGATCAGGCTGGCAGGATGTGAGATGTTGTTCGACATTAACAGGCGGGTCATTTTCTCACGTGTACAGTTCTCAATTCCATAACCGGAGTTGATAACCGTATAGCCCCGGTCTTCCATTTGCTGGAGTTTATGGATAGAGGTCCAGTTCCTTACCATATTGAAAATGGCTGATTCCTGGAAATGACGGACTATCAGGTCTGATTCTATGTATTCGTTTACTTCACATCCCAGATCGCGCAGGTGCTGAACGGTCAGGGCAAAGATGGCGGCATCGTTCCCGATATGATTGGGGGAAAACTGATTTTCCCGACGAATACCTGCTATAGTTAGTTTGCTCATTACTTTTTTAGTTGACAGTTGATAGTTGACAGATGACAGATGACAAGTGAGAGTTACCGAACGAACTGTCAATTGTCACTTGTCAACTGTTAACTGTTTAAAAACTCTTCGGCTTTTTGGATATCTTCTGCATGGTCTACGTCTACGATCTTGCTGAAAGGATATGCCTTTAGCTTTAATCCTTCGGCTATCAGTTGGCGCTGGTAATTGCGCATGCGCGACATGCCTTGTTCAATGGCATTGTTCAGCACTTTCAATCCGGAACGCCGCAGGCAGTAGATGCCGCCGGATATGTAGGTGCATGCCGGTTCTCCCTGTTTGTCCAGAAAGCCGCGGATCGTTAGATCTTCATCGGTATCTACGTATAACGGCTTTTCGTCGTCGATGAAATCCGTTACAGCCATCAAACCGTCCAGTTGGTTGTCTTTCAGGAATTCACGGATATATCCGCCGAATTCTTCTTCTCTGAAAATGGTATCGACGGTAGTCAGGCAGATGTTATCGCTGTCCAGATAGTGACTTAGCTCGTAAAAGCTGTGCATGGAACTGGGCGTGGACTTTACCAGCAGGTAAAAGGGAACGGGTAGTTCCATCTTACGCAGGTGTTCCTGTACTTCCGTCATTTCTTCATTGACGATAATACTGATAGACGATGCGTCGTTTTTCAGAAAAACATCGATCAACCGGTCTATTAATGTCGTACCGTTCAGTTGTACCAGTGGTTTGGGGCATTTTACTCCTTCTTGCACCAGCCGGGAACCCTCGCCTGCCGCAATGATTGCATAATCCATATTTTATCAGAAACTATTTGAATAAAGATGATTGATATATGAAAAAGAATTTCTTCTATCCGTGGAAAAACTTTTTGAACGGATAGAAGAAATCTTTCTTATATGTGTGTATCAATCCAGATAGCTAGGTGCTTTTTCTCCGATCATATCACGCAAAGTCTGTTTAACCATTCTCCACTGCTGGAACAGGTCGTGAACAGGCTGGTGTTCGAAGTCGTGCATCGGACTCTTGCAGAAGAATGACAGCCAGGTCTGGATACCAGACATGCCGGCACGCATGGCAAGATCGCTGAACAATACCAGGTCGAGGGCGATAGGAGCAGCGAGGATGGAGTCGCGGCAAAGGAAGTTTACCTTGATTTCCATCGGGTAACCCATCCATCCGAAGATATCGATGTTATCCCATGCTTCTTTGTTGTCTTTACGGGGCGGATAGTAGTTGATACGTACCTTATGATATACGTCACCGTACAGATCCGGATATTTTTCAGGTTCGAAGATGTTGTCGATCACTGACAGTTTACTTACTTCTTTTGTCTTGAAGTTTGCAGGATCATCCAATACTTCACCGTCGCGGTTTCCTAAGATGTTGGTAGAGAACCAGCCGCTTACACCCAGCATACGTGTTTTGAACATCGGAGCCAGTACGGTCTTCATCAGTGTCTGTCCACTCTTGAAGTCCTTACCGGAGATAGGGACATTCATCTGTTTGGAGAATTCCCACATAGCAGGTGTATCTACGCACAGGTTAGGAGCACCCATGATGAACGGAGCACCTTCTGCAATGGCTGCGTAAGCATAACACATACTCGGAGAAACAGCCTCGGTGTTGTTTTCCTTCATGGCTTTCTCCAATGCGGCAAGCGACATGTGTTCTTCTGACAGCGGAATGTAGATTTCCGTACTTGCTGCCCACAGAACTGCCATACGTTCGCAGTTATTTGCGGCTTTGAAGTCGCGGATATCCTGGCGCAGTTGTTCTACCATTTCCCAACGGGTCGCCGCTTTTTTAATGTGCGTTCCGTTTAAGCGTTTTGCCCAATTGTGATCGAATGCAGCCGGCATCGGTTTGATGGCCTGCAATTCTTCTTTCACGTTGTTCAGGTCTTTTTCTTTCAATACTTCTGCATACATGGCAGCCTCGTATGCATTATCGGGGAATATATCCCAACCGCCGAATACAATATCGTTCAGATCAGCCAAAGGCACGATGTCTTTGATTGCTTTCTCTTCTCCGTTCTCCAAACGCATAGTCGCCATCTGCGCGATCGAGCCGATTGGTTTTGCTACTCCCTTACGAGCAGCCAGAGTACCTGTAATCATGGTGGTTGATACTGCTCCACCTACACCCACAACGAGAATGCCAAGTTTACCTTTAGCTTCTTTTACTTCGATTTTTTCCATGTCAATTTAAGTTCAAAAAATAATTGTGCAAATTTAGCCCTTCTTAATCGGATTAAAAAGGAAAAATATGCGATATAATTGGTCAAAAATACTATAATTTTCAATAACTCGCCAATGTTGAAGGCAAATGGTTACCGTTTTTAGTTCTAAAGGCTTGTTTTTTGAGCCTTCTGCACGATGAAAAAATATTTCCTCCCTTGGTTATTTGTTACAAAAATATAAAAAGAGATTCGATTGACAAATAATTTAGGTGAATATAGTTGGTTATCGAATAAAAATACTTTCCTTTGCGACGTGTAAACAACATAGTTTTCAGAAATAGTTCTTTTATCTCAGATGTAATATTCAACAATGAATTTATTTTGTAGTAATCGACCTTTCCAAGATTATTTGTTACAAGTTTTTTTTATTAATTATTTTATATTATTTTTTGTATGAATATTTACATTGGTAACCTGAACTATCGGGTTAGAGAATCTGACTTACAGCAGGTTTTGGAAGAGTATGGCGTTGTAGAATCAGTTAAGTTGATCATCGATCGCGACACAAACAGATCTAAAGGTTTTGCATTCGCTGAATTCACAAACGAAAATGAAGGCAGAAATGCAATCAACGAACTGAACGGCGCAGAATACGAAGGTCGTCAGATGGTTGTTAAAGAAGCTACTCCGAGACGTTGAGATAGTTTTAACAAATAGCATAGGAAGGGATATGGAAGTTAAACTCCATGTCCCTTTTTTTATTGACGATTATTTCTTACGTTTGCTGCAAATTTTAAAATAGATGAAAACTCTTCTTATGAAACCTGCCCGCCTTCTTTTATCGGGCGTATGTCTCTTGATTATAAATCTGTTTATTATATCTCCGGTCCGTGCACAGATACCCGACCGGGTCTTTAAGTCGGACCATCGTATCGATCCGGAAAAGAAAGGACAGTTGCTTGTCGAGGTGGACAATATTAGTTTTTTTAAAGATAATGAATATTCAGGTTCTATTATGAAGGGATATTCGTTGCCGGGCTTCTGGTTACAGCCGAAAGCTGTCTTTTATCCTTTGAGTAATATTAAACTGGAGTTGGGCGTACATATGTTACGTTATTGGGGTGCCAAAAAATATCCGGCTTTGGCTTATCAGGATATTGCCAGATGGAAAGGCGACCAATTTCAGCATGGTTTTCATGTGCTTCCTTTTTTTCGTGCGCAGATAGCTTTGTCTGATCATGTGAATATCGTTCTCGGAGATATTTATGGCGGGGCTAATCATAATTTGATTGAGCCCTTGTATAATCCGGAGCTGAACCTGACGGCTGATCCGGAAGCTGGGTTGCAGTTATTATATGATTCACGCCGGTTCGATCTGGATGTGTGGGTGAATTGGGAGAGTTTTATTTTCCGTGACGATACACATCAGGAGGCATTTACCGTGGGGTTGTCGGGACGTTATAAGCTGAATGACCCGGATGCCCGCTTTCATTTCTATGCGCCGGTGCAAGGGTTGGCCCAGCATCGGGGAGGGGAGATCGATACGATTCTTACCAATTCGGTACAGACGCTGATGAATGGTTCGGTGGGTGTAGGGACAGTCTGGAATACGGGAAATCGGGTTTTCCGGAGCGTGAACCTGGAGTTTGACGTGACGGGCTATTATCAGCAGGCCGGAAAGTTATGGCCTTATGGTAGTGGTTCCGGTTTTTATGCCCGGGCTTCTGCGGATATTTATGATTTCCGGGTGAAAGCATCTTACTGGAACAGTAATAAGTTCATTTCAATGTTCGGAAGTCCGTTTTACGGGGCGGTGTCGACTTCGAAAGAAGGGGTTTCTTTTGACGGACAGAATATGGTTTATTTAGGACTGGAATATTCCAGGAGTTTCGGAAAGGGATTTTCTTTGGGCGTAGATGTGGATGTGTATCAGCATTTGTCGGTGAATAAGTTCGGTCCGGCTGCCGGTGAGGTCGGGAAATCCGGTAGTGCGACCAGCTTCTCTGCCGGTGTTTACCTCCGGATCAATCCGTCGTTCCTCATTAAGCGTTTCTGATCGGAAACATAGAAAGTAAATAAAGGTCTAATTCAAATTAGACCTTTTTTCTTTCTGATAGGATTCAAGCAGGAAAATCGTTTTTGCTAATGATGGAAAAGTGGGTAGAACCACCGGACGTTCCGGGTTCCATTCCGGGTCTTCCGTGATCATTGTCGATAATGTTCCTGCATGCATAAGTACCGTTTGTACATCTGTGATAGCCGTTACGATATGACGTTTTTCTGCCGGTAACAGGACGAAATAACCTGCATTGACTTCTACTACCGGCGTTGCTATCGAACAAATAAGAAGTTTTCCTGCTGTGACAAAAAGTAATATGTTTCCCATTTGTTCTGTGTCATATACTACTTCACCGGCTTTTACTTCTTTACACTCAAATTGATTAATAAAATTCTTCATAAAAAATTGCTACTCGCTCAGTAGTGCTTCGATCTTCCTGTTCGGAAGGAATTGGAGCATACCGGTAGAGTATTCTATCTGATGTTTACCGTTTTCGTCGGTGTAGATAACATAGTATTCGATTCCGGGGATATTCTTTGCAGCTTCGCGGGCTTTTTCGAGGCCCATAGCCATGAATGCTGTGGCATAAGCGTCTGCGGTGATACAGTCGTCCGCAACAATCGTCGCACTTAATATGCTTTGTTCGGATGGATAGCCCGTACGCGGATCGATGGTGTGGGCATATTTCTTACCGTCTTTGATATAATAGTTACGATAGTTGCCGGAGGTAGCTACGCCTCCTTTTTTGCATAATTCGACCACTTCGCCGACATCGTTCTTTATTCCTGTCGAATCGTCTTCAGGTTTGTTTATGCCTATACGCCAGCATTTTCCATTCTGGTTGACACCTTTCATCGTGACTTCGCCTCCGATTTCGACCATGTAATTTTCGACTCCTTCCCGTTCGAGCAGGCGTGCTATCACGTCGCTGGCATATCCCTTGGCAATGGCGGAGCAGTTCAGCAGGATACGGGGATCGTCTTTTATTACTTTCCGTCCGTCGAGCCTGACTTTCTGATAACCGACAAATTGTTTGATGCTGTCGATCATCTGAGGGGTTACGCTGTCCATTTTGCTGAAACCGAATCCCCACAGGTTGACGAGCGGGGCGCAGGTTATGTCGAAGACTCCTTCCGAATGATCGGATACTTCCTTGGCTTTGTTGAATACCTCGATGAACCAGTCGTCTGCTTCGACAGGTTCGTTCTGGTTCACTTTCGATATGATTGAGTTCGGATTGAACGGATTCAGAGAAAGATTGAATTTCTGAAGTTCGGCATCGATCTTTTCAGTCAATAATTCAGAACCTTCATATTTGATATGATAGATTGTATGGAAAACGGAACCACTTTCTTCAAAATATTGTTTCTGTTTTGTACAGGCTGTGAAAATGAGTATCCATAAGCTGAGCACCAGGTAAATCTTCTTGTACATCTCTTTAAATTTTAGCGCTGCAAAGATACTAAAATTTATTGTAATTCAACCAAGGTCAATGGTTAAGCCTTTCTGTTTTCCATATAGGCCCCTTTCATGGGAGAAGCACAATTGTGTGTGAAAATATCCAGGATGCCGTTTGTATGGCGGGATGCAGGTTGTATCCATCGCTTCCGGCGTTCTGACAAGATACGTTCTGTTTCTTCAGGGAGCAGTTGCTGTCCGTTTGTTCCGATGATGTCGAGCTTGCGTGCCGGGATGTCGATACGGATCAGGTCGTTGTCTTCCACCAGGGCGATAGGGCCACCCTCGTAGGCTTCCGGTGAGACGTGGCCGATGGCGGGACCACGGGTGGCTCCGGAAAAACGTCCGTCGGTAATGAGGGCGATGCTTTCCGCGAGTTCAGGATCGGAGGCGATCGCTTCCGTCGTGTAGAACATTTCAGGCATACCGCTGCCTTTCGGACCCTCGTAGCGGATAAATACGGCATCTCCCGGGTGGATATCTTTTTGTAATACGGCATGCAATGCTTCCTCTTCGCTGTTGAATACACGGGCTGTCAATGTTGCCTGCATCAGGTTGGGGGAGATGGCGGCGTGTTTGACAACGGCTCCTTCCGGCGCAAGATTACCTTTTAATATGGCAATGGCTCCTTGTTTCCGGATCGGGGTTTCAAAAGATTTGATAATATCTCCGGATTTTACTCCAAGCGGGGATAGGTATTTGTTGCATCCTTCGTAGAAGCCGTTTCTTTGCAGGGTTTCGAGGTTTTCTCCCAGGCATTTGCCGGTGACTGTCCGGACATCCAGGTTTAGTACGCCTTTTAGTTGTTCCATAATGGCAGGAACGCCACCGGCATACCAGAAGTATTCGCCCGGCCAGAATCCGCTCGGACGGATATTCAGCAGGAATGGGATTTGCCGGTGTATTTCATCGAACAGTTCTGCCGGAAGTTCGATGCCTAGTTCGTGAGCGATGGCAGGCAGATGCAGCAGGCTGTTGCTGGAACCGGCGATGGCGGCATGTACCATGATCGCATTCCTGAAAGCATCGATCGTCAGGATGTCGGATGGTGCTAATTCTTCTTTAGCCAATTCGACGGAACGTTGACCGGCATAGCGGGATACCTCTTTTAAATAATGTATATGAGTCGGGATCAAGGCTGAACCGGGGAGCGCGATGCCTAGTGCTTCAGCCATGACCTGCATGGTGGAAGCCGTTCCCATGAACGAGCAGGCCCCGCAAGTAGGGCAAGCCTCTTTCTTGTAGGTGAAGAATTGTTCTTCGGTAATCTCTTTCCGTTCATATTGGGCACTGTACGTTCCGATCTGTTCCAATGTCAGCAGATTGGGACCGGCTTTCATAATGCCTCCCGGTATGAGAAGGGCCGGCATATTCAGGCGGGCGATTGCCATCAGGTGAGCCGGGACCGATTTATCGCAACTGGTGATGAAAACGCCTGCATCGAAAGGGGTTGCTTTGACGTGTATCTCCATCATGGCTGCCATCAGGTCGCGCGATACGAGTGAGTAGTTCATTCCGTCATGGCCTTGTGCTTCACCGTCGCAAATGTCAGTAACATAGTAATTGGCTGCCCGTCCTCCGGCGTCGTTGATTCCTTTTCCGGCTTCTTCCACCAGTTTGTTCAGATGGGCGCTTCCGGGATGGCTGTGCCCGTAGCTGCTTTCAACGATGATCTGTGGTTTGCTCAGGTCTTCGATGCTCCAGCCGCTGCCAAGGCGAAGCGAGTCGAGTTCCGGTGCCAGTTTACGTAATTCCTGACTTTTCATATATTTCCTTTATTAGCTTAAGAACAGGTGTTCTATTAATATTTTTGCTCCGATACCTATCAGGATCAGTCCGCCGAGCAGATCGAGTTTCAAATCTACTTTCCGTCCGAAGCGGCTTCCGAAATAAACGCCGAAGGCCGACATCAGGAAAGTGACGATACCGATCAGGGATGCCTGGATAACGATATCCGATTTCAGGATTGCCAACGAGATACCGATAGCCAGCGCATCGATACTGGTGGCTATGGATAGTCCGAACAATGTTTTGTTGCAGAGCGGATTCGTTTTGCAATCCTCATCTTCCTCCTGGGTGCTGTCGTAAATCATCTTGCCGCCCAGGTAAAGCAACAGGACAAATGCGATCCAGTGGTCGAAGGCTGTAATGTATTTCTGGAATCCGACGCCAGCCAAATAGCCTAAAACCGTCATTGTGGCTTGTGTGATACCCATAAAAGAGCCGATCTTAACCATATTACAAACGGTGCAGTTCCGGATGACGGCACCGCCGGTTACAGACACGGCTAAACTGTCCATCGATAATCCGATGGCTAGTAACACTATTTCTATAATTGACATAAATTAAAATGTTTCCCTTTTGCTAACCTCGTCCGTCGCTTTCCTTTTCTTCGGAGTCTTAGCGAACAGATCCGGATTTTCGGGGTAACCTATCGCCAGGATTACCACCGGTTCTACCGTTTCCGGCAGATTGAAATGTTTCCGGCACAGGGCCGTATCGAAATTACAAACCCAGCAACTTCCCAAACCTTGTTCGGTAGCTGCCAGGCAGATATGTTCCGTAGCAATAGCTACGTCGATGTCCATGTGATCTTTACCGTCGGATTGCCGTTTCCACGACTGGCTGTGGTCTCCGCAAGCCAGTATCAGCAACGGGGCCTGTTTGAACCATTCCCGCGGATAGCATTCCTGTAGTTTGCGGCGTCCCTCGTCTTCCTTTACCACCAGAAAATACCAGGGTTGGAAATTAACAGCCGAAGGGGCCAGGCGTGCTGCTTCCAGAAGGTAGTCTATTTTTTCCTCTTCCACCGCAGTGGGTGCATATTGGCGGATCGAACAGCGTTTCTGTATCAGCTCAAGTGTATTCATATTTCTGATTCTATCTTATAGTTGTTTCTGTTGGGCGAGTTCCTCGAGATCAGTTCACCGATAAATCCAGCCAGGAACATTTGTGTTCCGAGGATCATCGCGGTAAGCGAGATATAGAAATACGGGGAATTGGTCACCAAAGGACGCAGATCGCCGGAGAACATAGAGATCAGCTTCATGGTTAATACGAAGACCAGGGCGATAAAGCCGATGAAGAACATCACGCTACCCCATAGTCCGAAGAAGTGCATCGGTTTCTTTCCGAATTTGGAAGTGAACCATAGTGTGATCAGGTCGAGATAGCCGTTCACGAAGCGGTTCAGCCCGAATTTGGTGGTCCCGTATTTGCGTGCCTGGTGTTGTACGACTTTTTCACCGATCTTGTGGAATCCGGCTATCTTAGCCAGATAGGGGATATAGCGGTGCATATCGTTATACACTTCGATATTTTTAATCACGACACTTTTGTAGGCTTTCAGTCCGCAGTTGAAGTCGTGCAGGTTGTCGATCCCGGAAAATTTGCGTGCTGTAGCATTGAACAGTTTGGTCGGGAGTGTCTTCGACAGCGGGTCATACCGTTTCTTTTTCCATCCGGAGACAAGATCGTATCCGTCTTCCTTAATCATACGGTACAGTTCAGGTATTTCATCCGGGCTGTCCTGCAGATCGGCATCCATTGTGATGACGACATCGCCTTTTGCCCGTTGGAAACCGCAATGCAATCCGGGGGATTTACCGTAATTCCGGCGGAACTTGATGGCTTTGATGCATGAGTTCTTTTGTTGTAACTCCTGGATCACTTCCCATGAATTGTCTGTGCTGCCGTCGTTTACAAATATTATTTCGTAAGTAAAGTTATGTTCTTTCATCACCCGCTCTATCCATGCTTCCAATTCGGGTAGAGACTCGGCTTCGTTGTACAACGGAATAACTACTGATATGTCCATTATTTGTATTGTTTCTCCTTATTGTTCTTGTCTGATTGCACCGGTTTCATTGTTCCTGCACAAGATGGCTGCTACCGGTATCGATAGTATGATTCCGTAGAATATATTATTGAAAATACCTTGAATAGCCATATGGATAGGAGTGAAATTGGTTTTTCCTATTGCTTCCATTACTTCGGTGCTTACCTGTGAATCTTTCAGGACATCTATCATCTGGTTGACCGAATTACTCAGGAAATCAGCCGGAGCGATGAACTGGAAGAATACGAAATGTTCCAAAGCAACGATCAGTGCGGCAAAAAAGTACAACATCGTACCGAAACGCCAGGCATGAAAGAAACTGATCTTACCGCCGATATCCTGTTTGTAACGTTTCGTCAGATAATAAGCGATGAACGGTACTGTCAGAGTGAGTACTATATATATAATGTTAAGCGCAGGAACCGTGTTGCTGAAAATAAAGAACAGATATTTTATCACCCAAAAGATTCCCATGGCTAATCCATAAGTCATCGCGCTTTTTAATAATAGACCTTTATTTTCTTCCATTATATTGCTGTTTTAAAGTTTCTATCAGCAAAATTAATCCTTTTGTTATAATATACAAGGTATATAATAATAAAAAAGAGGAAGCTTATTTAAATAAACTTCCTCATTTCTGAGCCTCTTGTCGGATTCGAACCAACGACCCCGAGATTACAAATCACGTGCTCTGGCCAACTGAGCTAAAGAGGCAGGTGGGTAAGCTTACTACATCGCGCCGCTACAACCAAGTACCCTTGCTGCGGTCAAGCCCTGGGGGATTCCGAGGGAGCATGCCGTGTAGGACTTACCCGGGTGCAAAAGTAGATATTATTTTTTACAATGCAAGTGTTTTTATGCTCCGGAGCATATTTTTATTTATAAATGGCTGTATTCCTTAATGTTTTATCATAGTTAAAAAATGTAATTAAATTAAAGCTCGGAAGTACGGGGTAGTAATAACCCGCTTTTTTCGATTGACAAAATGATATTTCTATAGCGGGAAAATAGGATTACTATACCGGATAAATAAAAATACCCCCGCGGGTAATATATTTTAACGTATCAAAAAGGACCGATTAGGAGAATTTCTGCGTCAAAATGAAAATGTGGTTGACATCTATGCGGAGAATATTATTTATAGGGTGGTTCTGATTGTATGCGATCTCTTTTAGTATATTCTAAATATTCTTGTAACTTTGTGCCCTAATTCAAAAATCAAAAACACTAAGGACAATGGGTGGTTTTTTCGGAACTATTTCTAATTCATCCTGTGCCACCGACTTATTTTACGGCACAGATTATAATTCCCATCTGGGAACCCGTCGAGGCGGTATGGCAACTCTTTACAATGGCGTCTTCAAACGCTCGATCCATAACCTCGAAAATTCTTATTTCCGTACTCGTTTTGAAAGTGAACTGGAGAAATTCCAGGGAAATTCCGGTATAGGTATCATTAGTGATACAGATCCTCAACCAATTTTCATTAATTCTCATTTAGGCAAATATGCAGTAGTAACGGTTGCCAAGGTGAATAACCTGGAGGAACTGCAGAATGAGTTGTTGGATAAAGGTTGTCACTTCTCGGAAATGAGTTCAGGACAGATCAATCAGACCGAATTGATCTCGTTGCTGATTTCCCAGGGTAAAACTTTTGTTGAAGGTATAGAAATTGTATTCGAAAAAATAAAGGGGTCTTGTTCGATGCTTGTCCTGACGGAGGAGGGTATTCTTGCCGCCCGTGATAAGTGGGGACGTACTCCGGTGTTGATCGGAAAGAAGGAGGGGGCCTATGCCGCTTCGAGCGAACCTTGTAGTTTCCCGAATCTGGGTTATGAGATTGAATATAATGTAGGGCCGGGCGAGATCGTTATGCTTACTGCAGACAAGATGACGCAGTTGCGTAAGCCGAATAAGAAAATGCAGGTTTGTTCATTCCTGTGGGTTTATTACGGTTATCCGGTGTCTGAATATGAAGGGGTGAATGTAGATGCTTCCCGTTATGCGAGCGGTATGACGATGGCGAAGAAGGATGAGGTGGATGCTGATTTCGTTTCGGGTATTCCTGATTCCGGTATCGGTATGGCTCTGGGGTATGCCGAAGGAAAAGGTATTCCTTACCGTCGTGCTATCGTAAAGTATACGCCGACATGGCCTCGTAGTTTTACTCCGGCCAACCAGGCTGTCCGTGATCTGGTAGCCAAGATGAAGTTGATCCCTAACCGGGAGCTGCTGAAAGGTAAACGGGTTATTTTCTGTGACGACTCTATTGTACGCGGTACACAGCTTCGCGACAATGTCAATATATTGTACGGATATGGTGCGAAAGAGGTACATATGAGAATCGGATGTCCTCCGATCCTGCATGCTTGTCCGTTTGTCGGTTTCTCTGCATCTAAATCACATCTGGAATTGATTGCTCGCCGGATCGTTAAAGAGCTGGAAGGCGACGATGCAAAGGATCTGGATAAATATGCAACGACCGGAACCGAGCAGTATAATCAACTGGTAGAACGTATCCGTGAAAAGCTGAATATTACTACATTGAAATTCAATACGGTTGAAGATCTGATCGCATCGATCGGCTTGCCGAGGGAATGTGTTTGTACGCATTGCTATAACGGCAATGGTTGTTTTTAACTACTTTCCCTGATGGAAAAGTAGGCAAAAGATCAAGGCTGCACTTATATATTATAACAGGTGCAGCCTTGATCTTTTGGTTACTTTTGGATCAAGCCAAAAGTAACGTTCAATTTATTTTGTTATTCGTTGCTCTTTATATACTTTTATGGTTTAAATATAAAAGTATAACTTATGACCGTATTAGATAGATTTCTGAAGTATGTCACGTTCGATACCCAGTCGAACGAAGAGACACGTACAACGCCGAGTACTCCGGGACAGCGAGTATTTGCAGAAGCATTGGTAAAAGAACTGGAAGAGTTAGGTCTGGATGATATTTCTTTGGATGACAACAGTTACCTGATGGCCACCCTTCCTGCCAATACAGATAAAAAAATACCGACTATCGGTTTTATTGCCCATTTGGATACCAGCCCTGATATGTCAGGTAAAGATGTGACTCCACGCATCGTAAATTATAAAGGCGGCGATATCGTATTGTGCGCTGAAGAGAATGTGGTTCTTTCTCCGCTGATGTTCCCCGAACTGAACGATTATAAGGATCAGGAGATTATCGTGACTAACGGTAAAACTTTGCTGGGTGCCGATGACAAAGGAGGCGTAGCGGCTATTATCGGAGCGATCCAGTATCTGAAAGAGCATCCGGAAATCGAACATGGAAAGATTCGCATCGGCTTCACTCCCGACGAGGAGATAGGAGAGGGTGCCAATCATTTTGATGTAGAGAAGTTCGGTTGCGAATGGGCCTATACCATTGACGGCGGACAGATCGGTGAATTGGAATACGAAAACTTCAATGCCGCCGTTGCCAAAATAACATTCAAAGGTCTGAATGTCCATCCGGGTTATGCGAAAAACAAGATGCTGAATGCTTCATTGCTGGCTATCGAGTTCGCTTCCTGGTTGCCTGCATCGCAACGTCCCGAACATACACAAGGATATGAAGGATTCTATCATCTGACCAATATGTCGGGTACGGTAGAAGAGGCTTCTTTATCTTATATCATTCGTGACCATGTACGCACTTTGTTTGAAGAAAAGAAGAAACAACTGGACATGTGGGTGAAACGTATGAACGAGATTCACCCGGGCAGCACGACGTTGGAGTTGCGTGACCAGTATTATAATATGCGTGAGGTGGTTGAACCGAAGAAACATATTGTAGACCTGGCATTCGAAGCGATGGAAGCAGCCGGTGTCAAACCGTTGGTTAAACCGATTCGTGGCGGTACGGACGGGGCACGTCTGTCGTTTATGGGATTGCCTTGTCCGAATATTTTTGCGGGCGGCCTGAACTTCCACGGACGTTATGAGTTCCTTCCGGTTAACTCGCTGGAAAAAAGTATGCAAACAATCATAAAAATAACCGAGCTGTTAGCTCAAAAATCTTAAACGAAATTAATAACATGAAGACGACTCCGTTTACCGATGTGCATATCGCATTGGGAGCAAAAATGCACGAATTTGCCGGCTATAACATGCCAATCGAGTATACCGGCATTATTGATGAACACATGACCGTTGTGAATGGCGTAGGTGTATTCGACGTATCTCACATGGGTGAATTTTGGGTGAAAGGTCCGAACGCACTGGCTTTTATCCAGAGTATTACTTCCAACGACGCGTCTGTTCTGCCTTTAGGCAAAGCACAGTATACTTGCTTCCCTAACGATAAAGGTGGTATTGTGGACGACCTGTTGGTTTACCATTTCGAACCGGAAAAATATCTGTTGGTTGTCAATGCCGGTAATATCGCAAAAGACTGGGATTGGTGTGTAAGCCATAACACTGTCGGTGCAGAACTGGAAAATTCTTCCGACCGTACCGCTCAGCTGGCCATCCAGGGACCGAAAGCTGTGGAAGTGCTTCAGCGCCTGACTCCGGTCGATCTTTCTTCCATACCTTATTATTCTTTTGTAACAGGTGAATTTGCTGGTTGCAAGAACGTGATCATTTCCAATACGGGTTATACCGGTGCCGGTGGTTTTGAATTGTATTTCTACCTGGATGATGCCATGACTATCTGGAATGCTATCTTCGAAGCCGGTAAGCCGGAAGGCATCAAGCCGATCGGTCTGGGAGCACGAGATACGCTTCGTCTGGAAATGGGCTTCTGCCTGTATGGTAACGACCTGGATGATACGACATCTCCGATCGAAGCCGGATTGGGTTGGATCACTAAATTTGTAGACGGCAAGGACTTTACTAACCGTGCGGAACTGGAACGTCAGAAGAAAGAAGGTGTGACACGTAGATTGTGTGCATTCGAATTAGTAGATAAAGGTATTCCCCGTCACGGTTATGAGATCGTTGATGCGGAAGATAACGTGATCGGTGTGGTTACATCCGGAACTATGTCTCCTGTATTGAAGAAGGGGGTCGGTATGGGCTATGTGAAACCCGAATATGCGAAAGTCGGTTCTGAATTTTTTGTAAAGGTTCGTAACCGTAACCTGAAAGCACAGGTTGTGAAAGCTCCTTTCCGTAAATAAAATAATATCATAGATAAGAAGAAGTTAGCCGGATAGAACTATTCGGCTAATTTTTTGTAAAGCAAAAACGTGCAGGGATGAAACAGATAAGAGTGGCAGATAAGCAATCTCCTTTATATGCAGATTTTGAACAGTTATATCGGATTAGTTTTCCAATCTTCGAGCAACGGACGGAGGAACAGCAGTTGTTGGCTTTCTCTTCTCCTTCTTATCATTTAGTTGCTTATGTGGAGGACGGGACGTTTGTCGGTTTTATTGCCTATTGGGAATTTACTCATTATTTATATATCGAACATTTCGCTATTCATACGGATCTGAGAGGAAAAGGATATGGAAGTATTGTGCTGAAAGCCTTGCAGGATAGTTGTGATAAAAGGCTTTTGCTGGAAATTGATCCGGTAACGGATGATGTTTCGGCCAAACGGCTTCATTTTTATGAATTGAACGGTTTTTCTGCAAATCCGTATCCGCATATCCATCCGCCGTATCGCGAAGGATTTCACGGTCATGATCTGGTTGTCCTGACAACGAAAGGGAAAATAACCCAGGATGAATATACGCAGTTTGCCTGGGATTTGAGAGGGATTGTGATGTGTTTTTAGTTTGCTCCGGAGAGCATTTGTCGGATTTCGGTGACATTATAGTCAGAAAGTAACAGATGTTTTGTAAGTTTGCAGCGGAATAAAATAGAATAGGTCTCATGTTGAAATTTCTGAAAAACTGGACATTGCCTATTGCAATGTTGGCCGGTGTGTTAGGTTATTTTGTGTTTGCCAACTTCACATTTCTGGAGCCGACAAAACCGTTTGTCAATACTTTCGTTGCTTATATTACCCCTTTCCTGATCTTTGCACAGTTACTGTTAACCTTTTGTAAGGTAGACTGGCGGGAATTGATGCCTTCACCCTGGCATGGATGGTTGTTGCTTTTTCAGATTGTTTCGGCTTCGGTTTTGGCTGCTTTATTGATATTCATCCCGATGGACGGTTCTTACCGGGAGGTGTTTGAGGCTGCTATGGTATGCCTTATCTGTCCGACGGCAACAGCTGCAGCGGTCATTACGGGGAAACTGGGCGGAAGTGCTTCCAGCTTGACTACGTATACATTATTATCTAATATATTGGCGGCAGTAGCTGTCCCTTTGATCTTTCCATTGGTAGAGCCGCATGCGGATATTACTTTTTTTACTGCATTCCTGAAGATATTGGGTAAAGTATTTCCTTTATTGCTGTTCCCGTTTTTCCTGGCTTTGTTCTTCCGATATGTCCTTCCGAAAGTTCATCATTTCCTGCTGGGCTTTCATGACCTGGCTTTTTATTTGTGGGGAGCAGCGTTGGCTATTGTAACAGGGCAGACGGTGAAGTCTTTGATGACCAGTGAGGTGCCGGGGAGCGTACAAATACTGATTGCTTTGGCCGGTTTTATCACTTGTGCCCTTCAATTCTACCTGGGTAAACGGATCGGTACGATCTATAAAGACCGTATCAGTGCCGGTCAGGCTTTAGGACAGAAAAATACTGTGTTGGCTATCTGGATGGCTTATACCTATCTGGACCCTGTTTCATCGGTGGGCCCGGGTTCTTACGTACTCTGGCAGAATATTTTTAATAGCTGGCAGTTGTGGAAGAAGCGGAAAAATGTGGAATAGCTGACTTTGATACTAACATGCAGGCGAAAAGAGAAAAACACCTTTGCTTTCTTTTTGATATCGTTATTTTGTACTTTTGCAAATAATAACACCAAAGTGTAAATGAATATAAATCAGAATTATGTAGAAGCAGTGAAGGCCATAAAAGAGGCTATTTTGCGCAGTCAACACCGTGCTGTCGTATCGGTGAATAAGGTGCAGCTGTCTCTTTATTACGGTATTGGACGTTACGTGTCGGAAAACTCTCGTACAGGCTTTTGGGGGAAAGGCGCAATTGAGCAGATATCTTCCATGTTGCAGAAAGAGTTACCGGGACTAAGAGGATTTTCAGCTTCGAATATAAAGAATATGCGGATTTTCTATGAAGAATGGGAGATCGTTTTAAATCGCCAGCCAGCGGTTGACGATTTTGTGTTGGATGAAAAATTGCTGTTGAATGCAATTCGCCAGCCAGCGGCTGACGAATTTAATTGGGCAGATTTCCTTTCAATCGGCTTTAGTCATCATACAGAAATCATATCTAAAGCTAAGAGTTTGGAAGCACGATTGTTTTATATACATGAGTGTGCCACTCGCTATTGGAGCAAATATACTTTAAGGGATTATTTAAAAGCAGACCTATACCGCCATCGGGGAACTTTACCTAATAATTTTGCACAAACATTACCCGATACAAAGCATGCACTTAAAGCTGTTTGTTCATTCAAAGATGAATACTTGCTTGATTTCATCAATGTGGAGGAATTGGATGAACAAGAGAAAAATTTAGATGAAAAGATAGTGGAAAAGGCGATTGTAGCCAATGTGAAGAAGTTCATCATGACCTTTGGACAAGATTTCAGCTTTATAGGCAATCAATACCGTGTGGAGGTTGCAGGAGAAGAAGTGTTCATTGATTTGCTCTTTTTCAATCGGGAACTTAATTCTCTGGTCGCGGTAGAGTTGAAATCAGGGAAATTCCGTACATCCTATTTAGGACAATTGAATACTTATCTATCTGCTTTAGATACATATATCAGAAAGCCACATGAAAATCCCTCTATCGGAATAATCCTTTGCAGAGAAATGAATCAAACCTTTGTAGAATTTGCAGTTCGTGATTATAATAAGCCGATGGGAGTCGCTACTTACCGTGCATCCAAAGATATGCCGGAACGACTTCGTAACGCCCTACCGGACATTGAGGAACTGAAAAAGCTATTGTAAAGCAAAAATATTGTTTCTTTTTGGGCAAGTAAATGTCTTTTGTTACCCACTATTAGTAATAGGTAGGATTGTTTATTGATAATCGGTTGTATGTGATGATTGGTGTGTAATATCTGGCAGAATATTTTTAATAGCTGGCAGTTGTGGAAGAAGCGGAAAAATGAGATTAAATCGAGTGAGTTTTAAGTTTGAATTAATTAAATAAAAGAGAGTATGAAAGTTAAACATTTATTCGGAATGCTATCGTTGTTCCTTTGTGTATTTAATTTGGTGAGTTGTGGTGATGATGAAATCAAAGATCCGGATGATGCCGTTACGCTGAATATGTTGAACGAGGAAGGGGATAAGACAATGTTAGGTAATTCTGATGTTTATATCAACAAATCCAACAACTTTAAAACTAATTATTGTTACATTGCCGATGCAGGAGAAACTTCCGGACTCGGGGTGGATGTCCAGTTGCAATTGAATAATCTTGCTCGGGAGGTAGCTGTTGTTCCGGGGCATTTATATCAGATATATGACCGGGATGTTTTGCGTGAATTTCCTTCGGGAAAGTGTGCCGTTTTGGTAGGATCAGGTTATTATAAGGCTTATGTGGTTTCTCCGATAGTTAATGAAAATGTGATGACAGGTGCTACTGTTAAATATGCATTGACCTATCCCGAAGCTCCGGAACTTCCTGAGTATGAAAAGCTCATGGGGTATATTGATTATGTAGGAGAAAGTCTTGAATATACGTTGCCTAAAGATGTAGAATGTGTATCAAATGCTTATTTAGACAGCGATAAGGATGCTTTCGATATACAGATTAATGATCGAAAATTAACTATTACATTATTGAAACCGGTTGATAAGAACTATGGTCCGTATGGAACCTATGGAATGTATCTTCGTTTAGGATCAGTATTTACGACTGTAGAATTTAATGTTGGCATGGGTCGGTAAAATAACGATTTTCAGTAAGTTTTTTACTGAAGGAGTTTTATAAACCAGTATCTTTGTCATCTAATACAAACAGGAAATAAAATAAATACATATGAAATTAAGCAATGAGTGGTTTACTGCGCTTTCGGAAGATGAGGCGGGGCATTTGGTTACGGTTAGCGGGCGTGATGAGTTGACGGAGTTTATCCAGTCGGGAAAATTCAAGGAACGTGCTGAGATCACCTGGAAGTATGAAGGAGATGATAAAGGTATGCCGGAGGATGAACTCGCTGAGAAAATGGAAACCGTTCAGGAAACTTTGCGGAAGGCGATGGAGAAAGATAAATTATCTATTCTGACAGGTGTTTATACCGGGGCAGGAGAGAAGGTGTGGGTTTATTATACCCGTACGGTCCGTGTCTTTGGCGAACGGTTGAATGAAGCGCTGGCACCGTTCGAATTGCTTCCGATATCTATCTATACAGAAGTCGATCCGGAATGGGAAGAGTATCTGGATATGTACGAGATGAAGCAGTGGGCGGTGGATTAATCTATGGTTAGTTCTTTTTTAACAAGCCAGCTGCCGATGCGGGATTCGGAGATTCCTTCTTTCAACTTGTAGCTACAGATGAAACGATCATCTTTTATTTCAGATTCCATATAGTTGAACTGACATGTCTTTTCATTATAAAAAGTCTCTGCAAGTTCTATGATATGAGTGGAAAGGAGGAATTTGCTCTTGGTATGTTTATTCAATAGGGCAAGTACTATTTCCGATGCTTCGTAGGCATCCCGGGCGTTTGTTCCCCGGAAAAGTTCGTCGAATACGATGAAGTAACCGTTTCCATCCCTTACCTTTTCCAATATACTCTTGATCCGCAGAACTTCTGCATAAAAATGACTTTCTCCCTTTTTTAAAGAGTCCGGTAAATTGATGGAAGTGAAAAGGCCATTATATACTGGGCAAAGCATTCGGCTTGCCGGTACCGGTACCCCCGCATGCGCTAGCCAGATGGCCGATGATAATGCTTTTAGTGTAGTCGATTTACCCGCCATATTGGACCCTGTGAAAATATTTATGTGTTTTTCTTCCAAATTCCAACTGTTAGGTACAGCCTTTGGCAATGCGGGGTGGAAGAAGTCGTGTATGACTAACCTGGAACTGTCGGAATACAATTCCGGATAACAGTAGCCTTTTTCGCAGGCTATTTTATGTGCTGATTGGAACGCATCCTGTTCATATACTATATCGAGTATTCCCTGAACCGCCACTTTACCTTTATTACGGAAAATATAATCGAGTTGGTCTGTTTCGTAGCAACTACATGCAGTCTCTTTGTCAGGAATAGAAGCGAATGTGCTACTTTCCATATAAGAACGGATCATTCGTATGGTTCGTCTGACTGCATTCGGTTGACCTGCTTCATATTCAGCAGATGATATTTTTCGCAATTCCCTGATCAGTTCGCATAAGTACAAACATCCCCGTTTTTTTATATAATTCCATGGATTATTCTGGAATTTGTTTTTTAGCCATTGATAGTAAGAGATAACTTCCAGTGTTGTTATAGGAGGCGGCTCGTCGTAATTCAAATAATATTCGATAAAATCCAAAGAATCACCATCTATTTTTAGATCTGCGATTCCTCCGACCCGAATGGATTCGATACGATTGTGAAGTACCCCCATGTCGCTGATGGGATAGGTTACCCAATTTTTTAGTAGCCTGTGTCCACCGATTGATTGGGTTTCATTATAGATGCTTGTCAACTCAAATTCTCCGTAAGGATTTTGTGTAACACATAGATCATTACGAGTTTGTATATCTGTCTCTAATTTTTTTATTCCTATCTGTCCCATTTAACAAAGATAGGTTTGTTTGTGAGATATGAATACTCAGAAGTCTGAAAAATATAAAAAGGAGTTGTCAATAAAGACAGCTCCTTTTTTGTAAATATATAAACTCTAAAAAATAACTTGCTGACCGTTCGGTCGTTTATTGTAATCTGACCAATCTGTAAAGCAACTGCTGGATCGCTTCCTGATAGTCGTCGATAATGGATTGTGAGAATGCTTCAGGGAATAGATCTCTGTGTTTTTCTACGTAGTTGTAGAAATCTGATGCATGTTTTACAATATCCTTCGGCGTTTTTGTTTCAGGAATAGTTATTTGCAGGTCGCCCACCATAGCGTATGTTGTTTCCGTAATTCTGTCGATCACATCGAGTACTGAAGCAACGGCTTCATCCAATGCCATGTGTTTAGCATAACTACCTGCTCCGGTTACGCTCCAATGAAAAAGTTTAAGACTGCTGTTGAATGAGAAAAGTTCTCCGATAAATGCTGCTAGCTCTTTGTTTGATGTATGGGCTGCTTTTTCTTTTTGTTCCGATTTTACTGTTGTACTCATAATACTTTTAGTTTTATGTTTTGTACTTAATAAACATCATGGACTGCTGGAAAGTTCTGAGAAAATGTAGAAAATATGGGAAAGAAATGAATGCTAACAATATGGCCATAAACCTTGTTTATATAGAAAATATAATACATAAATGGATATGACACAGATAAAGTTAAAACGGATATATGAAGATCCGGAAAGTTCGGACGGCTATAGGGTTTTTGTCGATCGTTTATGGCCGAGAGGTATGAAAAAAGAGGCTGTCCATTATGATTTATGGGCAAAAGACGTAACGCCTTCTCCTGAAATACGTGAATGGTTTCATCAGGCACCCGATGAAAGATGGAATGAGTTTGCCGCATTATACCAAAAGGAACTGAGCGGTTTGGATGCGGTAAAGCAGTTTGTTGAAGAGATAAAAAAGTATCCGGTAGTGACATTGCTTTACGCCGCAAAAAGTCCGGATCATAATCATGCTTTGATATTAAAAGAATATTTGGAACATGTGATATAAGCGGTAGATAGGTGCTTATAGTCAAAGGTATTGACTTTTTATTAACTTTGTAAGTCAATATCAGGGGTATGTTGTGTCTGACAGCGTGCTGATTGACTTTTAAATCTATGAAACTTATAATATGATGAACAGACGCTTATTTTTGAAAAAAACATGTGGGGGAGCATTGCTTTTGGCCGCTTCTCCTTCTTTTATATCCTGTGACCGTCAGCAACGTCCCGTTCGCTTTGGGATTGTGACAGATCTGCACTATTCACGACGTGAACCTTACGGAACACGTTATTTTCCTCAGACGATGGAAAAGTTGAAAGAGGCCATCGGTGTTTTCAATGAGTCAAATCTGGATTTCGTGATCGAGTTGGGTGATCTTAAAGATCAGAACAATGTACCTCAGAGAGAGCGAACCCTTACTTATCTGGATGAAATAGAAAAGGAGTTTCAGACTTTTCAGGGACCTGTTTATCATGTTTTAGGAAACCATGATATGGACAGTATCTCAAAAGAGGATTTTTTACAACATACCTCCAATCATGGTGATGCCGATAAGAAAACATATTACTCATTTATCTGTAATGATATAAAATTCATAGTACTGGATGCAAATCATAATCTGGACGGAACACCTTATGATAGAGGGAATTTTGATTGGACAAAGGCTTTTATTCCTAAAGATCAGGTGTTGTGGTTGCAGGAAGAATTAAAGGAAAAAGACAAACCTGTCGTCATCTTTATACATCAGTTACTGGATCGTTTTTCTGATATTGGCAAGGCGCTTTGTGTTAGTAATGCGGACGAAATCGTTCCTCTGTTGGAGGCAAATGGAAATATACTTGCAGTATTTCAGGGACATCATCATGCCGGACATTACAGTTTCCGTAATAATATCCACTATTGGACAATGAAAGGGATGATAGAAGGAAAGTTGCCCGATAATAATAGTTTTGCTGTTGTAGAAATCGATCCGCAAAACAATATTCATATCGATGGTTTCTATAATTGTGAAGATAAGGATTTAAACCGCATCACGGTGTAAAGCCATTCGGTCGATTTGCATAAAGCGGTCTAATGTTTTTCAAACAAAGGGAGGACTAAATAAAATTAGAGGTAGGTGTAATTCGAATTACATCTACCTCTAATTTATAAGACATGATAATGTGTCCTGGCGGTCAACGATTCCACCAAAGGATTTAATATACTTCTTTCGCTACTTTATAAACGCTGTCCGTTGCCATCATTGTATAAAAATGCAGGCTTGGTACTCCGTGAGCGATCAGGTCTTTACATTGTTGGATACACCATTCTACACCTACTGCTTTCACTTCATCGTCATTTTTGCATTTGCGCAGTTCGGCAGCAAAAGGTTCCGGAATATCAGAACGGAAGATCTTTGGTAATACAGTCAGCTGAGTTTTAAAGACGACCGGCTTGATTCCCGGAATGATCGGAACCGTGATACCTTCTGCACGGCAACGGTCTACAAAAGAATAATATTTTTCATTGTCGAAGAACATCTGTGTAACCAGGTAGTCGGCTCCGTTCTTCACTTTTTCTTTCAGGTAAAAGATATCCGATTCCATATTCGGAGCTTCCTCATGTTTTTCCGGGTAGCAAGCCATACCGTATGAGAACGGAGTTTCGTTAGCCTCAAAGGTTGAACCGTCTATAGCAATTCCTTTGTTAAAATTATTCACCTGTTGTTGCAGACCGGTTGCATGCTCGTGGTACAGGTCGGTGTTTTGTCCGGCTTCCAGTGTTTTCACATCTCCGCGGAGCAGTAGCAGATCGTAAACACCCAGGAAGTTGAGGTCAATCAAGGCATATTCCGTCTCATCTTTCGTAAACCCTTTACAGATGATATGCGGAACGGCCGGAATACCATATTTATTCTGAATAGCGGAAGCAATGGCTACCGAACCCGGACGTTTGCGGATGTTCACTTTCTGGAAACTTCCGTCAGGGAGAGTCTTATATATATATTCGCTATGATGTGAGGTGATGTTAATGTATTTAGGATTGAATTCTTTTAGTTTATCAATCACATTATACACTTTCTGTATGCTGTTCCCTTTCAAGGGTGGAAGTATTTCGAATGAGAAAGCAGTGCTTTTGCTGCCGTTGATCAGATCAATAACTTTCATATTTTAATTATTTTTGCTGCAAAAGTAACAATTATCATCTGAAATAGCTTACTTTTGCGTTCATAATCTAATTACGACATTATATGGAAAATATGAATTGGTCTGATCTTGCATTCGGTTATATGAAGACAGACTACAATGTACGGTGTTACTATCGCGATGGTAAGTGGGGTGAATTGGAAGTTAGTTCTTCTGAAATTATCAATATTCACATGGCAGCTACTTGCCTCCATTACGGACAGGAGTCGTTTGAAGGGTTAAAAGCATTCAAGGGAAAAGACGGGAAGATCCGTGTATTCCGTATGGATGAAAACGGCAAACGTATGCAAGCTTCCAGCCGTGGTATCAAGATGGCTGAACTTCCTGTGGAAATGTTTGAAGAAGCAGTTCGCAAGGTAGTGAAATTGAACGAACGTTTTGTTCCTCCTTACGAGAGTGGAGCAGCATTATATATCCGCCCGCTGATGATCGGTTTGGGTGCACAGGTTGGTGTGAAGCCGGCTCCCGAGTATATGTTCATGATATTCGTAACACCGGTAGGCCCTTATTTCAAGGGTGGTTTCAAACCTTCGAAGGTTTGTATCATGCGTGAATACGACCGTGCTGCACCTCAGGGTACAGGTACTATCAAAGTCGGAGGTAACTATGCAGCCAGTCTCGTTGCCGGAGAGAAAGCGAAAGAAAAAGGCTATGCAGCCGTTCTTTATCTGGATCCGAAAGAAAAGAAATATCTGGACGAATGCGGTCCGGCAAACTTTTTCGGTATCCGTGGCAATAGCTACATCACTCCGCAGTCTCATTCCATCCTGCCTTCTATCACCAATAAGAGTTTGCAACAATTGGCAGCCGATATGGGTCTGACCGTTGAACGTCGTCCGGTTCCGGTGGAAGAACTCGCTACATTCGATGAAGCGGCAGAATGCGGAACAGCGGCCGTTATCGCTCCGATCTCACAAATCGACGATTTGGATATCGATAAGTCTTATGTAATTGCCAAAGATGGCAAACCGGGTCCTGTTTGTGAAAAGTTATATAATAAACTACGTGGTATTCAGTATGGCGACGAGCCTGATACTTACGGATGGGTAACGATAATTGAATGAATAAGATAAGAGTATTGACAGTTAGTGGTTTATTTCTAAAAAGACCATTAACTGCCAACTCTGAATTCTCAAACGTCAATACGCATTGTTAACTTTAGATTGCCAACTGAAAATAAAATTGCTATCTCGGTATTGCAAAGTAGAGGATAATTTCTATCTTTGTGGCCTATATAGTAAGACAGTAAGGTGGAAGCATTCTTTAAAACACATAAATACCTTGTAGAACATTTGCATGCACCGGTACGCCGGGGGCTGATGGATGAGATTAACTGGAATGACCGGTTGATCGGTATCAAAGGCTCTCGTGGAGTAGGTAAGACTACGTTTTTACTGGATTATGCCCGCGAACATTTTGGTGCTGATAATAAAGAGTGCCTATATATTAATCTGAATCATTTTTATTTTACAGAACGTACTTTAGTCGATTTCGCTTCTGAATTCAGAGCGAAAGGAGGGAAGGTGCTGTTGATCGACCAGGTTTTCAAATATTCAGGATGGTCGAAAGAGTTACGTTACTGTTATGATAATTTTGAAGATCTGAAGATTATCTTTTCCGGTTCATCGGTTATGCGGTTGAAGGAAGAGAATCCGGATCTCTCGGGTAAAGTCGTTTCATATAATTTGCGTGGTTTTTCTTTCCGTGAGTTTCTGAATCTGATGTCGGGAAACAATTTTCCGGCTTACACATTCGAGGAAGTGCTCGCAAACCACCAGGAGATTGCCCGTAATATCTGTTCGGTAGCCAAACCGATGGCTTATTTTCAGGATTACCTGCATCATGGTTTTTATCCTTTTTTCCTGGAGAAACGCAATTTCTCCGAGAATCTGCTGAAAACAATGAATATGATGTTGGAGGTAGATGTCTTATATATAAAACAAATCGAGCAAAGTTATTTGCCTAAGCTCCGAAAATTATTATATTTGCTGGCTATCAGTGCGCCGTGTACGCCGAATGTAAGTCAGTTAAGTAAAGATATAGAAACATCTCGGGCGACAGTGATGAATTATATTAAGTATCTGACCGATGCCCGTTTGATGAATATGTTATATCCGGTAGGCGAATCGTTCCCGAAAAAGCCCTCTACCGTATATATGTATAATTCGAATCTGATGTACCCCATCCGTCCGATGGAGGTTAACCTACAGGCAGTGCGCGAATCTTTTTTCTATAACCAGCTTTTGAAAGACAATAGACTGAATGAAGGAATAAAGAATGCTCACTTTCTGGTAAATGAAAAGTATAATTTCAGGATAGAGGAAAGTATGAAGGTGAAAAACAATCCCGATTTATACTATGCTATTGATAAGGTTGAAGTAGGAGATGGCAACATGATCCCGCTTTGGCTTTTTGGCTTTTTATACTAATAAAATTCTTTTAAATACTAATAGTAAAAGTCTATGACAAAACAGAAGAAATTTTTGACCTGTGATGGTAACCAGGCTGCTGCACATATCTCCTATATGTTCAGCGAGGTAGCCGCTATCTACCCCATCACTCCGTCGTCTACAATGGCAGAATATGTAGACGAATGGGCTGCCGCCGGACGTAAGAACATCTTCGGCGAAACGGTTTTGGTGCAGGAAATGCAATCGGAAGGTGGTGCTGCAGGTGCAGTTCACGGTTCTTTGCAAGCCGGTGCCCTGACTTCAACTTACACAGCTTCTCAGGGATTGTTGCTGATGATCCCGAACATGTATAAGATCGCTGGTGAGTTGCTTCCTTGCGTATTCCATGTGTCTGCCCGTACATTGGCATCTCATGCTTTGTGTATCTTCGGTGACCATCAGGATGTAATGTCTGCCCGTCAGACAGGTTTCGCAATGTTGGCAGAAGGTTCTGTACAGGAAGTTATGGACCTGTCCGGTGTTGCTCATCTGGCTACTATCAAGTCTCGCGTACCTTTCGTGAACTTCTTCGACGGTTTCCGTACATCACACGAAATCCAGAAGATCGAAGCGTTGGAAAATGATGACCTGGCTCCGCTGATCGACCAGAAGGCGTTGGCTGAATTCCGTGCACGTGCATTGAATCCGGAAAAACCGGAAGCTCGTGGTATGGCTGAAAACCCGGATCATTTCTTCCAGCACAGAGAATCATCGAACAAATACTATGAAGCAGTTCCTGCTATCGTAGAAGAATATATGAACGAAATCTCCAAACTTACAGGCCGCAAATATGGTTTGTTCGATTATTACGGAGCAGAAGATGCAGAACGCGTAATTATTGCTATGGGTTCTGTAACAGAAGCTGCCCGTGAAGCTATCGACCACCTGACGGCTCAGGGTGAAAAAGTTGGTTTGGTTTCTGTTCACTTGTATCGTCCGTTCTCTGCTAAGCACTTCCTGGCTGCTGTTCCTAAGACTGCGAAACGTATTGCTGTTCTTGACAGAACAAAAGAACCGGGTGCTACCGGCGAACCTTTGTATCTGGATGTAAAAGACTGCTACTACGGAACAGAAAATGCTCCTGTTATCGTTGGTGGCCGTTATGGTTTGGGTTCTAAGGATACTACTCCTGCTCAGATCCTTGCCGTTTATGAAAACCTGGCATTGCCGATGCCGAAGAACCAGTTCACACTGGGTATCGTAGACGACGTTACATTTACTTCTCTTCCTCAGAAAGAAGAAATCGCTTTGGGTGGTGAAGGCATGTTCGAAGCTAAGTTCTACGGTTTGGGTGCTGACGGTACTGTCGGTGCTAACAAGAACTCTGTAAAGATCATCGGTGACAATACAAATAAATATTGCCAGGCATATTTCTCTTATGACTCTAAGAAGTCTGGTGGTTTCACTTGTTCTCACCTGCGTTTCGGTGACCATCCGATCCGTTCCACTTATTTGGTAAATACGCCTAACTTCGTTGCTTGCCACGTTCAGGCTTACCTGCGTATGTACGATGTAACTCGTGGTTTGCGTGAAAACGGTACATTCCTGCTAAACACTGTATGGAATGGCGAAGAGTTGGCTAAACACCTGCCGAATAAGGTAAAGCGTTATTTCGCTCAGAAAAATATTACTGTTTACTATATCAATGCAACTCAGATTGCATTGGAAATCGGTTTGGGTAACCGTACCAATACAATCCTTCAGTCTGCATTCTTCCGTATCACAGGTGTAATTCCTGTTGACCTGGCTATCGAACAGATGAAGAAATTCATCGTGAAGTCTTACGGTAAGAAAGGTGAAGATGTAGTTAATAAGAACTATGCTGCTGTCGATCGTGGTGGCGAATATACTCAGCTTGCTGTCGATCCGTCATGGGCTAACCTGCCGGATGATGAAGTTGTAGCAAACAACGATCCTGCTTTCATCAACGAAGTAGTTCGTCCTATCAATGCTCAGGATGGTGACCTGCTGAAGGTTTCTGCATTCGAAGGTATCGAAGACGGTACTTGGCATCAGGGAACTTCCAAATACGAAAAACGCGGTGTAGCTGCTTTTGTTCCTGTTTGGGAACCGGATAACTGTATCCAGTGTAACAAGTGTGCGTATGTTTGTCCTCACGCTTCTATCCGTCCGTTTGTGTTGGATGCTGCTGAACAGGCTGCTGCTCCGTTCAATAACTCTTTGAAAGCTACAGGTAAACAATTTGAAGGAATGCAGTTCCGTATCCAGGTTGACGTTCTTGACTGTCTGGGTTGTGGTAACTGTGCCGATGTTTGTCCGGGTAATCCGAAGAAGGGTGGTAAAGCGCTTAAGATGGCTGCTCTGGAAACTCAGTTGGCCGAAGCTCCGAACTGGGATTTCTGTGCAGAAAAGGTTACAAGCAAACAACATCTGGTTGACATCAAAGCTAACGTGAAGAACTCTCAGTTTGCAACTCCGTTGTTTGAGTTCTCAGGTGCTTGCTCCGGTTGTGGCGAAACTCCGTATGTGAAATTGATAACTCAGTTGTTCGGTGACCGTGAAATGGTAGCTAACGCAACAGGTTGTTCATCTATCTATTCAGGTTCTGTTCCTTCAACTCCGTATACAACAAACGAAAAAGGACAGGGTCCGGCTTGGGCTAACTCATTGTTCGAAGACTTCTGTGAATTTGGTCTGGGTATGGAACTGGCTAACGAAAAGATGCGTGCTCGTCTGACGAATGCAATGAACGCAATTATCGCTGGTGAAAATGCTCCTGCCGAAGTGAAAGAAGTGTTGAAAGCATGGGTTGAAAACCAGAACGATGCTGATAAGACAAAAGAACTGGCTCCTCAGATAATCGCTATTGCTGAAGAAGGTATCACTCACGGCTGTCCGCTTAGCGCACAGATCAAGGAACTTTCTCACTTCCTGGTAAAACGTTCACAGTGGATCATCGGTGGTGACGGTGCTTCTTATGATATCGGTTACGGTGGTCTCGACCATGTAATTGCTTCAGGTAAGAACGTTAATATCCTGGTTCTGGATACCGAAGTTTATTCTAACACTGGTGGTCAGTCTTCTAAAGCTACTCCGGTCGGTGCAATCGCTAAGTTTGCAGCTGCTGGTAAGAGAGTACGTAAGAAAGATCTGGGGCTGATGGCTACAACTTACGGTTACGTATATGTTGCCCAGATCGCAATGGGTGCTGACCAGGCACAGACATTGAAAGCGATCCGCGAAGCTGAAGCTTATGACGGTCCTTCATTGATCATCGCTTACTCTCCTTGTATCAACCACGGTTTGAAGAAGGGTATGGGTAAGAGCCAGCAGGAAGAAGCAGATGCAGTAGCATGTGGTTACTGGCACTTGTGGCGTTATAACCCGGCATTGGAAGAAGAAGGCAAGAATCCGTTCTCTTTGGACAGCAAAGAACCGGATTGGAGTAAGTTCCAGGACTTCCTGAAGGGTGAAGTACGTTTCGCGTCTCTGACAAAACAGTTCCCGGCTGAAGCAGGCGAATTGTTCCAGGCTGCTGAAGACAACGCTAAGTGGAGACTGAATAACTACAAGCGTCTGGCTAAACAGCAATGGGGTGTTGAAGAATAATTGATTATTTGATCATCTAAATAGTAAAAACGGAATCTTCGAAAGAAGGTTCCGTTTTTTTATGAAGTTAAATGAGGTTCTAAAACTGAATCTGTGCATTCAGGAATGGGAACTGTGCCTGATGCCAATAAGGATAAACGGGAGTGACCTGGCTGGCATCATCTAAACGTTTTACCTGTTCCGGTGTCAGATTCCACCCGACAGCTTCCAGGTTTTGTTTTAATTGTTCCTCTGTGCTGGCTCCAATGATCAGGCTGGAAACAGTAGGACGTTGCAATAACCAGTTCAACGCACATTGTGCAACAGTATGTCCCGTCTCTTCGGCTATTTCATCCAATACATCCATAATATTGTACAACCGTTCGTAAGATGTCGCTTCGTCTGGAATAGGGCTGCCGCCGCGAGCTACACGTCCGTCAGCCGGTATCGGATTATTTCTTCTGTATCTCCCACCTAAGCGGCCGGCAGAAAGAGGACTCCAGATAATAGAGCCGACTTTCTGATCGATACCCAGTGGCATTAACTCCCATTCAAACTCCCTGTTAAGCAATGAATAATGCACCTGCTGTGCCACATAACGGCTCCAGCCGTATCGTTCGGAGACTGATAATGCTTTCATCAGATGCCATCCGGAGAAATTCGAACAGGCAATATACCGTATTTTACCGGCTGTGATCAGATCGTCCAATGCGCGAAGCGTTTCCTCTACCGGAGTATTGGCATCGAACCCGTGCATGTGATAAATATCTATGTGATCGGTATTCAGCCGCTTCAGGCTGGCTTCGCAAGCTTCAATCAGATGAAAACGGGAAGACCCCATTGCATTACGGCTTTCCGGATTCAGGTTGAATGTCGCTTTAGTTGAGATCAGTAACTTATTTCTCAATCCCTCCATCGCTTTACCCAATATCTTTTCAGATAATCCGTCTGAGTATGCATCCGCCGTATCAAACAGATTCACGCCTGCGTCGAGGCAACGGTTTATCATGCGTCTGGCTTCTTCTACCTGGGTATGTCCCCAACCTTCGAAACCATTTGTACCTCCAAAAGTAGCAGTTCCTAAACAGAGAACCGGCACGTATAGTCCTGATCCTCCTAATTGTCTGTATTCCATAGTTTACCTATTAAATTGTTATTAAGATCTTACTTACAAAGGTATATAAAATATGCATGTGTTTATTTATTCTTATCTTTGTATCAAATTTAGGTTATTAAAAAGTATGGTTAAGGCAGTTTTTTTCGATATAGACGGGACATTGGTTAGTTTTAAGACCCACGAAGTTCCGCAGTCAACTATCGAAGCATTGGATATGTTAAGAAAGAAAGGTATTAAAGTTTTTATAGCTACAGGGCGGCACTTCAGTTCTATCAACAATCTGGGAGATTTACAGTTTGACGGATACGTTACATTGAACGGGGGATATTGCTTTGCCGGCGATAAAGTCATTTATAAACACAGTATTCCTGACAGGGATGTCGAAGCCCTGATCCGTTATATGGAAACGGAAGAATCTTTTCCATGTGCATTTGTCCGGGAGAAAGATATCTATATGAATTATAAGGATGAAACGGTGGAAGAGATATTCAATATGTTGAATTTTCCGGAGCCGCCTATCCGTCCGATGAGTGAAATACGGGGTGAGACCGTTTACCAGCTTGTTTCTTTCTTTACTGCCGATCAGGAGAAAAAGATCATGCAGATTTTGTCTCATTGTGAATCGACCCGTTGGAATCCTTTATTTACAGATGTTGTTCCTGCCGGGAGCAGCAAGCGAATCGGGATCGATAAGATGCTGGAATATTTCAGGATACCGTTGAATGAATGTGTAGCATTCGGTGATGGCGGCAATGATGTTGCCATGCTTGAACATGCCGGAATTGGCGTGGCTATGGGAAATGCGGAAGACGATGTGAAACGATATGCCGATTATGTAACCGATTCTGTCGATGAGGACGGAATATTCAAAGCGTTGAAACATTTGAACATTATCTGATCGTAAGTTGTTTCTATACTAAGAAGTAAACATATGATTGACGAATTACTAGTATTTAATAAAGAGTTCGTAAAGAACAAAGGATACGAAAAGTTTATCACGAATAAGTATCCGGATAAGAAAATTGCGATTGTATCTTGTATGGATACTCGCCTGACAGAACTTCTTCCTGCCTCATTGGGTATCAAGAACGGTGATGTGAAAGTCATAAAGAATGCCGGAGCAGTCATTTCGCATCCGTTTGGTAGTGTGATACGCAGTTTGTTGGTTGCCATCTATGATTTGGGGGTAACTGAGATCATGATCATCGGACATTCGGATTGTGGCGCACAACATATGGATAGCGATACGATGATAGAAGCCATGAAGAAACGGGGCATTCCTGCCGATCGTATCGATATGATACGTTATTGCGGAGTCGACTTTAAAGACTGGCTACATGGTTTCGACTCGTCAGAAGGTTCTGTTAGGAATACAGTGAATCAGGTTCTTCATCATCCGTTGATCCCTTCCGATATAACGGTTAGAGGCTTTGTAATTAATTCAGTTACAGGCGAATTGACAGAGGTGAAACAGGAAGTTTAGCTTCTAAAAAGATATGACTATAAATTAAATAAATGTAAAGATAGAAATTATTTATATGTTTTATAGCATAGTTTTGAATATAATGTCTATCTTTGCATTGTAAACAAAAAGAAAAGATTAGAGTTTAGGTTAATTATTAATGAGTCTTCCAAGCGTGGAAGACATAAAAATGTAAAGATTATGATGACAAGTAGAAATGAAGAAAATCTTCGTGCTTTAGCGATGTTGCGTTATCAGGCTGATCGTTATCAGTCAATGAGAAATGGTACAATGAGTCAGCGAGTAAATGCTGAAATCCGCCGCCTATTAGAAGAAATGGGCGCTAACGCAAAAAATTAAACAAAAAGATTAGTATATTATTAGATGTTTTCTCTTCACCAAAGTCTTTTAAAGACTGGTGAGAGACAAAAGATGGGCATTCGACACTGGCAGATCAGTGAAGATTAGCCTTTTTTTATTTTATAGCCCTTACAATTCTTCAATTTATCTTCTATCTTTGCCTTGGTAAACGAAGATAGGCTGTATTTGGCATAATCAAAACAAGTTTTGCTTCTGCTCTTATTTGCACTATCTTTGTACGCGAAAGCTGAAACTATATTATTTCCAATAATTTGTAAAACACAATCATACGATGAAAAGAGTAGGTTTATTTGTAGCATCCGTTATGCTATCTACAACCCTTTGGGCACAGTCGCCTATTGAAAAAGGACTGAATGTAATCAATAAAGAGAATGCGGAGGCATATATCGGTTTTCTGGCCAGTGACGAACTGGAAGGGCGTGAAGCCGGTTTCCAGGGAGGACGTATTGCCGGAGAGTATATCGTATCCAATCTGAAGACAATGGGGATTGCACCTTTGAATGAATCTTATTATCAACCTTTTGAAGCTTATAATAAAGAACGCCAGAAGCGAGGACGTTTCCAGGTACATCCGGATTCGATCGCTCAGTTGAAACAAGGAGTACATCAGAAATTATCCATGCGCAATATCCTGGGAAAGATAGAAGGAAAGAATCCGAATGAATATGTTATTATCGGTGCCCATTACGATCACCTGGGATTTGATCCGATGCTGGACGGCGACCAGATCTATAATGGTGCCGATGATAATGCTTCCGGGGTATCGGCTGTTCTGCAGGTAGCGAAGGCTTTCCTGGCATCGGGCCAACAACCGGAACGTACCGTGATCTTTGCTTTCTGGGACGGGGAAGAGAAAGGATTGCTGGGCTCAGAGTATTTTGTGCAGAACTGTTCTTTCCTGAAAGATATTAAAGGATATTTGAATTATGATATGATCGGTCGTAACTCGAATGAGGCGGTTCCTGAGCAGGTCGATTATTTCTATACAGAAGCAAACAAGGCTTTCGGGGATTGGCTGAAGAATGACATCAAGAAATACAACCTGAACCTGAAGCCAATTTATCATGCCTGGGACAAACCGGTAGGAGGGAGTGACAATGGTTCTTTTGCCAAACGTGAGATCCCTATTATCTGGTATCATACCAACGGTCATCCGGACTATCATATGCCGAGTGACCATGTAGAAAAGATCAATTGGAATAAAATAGTTGATATAACGAAAGCCTCTTTCCTGAATATGTGGAATCTGGCGAATGAAAAGAAGTATTAATGTTGAATTTAATCATGTGAGTAAAGAATGAAATCAATTTATGTAGCCCTATGTTGGGTGGTGGTGATGGTTACCGGTTTGGTAGCTTGCAGTGATGATGAGGGAAAGACGATACCTGCTCATACGGAAGCAGAGAAACTTTGGATTGCTCAGAATCAGGCATATTTCCAGGAAAGGAAGGCGATTGTGGAAGAGGATGGACAATTATTATATCAACAGTTGGTTGTGGAGGATGATACCTTGTTATACCGTGTATTGGAAGTTGGCCAGGTCGATTCTGTTCCGACGATAGACTCGGATGCGAAAGTTTCGATGTTGGGGATATTACCTGTCTCTAAGGATCAGATTGTCGGAGATAGCAAGGGAAATCCCGTAGAAATGACATTCGATCTGGATAGTCCGGATTTGATCAAGGGATTGGCTGCTCTTTTGTTGCAAACCCATAAAGGAGAAAGAGTGGAAACTATTATTCCTTATCAGTTAGGCTATGGAGAAAAGGATTATCCTTATCCGTATATTCCGTTGTGCTCAACGCTTCAGTTTACTTTGACCGTAAAAAGTTTTGAGTAATCCTAAAAAGAATTTCGTAATCCGGCGTCACTTTTATAGAGACGCTTTACAAGTTCTGATATATAATGTAAAACGGGTGACGCTGTCATAAAAAGCAGGATCACCCGTTTTTTATTTAACCTGATTATAATCCCAGGCAATAATTGACAAGTGTGATGACATCTTTTGCATTCTTCATGTCTGTTTTCGTTTCTTTTATATAAGTTTCGATGAGGTTCTCTTTGCCGGGAAAGAGTTTTAATAGCGATTTCTTATTTTTGAATTTCAACGGAGTACCATCACGGAATATGCAATATTCATTCTGATTGGCGAGCTTATACACTTCCGTGTATTGATTTTCGTAAGTGCTATAGTTTAACTGGTTCGTATTTAAAGTTTCCACTTTAGCCTGTTGCGTTACGCCGAAAGCATTTTTATATCCCTGGGAAGTATTCTTCAACAACCAGTTTATACCGATAAGACCATTCGGTATCTGTAGTATCTCATAGAAACTGGATCCGGTTGGAATGAATTTGGCATTTCCAATATAGACCGTATCGATCTGGGCAACGTTGGTAAGGAGCATTTCTTCCGAACCGTTTTTGAACATCATCTTCTGATTGCCGGCATCGTAATTGAGTTCTGCCATTGTCTTGGAGTTGTTCTTCATTAACACGACACCCTTCGAGTAATCTTCGAAAAGCATCTGACGTTTCTTCTGTGCATTAACACTACCTACGGTTGCTATACAGCACAGGATGGTGATTAACAGGTATGTTCTCATTGTTGTAGAATATGTGAAAGAGCAGTTACAGAATCTGTAACTACTCTTTCGAGGTTATTAATAGGAATTAATTCTTTGGCCCTTCACCCCATTGCGGAGCACCCTGATCCTGCCATGTACGTTCTGAATTCAGAATAGATGTATTCGCATCACCGGCACCTGTGATGGTGTAACCCTGTGCTGCATACGCATCTCTCTGGATCTGGTACAACTGGCTCATCTCGTTAGGAACACCAGTCTGGAAACGACGCGGGAAGTTGGTCACAGGAATAGAAGCATAATTCTCACGGCTGATAAACTGTGAATTGAATTTAGGCAAGCCTGAACGACGGGCGGTAACAAACTGATCGTAAGGATACATGGTAAAGTTGATCAACTGCTGCAAGTATACTTTTTCCAGTTGTTCGCTGGCTGAACCGGTCAACTGGTAATCGTCTGATGCCAGCATCGCTTCGATCTCTCCGCTTTTCAGTTCGATGGAAACTTCATTCGGATCATAATCATAAGTAGTACCGTAATAAGCGATCTGGTTTAATCCGGCTACCTTATCATATTCCTGAACAGACAGTTTAACACCTTGTGTGAAATAGCTTTCAGCCGTACCGGGCAAGTTTGCTCCTAATAGTTTGAACTCAGCCAGATACAGGTTTACCTCACTTCCACCCAGATACAAACCGTACCAGGGACGGCTGTCGTTTTTGGTGATTACAGGACCGCCGGGAACTGTTGGCAGGGTGAAATTATAGTAACGTCCGATAACCATCTGATGCTGGTACATAGAGTAGGGGCGATAGCTTTTTGCACTCTGGCCGTTTTCGTCGGTAATCTTGTAACGGTTTTCATAGTCAAACCATTCACCGTAAACAGCCGAATTGTTTTTGGCATTATATTCAACCGGAAGGCCGTAATAACGAACCCAAGGTTCACCCATTCCTTTCCATTTCACGAATGTTTTCTTTCCGCCGGACGTGGTATATTCAACGTTTTCTTCGATATAGGAAGGAATCGCCTTGCCCTGATCGTAGAATTCCTGAATGATTTTAGAGTTCCAGTCGTTTTTACGATAAAGGAAACGAACGCGAGGGTCTTTGTTTTCAAGCATGAAATCTACTATACGCTGGTTGGAAGCCATTCCGTCCATAAATCCGTTACTCCAGTGGTAAATGTAATCGTCACTGCTTGAGTTTACGACACTTTTGTTGAACAACATGGCATCATCCAAAGAATCGATATAGCCGCAGGAAGCATTTGCGACTTCCGAAGCAATAGTCAGAGCTCTTGCTTTATCCTGAGATATCAAACGGGCAGCAATTCTTAGTTTCAGCGAATTAGCCATTTTGGCCCACTTGGCACGGTCGCCTTTATAAACGATATCCTGCTCGTTTGTAAAAATCTGGTCGGTGGCAGTCGTGAATGTTGTAATAGCTGAATTTAATTGATCCAACCACAGCGTGTACAGATCGGCAATTCTGTCGTAAGCCGGGGTCAGAGTACCGCCATGTAAGGCATTGCCGGCTTCCGTAAACTGAATATCTCCATTGATATCGCTGCTTGAAAGTGCCAGATAAGTAGTAAGAACATCTACGCATGCGGCTGTTACGGCATGTTTGGCTGCATCTTCCTCGCTCATGTTCGAACGTAAATAAGTGATTTCGTGTGCCAGTTTCAAAGTGTTCACATAGCTTACGCCACCAGTAACAGTCGTCAATGCGGAGCTTTCGGTAAAGCTGCCGGTCGGTACCGCCATCTGACTCCATGATGTCAACATCGGTGCGTCATAAAACCAGAATGTATATCCAAAAGGTTCAAAGTCCATAGCGGCCATTGCGAACAGATAAGACGGGTCACCCACAGTCACCTGCGAAGGGCTGGAGTTGATATCTGCGAAATCATCACGGCATCCGGTGGTGCATACCAAGGCTGCACTCAGGCCGAATCCCATTAATATATTACTATATTTGTTCATGTCTCAATTAATTTAAAGTTTCTTGTTTTGTTTAGAATCCAACATTAATAGTAAATGTGTAGTTAGCAGTCAAGCCGTTGAAAGAACGGATACGGAACTCGGAAGCAGATGTACCGCGGACAGATTCCGGGTTGATCTTATTCGGCATCGTATTCAGCAGATAACCCAGGTTACGTCCGGATACCGACAGGTTCAGATGTTGTGCCCCCAGTTTGTGTGCAATCTTGTTAGGCATTCTGTAAGATACGGTGATTTCACGTACTGCGATGTAATTCAGTTTCTTCACCCAATCGTCGTTCACGACACCTGTTCCCCATGCATTGTTCCAGTAATGCCATGCCGAAGCATGCTGTGGGTCTACGAGGCCCTTGTCATACAAAGCCTGGTATGTTTCGCCACCGGCAGCTACCGTATAAGCGCTTCCGTCAGGAAGAGGAATAGATGTTCCGCCTTCGATCAGACCTACCGGAATCAAACCGTCGTTATACTGCTGACCGTCCCAGATGGAAGTATAGCTCATACCGCCGTTTTCTGCGTCACGCCATTTCAGGGAGCTTTCCGTAAAACCGTATGCCAGACCGTAACGGTTTGCATAAGACGCTACATAACCTCCGAAACGCATATCGAACAAAGCACGCAGACTCCAGTTTTTATACGTAAGCGAAGTACTTACAGAACCCAGGAAGTCAGGAACCATCGAACCAACCACTTCCGCTTCACCGCTACGCTGGTAATACATGGCATGCATACCTCTGTCGCCGCCATAATAAGAAGTGGCGTTCAATATAGGCAGGCCGGTCTTTTCGTCGATCTTTGCTTTCGAGTCACTCATCAATACCCCATAAGATTCACCTACTTTTGCCACCGAGCCAATGCGATAGTTTCCATATGCGACACTACCGGACAACTCTATGTAATCGGCTACATTCGGGTGCAGTTCAACGATTTTATTGTTGTTCTTGGTGTACGTAAAGTTCAAATCCCACTGCCAGTCTTTGTTTTTGAACGGTGTCGTATTCAAGGCAATTTCCAGCCCCTTGTTTTCGATATTACCGGCATTGATATGCTGATTGCTGATACCGGAGATACCCGGAACGCTGATCGACATGATCTGGTCCTTTGTATTTTCCTTATAATAAGTCATGTCGATACCGATACGGTTAGACAGGAAGCGCCAGTCCAGACCAATTTCCCAGGCATTCTTACGTTCTGGTTTCAGGTTCGTAGAATAAGCTGTCGACGGGATACTCAGAGCATATACGTTACCGCCTCCTTGTAACTGGGCAGTCAGCAATGAATAAGCCGAGTTGATCGTATAAGCATCCGTGTCATTACCAACCTGTGCCCATGATCCGCGCAGTTTGGCAAAAGAGATCCATTCCGGAAGCTGTTCGCGGAACGTTTCGTGAGCCAGCCAGGATGCGGAAATAGACGGATAGAAATAGGAGTAGTTACCATGTGTATCCGAATAAACCAGGGCAGACGACCAGTCATTACGTCCGGTCACATCCAGGAAGAGCTGGTCTTTCCAGCTGGCACTTGCCTGGAAGGATAAAGACAGCATACGTTTTTCCCCTTCTATCTTACCGCTGTAAGACGGCGTATTGATAGAGTTTGCAATAAAATACTGGTTAGGAACAACCAGACCGCCGTTTGTATTTTCAGCCATGGTCTGTTGCATATTGTTGAAATATTCACCACGGATGAACCCGCCGAATGTGAAATCGCCCACACTCTTGTTGAACGTAAACGCGGCATTCAGGTTGGTCTGTTCCTTTGTGTACAGTCCCATTCCATAATAACCGCTCTTCTTGTTTGCATAGTCGGAGCCGGGCTGTTTCTCTTCGTAACGTCTGTAATAATAGTTGTAGTTACCTTCCGCACGGAATTTCATCCAGTCGGTCAGTTCCATATTCAATACCAATGTCGGACGTACAGAAGTTTCTTTCTGTGAATAGTCATTTTCATAAATCGCCCACCAGGTACTTCTTCCCGGGTTGTTACCGTATTCGTCGCCATAGCTGGCACTTGCCAGACCGCCGTGAGTTCCTTTATAACGTTTACGGAAATACTGTGTATCGTATGTACGTCCCCAGGTACCGTCTACGAACAACTCACCGATATTCGGCTGCGCATTCTTCGGATTTGAATTGGCGAAAGCAATAGATGCTTCCACTTCGATCTTGTCGGTAATCTTATGGGATGCCTTAGCCAGGAACGATGTACGATCGAAGCTGTTGTTCGGTAATGTACCGCTTGCATACTTATAAGACAGAGAAGTATAGAAAGAGGTCTTTTCGCTGCTACCGCTGACGGATACGTTCGTATTGCTGTTGAATCCTAAATTATACGCATCCTTAAAGTTATTCTCAACCGGACTGTAGGCAATTGTCGAATAGTCATAGTTTTCAATGTCGCGTCCGTCGAATGCCGGTCCCCAATGACGACCTGTTCCGCCTGTAAGAGTCGGATTACCGGCTGAATTCAGATGGAACTGGCCGATGTTGTCATACAGATAATAGTTTCCACTGGCATCGGTTTCACCATAGCCGACATTACCGGTATAGTTTCCGCGTCCGTATTTATTCTGCAACTTCGGTTGTTTGAACATATGGTCGATACCGAACGTCTGCGAAACGTTCACACCGATACCCTGTTTGCCTTTACCCGATTTCGTCGTGATAACGACTGCACCGTTCAAACCGCGTGAACCGTAAAGGGCGGTAGCGGCTGCACCTTTCAGAACAGACACTGTCTCGAAGTCGTCCGGGTTCAGGTTCTTCAACTCATTACCGTAGTCGTAATTATGAGCTGTCCAGTCTGCATCCCCGTCGCGGATCGCGTTATCCAGGATAACGCCGTCTACTACATAAATAGGCTGGTTGTTTTTACCCAGTGTAGATGCACCACGGATCTGGATCTTGGTTGCACCGAACATACCACCGTCGGAACCGGCAATTTCAACCCCTGCCACTTTACCCTGTAAAGCAGAGACCGGGTTGATTGCGTTGTTCAGCAATTCTTCACCTTTTAATTCGGTAACGGCATATCCCAATGCTTTCGTTTCGCGTTTCATACCCAAAGCGGTAACAACCACTTCATCCAGAGCTTGTGAATCTTCCTTTAACGACACACGAAGAGAGGACTGTCCGGTATACCGGATTTCCTGTGTGGCGTAGCCGATAAACGAGACCTGGATGGTGGCTCCGTTTTGCACGTTTTCCAGTGTAAAATTACCGTTCACGTCGGTAATGGTACCATTTGTGGTTCCCTTCACAACTATAGAGGCTCCGGCAACGGGTCCGAAGTTGTCCTCTACTACTCCGGTGACTCTCCCATTCTGTTGGGTAATCCCGGTACTTTGCTTACTTGGCATCAGATCTGCGTATGCGCTCCCTGAGAAACCGAGTGCGCCAGCGATCAGAATTAAGCTGACAGGCTTTAAGTTTTTCAACATAATTGATAGTTTTTAGATTACTGAAGTGTTATTTTGGCGAATAAGCACTTCTATGTTTAATTTGATGTATTATTGTATATCTCTTGTAATTTAATATCTGTCTAAAATTGTGTTTAGCGATCATCATAGTTCTAAAAGGACTATAGTTATTTCGGTTAAAAATAAAAAGATGGATATAAGTACTAAAAGAACTTAAGTAATTATAGCTAATTATTTAGAAATCTGCCTATTGCATAATATGTTGTTTTGTAGTATGATATGAATTTTATGTATATATCTCACTTTGCAAATAGAATTATCTTTTCCTGATTTTTGAGTAAAATATAGACACCTTATAAATGTTAACAGGAAAATGTAATCATATTTCTTCAGAGAAGTTTTGTAAATCTATATTAACATATGAACCGTAAATCAAGTGTCCTGTTAACTTAATTACGATGGATTATTGTTAGCCAATGTGTTAAAAACAAAATCTTGTGATAATTTTTTGACGAAAAATAACACTGGGTAATAATTATTTCATATATTTGTCGCGGATATAAAATGTACAGAGTTCTTTTAGAACTGAGGTAACGCCAACTAAAATACACACTAGTTTCTAAAATATTACTGCGAATTATATCCAAAGAGATTTAGAACAGACCATTGTTTCGCCAAAGCAGTGTCTATTTTATGTTCAAATAAAACCATCAATTATGTTGAAAAACTTTAAGCCTGTGGGCTTATTGCTGTTAGCCGGAACACTAGGTATCCCCGGATATGTGTCTGCGGATACGGTTGCAGCAATGCCAAAAACCAGTATTTCCCAACAGAATGGGAAAGTGACGGGAGTAGTTGAAGATGAATTCGGTCCTGTTGCCGGAGCATCTGTCGTAGTGAAAGGTACAACTAATGGATCGATTACCGATATGGACGGTAACTTTACATTGGAAGGTGTGAAGAGCGGTGACATTATTCAGATTTCTTTTATCGGGTATGCTACCCAGGAAATCAAGTATACTGGTCAACCTGCTTTACAAGTGAAAATGGCTGAAGATGCTCAGAAACTGGACGAAGTTGTTGTAACAGCTTTGGGTATCAAACGCGAAAAGAAAGCACTGGGTTATTCAGTAAGTAGTGTAAAAGGTGAAGAACTGACCGAAGCCGGTACGCCGATGAATGCTATGCAAGCTTTGTATGGTAAAACTTCTGGTTTGCAGTTACAATCTACTGCTTCCGGTCCTTCTGGTGGTATGAACATTAAAGTTCGTAATGCTATTTCTTTGACAGAAGATTCTTCTACTCGTCCATTGATTGTAGTGGATGGTATTCCTATTCATGATGAAAATACAGGACAGTCTACTAATAGCCGTACCGGTGGTGACCATGGTACAGGTTTGAATGACATCAATCCGGAAGACATCGCTTCTATTGAAATCCTGAAAGGTGCAAAAGCGGCCGTTTTGTATGGATCGGAAGGTGCTAATGGTGTTATGTTGATTACTACTAAAACCGGCGGTAAAAAAGGATTAGGTATTGATTTTGGTATCAATCATTCTTGGAATATTGCTGCTTATCTGCCTGAATTACAGAATGAATTCGGTACAGGTTCGAGTGCAGGTACTGCTGCTTTAAAAGAAATCTCCAAAGATGGTTTCTATACAATGACCGATCCAAATACCGGACAAACAGTTGAGTCATTGTGGAGAGGTTCCAGTTATAATTTTGGTCCGCGTTTGGATGGCCGTCAGTTATTATGGTGGGATGGACAGTATCATTCTTATTCTGCTCAGAGAAATAATCAAAGGGATTTGTACCGTACAGGTGGTCAGACTAATGTGAATTTTGCATTGAGCAATGGAGGTGATTTGGGATCTTTCCGTTTGTCATACAACTATCGTGATTACAATGCTATCTCTTATGGTGCAGATAACAAAGCTCACTCATTTAGTTTTGCTGCAGACCTGAAAGCAAACGATTGGATTAAGGTGAAAATGAACACCAACTTTTCGAATACGAAGGATCATAATGCTCCGTACGCCATGCAAAGTTTTGCAACCTATGGTTTCCCGCGTGAACAGGATGTCAACCTGATCAAAGATATGTATTTGACAGATGAAGGTTACAATTATTTCAGCATGAATAATTCAGTTACGCAGATGGCTCCTTATACCAGTTATTTCTCTGATTATTATTGGGCACAATTACGTAATTCAAATGACTATGACCGTAATCACTTGATTCAGTCATTGAACGTTGATGTTACATTCAATGATAAGTTCTCCTGGACTACGTTGGGAGGTATTGACTGGACAGTTTCTGATCAGGAAATTAAGCAACATGTCAGCAAACCGTTGTCTTATGAAAATAAGCAAGGTTGGTATCAGATTGCAAGTAAACGTAATATGATTATGTATGGCCAGTCTTCTTTTAATTACAATCAGACATTTAATGATGTTTGGGATTTGTCAGCTATGGTCGGTGGTGCTGTTAAGTATAATAAAGAAGAATATCAGGAACAATCTGTGCAGGAAACTTTCGCTATTGAAAACTGGTTTTCTTTGAGTAATACTCGTGAGGATTTTGGTCCTCGTTCAAGTCGTACCCGTGGAAATGATTTGTTGTTAAGTGTGTTCGCTTCTGCTCAATTAGCTTATGCCAACCAGGTTTACTTGGAAATTCAGGCTCGTAATGACTGGTCTTCTATTCTTCCTCCTGAAAATAATCATTATTTTTATCCAGGAGCCAGTTTATCATGGATCTTCACGGAAGCATTCGATATTCCAAGCTTGAACTTTGGTAAGGTACGTGCTTCTTGGGCCGATGTAGGTCGCCCTGGACCTCGTTATTATGGAAACGTAGACTTCTCGTTAGGTGCGTATGGTGGACAGCCTACCATGTCTTTACCGGATTATTTGCCACCTGCAGACTTCGCCTCTGCCAATGGCGGATTCCCGGTTCCCAATTTGAAACCTGAACGTAAGCGTGAATATGAAATTGGTTTGGAAGGTGCATTTTTACCAGGTAACCGTATCGGCGTAGATTTCTCTTTCTTCCATAATAATACCTATGACCAGATCACAAAGTTAACAGTACCTTCTTCTTCTGGTTTGACAGAGGTTCGTATGAATGCTGGTGATATCGCTCAGAGTGGTATTGAATTTTCTGTAAATACAAAGCCGATCATGACTAAAGACTGGACATGGGAAGTCGGATTTAATTTGGCAAATTATTCAACAAAAGTAAAGAAGTTAGGTAAAGGTATCAATCAGTTGGATATGTGGGGTGCAACGGGTGCTTCTGTTCGGAGTATTCCTAATGGTGAATATGGTGAAATCTATATTTATCCATATCAGCGTGACGAAAATGGCAACCGTATCGTTAATCAGGGAACCGGTGTTTGGGACTTTGATAAAACACAGATGATCAAAGTTGGAAAAATTACTCCGGATGTTGTTGGTGGTCTTACAACTAGTCTTTCATATAAAGATTTTTCTTTGAGTGCTGTATTTGACTTCCAATTCGGGGCAACTATGATTTCTCAGACAAACATGTTTTTGTTGGGTAATGGTTCCGGTGTTGAATCATTAAAGTATCGTGATGAAGCACGTGGCGGTCTGCCTTATTATGTGAATACTGCTGGAGAGCGTATCCTGTTAGATAGCCACTCTGCAGCTGTTCCTGCTGATTCATTTTATCCATTCATCCTGCATGATGGTGTAATCACACCGGGTGTAACGAGTGATGGAAAACAGAATGAAAAACTGATTACTGCTGAACAATATTATAGCCAGTTATACTGGCAAGGAGGTATGGATTTGTCAGAAGATCAGATTTATAAAAGTGATTATATAGCTTTGCGTTCTTTGTCGTTTAATTACAATTTACCGAAAAGCTTCTTGTCAAAATTCAAGATTCAAAGTGCACGTATCAATGCTTTTGCAAACAACTTGTGCTATATTTATAAGGCAATTCCGAATGTAACACCGGAATCTACACAAGGTACTAACTCGTTTACAGAGGTTAGTAGTATCCCTGGTGTCCGTAGTTTTGGTTTGGGTCTTAATGTTTCATTCTAAATCAGTATAACAAAGTATGAATACAATCAGAAAATATATAACCAGTTTAGCTTTGGGCGTTGCCGTAACTGGAGCAATGGTGTCATGTGACACGCTGGATGAAAAATTTTATAATCCGGATAAATTGACAGAAGCTGACTTCAGTTTGTTGTTTGCATCTGCTCAAACAAAAGGGCATTTGTTCCGTTATGACTATGGTGCGACTTACCATTATATGAGAGGCTTTGGTAAGATGTTGGGATTAGGTGTCAGCCCATTATATTTGGATAAGACCCAAAATAATACGATTGTTCGTCCTTGGGATGGTTGGTCAGGTACTCCATTTAATGAGTTTATTTTTACGCAGACTTGTACCAATTATAGCAAAGAACTCAGTGGCATGAAATTATTATATGCAGACATGACGGAGGAGGAACAGGAACAAAACAAAGTGTATATGCTTTGTAGTGATATCATCCGTTCTTATGCATTCCAGCGTGCAACAGACTTGTACGACGATATGCCTTATTCGGAAGCCGGTGGTGCTTTTCAAGAACTGTTTTATCCTAAATACGATACGCAGGAAGAGATTTACATGAATATCATGGAAACTCTAAAAAGTGCAGCTGCCGACTTAACAGCTTTCCAGTTTCAGACTGATGCACAAAAGTCGAAGTTCTCATCCGTAGATATTTTGTGTAATGGTGATTTGGACAAATGGATTCGTATGGCTAATTCTTTGCGTTTGCGTATGGCAATGCGTCTCTGTCATGTGAAATCGGATGTAGCTCTTTCGACTATTAAAGAGTTGGTTGCCGAAAATCGTATGTTGACAGAATATTCACATGATCTTGGTTTTGAAGAACAAGATAAGACACATGCTTTCGAGGTGACATTCTTCCGTGGGTTGGATGAACGTGGATATGAATCAGGGGCACCGGCAACAATTATTAAAGATATCATGAATTATGAATATCAACCGGGCGATGAAAATGGTATCACTCGTCACGATTTTGACCCACGTCTGTATGCCATGTTCCAAACTGATATTCATGGACGTTATATAGGTTTGCCATTAACAATGGAAGAAGCAGAAGCAGAGCTTCCTAAATATTATACAGAACAGGAATTGACTGATATGTATAATTTTAACGATGTGGTTACAAATCCGTGGAATCCGGAACGTATTCCTACGATGTATAATCGTCGTACTTATTTCAATTTTGATATGAAATTTCCAGTGATGGGTTCAACGGAAACAAACTTGCTATTAGCTGAAGCCGCAGTGCGTTGGCCGGGTGAGTTTGGTAGTATTGATGTTAAAGGATGTATTAAGAAAGCTATTGATGCTTCTACTCGCTTCTATTACAATGTGAATAAAACAATGAGTTATAATGAATCTTCTCTGCCAAGTATTTTGTACGTTCAAGCAAAGGCTAAGGCTCCGGAGTTGGATGAAGAACATTTGGCTGATTATGAAGAATTCGCAGCTAATAAATTTGTTGCTTTGGCATCAACAAAGGATAAACTAAAATTTATTTTCGACCAGAAGTTCTGCCATATGAATATCATGAATCCATATGAAATTTATAATGAAGCACGTCGTTTGGTGAAAGACTTTGACGGAGAACTGCCATTTGTTGCTACTCCTAACGTTGTATTCCAGGAACGTATGTTCTACCCATCCAGTGAGTTGACTAATAATGCAGAAAATTTTGCAAAGGTTGCTTATAAAAATACGTATGACACACCGGTGTGGTGGACAGGGCGTACAACTGCTGCTGAGAATCATAATGGTAATGCATTGTAATAAACATTAGCATAATGCTATATAATAACAAAGGCTGTCGAGAAATTTTCGGCAGCCTTTATTTCATTATATAAATGTGATTTCAATCTATAATATACAATGAAAACAATATATTTTCTTTTCAAAACGCTCCTTATTTTGTTTACATTCCCTTTCATTTTAAGTGCGCAAGAAACAGTAGAAATGTCTTCGGATGTTTTCCTGTTCGATCGGTTTATCAATGGAAAGATCTTGTTGACCGATAAGAGCTATATAGAAACTCAGTTCAATTATGATTGTGAAAAACAGGAATTATACTACAAAGACGGTAATGAATACCAAATGATGTATAACACTTCGAATATAGATACTCTCTGGATCGGGAACCGGAAGTTCGTCCCGGCTCATGAAGGTGTCCGTTTCTTTGAATGTATTCCCGCTGGAGACCGAATATTGCTGGTCGATTGGAAAATAAAGTTATATTATAAAGGTAAACGTGGTGCTATGGGAGTAGTCTCTCAAGCCGGAGGACAAGCATCTTTTGATATGTCTTTGATGCAAAACAAAGGACTTAGTAATCCGGATAACAGTGTATATAAAAAGGATTACCAAAATACCTATCGAATTTATCTGGATGGACAGCAAGTATCTTTCAGTAACCTCAAATCATTCTTAAAACTCTATCCCGATACTCATCGGAAAGCCATCCGTCAGCTGGTAAAAGAGCAATCCATTCATTTTGATGATCCATGGCAAGTAGCTAAATTGATAGTTCTTTGTCAGACTATGTAGGAAGAAGGTTCTTTCTTCTTTATTTTCACAAATCCATTACAAGTATTTGTGATTAAAAATAAAAAAAAGTTATGCTCTGATTGAGTAACCAATAAAAAAGAGTTCTCATCCTCCTTTTGATTTATAGCTTGTACCTTTCGCCGGGAAGGCTTTTAGGGGGAACAAATCCCGTTGTTCCCCAATGTTAATCTTGCAACAACGCTTGTTTCTTTCTGTTTATATTACCAAATGACGTTGGTTGACGCCAAACACATTTAATCTAATAAATTAAACAAAAAACATCAGTATGTTGAAAAGATTCAAATCTGTCAGCATGATTCTCCTGGCGGGCGCGTTGGGTTTCAACGGAAACGCCTTTGCCAATCCGAATACCGGGAATCCTGCTATTGACATTTCCCAACAGGATACGAAAGTAACGGGAACAGTAGAAGATGAGTTCGGACCCGTCGCAGGGGCTTCTGTTGTAATAAAAGGTACTACCACAGGTACTATGACCGATATGGATGGTCATTTCACTCTGGAAGGCGTAAAGAAGGGAGACATTATCCAAATCTCTTTTATTGGTTTTGCCACACAAGATATTCCTTACACCGGACAAGCTACATTGAATGTTAAACTGGCAGAAGATGCCCAGAAGCTGGATGAAGTCGTTGTGACTGCTTTAGGTATGAAACGTGACAAGAAAGCACTGGGTTACGCGATGCAGGAACTGAAAGGTGACGAATTGCTGTCGTCACGCGAACCGAATCTTGCCAATTCATTATCAGGAAAAGTCTCCGGTCTGCAGATCGTGCGCTCCAGTAATGGGGTAGGAGGTTCTTCTAAAATCGTTCTGCGTGGTAACAACTCCCTGACCGGTAGTAACCAGCCGCTGATCGTAGTCGACGGTACGCCGATGGATAACTTCACAGGCGGTGTCGATGATGTATGGGGTAACTCCGGTGCCGATATGGGTAACGGTCTTTCCGATATCAACCCCGAAGATATCGAATCGATGACAGTGCTGAAAGGTGCTTCTGCTGCCGCTTTGTACGGGTCGCGTGCCGGTAATGGTGTGATCCTGATCACCACTAAGTCGGGAAAGAAGAACGAAGGTCTGGGTATCACGGTCAATGCCGGTATCACGACTGAATCGATTTTCCTTAAACCGGATCTGCAGAACAGCTTCGGACAAGGTTCGGTCGGTGCTTACGATAACCAGTCGCGTTTGAGCTGGGGACCGAAAGCGGAAGGACAGATGGTCTCCGACTGGCTCGGACGTCAGGTACCTTTAAAGACTTATGATAATATAGATGCCTTTTTCAATACCGGGACTTCCTTCAATGAAGGTGTCAGCTTCCAGCAGAATATAAAAGGGACATCGGTATTTTCTTCTATCAACCGTTCGGATGATGCCGGTATCACTCCCGAATCAAAACTGAACAAGACGAATATTACTTTGCGTGCAACCACTTTCCTCGATGAAGCCGAAAAGTGGAAGATCGATGCCAAAGTGAACTACATCAATATGAATGCCCACAACCGCCCGATCCAGGGTGTCAATCCTTCCAATGCATTCAACACGATCTATAATTTGCCCCGTTCACTGAATGTAGCTGAGTTCAAACAGGATGTGGATGAACAGGGAAACATGATCTGGTGGGATGCCTCGAAGAATCCGCAGGAAAACCCGTACTGGGTAACTAAATACCGGCAAAACAACGATACCCGTAACCGTTTGCTGGGTAATATCGCATTGAAATACGCTCCAACGAACTGGTTCGATATCGAACTCCGGGGGGGTACCGACTATTATACGACTACTAAAAACGAAAAAGTATATGCCGGTGGAAATACAACGCCAAGTGGTCTGTACAACGAAGGTTCTGAAACATTCTACGAAAATAACTATAGTTTCCTGGCTACAGCCCGTAAGGATAACCTGATCGACCGTCTGGGTGGATTTGTTTCTTTTGGTGGTAACCTGATGATGCAGAAACGAACGAAGATGAATGCTTCGGCAGGCGAACTGCTTGTCCCGAACCTCTTCTCCCTGAACAATGGTATCAATAAACCGACAGTCACCTCCGAACTGATCCGCCGCAAGATGAATTCACTGTATGGATCGTTGCAATTGAACTGGGACGGTTATCTGTTTTTGGATGTGACGGCACGTAACGACTGGTCGTCTACTATGTCGAAAGCCAATCGTTCTTATTTCTATCCGTCGGTCAGCTTGTCGGGCGTTATCTCCGATATGGTTCCGAAGTTGGGCGGGCAGATGCCTGAATGGTTTACCTTTGCCAAGGTGAGAGCTTCTTATGCAGAAGTAGGTAACGACCTAGATCCGTATCAGTTATACAATAACTTTACGGTAGGAAAAGATGAGAATGGGAATACGACGGCTGCTCCGGGTAATGTGCTCTTTGATTCTACGGTACGCAGTGAGTTGATCAAATCGTGGGAAGCCGGTTTCGATGTCCGCTTCTTCAATAACCGTTTGGGATTGGATGCTGCCTGGTATAAGACAAACGCCACCCGCCAGTTGCTGAACCTCCCGATGGACCCGTTCTCCGGTTATAGTTCACGGAAAGTAAACGCCGGTAATATCCAGAACGAAGGTATCGAGATCTCATTGAACGGTGCGATCCTCGATAACCCGAAAGGGTTGAGCTGGAATTCGACGGCACAATTCTCTCTGAACCGGAACAAGATCATCGACCTGTATCCGGGTGTTACCCTCTATGATATAAAAACATTGGATGCTATCCAGATCGTAGCCGTACAAGGTAGTTATTACGGTGATATCTACGGACAAACATTCCAGCGTGTAGAAGATAAGAACGATCCTAACTATGGTAAGATCATTGTAGGTGAAGACGGTCTGCCTCTGATCACGACCGGCAAATCGAAGGTCGGTAATCAAAGTCCCGACTGGATGCTGGGATGGACAAACAGCTTTGCGTATAAAGGTTTCAATCTTAGCTTCCTGGTAGACTTCCGTATCGGTGGTGACTTGTATTCGGCTACGGCTTCCAACCTGTATGTCCGTGGTAATGCCGCCGGAACAGTAGTCAACGGCAATCGTCAGGACTTCGTGGTCCCTAATTCTGTGGTACAGACCTCTAACGGTTATGCGGAAAATAAAGTCCCTGTAACTCATCAGAACTATTGGGAACGTATCGGTTCGACCGGAAACTACGGTTTGCCTGAAATGTTTACGTATGATGCTACCAATATCCGTCTGCGTAACATCACGCTTGGCTATGACTTTAACCGGGCCATGTTACAAAAGACACCGTTCCAGCGCCTGCGTCTGTCGGCCACTTGTAACAATGTATGGATGATCCATTATAACCTGCCGGGTATCGACCCCGAATCCGTATCGGCAACCAATACGAATGCCACCGGATTTGAAAACGGGGCTGCACCGACCAGCCGCTCATTTACATTCAACGTAACGGTAGGATTTTAAAGATGGTTTAATAAGAACAATAAAGAAATAAAACAAGATGAACACCAAGAATATATTACTGGCAGGCATGTTCTCGATAGCCGCTTTGTTTACATCCTGTAATGATTTTCAGGAAATAAACGAAGACCCTAACCAGGTAGGTGAGGACAAAGTGAAGCCTGAATGGTTCCTGAACGGCTCTATTGTCGGAGCACAGATGAACCCGGAGATTGCCGAACGTATCTTCATTGCCGAGTGGAACCGTGCTTCCCGTTTTAACCGGGGTAGCGGTTTTACGATCGGAACGGACAATAACGACTATATTACCCTATATCTGAGTAACTCATACGCTGTAGGTTGGTTGAACAAAGCCACCAAGGCGATCGAACTGGGTGAAAAGAAGGTTGCCGAAGGCGAAGCCGAACAATATCCTTATTATAAGAATGTGATACAGATGGCACGTATCTGGCGTGCTTACCTGAATGCGGAAGTATCGGATGGTTTCGGACCGATCCCGGCTTTGTCGGCTTTCACGGGTGTGCCTGCCGAATATGATAGTGTGGAAACTATTTACGGTTTTATCCTGAAAGAGCTGAAAGAAGCGGAGGCTGCCCTCGATCCTTCCATTAATATGGAACCGATGGCTGGTGAAGATGCTTTCTATGCCGGAAATATCAATGAATGGAAGAAATATGCAAACTCTTTGCGTATGCGTTACGCCATGCGTATTTCGGCTGTCTCTCCGGAACTGGCAAAGACTGAGTTCGAAGATGCAGCGGGCAAGACCTTTATCTCTTCACTGAACGACCTGGCTGGCGTACAGGAAAAAGATGGTTGGAACGATTTGACAAGTGTCATGTCGCGTACCTGGAATGCACAGGCAATGTCTGTCACTTTCAAGAATCTGGCAGAAGGGTTAGGCGGTATCGAATTTCCTGTTCCCGACTCACTGAAGAGTCATCTGAAAGATCCTCATACCTATATGGGGTTATATCTGGACAAACATTTCCCGCTGAAGACGAATGATCCGTGTGCCGGATTCTATTTTGATGCGATCCCTCAGTATGTCGATCCGCGTGGACCTAAACTGTTCAGCGTGGTAGGCTGGAATGACGGGGTGGTTTATTCCGATTATATCGGTGCGGCCAGCGAAGTACAGCCGGTCGAATTGATGGACCCGAACGATAATACTAAACCGATGCTGACGGTCGATCCTCGTTATACCTGGGGTACCTGGGTTGCCGGAGAATGGAATAATTTGTCCGGTCTGGTCAGTGCATTGACAGGAAAGAATTATAACTATCCTTCCATGTCGAAACAGTATCGTATGAATACTCAGAAACGTGTCTTCTTCGGTCCGTGGGAAAGTTATTTCCTGTTGGCGGAAGCTGCCCTGAAAGGTTGGACGGTTCCGGGTACCGCCAAGTCGAATTATGAGAGTGGCATCACTGCCAGTTTCGAATATCATGGCTTGCAAAACCAGGTTGCACAATATCTGACATCGACGGATTATAATCGTGTAGGTACCTCTGTCAGCTTTGACCATACGACAGAAGCGCAACCGTACACAGTCAATTATGTCGATCCTTATACAAAGGAAAATAAGACAATGACATATAATTATCCGAAGAATTCCATCTATCGCGGTGGCTCTTACAACAACGATGCACTGACGAAGATTATCACTCAGAAATACATTGCACAGGTACCCTGGTTACCGGAAGAAGCCTGGAGCGATCATCGCCGTCTCGGTCTGCCGTTCTTTGAGAATCAGGCTGTAGAAAAAGACTACAACCCATTGAACCAGGTTCCTCTGACTATGGCAACAGCCAAAGAATGCCGTTGGGATTTCTACCCTAAACGCTACCGTTATCCTGCCAATATCCAGACAAATAACCTGGAAGGGTATCAGAAGGCTTTGGAATTGCTGGGGGGACCGGATCTGACGACAACCCCGCTTTGGTGGAATCAACATTAACTACTTTTGGCTTGATCCAAAAGTAGACAAAAGATCAAGGCTGCACCGGCTTCTCCCTCCACGGACGCTCACCCGCTGAGGCCTTGATCTTTTGTTTACTTTTCTATCAAGAGAAAAGTAAAATTAAACAAACACAAATATGGTACATAAATTATTAATCCGCGACCTCACCCTCCGTGACGGGCAGCAGTCAGCATTTGCAACACGCATGTCACAACAACAAATCGACCGTGTATTATCTTTCTATAAAGAGGTTGGTTTCTACGCAATGGAAGTGTGGGGTGGGGCAGTTCCCGATGCTGCCATGCGATATCTGAATGAAGATCCCTGGGAGAGACTGGAAAAGATAAAAGCAGCCGTAGGTACGACAACCAAGCTCGCCGCCTTATGCCGTGGGCGCGACCTGTTCGGCTACAATCCTTATCCGGACAATGTCGTCAAAGGTCTTTGCCGTAACGCTGTCGAGTCGGGCATTAATATTATGCGTATCTTCGATGCTATGAACGATGTCGACAATATGAAGCCGGCTATCAAATATACCGATCGTTATGGAGGAATGGCCGATTGTGCTGTCTGCTATGCCATCGATCCACACCATTCCGCTTTGGAACGGATAGAAGCCGCCCTGCATGGCCGCCCGTTGCATAAGCCGATCTTTAAGAATGACTATTTCCTGGAAAAAGCCCGGCAAATGGAAAATTATAGTGCCGACATTATTACTCTGGAAGATGCCAACGGCCTGATCACTCCGGGAAAGACAGCCGAGCTGATACGTCTTTTCAAGAAGAATCTGAAGGCTCCCGTTGACTTCCATACCCGTTGTATTGCCGGATACGGCCTACCCTCTATGCTGACTGCTATTGTCAACGGTGTGGATATCGTCGATACGAATATCTGGTATTTTGCCGGAGGTTGCTCTGCACCCGCTATCGAACTGATCTATGTCTTCTGCAAGAAGATGGGAATAGAGTTGGAGATCGATATGGAAGCCGTCGCCCGTATCAATGCCGAACTTTTCAAGATACGCAAAGAGCTGCGGGCTTACGATTCCGCCAAAGAACTTCCTAATCCCTTTAACCCTCTGACCGATAAATTACCTACCGAAATAGACCGTTTCTTCAATGACGCTATCGAAGCAGCCCGCCATGACAAGGAAGACGACCTGATCATTTTCTGTCGCGCTATCGAAGAATATTTCAACTTCCCCGAACCGAATGAATTGGTTCAGAAGTCGCAGATCCCGGTAAATATGTATAATCAGATTGTAGCTTTGCTGAAGCAACAGGGACATCCTGAATTGTTGGAGAAAGCGATGTCACTGATTCCCCAGGTACGTATGGATGCCGGTTTGCCTCCTTTGGTTACCCCGGTAAGTCAGGTGATCGCTTCACAGGCTGTTGCCTGTGCATTGGATGAGCTGAATGGTCGCCCTCTCTACAGTAAACCTGTATATCCTTTTATCTCCCTGATCCGGGGAGAGTTTGGAAAAACACCTTTACCGATAGATCCGGAATTTCGTTTGAAAATAACCGGTAAACGGGAAGAACAATGTTATGATGCTTCGGATTATGAGATGCAGGAAAACCCGATGATAGATGAAGTCGGTATCCTGGTAGCCGAAAATGAGAAAGAAGTCTTGTTGCTGGAACTCTTTCCGATGTCGGCCCGTAATTTCCTGACGAAACGTAAAAAGGAAAACTTCAAAGATAATATGTTCTCCTAGTCACAAAGGTCTATGGAGCTGTTGGCATTATATACCTATAGGTATCAGCCCTATAATCCTACAACTGTTAACTCTATAGTGTCACAGGGGTTGACACTAATATAATAATCCCGTTGTTTTTACAACGGGATTTTGTTTATTCTTCGTATATGCCGACCGCCTTCGAAAGGAGTGTTCAGAAAGGCTTCGACAGCGCGGGTAGCTTCCTCCTGACTGATAAACCGACCGGGCATGACAAGTATATTGGCATCATTGTGCTCACGAGCCAGTCGTGCAATCTCTTCCTGCCAACATAAAGCGGCCCGTATTCCCTGGTGTTTGTTTAAAGTCATCGCAATACCGTTTCCTGATCCGCAGATTGCTATTCCGGGATATACTTCCCCGGCTTCTACAGCGTAAGCCAACGGATGGGCAAAATCGGGATAATCGCAACTTTCTGTTGAACAGGTTCCGAAATCCTTATAGGATAATCCTTTGGAGTCCAGTATTTGTTTCACATACTCTTTTAGTTCGTAACCTGCGTGGTCACAACATAAACCTAGTGTTTTCATCTTTATCTGTTAGAGGTAGACAAAAAGGGGCTGTTACACCCCTTTTTACTAATAGTTTCTTATGCTAATAATTCTTTTACCTGATTGTATACATTCTGTCCGGTGAAGCCCAGTTTTTCGTCCAAAACCTTGTAAGGAGCGGAGAATCCGAATGATTCGAGTCCCCAAACCTTACCGTTGGCTCCGACCAATCCTTCCAGGTTGACCGGCAGACCGGCTGTCAGACCGAAAATCTTCCTTCCTGTCGGAATAACAGCTTCCTGATATTCCTTGCTCTGACTGCGGAATAGTCCTTCAGACGGAACGGATACGATACGAACCTTTACGCCATCGGCGCGAAGCAGTGCAGCTCCTTCAACCAATGTGGCTACTTCCGAGCCGGAAGCGACCATGATAACGTCCGGGTTTTCATCGCTTTCTACAATATAAGCACCCTTTTCTGCCTGCAGAGCTTCGTCGTAACGGCTTCCTTTTGCGGGCAGGTCATTAATGTTCTGACGGGAAAGGATCAAAGCGGTAGGAGTGGCGGTATTTTCCATTGCCATCTTCCATGCAATTGTCGTTTCAATAACATCGGCCGGACGGAGAACCAGCATAGAGTTGTGTCCCTTGTGATTCTTCAGTTTTTCCATCAGGCGGATCTGTGCTTCCTGTTCAACCGGTTCGTGAGTAGGTCCGTCTTCACCGACACGGAAAGCGTCGTGCGACCAAATGAACTTAACCGGCTGCTCCATCAATGCAGCCATACGGATGGCTGGCTTCATATAATCGGAGAATACGAAGAAGGTACCGCAAGCCACGATCACACCACCGTGCAGTGACATACCGATACATACACATGCCATGGTCAATTCGGAAACGCCAGCCTGGAAGAAAGCTCCGCTGAAATCTCCTTTTATAAATGAATGTGTTTTCTTCAGGAAACCGTCTGTCTTGTCCGAGTTGGAAAGGTCGGCAGATGAAACAACCATATTTTCAACCTGGGTTGCCAATACGCCTAATACGGTAGCGGATGCGGCACGTGTTGCCTGGTTTGCTTTCTGTTCGATAGCTTCCCAGTCCAGTTTAGGAGCTTTGCCGGAGAACCAGAATTGCATTTTCTCTGCCAGTTCCGGATTGGCTTTCGCCCATGCTTCTTTAGCAGCATAACGTTCGGCTACGATAGCTTCCAGTTCTTTTGCACGCTTTGCATACAGTTCGGCAACGTCTGTGAATACAGTAAACGGATTCTTAGGATCGCCTCCCAGGTTCTTGATTGTCTCTTCGATCGATGCACCTGCAGCAGACAGGGGTTGACCGTGTGTGGAGACTTTGTTTTCGTAGCTGCTGTCGTCGGCTCCGCGGGCACCTTTACCCATAATGGTATCACCGATGATCAGGGTAGGACGTTGAGTTTCAGCCTTCGCTTCATTCAAAGCCTTACGTATTTCATTTACATCGTTTCCATTGATGCTGATCACTTTCCAGCCCCATGCCTCGTATTTCATAGCAACATTTTCAGTCGTTACTTCTTCTACGGTTGTAGAAAGCTGGATGTTGTTGGAGTCGTAGAACATGATCAGGTTGTCCAGTCCCAGTGTTCCGGCAACACGTCCGGCACCTTGTGAGATTTCTTCCTGGATACCACCATCGGATATATATGCGTAAATAGTCTGGTTCATTACATCTCCCAGGCGGGCTTTCAGGAACTTGGCAGCGATCGCAGCACCTACTGCGTAAGTATGGCCTTGTCCCAGCGGACCTGAGGTATTTTCGATTCCTCGCTTGACGTTTACTTCAGGATGACCCGGAGTAGGACTTCCCCACTGGCGGAACTGTGACAGTTCTTCCATCGTGAATTTGCCGGTAAGGGCGAGGGCTGAATAAAGCATCGGAGACATGTGTCCCGGGTCCTGGAAGTAGCGGTCCCTGCCTTCCCATTCCGGGTTCTTGGGATCATAGACTAAATACTCTGAAAATAGTACATTGATAAAATCAGCACCACCCATTGCACCGCCCGGATGACCGGATTTAGCCTTTTCTACCATTGACGCTGCCAGGACGCGGATATTATCCGCTGCTCTGTTCATTACTTTGATATCGTTCATTTTGATGAATTATTTTAATTTTTGCACAAAGATAGGGAATCTCTTCTTATAGACCGCTATATCATACAAACAATTCATTTTCTGTAAAGTTTCCTAATTAGCGATATTTCTGATAGAGAGCCGGATATACAAGGCGGTTTTCGTGATTCGGATGGTATGTTACAAGGAGAAATAGAAGCCCTGATCCAGTAAACGGTCGTATTTCTCTTTATTGAACATATAATAGAAAGCGCCTCTTTTAGAACTCTTTTTATCCTTCTCGTCCAGTTTTTCGAGAATGTCCATTGAGTTTAACTTCTTACGGAAATTACGTTTGTCTAACGGGGTCTGATAAATCGCTTCATATAGGCTTTGAAGCTGGGGTAGGGTAAATTTTTCCGGAAGAAGGTTAAATCCGACAGGGCGTGTCGCTGCTTTTTTCTTCAGGAGCGACAGGGTGTCGTTGATCATTTGGTTGTGGTCGAAGATCAATTCGGGAATATCGCTGATTTTAACCCATTCGGCATTATGTTCTTTCAGCAACTCCGGATTGAAATCGTTCATATTGACTAATGAATAGTATGCTACGGAGATAACCCGTTCTCCAAGATCGCGGGTAACATCTCCGTAAGCACCTACCTGCTCCATAAAAAGACGATCGATACCGGAACATTCGGTAAGAACGCGGGAAGCCGCTTCGTTTACACTTTCGCCCGATTTGATAAAGCCGCCCATCAGAGACCACTGTCCTTTTAGTGGTTCAAAATTCCGTTTGTAAAGTAATACGTTGAGTTCACCACTGTTGAATCCCAGAATAATACAATCTACTGCAACAAAAAATTTGACTTCGTTCTGATAAAATGCGGCTGTCATGATATTTTATGGATATTGAATTAATTTATTATGCGAGTTTGCGTGCGCCGTCGCTGATTACTACTTCGTAAACTTTAGGTTCGTGACCGAATTTCTTTGTATAAGACTCGAATGCTTCTTTGATGAAATCATCATGCAACTCGTCTTTTACAAGGTTGATCGTACAGCCGCCGAAACCACCGCCCATCACACGTGAACCTGTTACGCCACATTTCTTGGCTACATCGTTCAGGAAGTCCAGTTCTTCGCAGCTCACTTCGTACAACTTGCTCATGCCGTGATGAGTTTCGTACATTTTCTGACCTACAGTTTCGTAGTCGCCTTTTTCCAGAGCTTCGCAAACGTCGAGTACGCGCTGTACTTCTTCGATTACGTATTCGGCACGCATATAATCTTCTGCGCTGATATCGCCTTTCACTTCGTTCAGCATGTCCATTGTAGCGTCACGCAGGAATTCTACTTCCGGGTGATTGCGACGGATAGCAGCTGCTGCATTTTCGCAAGACTGGCGACGTTTGTTGTATGCAGAAGAAGCCAGTTCGTGTTTAACCACGGAATCCAGCAATACTAACTTATAGCCAACCGGATTGAACGGGAAATATTTATATTCCAAAGAACGGCAATCCAGACGGATCAGGCTTCCTTCTTTACCGAATACAGAAGCGAACTGGTCCATGATACCACAGTTAACACCACAATAGTTGTGTTCTGTAGACTGACCGATCTTAGCTAATTCGAATTTGTCGATACCCAGAGAGAAAAGATCATTCAAAGCAAAAGCATAGGTACTTTCCAGAGCGGCAGATGAAGACATACCGGCACCCAGAGGAACATCGCCTGCAAATACGGTATCGAATCCCTGGATCTGACCGCCACGTTTGATGATCTCGCGGCATACACCGAAGATATATCTTGCCCAGCTTGCTTTTGGTGCATCTTCTTCGTTCAGTCCGAATTCTGCATAATCGTTCAGGTCGATAGAGAATGCGCGAACTTTACCTGTGCCGTTCGGTTTGATCTCAGCGATCATGCCTTTATCGATAGCACCCGGAAATACGAAACCACCATTATAGTCTGTGTGTTCACCGATCAGGTTGATACGGCCCGGAGAAGCATATACACTACCTTCTGTATTAAATAACTCCTGAAATTTATTTCTAATTTTTTTCTGCATGATATTATTTCTTTTAAAGGTTATAAATAAAGAAATTATCCGGTTATAAGGTAAAACCGGATAATTTCATAAATTGGCATATTGTTTATTTATTCTGATTTTTTCGATGGTTTAGAACCGATAGCCGCATAGAATAAAATGTAAGCAGCACTGAAGAGTACAACCCAGTAGCTGGTCATATAATCAGTCATATCGGCAACCCAACCCTGAACAGCAACCATTACAGCGCAACCGAATACCATTGTCATAAAGATACCGCTGGCAATAGCTGTATATTTTCCTAATCCTTCTACAGCCATGTTGAATATACCACCCCACATTACGCTGGTACAAAGACCTACGAGAAGGAATGCCAGAATACCAACAGGAACTTCCTGCCAGATCACACTTAATGAAGCCCAGTCTACACCAGGAACTTCAACTGTATTTGTTTCAGGTGAGAACATACCGAAGCTAACCAACAGAAGAGTGGCAACCGATACGATAGTGATCATTGTGCGGCTGGAAACCTTACCTCCGATACTAGCTCCTACGAAACGTCCGATAAGCATCATAAGCCAGTAAACAGCTACGATAAGACCCACGGTGCTGGCCGGGATACCTTTTGCTGTAAGGTATTGAAGAATATAAGTAGGAGTACCTACTTCTACGCTCATGTAAAGGAAGATAGCGAGTGCTCCCAGTGCAAAATGGCGATGGCTCAAAGCGCCCTTGATCAAGCTGGTGTCAACAGGTGCCTGTTCAGGTTCTTCAATTTTTGTAAATATGATAACTACAAATGCGATAACGAAGATAGCAAGAGCGATCATCAATGCCGGTGTTGCGTCGGCAATATGTGCTTTGGCTGCGTCACCGATAAGAGCTCCCATCAGGATGTAGCAGGCAACGGCTGCAGTACTGTTGAATACACCGCCGAGCTGGATAAGCTGATTACCCTTGTTACCACCGCCACCGAGCAGGTTAAGCATCGGGTTAACCACACAGTTAAGAATACACATAGTGAAACCGCTGATAAATGCTCCGACCAGGTAAACCAGGAAAGCGCTCTCCTTGCCCACATGACCACTCAGCCATTGAACTAAAATACCTACGATACCTACAACAAGACCGATAAGTGCTGTTTTCTTATAGCCATATTTGGCGATAAGCATACCGGCAGGAATACCCATTACCAGATAGGCAATGAAGTTACCATAGTTTCCAATTTGGGCAAGAACATTGCTAGCCCCGAAGTCGTTCTTTACGATAATAGCCATTGGTGAACAAAGGTTAGTCACGAATGCGATCATTGCAAACAGTGCAATCATAATGATGATGGCACCCCATTGTTTTTTTTCTTGAGTCATTGATTGATATTTTTATTATTATTGATATATTAATTTTGTTATTTGTTATTCAGCAGAGAATTTATAAATGGTCTTGCTTTCAAAAACTTCTCCCGGACGGAGTACGGTAGAGGGGTATTCCGGTTTGTTCGGGCTGTCGGGAAAATGTTGTGTTTCCAGGCATAAAGCAGCTCTTGCCGGGTAACGCTGTCCGTTCTTTCCTTCGAAATTACCGGTCATCCAGTTACCTGTATATAATTGTACACCCGGTTCGGTTGTATATGCTTCCATGATAATACCGGTCTTCGGTGATTGACAACGGGCACAGAAACCCAGTTCGCTTTCTTCCTTATTTAATATATAGGTATGGTCGTAGCCTCTTGCCCAGGTCAACTGGTCGGTCGGTTCGTCTATGCGTGCACCTACCAGATAAGGGGTACGGAAATCCATTGGGGTACCTTCCACCTTTTCCGGTGCTCCGTAAGGGATGGCTGTTTCATCCGTAGGAAGATACTGATCGGCATTGATTGTCAGTGTATGATCTGCTACTGACGGATCGCCTGCTCCTGATAAGTTGAAGTAGGAGTGGTTGGTCAGGTTCAATACGGTCGGTTTGTCTGTTATGGCATGATACATGATTACGACTTCATTGTCGTCTGTCAGATGGTATGTAACAGTCACTTTTAATGTTCCGGGGAAACCTTCTTCACCGTCTGCTGACGTATATTTCAGTTCTACGGTCTGGTCATCGGTCTGATTGGCATCCCATACAACAGAATTAAAACCTTTGAGTCCTCCGTGGAGACTGTTGGGACCATTGTTGATGGCCAACTTATCGTACACAACGCCGTCGAGTGTAAATGAACCCTTGGCGATACGGTTCCCGTAGCGACCGCAGATTGCTCCGAAGTAAGGCTCTTCAGAAACCAGATAATCATCGATTGAATTATGTCCGGTAACAACATCGGTTAACTTGCCGGACCGATCCGGTACCATAAGCGATACAATTTTTGCACCGTAGTTGGTAATGGTAAGTTCTGCTCCTTTCTTATTGGTCAGGATACATAGCATCGTCTCCTTCCCGTCTATTTGCTTGCTGAAATTAGCCACAGTCAAGCCAGACAGTGTATTCTTGTTCTTCATGTATGTAATGTTATCAAAATTGCGTGTAAAATTAGCCTACTTCTTCGTAAATAGGATGCACGAAAAGATGTTATAGAGCATAAAGCCGCTTTTTGTCTACCAATTTAGTGTATTAGTCCACCTTTTAAATATGTATTTAGTGTACATTTGCAACTAAATAAATCTTTTATTTACGGAAAAACACTTGATATGAGAAGAAGCATGAAAAACGCTATCTCCCTGTTCCTCTTTAGTATGGGGGTAAGTAGTCTGATGGCACAGACCAATGAATTTAAAATAGACGTGCAGCAAACGGGTGCGCCTATCCAATCCACCATGTACGGTATCTTTTTTGAAGATATCAACTTCGGAGCGGACGGAGGATTGTATGCAGAGCTGATTAAGAACCGTTCTTTTGAGTTTGAAAATCCTTTCGGGGGCTGGGTTCCTTTTGGAAATGTAACGGTACAGACCAAATCCCCCTGTTTTGACAAGAACCCGCATTATGTACGTCTTTCTTATAATAAAGAACTGACCGGTACAGGGCTGGATAACGAAGGTTTTAAAGGTATTGGTATTAAGGCAGGGGAGAAGTATGACTTTTCTTTCTATGCCCGTACGGTAACTAACGGTCCGATCAAGTTTCGTATAAATCTGGTAAATAGTGGGCATGACATTTATGAAACAAAGGAAGTTGAGATAAACGGTAAAGATTGGAAAAAGTATTCCGTTGTCCTGACTCCTGCGGCAACAGAAGCCCATTCCCGTTTACGTATCACGATGCTTACACAGGGAACGGCTGATCTGGAACATATATCTTTATTCCCTCAGAAAACATTCAATAACCGTTCGAATGGTATGCGTGCCGATCTTGCACAGGCATTGAAAGATCTTAAGCCGGGTGTATTCCGCTTCCCCGGAGGTTGTATCGTGGAAGGAACGAACCTGGCCACCCGTTATCAGTGGAAAAATACGGTTGGTCCGGTTGAAAACCGTCCGATCAATATCAATCGTTGGAATTATACATTTCCTCATAAGAAGTTCTCCGATTATTATCAGTCTTACGGTTTAGGTTTCTTTGAATATTTCCAGTTGAGTGAGGATATCGGTGCCGAGCCGCTTCCTGTATTGAACTGCGGTCTTTCTTGTCAGTATGAAAATGATGATCCGAAAGAAAACTGTCCGGTCGATAAATTGCAACCTTATATTGACGATGCACTTGACCTGATCGAGTTTGCCAACGGTCCTGTGACTTCTAAATGGGGAAAACTGCGTGCCGATATGGGACATCCGGCTCCTTTCAACCTGAAGTTTATTGCTATTGGTAATGAGCAGTGGGGCACTTTGTTTACCGAACGCCTGGAACCTTTTGTAAAGGCTATTCGTGCCAAATATCCGGATATTAACGTTATTGGTAGTTCCGGTCCACAAGCGGAAGGGGAAGATTTCGACTTTTTGTGGCCTGAAATGAAGCGAATGAAAGTCGATTTGGTAGATGAACATTTTTACCGTTCTCCCGAATGGTTCCTGAATGGTGCTAAGCGCTATGACTCATACGATCGTAATGGTCCTAAGGTTTTTGCCGGTGAATATGCCTGCCATCCGAACAATCGCGAGAATAGTTTCCTGACGGCATTGGCTGAGGCTGCTTTTATGACTGGCTTTGAGCGTAATGCGGATGTAGTACATATCTGTACTTATGCACCTCTGTTTGCTCATGTGGATGCCTGGCAGTGGCGTCCGGATTTGATCTGGTTCGATAATCTTTCTTTGGTGAAGACACCGAATTATTATGTGCAGCAACTTTACGGTCATAATGCCGGTACGAATGTCGTGCCTTTAACTATGCAGAACGAACCGGTTACCGGACAAAATGATCTGTATGCAACAGCAGCAGTCGATAAGAAGACAAATGAGTTGATCATTAAGATCGCCAATACCGGCATTCAAAACAGAAAAGTGAAACTGGATTTAAACGGCCTTTCCGGTGGAAAACATAAAGGTACAGTAACCGTACTTCACGCCTCTGACCTGGAAGCTAAAAATACGATCTGCAAACCGGACCAGGTAGTGCCTGTTGTTTCAGAAATTGAACTGGAAGCTCCGGCTGCAGAAGTAGTACTTCGCCCGTTAAGTTTCTCTGTTTATCGCATTGCGTTTTGATATTAGTTTTCCCTCAATCCGGAGTTTGTTAGGCTTTAGAAATTTGCCGTTTGGGGCAAAAATCTTAAACAGATAAACATGAGCTTCTCAAGAAATATTTAAGATAGGAGTGAATTTTAGCGCAAAGACGTGCAATATAGAAGAGTGGAAAATAGAATCATGAGTGATGACTTATGAAAGTTAGAATTATCAGATAGTTGTTAAAAAAGAACTCATGTTGATATTTTTCACATATTTAGCTATCTTTGTGATATGAAGTAGTTATATATGAAGGTTTCAATTTTAAATAAACTGTCCTCATTTTTCTCTATGCAACCTGTTCAAAGGGCATGGGTGTTCGGTTCTTATTCCAGAGGGGAGGAATCGAAGAAGAGTGATATTGATATTTTGGTTCAATTTTTACCGGATGCTAATATTACTCTTTTTAAATATGCAGGAATGGTCGATGCACTTCAAAAACTACTGAAAAAGAAAGTAGACCTTGTGGAAGAAGGGCAACTAAAAGATTTTGCTAAAGAGAGTGCTAACCTAGATAAACTGTTGATCTATGAGAGAAAAGCCTAAAGATGAAAGTCGGTTACTTCATATAATTGAGGCTATCGATAATATAGTAGAGTTTACACAAGGCGTAGATTTTGAATCTTATAAGCAAAATAAAATCCTTCGCTTTGCTGTAATTAAGAATCTTGAAATAATTGGTGAAGCAGCATATTTATTAACGAAAGAATTTCGTGATTCTCATTGCAAGATAGAATGGAATGTAATAATCGGTATGCGTCATGTTTTAGTTCATGGTTATTATCAGATCAGAGATGAAATTGTTTGGGCTACAATTATGCAAGAACTTTTACCTTTAAAAAAGCAGATTCAAGAAATATTGGATAAGTAATTATCATTTTGACAATCAGTTAATTCATGTACTCTTTCTTTGTCGTGTATAGAGGTAAAGGAGAGTTTAAAAACATATATCCCCTTGATCCGGAGTTCAGCAATGACGGATTGAGGGGATTTTCTTTTTAGCGGAAACATTTAAGTGGGGAAAATGTAATCATCATAATGATTTCGGAGTTAGTGACAGGGAAAAGGCGGAACCTACTATTATTTGTCAAATGAAAATGAATCGTTCAGAAAGAGCTTCCAGCTATCAGAAAGCCGTATCAGCCCTGTTTAAGAGCATAATCCCGAAGCAAATCTCCCAATATCTTGTAGTGTTAAAATTTTCATCATAATGATTGTCCCAATTCATTGTGATGAGTGCGTGAAGTCATTGTGATGACTCTGTCGGGACATTGTGATGATAGGGAAGATTCATTGCAATGATTTCCGAAAGGAGAGGTTATGAAGGGTGGAAAACAGGGTGATAAGGCGGGTTTTTCTTCCGGAACAGCTGTTTGAGTGAAAACGGCTGTTAGCCTGATCGGTAAAAATCGAACATTCTGAAAGTTATGAATGTTTATCTTTATCTTTTTGATTAATCCGAATAAAATGGAGGAAAAGTAATGAAGAAAAGAGATTTTTATGGACAGATGCTGTTGCAGGAAGAGGATAAACGTTCCTGCGGCGATGAAAGTACGGCAGACCTGTATCGGGCAGTGCGTAATCATTTTATATGTTTCTCGGGTGGTAAGGAATTGTGCCTGAAAGAAGTGACCCCGGCTTTGGTTGAGGCGTTTCTGAAATGGTTGCGTGAGAAAGGGCTGCGTGTGAATACGGTGAACAGTTACATGAGTAACCTTCGGGCGATGTATAACCGAGCCCGCCGGGAGTCGAAGGAGAAAAGGGGAGAGTCGCCTTTTGCCGGGATTCACCTCAGACGGGAGGAGACGCACAAGCGTGCTGTGCCGGTGGAAGTGATAAAGGAAATAGCCGCTCTGGATTTGAAAAATGAGCCGAAGAAACAGCTTGCTGTCGATCTGGCACTGTTTTCGTTTATGGCTTGCGGTATTCCTTTTGTGGATATCGTGCATCTGACGGGTGAGAATTTGGTGGAGAACGGTACGGTATTGCAATACCACCGGCAGAAGACGGGAGCCTTTATCCAGATGGAAGTGACTTCGGGGATGCAGATGCTGCTCGACCGGTATAAAGGCGAAGAGAGGCGTTACCTTTTCCCTGTATTGCCGGAAAATGCGACCTACGAACAGTATAAAAGCTGTCTGGCGACGGAAAACCGGTACCTGAAAGAAATCAGTGTGATGCTGGATTTGCCGGAAACGTTGACGACCTATTCGTTCCGTCATGCCTGGGCTTCGGAGGCGTACCGCCTGCATGTCGCTATCGGCGTGATCAGCCAGGCACTGGGGCATACGTCGGAAAAAACGACCCGTATCTATTTGCAGAAGTTTGACGTATCGGAAATAGCCAAAGCAAACCGGCAGGTTTCCGAAGCGGTCGGCAGCTGTTTGCGGGTGGGGTAAACCTTATTTATATAATAAGGGGAAACATCCTCTTTCTCTCTTACAATCAGTGTCTTATAAATAAGAAAAAACCTGAATTGTAATGAAGTACGTGGCAAACGTAAGAATAAAAAAATGAAAAAACAAGGAGTGTAGGGTGTTTTCTTAAAAAACGCATATTTATTTTACTAAATTTCACAAGTTAACCTATTTTTTTAGCCATATAATATGAATTTCATTACAAGATGGTATAAAACAGGCCCGGACTGCCATCGTTTTTAAATCTGTTAAGAGAAAACTGTTATTTCCGCAGTTCCGTTTCTTCCTCCAAAAAGACTCAAAAAGACATCAATCCTTCATTTTTTACCCTAAAAACTCCCAAAGGAGGTTCTTCGGGAAAGGGCTTTTTTCACCCTCTACCCTTATTATATAAATAAGGTGAACATTTACAGAGAGTTAGTGATAATCATGGCAACTGCCTAATATTGAACAAACTGGTATTATATATTAATATGTATAGGATAAAAAGTTCACACCGGAGAATATGGGAAAGAATGATCTTCCTGTTACTGCTTAACTTCCTTCAGGGGATGGAAACGGATGCCCAGACTACGACCTATTATAAGGCTGAATCATTCCTTTTCTCTTTCCGCCAGGATAATGACCTGTTCCTTGCTGACTACGGAGACAACGCTTATCAATTGGAACGGATGGGCGGTTTACTCGACGTATCCCGTGACCAAATCCTAAAAGGTGATTGCCATTTGTTGATCGTCTCGCATGTGAATGCCTATGAATACGAAGATGAAGAGGTTGTAAACGAAGCCTCGCTGCGTGCGGGTCGTATCCGTGCCTACCTGAAAACCCGTTTCGATATTCCCCATGATTGTGTTGCCTTCTATATCGACCGTAGCGGAAACTACCGTGACCAGGTACATGTATATAAGGTTCATAAACCATTGCCCTGGTTCGCCAATATAGCCATTCATTACAGCGAAAGCCGTTACCCTAGTGCTATAAAGGCAGCCATTAGTCGGTATGGAGTTGTGCCCTATGTCGACCTGTACCGTCGTGGGGTAACGGGCCATAATGACCATGAAGTATATCGGATAGACGATCCTCTTTTCGACCCTTCGGAACTGGAAGATTACCGGCTGGCATCGGTGGTGGATACCTTGCAACAATATAAAGTGGCAGACGTTTCAGCCGTCCTTTTGGTTACGAAGGAAACAATGCCGGTAAAAAATGAACATAATTTAGCCGCCCGGCAGGAAGTAAAGGAGATACCGGCTATTGTAGAAAAAACGGAACGAAGAGCGGCATATCTTGCTGTAAAAACGAACCTGCTTCCCTGGTGTACATTGGTCCCTTCGGTGCGTTTGGGAACCGGTCAGACAGAGATAGAGACCGGTTCGTTCATGCCTAACTTAGAGATTGAATGGTATTTTGCCGGGCGTTGGTCGGTCGTTGCATCAGGAATGTACGCTGATTTCTCTTATGAAGATAAGATACGCGACCGCTGGTCGGTCTCTGAATTTTCAGTCGAACCCCGTGTGTGACCGTTGCGTTCCGGTTGTTTTGCCGGGCTGAATACTGGATTATTCGGTGAGTATGGAGATTTTGATGTGTGTGGTAGTGAGATTGATCCCGATAGCGAGGTACTTTATGGCAGAACGGGTCGTTTTTGGACGTTAGGTGCTTCCATAGGCTGTCTGATACCTTTAGGAAAAGGCTTCTGTTGTGAGGTTAGTATGCGGACTGGTTATCGTTCGGTTTTCGACGGAAAGAAATATCGTTACGATAAAATAGATGACAAAAATTATTTGGAGACCCATTTTTCGTCGACGGGTTTTATGATTGGTTTGAAGGTAAGTTTGGTATATCGTTTTCAAATCAGATAAAGAAAGAATAGAAATATGAAGAAGCAGGAAAAAAATAGAATTAGGGAGTGGGTGGTACTTCTTGTATGCGCTCTTGCTCTACCGGCTTGTACTTATCATACGCCCGATGAAGATTGGGAAAGGAACGGAAAAGTACGTTTGCATCTTAATTGGCAGACACGGATCGATCATCCTTCGGTGATGACTTATTATTTTTATAAAGACGGGATCGGATTTCCGGTTATCCGGCAAGGATCTGCTTCAGGCTACGAGGGGACACTTCCGGCGGGACAATATAAGGTGGCAGTTTGCAATACCGATTGTGAGAACGTCGTGCTGGAAATGGATAACGGTTATGAACAGGCTTACGGTAAAGTACGGCAGATATCCGGATTAAAATCGTCCTCTGTGCATATTGAGCATCCTGGTAATTTATCTGGCACGGGTTGCCAGATAATCGATATAGGAGGGAAGCAGGCCGTAGTGGAAGAGCTGTATCCGATCAATCTGGTCAAGACATTGGAACTGAATATAAAAGTAAAAGGAGGGGAAGAAGTGCTTTCGTTAGAGGGATTGTCCGGTCGTTTGACAGGTGTCTCTGCGCGGATACACATACCGGACGGGCAACCGTTGTTTGATACGGTTGCTTTTATGGCATTCGAAGCGGTGGTTGCTGCTTCGGGTGTGTATACCGCTTCTCTAAACCTGTTCGGTTTATCGGGAGGAACGGAGAATAACGATCCGGTCGAACTTTATTTGACGCTCAGGACGAAAGACGGGAAGGAGATTACCTCATTGACCAACATAACCGGTGAAGTAATCGACGCATTGGAAAAAAGCATATCGGCCTATATCGTATTGGATATGGAGATTGTCTATGATAAAGTGGATGGATTTAAAATCATTCTTTCAGAGTGGAAAGAAGGGACGGGAGAGGTGAGCAATCGGGCTATGTGACAGTTATTAAGAATATTTGAAATGACAGATATGAAAATAAAAATTGAAAATAAACATGTTCAACGGTACACTTTACCGATACTGGTTTCCTTTCTGTGGGGAATGATGACGGCGTGTTCAGGCAATGACATACAACTTTCCAACCAGAATGGACAGGAATTGGTACTTTATGCTTTTTTGAAGGAACTCTCAGGAGAGGCTTCTTTTTCCAACCCGGTGTTTTTTGCCAAGGGGAATGAATCGAGGAAGTATACGGAGATCTGGAAAGCCTCTGTAAAACCGGACGGAAGTACCGACATGGCAGGACCGAAATATTATCCTTCCGACGACAGCCGTATATACCTGTGCGGTTTTGCCCCTGAAGGCAAGCAGGATAGCGCCGGGAAGAGAAAGTATTCGGTTGATGGACAGCAGGATATTCTGGTGTCGAATGAGCAAAGCGGCTCTCTGACGGATATGTTCTGGAGGGAAGAAAAGTCGTTTGAATTTCTTCATCTGCTGACCCAACTCCGTTTTCGCCTGTGTTGTGATGCAGTAGGCGAAGCACAAGGATGGAAATTACGTAGCCTGGTTGCGGAGGGAATGCAACAGGAAGCTGTACTGTCGTTGGTGGATAAAAGATTGTTATTCAGTGGCGAAAGGGGAATGGTGGTGGTTGTGGACCGGATGAAGGAAGAAGAAAGGCTTTCTTTAACAACCACCTGGACGGATATCGGGAAAGTGACCATGATACAATCCGGCATAGCAGTCAACCTGACGATAACGATAGAAGACAAAGACGGCAATTTGGAGTGTTTCGAGCATCTGCCGGTCACATTCCATGAAGATGATAAGCTGTCGGTTGCAGGTACTTCTTACTTGTTGTCGGTCAGACTTCGCGTGAAGGATGAAGCTTCCCTTTCCGTTGCAATAGCACCCTGGAAAACCGGTGCTTCCGGAAACGGAACGATAACGGAAGAATAAAGAAAAAAGAATCAAGTATCATTTTATCAATAAACACTAGTATAATATGAAAACAAACAAGTTTCTGGTAATAAGTATGCTGTCGGCTACTTTTATCTGTAGTTGTAGCAGCGGGGAGGAGCCTCTTGAGAGTGGTTCCGGAGGGACGATCGAGATAAGTGCCGGTATCGGAGAGTCTACCCGTGCGGTGATAGATACCGATTATGCAGATAATCTGGATGTGTCGTTTGCCCGTTTCGATAATCCGGGTTCAACTGGTAACTGGACAGCGGTCAAAGCCGTCCGTGCCGGTGGTACTAATAATACGGCTATCACATTCGATGCCAGGCAAACCTATCTGAATACTAACGGACAGTCGGTCTTGATCGGCTTTCATCCCCAGGCTACTCTGACGACGGACAGCGATCCTGCAACTGTTGTATATGCCATTACCGGCGATGAAGATATAATGGCTACAGAATTACAAACCGGAGCATCCGATAATCATTTCACTCCGTTTACATTCCGCCATTTGCTGACTCAGTTGCAGTTCTTGTGTACAGGCTCTACCGAGGCGATAGCGAAATGGACCGCCATTTCTTCGATAAAGTTACAGAATGTAGCGACTTCGCTGACGCTTTCACTCGATAAGGTAAATGGTGCATCTGTGATAAACGGAACAGCAAACCAGGTACTTCCGGTAGTGAACTGTCCACAAGAAGTGGTGTCGTCTGCTGAAGTTAATCCTGCAATCGGTCACTTGATGGTTTTTCCCGTTGCAGATATGGGAACGGCTGCTTCTGCTATCAATCTGGAAGTTGTAGCCACTTATAATGGAACTGAAAAAATACTGGCTGTACCTATCGACAATATCAATGGTGGTGTCAAGGCCGGTGAGTCCCACCTGATCATGCTCAACTTTACGGTTGATGGCGAGATTAGTATAGAAGCCGGTATTGCTCCCTGGCAAACCGGTAACGGTGGTGGTTCAGAGATAACTCCTCCATAATCCCTTTACGCGTAGCAGGAGATGAAGAAAAGAATAGTGATAACGGCGTTCGTTTGCCTGAGTGGGGGAATGGCCTGTTCAGACGGAGGCAACAATGGGTTACAACCTGTCGAGACAACGGTTCGACTGGAAGGGTCGATCGGACTTTCTTCCCGCGCGGTGATCGGTTCCGGCTATGCGGATGCTTTGGCTGTCTGTTTTGCCCGTCAGGATGAAACTGTGCCTCAATCGGGAACGTATGGTGCATGGCACGTGTGCAAGGCTGTGCGTAACGGTGGAGATGGCAGGCAACCAATTTTGTTTACTGTCCCGCAGTTTTATCCGGTCGATGGACGTACTATCCGTATGCAGGGCTATTTTCCGATGGAGGGTGAAACTGTAGAGGCAGATACGGCGGCGGGAATGGTCCAGTTTACGGTGGATGGAACAACCGATATTATGGCAACCGATTTCCTGAATGGAAATGCATATACACCGTTCAATACATGCATTTTCTACCATCTGTTGACGCAGATACAATTGGTTTGTTACAGCAGGGATGCCGATAAATGGGGAAGCGTCACTCAGATTGATGTGGAAAATGTGCATACCCGACAGCAACTAACTTTTTCGGTAGTTCCTCCTTTCCTTACAGATGTTTCTTCAGCTACCGACATAAAGATAGTATCTGTGCCGGATATGCCTGTATTTCCGATTCCCGAGATTGAGGAAGAAGAAGAATTACCCGATCCACAGGGTATTGTCTTGCTTCCGGTATCGGGTGGGTCGTATCGTCTGCAGATTGTTACGACCAAAGATGGAAGAGGTAATGAAACAGAGACGACATCGGAGGTGGCTATAGGGGTAGAGGGTGGTTTTCTGACAGGAAAAAGCCATGTAATCTCGCTACTTTTCACAGAGGAGAGCCAAATAAAAACAACCTTCGTTGGCGTGGCTGCCTGGACAGAACATGACGAGGTAGATATACCTATATAAATAGTATATAATTAAAAAAACGAATGAAAATGAAAAAGAGTATGACAATGGGGGCTCTCTTTATAGCCCTGCTGACAGCTACAAGCTGTTCGGAGACAGAAACTGAGATTGTTGACGGTACCGGTGATGACGATCTGGTTACTTTGGGCATCACACCTAATTTAAAGGTGGATGCTGGATCAAAGGCATCTACCAAATCGGTGGTAAGCGGTGATCTTATAACCTATAATGCAGCTGATTATGGCCAGGCTGATATTGCACCGGGTTTGGGTATTGTGATTACAGATAAGAATGCAACCGACTGGTATCAACCTGATGCCGGGGGATATACCGGTCACCATGTGTGGTATATGGGAGATGCAAGAGGAGCAAACTGGATTTCCATACAGACAAAAGGAGTCGATTTTGAAACAACGAGAGAAGTTCCTTATTTTCTGACCAAAAACATCGGGCAGGTCTATGCTTATTATCCTTATGATCCGACTCTAAACATAGCCAGTGCAACCGACCTGAAAATTCCGGTAACAATTCTGGCAAGCGGAAATATCGATGCATCGACCAATAATGCGAAGAAATATTGGAATGGTGGGGTATGGACGAGTACACCCAGAACAAATCTGATAAACCTCTCTTTGTCTACAGAGAAAGACTACCTGTACTTTGGTGCTGACGGCGGACGTTATGTCAATAACGGACGTACTGTCGGACAACAACCGGTCAAGCCGGAAGATGAACCGGATAATACGAATGATGTCAATCCCGGTTATAAGATCAATCTGGATATGAAGCATGCTATGGCGATGGTCACTTTCCGTGTGTATGACGGCGGTAAACTGAGTGATAATGATGTGAACTTTACAAAGTTCCGGATAAAGAATATGACCGGCGGGTCAGATCCTTTCAAGATGGGTACAGCCTATATGTCTTTGGTCGATGGTACGATTACGCCCAATGCACTGGTGAATGGAGACATCAGCCGTACGATTGATAACTATATATTAATGAGACAAGTGGAAACCGGTGGAACGGAAGGGCAATATAGCTTTGTAACGAATGGTACTACCGTGAATGCAAAAGTTGTATCCAAAGCGGTCAGTAACATTGTGTATCCTACCACATTCGGTGATAATGATATAGAGGTGATCGTAACATTGAAAGAAGGTGTGGACGCTGCAGTGGATTACCCCGTTGTCCTGCCTGCGAATAGCTGGGATGCTAACAATAACTACATATATACGCTTTCAGCCGGACGTAATAAGTTGACTGTGATGGATGTAACTGTTGAAGCATGGATTGACAACGAGGAGGACGAAATACCTCTGTAATCAGTATCATTATAAACAAAGCCCATGAAACAGTTCATATATATGCTTTCGGTTGTTTTCTTTCTCTTGTTGTGTGTAGGTTGTACGCAAGCAGATATTGTTTTGCCTGAAGCTGGAGGCAAGGATGACATAGAACAAGGTGTTCCTTTATCCGTTAAGCATCTGGGCTTGTCGTTAGAGATCGAATCGAGAAGTGTCGTGACCGGCGGTCCGATGGATGGTGCTATAAATCCAAATCCGTTGACAACAGTCGGTCTTTGCGTCACGAAGCAAAGCAGTAATGGTGTTGTGAGTGCCTATGCAAGCGGAAATAATACACAGGTGTTTACTTTCGATGCGTTGGCTGTTCCTGCAGCCTGGCAACTAGCGGAAGGTGAAGAGATACTTTTACTGTTTTCGGAGGAAGGAACGGTATATGGCTTTTCGCCTGCAGAAAGGAATGTGTCGTTGTCGGGTACTCCGAGAGAACCCTTGATGAGTGGCGTTAAGATGTTGGATAAGCAGAAATTTTACTTCAGCGACGGGGGAAATCCGGTAGACGCATCGACTGACATACAGTGGGAGACAGATCAGGATGATTATCTGTATTGTACGGTTCCGGATAAAGTTGATCGTTGGCATCCGGAAGTTTCTTTAACCATGAATCATGCTTTGGCAAAAGTTAGTTTTCGGGTGTTGGAAATGGATGGAGGGGCAGTATTTGCTGACGCGAGTGTAAAAAAAGTAGTATTGAAAAGTGCTGACGGTTTTAAGAAATCTTCGAGTGCCAAGTTAAATCTGGCAACGGGTGACTTGAGTGGTACGATGACTGCTGTCGATGAGTTGTGGTTTACTGCCGATGGCGATATGCGTACGGTAGGGAGTAATGTTGTCGATGTATCCGATGTGGCGGTGCAGGCTTTCGGGTTGGTTATTCCTGTGACAGGTGTGGTTGCGACATTGGAAATGACGCTTGACGATGATCGCATGTTTACGATGACTCCTCCCGGAGGCAGCGGTTCTGTCGGCTCATTTATGGTTAACTGGATAAAAGGGAATAATTATATCTACAATATTCGGTTGTCTCCGCAAGGTGTTGTAATTGACAATATAGAGGTTGCAGACTGGGGTGACGGCGGGTCGACCGAAGTACCGGTAGAATAGGCCGCAACGATCAGGACGGGTGGGGAGCGATACCCCCTCCGTTCACTATAGAGAATTGAAAATTAAAATGAATAAGATGGTAGGGAATCGAGTACAATTATTTCTATTGAGGCTACTGGCCGGTAGTCTGCTGGCGGGGTGTACGGCAGGCCCGGTGGAGGAGATCGTACCGGAAGAGAACCGGTCGGTAGTACTCAGTTTTGGAAAACCTGACCTGGGTGTACCTGAACTTTTGACTCGTGCGGGTGAAACCGTCATCCCGTCACCCACTCCTTTGCCTGCGGGAAGTACCGTTCGTATTGGAGCCTATTTTAGAAGCAAGACAGGCGAAATATCGCCACCGGTCTCTTTTTCTACGGTAGCCCCTTCATTTGAAGCAACCTATGTGGTAGGATCCGATGGTGATTTGACCCCTTGTTGTGTGGATGCGGATGGTAAACAGATACCGGGGGATGCTCAAAAGCTGGTCGTGCGGGGCGGTATTTTCGATTTTTATGCTGTTTCACCGGCGCGTTCGTTGCTGAATGGAACCGACAGAATGTATGGAATAACCGGGATTCTCCATAAAGAAGATGTGATGACCTCTTTCGTGCGTGACGTTACGGTTTCAGGAAATGCAGGTCAGATCACGTTGAACACTTTTTGTCGGAAATGTGCACAGGTAGTATTTAATGTGATGCCTTGGCCGGGGAATGCACTCCCTTTCGATCAGTTATATGGGACCAGGCTGGTGATAAAGAATATCTCTTCTTCAGGTGCCTCCCTAATTGCAGGAGAGGATACCGGTATTCCTCCTACGGGAGGAGGTACAGGTATAAACGCACAAGTGACATTTGTTGCGGACGAGTTTGAACTTGTGGAACCGGACTCTGATCCGGATGGTCTTGGTCTGAATAAAACAAAAGGTGTTATTTTACCAAAAGACAGCCAACCTTTTGATGTAGAAATAACAGTGGTTCGAAATCAGGAGACAGCGACCCTGAGAGCTACTATAGACAGGAATATAACATTTGATGCGGGTAAACGATATATTTTCACACTTGAGGTGAAAAATAATGAAAGTTGTTTGCTTATGAGGGTACTGGCGTGGAATGCGATCTCTTTTAGAGATGATAATGTGGGAGCCCCTGACAGTCCTTATCCTGACCCGGATATCAATGAAGGGATAGGCACAACTGTAACAGTTGCCCAGTGGAGTGAAATACTTTGGAGCGGAAATGGTGATGTCGGTGGATAAGTCCTGAAAAGAACTGATAATACGAATCTTAATTAAAAAAAGAAATACAATGAAACGAGTAAATAAAGCGTGGTCGCTTGTGTTGTTGCTTCTGTTATTTGCCGGCAGTTGTACGCAGACCGATGTGGAAGAAAACGAAATTCCTCCGCATGCCTTGAAAGATGTGGATGCCGGATTCAATCTTAATGTACTGGCTAATCGGATTCCTGTAACACGTAGTATCACTTTCACTGCCGATGGTTCGATCGAATCGGATACGTTGACTGTCGGAGTAAGAGATTCGGTGCAGACCAAAGCTACTACCTCATTGTCGGAAGCGCAAGAAAGTCAGATAGCTAGCTTATGGGTAGGGCAGTATGATGTTACGACAGGCCTTCGTTTGTTTAATCAGTATCTTCCCTCTCTGACAGCAACAACTGTCAACCTGAAACTGAAACATAACCAGAATGGCAACAGGAGTCGTGTGTATTTTGTCTCGAATGCCGGTGACTTGGGTGCGATAGCAGATGAAACGACATTAAAGAAACATACATTGACTTATACACCCACAAATGCCGGCTTACCAGCTAATGATTTGTGTCAGATGGTGGGTATGTGGGAAGGCGAAGTGTTGGTCGGCGGTATAAGAAATATTACAGTAGAACTGACACGCCTGATAGCGAAGATCGAATTTACCTATTCGACAGGGGCTGAATTGAGTTTTACTCCGACTTCGGTAGTTTTAAAGAATGCCCCTGCTATATCGTTGGTGGAAGTTCCTACAGGACAGCTGGCGGATATAAGTTATGAAACTTATACCGGTACGGCTAGTCCGTTGGGTGCAACTGTTTATTGGTATCTGCCGGAGAATATGGCAGGAACTGTTGACGGTCCTGATGCTGTCGATTCCGAAAAGAAGAAAATCGGAACCGGTGTGACGAATGCAACCTGTATCGAACTGACGGGTGATGCCGTGCAGGGCAGAGTAACATATTCCGATGTTACTTTTCGTTTTTTCCCGGGTAGTAATATGAATAACTATGACGTAATACGTAATGCTCATTATACCATGACTGTTACATTGTTGGGCATAGACATTTCCGATGAACGTATTACCGTAGGCGGAATACCTCCTATTGAGGTTGATCCGGGCGATATGCCTGCTAATAAAGGCGGAGAAAAAGAGATACAAATCACAGCCCGTCCGGGGCAACAATGGGTATTCGATATGCCTGCTTGGTTGTCTGCCCTTCTGAACGGTCAGCATATTCCATCGGGTGCAACCATAACATATCAAGGTCCTGCTAATGTTGTGTTCAAGGCTGAAGAAGCCAATCCGAGAGCGGAAAGCCGTAGTGTTTCCTTTAATATTAATATAAATGACACGAGTCAGTCCGTAACAATCACCCAAAGTGGTTCTACCTTGGCGAAAGGAAATGATATTTTGCTGAATGCGGAAGCCGGCTCTGGTGGTGCTTCTTCTTTTACTGCTACCGAAGGATTACAGTGGTTGGCAACTTTAAGTGGTGACGGCTGGCTGGATTGGGCGACTACAAATCCGGGTACGTCAGGTAGTGAGGCTCTGGCTGGTGTACAAACGTTAGAGGTAGAAGCGACTACATGTAATCCGCTAGCTCAGGAGCGTATCGGAAAAATAACGGTGAAGGCGGGGGCTTCGGTGGGCGATCCCGGTTATATGGATCTAAAACAGGAAATAACTGTCAGACAAGAAGGATCTGCTGTGACCGGCTCAACAGTAAATATGAATGCGGAAGCGGCAGTCGATCAGGCATCGGCATTCATTGCTACATCCGGTTTGAGTTGGATAGCTAATGTTACGAACGGAGATTGGATTACATTATCAGGAGCGACGTCAGGAAGTCTGACAACGGGTAGTGCCCAAAATATAACTTTTGAGGTATCGCTAAATCCGTTTTCAACCCTGCGAAGCGGTGAAATCACTGTTCGTGCAGGCGATCCGATTGATGGTCCGACAGGAACGATCGCTATAAACCAGGATCCTTCTTCTTTTAGTACTACCAATGCTACAACTGTAATCGATGCTGCTGCTACCAGAACATCTGCCGGTTTGGTTACTGCTACTGCCGGTTTAGCGTGGACTATATCTCCGGAAACAAGTAATGGTATAACAGTGAGTCCTATCAGTGGTAGTGGAAATGATTCTTTGACCTTTACTGCATCCGTCAATACCGGTGCTGAACGTACGGGCATATTTACAGTGGCAGTTACAGAGGCTCCGACGCGTACAGCTACGGTTACGGCTAATCAGGAACCGGAAATTCCGGCTTATCTTGGTGCTATTCAGGTCTGTAAGACGGAAGTAGACAGTAGAGTGACTTTTAGTAATGCTAATTCTTATTGTAATAATTTGATAACGGAAGAGAGGAGTGATTGGCGTATACCTTCAAAGACTGAGTTGATACAAATATGGCAAAATAGAAATACGTTAGAGGGGATAAGTGGCTTCACACCGTTTGTTCGTTATTACTACTGGTCTGTTACAGCCGGTGGTACCTATGGTCGCTGGGTAGTGAGTCTTGGTAATGGTGATGTCGGTAGTGACTACGATACTTACAGCAATTGTATTCGTTGCGTCCGTACTAGATAGGTCTACACATTTGACACTAAATCACGGTTTGTCGTTTTTGTCAAATGGTAGAGGTATTGAACGGAAGAGCGAAAAGTAGAAGAAAAGAATCGTGCCAAGCGTACGCGGAATATCGAAAAACGTATTTAAACGGGAGAGTTGCTTGTTGTAAATTAGTAATATATTTTTAAGTAGTGGCTTATGAATAAAGCAGAATTAGTAAACGAGTTGGCTGTGAAAATGAATATCACGCAAGAACAGTCACGTAAATTTGTCAATGTCTTTCAGGAAGTATTGACAGAAGCGTTCAAACAAAATGTACCTGTCATGTTACAGGGATTTGGAAGTTTCACCTCTTGGAAACAAAACGAGCGGGAGGGGCGAAATCCCCGCACAGGTATTTCCTGTATGATACCGGCACGTACAAGTGTCAAGTTCAAACCTGGTAAGTTTTTACTCGAAGAGTTGAATGTCTGAAAATGGATCGTATTTGGGGTGCAGATTTTTAATATAATGAATTGTGAATCTGCGTCCCAATACATCTGCTATTTGTTTTTCCTATTAATTATTCAACGCCTGTCAGAATATATCATGAAGAAACAAAACAAATTAGAAGCCTTATTCCCCAATGGAAAAGTGCCGGACATAAGAGTCTTTAATCGGAGCCTCGACAAAATGTCGAAAGAAGGCCGTATCCATTTCCTTGAAAAAATCTACAAAATAGCTTTTACCGTCTGGTCTACCTTACCCCAAAAGCACCAGAAATTCATCCGGGAAGTAATCATCCACGACCGCCAGTCATACATTGATTTCATTCAGCAAAGAACCGTCATGTCCTGTCTCCGTTGTCCTCTCCGTTATCCTGTTTTGTTTATCCGAATGCTCCACCTAACCGAAATCGTAGAACGTACTGCACAAACCTCTGTAAACCATATCGCAATGTCCGTCCTGATCAGCTTCCAGATTTGTGGCAAGGTCGGAACTCTAGCTGGGCATCTCGGCAAAGATGAGATTGCTTATGAAGAGGCGTTAGTGTTGGTAGGGAAGATGACGATTGTGGAGTTTTGCGGGGGATAGGATATTATTGAGGTTTTCTTTGTCTGATTTTGTATTGATTGTGCTTTTTTATATATTTACCGCAAAATATACGGAGATTATGAGTGCTATCTATATTTGGCAACAGACAGAATGGCCTAATTTTACTTGGGATGATACAAAGTTATCCTATAAATTAGGGAAGGTACGAGGACTACAAGGTAAGCTTGTTGGCAAAATGAGTGCGTTAGGTTTTGATCTGAAGAATAGTGCGATGCTTGATACATTGACTGCTGATATTACCAAATCTTCAGAAATAGAAGGGGAAATATTGAATAGTGATCAGGTACGTTCTTCTGTTGCTCGTCATTTGGGCATGGAAACTGAAGGGTTACCTGAGGCAGATCGTTATGTCGATGGAGTAGTACAGCTAATGATGGATGCCACTCAAAATTATATGAATCCGTTGACTGATGAACGTCTTTTTAATTGGCACGCTGCGTTGTTTCCGACAGGTAGAAGTGGTATATATAAAATTACGGTTGCAGATTGGAGACAAGGGGTAGAACCTATGCAGGTTATATCAGGACCGATGGGTAAAGAGAAAGTTCATTATCAAGCTCCAGATTCGGATAATATACCTTTCCAAATGAAATTGTTTTTGGAGTGGGCGAATGATAATCAGAAGATTGATCCGGTTTTAAAAGCTGCTATTGCTCATTTATGGTTTGTAACTATCCATCCATTCGATGATGGAAACGGACGTATAGCTCGTACAATCATGGATTTATTTTTGGCTCGTGCCGATGAAATGCCACATCGTTTTTATAGTATGTCTACAGAGATACGTAAGCAGCGTAAAGGTTATTATGAGATATTGGAGAAAACACAAAAAGGCGGTTTAGATATAACCGGCTGGCTTGAGTGGTTTCTCGATTGTCTGGAAGCGGCATTGATCAATACAGAAAAATCAATCAGTAGTGTTTTACAGAAAGCAGCTTTCTGGGATAAGTATCGATTAGTCCCTATGAATGAACGACAAATCAAAATGGTAAATTTGCTTTGGGATGGTTTTGATGGAAAATTGACATCCTCTAAATGGGGTAAAATCACAAAATGTTCAGCTGATACGGCTTTGCGTGATATACAGGATTTGATAACGAAAGGTGTGTTACGTAAAACGGATGAAGGTGGAAGAAGTACTAATTATGAACTTGTAATATGATAGTTTGCGGGGATTAATATTTGTATTTGCCGTATAGTATGCGGAGATTAATTGCCATATTCTCCGCATATGGAATATGACTACCCAAAAGTACATTAGTTAAACTTATTTCGTATCTAACCTGTTCCTATGAAAAACGTTTATCATGGAAAAGTTCAGTTTTGTATTTTTGATTCGTGAAGACACTTGCTGGAATCAGTTGTTTTCACATGTGGATAATTTGAAGAAATCATCTAACGAAGTTGGAAACATCGCTGTTGTTGCTGTAGGAACCGCTTTACTTTCTTGTTTACGATTCACGAATTTGGAAACTATCAAAGAAACTATATCACGCCTGTCGTATGAGGGTACACAATTTTATTTATGTATAAATACGATGTCTCGTTATGGCATACAGGAAGACATGTTACTTCCCCAGATAGCCATTGCCCATGAAGGTGGCCTTTTGAAAGTCGCAAAACTGGAATCAATGGGCTATCATCAGGTTGTTTTGGGATAATATGAAAGAATATAAGTGATTCTACTTTCTTCATATTTATAAACTGGATCAATGGTAGGGTTTGTAAAAGTAAGTCGTATCTTTGTATTTCAATCAGTTTGTATGATAGAAGAAGAAAACTTACAAGCACTCATTCATAGCGGAGAAGGCTATAATGTAGAATTTAAAGTTCGTGTTCCCTCAAAAGTTCGTGAACTGACAGAAGAAATTTGCGCTTTTGCTAATGCAGACGGAGGTTATTTACTTATTGGAGTAGATGATAGTGGACAGGTTATTGGAACTAATTTAGAAAATGACAAACGTTCTGCTATCCAGGGTTCTATCAGTGAAATATCTCCGGCTCTCCACTGTGATATGTATGCTGTAAACATTGAAAATACAACGGTATGGGTTATCGATGTTCCGTCAGGAAAAGATAAACCTTATATATTTTCCGGTTCTATTTTTGTCCGTGAAGGAGCTAATTCTCAGAAACTTCGCACAGCAGAAGAAATGCGTAGTTTTTTTCAGGAATGTAATAAGATTTTTTTTGATGCAATTCCTTGTCTCAAGTTCAATATCTATTCAGATGTAGATGAACAAAATTTCAGGGACTTCCGCAGAGAATCCAAACTTAGTCCTGAAACTTCAGATAAACAGATTTTTGAGAACTTGATGTTGTTTAATGAGAAGGGAATAGCGAAGAATGGGGCAGCTATGTTTTTCGGCAAGCATCCAGAAAATATGTTTCCTCATGTTGTTGTGAGATGTATTCTTTTCAAAGGAACAACTAAAGTTTATATCATAGATGATAAATCTTTCGGTGGGCCACTGTATCAACAATATGTGCAAGCAATGGCGTGGCTTGAAAGCAAACTTCAAGTTGCATATAAAATAGAAGGTCCTGGACAGAGAGAAGAAATATGGGAAATACCGTTGACTGTATTTAAGGAGGCCATTATAAATGCTTTGTCCCATCGTGACTATTACGAAGAAGGAGCAACTATTACGATAGAAATGTTCGATGACAGAGTAGAGGTTTCCAATCCCGGAGGATTGTTACCGATAGTTGCTAAAAATTTTGGTCATAAAAGTATGGCACGTAATCCATTAATATTTGGATTGTTTACCCGTATGCTTTTGGTTGAAAGAGTTGCATCTGGTATTCCTCGTATGCAAGAAGCGATGAAGGATGCCAATCTTCCTGAACCAGAATTTCGAACAGATGGGATGTTTACGGTGATATTCAAGAGGCAAATAAAGAACTATGCCACCAATGACATAGTAAATGACATAGTAAATGACATAGTAAATGAGAATGAACAAGCGATAATAAACCTACTTAGAACTAAACCAGGATTAAATGCCTCAGAAATAGCTGAAAATATTTCTAAAAGTTGGAGAACAACAATGCGTTACCTTAAATCTCTTAACGAAAAAGGAGTGATAGAGTTTAGGGGTGCTCCAAAAACAGGAGGATATTATTTGAAATAAATCATTCATTATGCTCCTTACGGCATCTGTATCCAATCTGTTCAATTCCGTTATAGAGGTTTTTCCGATACGGCACAGACACACCGATTGCAACAGCGGATTGAATAGACTTTTTGAAATGTAGATTATAAAAACTCTTGCAATATATCGAAGAGTTTTGTTTTATCGATAGGCTTCATCAGATATTCATTGCAACCGGCGGTCAAAGCTGCTTGGCGGTCTGCATCGAATGCGTGAGCTGTGAGGGCTATAATCGGTAGTTTGGTGTTGAACTGCCGGATCTTCTCTGTTGCTATCAATCCATTCATAATAGGCATTTTCATGTCTATCAGCAGTAAATCGACAGGCTGACTTTTGATAATATCCATAGCTTCCTGCCCGTTTTTAGCCCGGATCAGGTCATAATCTTTCTTTAAGATAGTCGAAACCAATAAGTAATTACTTTCGATATCCTCTGCTATCAGAATCGTTTTCCGTTCGTTTGAAATGGATGATTTGTTTGGAACCGGGACGGTTTTTTTCTCCGTTTGAAGCTGTTTTTCCTGGTGTATCTCCGTTTCGCAAGGCAGAAAGGCCCAAAACAAAGAACCCTGACCAAACGTTGATTCAAAGCCGACGTTACCGCCCATCGCTTCGGCAATAGCTTTGCAGATGGATAGTCCTAATCCTGTGCCTTGAGCAAATTCGTCCAACTTTTCGAAACGCTGGAAGAGTTTATTCTTCTTTTCATCGGGAATGCCGATGCCACTGTCTCTCACATAGAGGCGAATGCCATTCTCTACCACCTCGTATCCCATTTCGATAAATCCTTTTGGGGTATATTTGATCGCATTGCTGACGTAGTTGGTTATGATTTGGGTGACACGGTTCCGGTCCAGATTAACTTTGCAATCCGGATAGGGATTATGAGAAAGCAATCGTACATATGAATTTGTTATCCGCTGCTTCATCGAGATGACCAGGTCCTCGAAGTAGGTTGAGATATCGAATTTGTCATACTTCAATTCAACGGTTCCGGATTCGATTTTCGATAAGTCCAGGATGTCGCTGATTAGTTTCAGCAACAGTTCGTTGTTGATATTGATGATTTTGATGTATTCGGCTTTCTCTTCCGGCTCGGTTGTCTCCATCAACAGATCGGAAAATCCGATGATAGCGTTCAATGGAGTCCGTATTTCGTGACTCATATTGGCAAGGAATGCAGACTTGAGTTTGTCGGACTGTTCTGCAAGGGTTTTGGCATGTTTCAGTTCCTGTATCATATTTTCCCGTTCGGTTACATCGTCCATGCGGATGACAATACCATCTGCTGTCCCGTCCTCTTTGAAAACGGGGGTACAGAAAATTTCAAGGGTATGTCCGTTTTCAAACGTGTTTTGCATCTGTTCCGTTTGTCGGGAAAGGATTGCTTGTTGCATAACGCAATCCTCGCAAGGGGAAGTAAACCCGTAAGACTCATAACAGTGGCTTCCTTTTTTGTAAGCTTCGTAGGTGAGGCTGGCTGAACAGTTGGCGACGTTTTCCCATTGCACGATATAGTCCGTGGTGATATAGACCAGGCCGGAGTAGGTATTGTTGAGTATAAGCTCGTTTTGTTGGATGAGGCCGTTCAGTTTCTTTTCGTTTTCCCGCATCATCGTCAATTCATTTTGCTTGTGCTTGTCGATGCTGATGGTCATACCGAACATAAATGTATAAAGACCTTCGTCGCGTTGGGTTGTTTCGACTAATCCTTGTGTCTGCCACCAGTTATAGGTGCCGTTATTATTCAGGTCGGCACGGTACTCTACGTTCCACTTTTCGTTTTCATGGGTTATTGCATGTCGGAAAGAGTCCAGGAAGAGTTTCCGGTCGTCGGGATGGACGAAGCTGATGAATTTTTTTAGAGAATCGTGCAATACGGGGTTAATTATAAGATTATCGGAGCCTTCGCCAAAACTGAACTTATCCTTATCCGGCTCGTAGAACCAGGTATGGGCGTTCATTATTTCCATGGACAGGTCGAGCATCTTAGTCCGTCGTTTAAGGTCGTTTTGCAGACTCTGGTCCCAACGGACAGTAAGCAACATACGCTTGCCACTGTCGAATATAACACTTTTACGAACGAGTGCGTCGTAACTCCGGCCGTCCTTCAATTCGATATGCTCCAATCCGTTGTAGGGGTTGCCAGTGGCGAATACTTCCTTGTCGGTCTTTTCGATGCGGCTGACACGTTTAGCCTCCATCACATCGTAAATCGTTTTATCGACACTGATTCCGAACAACCGCTGACTCTCATCATTACAGAATACATAACGCGAATTATCTTCTATATCTTTAATTTGTATGCAAGCCGGAATACTGTTGAGAATGTTGTCCTGTAATTGTTTTTTTTCTTCGAGTTGCCTGGTGGCACGTACTGTCTCGGTTACGTTCTGTACGATAAACAGATAATTTTCGAGTTGTCCACGGGCATCTGTAATAGGTCGGCCGATACATTCAATATGGATGTCACCATCTTGAGAGGTCGAATAATAACTGGAATCTTTTACTGTATTGAAACTATATGGAAAGGAACAGCGGATATCACCACCTTCCATCACTACTTTTTTTACTTTGTCGGGGAGGTTTGGATTGCCATTAATATTTACGCCGCTGATGTCAAAAGTCTCTTTGGGGATACCGAATATCTTGAAATCTGTGTCGTTAAGGAATTGCATCTTACCGTCCGGTGAGTATATCTCAACACCTACTGGCAACGTATTCACGATGGTGGTCATCTGATTGTATAAGGATTCGTATTTTTGCTGGAGCAACCAGCTTTCGGCTGTATTTTCGAGTTTCCCGTATTCCTTTGTCTCTATCTGGTTTCGTTTGATTACGATATCGGTGATGTCACGGATTTCGTTGAGTATCTGCCCGTCGGATAATTTGCTGATCGTCGATTCTAGGTAGTTGTCGAGGATTTTGAAATGGTATTTTACCGGAACTCCTGTCGTGGAAACGGATTCGAATGCGTCGTTCAGCATTGAGCAAGCCTGATGGAATGGTGAAGTAGGATCGCTGGCATACATGAGAATATTCGTACCGAGGATATCGTCAACCGATTTGCCTGCCAGTATTTTTAGTGAGAAGTTGAAGATACCGATTATATTTTTGTCCTTATCCAGAAGTATCATCGATTGTGGCAAAACCTTTACTATGGTTTTGTAGAATTTCAACTCTTCTTCTAGGGTGTAATCCTGAATGAATTTCATGGCTTATGTGTATTGTACATGACAAAGGTAATATAATTCATCATCTTTCAACTAAAAAGTAACCGAAAAGTCATGATATACATTCGACATAGAGAAAACCAACTGAATACGGCTCTTACATTCTCCGGAAATGCTAAAGAAACGGTAGTGGGGGGATACCAAAAACTGGTTTTGTTTGATGGCATTCGTTAGATACTCCTTGTAATTGACTAAAATAAGCAATAAATCGTTATCTTTGCCCCGAAATTATAAATATTCACGTTTTGGGAGCAATTCTTAAATTTATACTGGCTTAATATTAGCCTCATAAACCGCAGGCTGATAATTCTTTCGTTTGAGTAGTCCTACTCGAATAGGTTTCTTATTTATTTTTTTTCATTTACAGCATTGAGCTTTAAGGGCATAGGCCTTTGATGTGGTTGTTTATGGCGACTTCTGAGTTTGCTATAACTGTAATGCTGTGGATCATAATCAAATATTTCAAAGAATATCAAGCACAGTATAAAGAATGGAAACTGAATATATATGGGAGATAAAGCCTAAAAATACTCCTGCCTTAAAAAGAAAATGTAATCACTGTAATTGCGACCGGTTTTATTGTAGTAACAAATTTAGAATGAATGCGCAAAAAAGGAATATCGATGTCTGGTTGATTTATAGATGCATAGAATGTGATAGTACATATAACCTAACGATTTTGTCACGCACAAAACCTGAAAAGATAAAGAAAGAGTTATTTCGTAAGTTTTCGGAAAACGATGAAGAACTTGCGTGGGAGTATGCTTTTTCTTCAGAAACAGGGCGAAAAAATAGTGTCGAGTTAGATTATAGCAGTGTCGAGTATGAGATATTGCATGACGATATTTCGATAAATGATATCTTGAACGCGGATGATGAGTTTGTAACATTCAAGATTCAAACCCGTTTTGAGTTTGGGTTAAAGTTGTCTTCTGTCATTCGAACTTGTTTAGGGTTGTCTGCAAATCTGTTAAATCGGCTGATAGAGGCAAAAGCGATATTCAGTCCTGAGGGTTATCCGCTAAAGAAACATAAAGTAAAGGATGGAGATGTTGTGCTGGTAAACAAACATATTGCGGGAATGTTTTAATTTTGTAGTGATATAGAAAAGTATTTTAATCAAATAAGTCAGCATTATGAATTTAGAAGAAGTCCTCAATTACCGCCGTTCGGTACGGGCGTATGATAAAGAAAAACCGATGGATCCGGAAAGGGTGAAGCATTGTCTGGAACTGGCGACATTGGCTCCCAACAGTTCGAATATGCAGTTGTGGGAGTTTTACCATATTACGGAGCCCGAATTGTTGGCGGAAGTTTCAAGAGCTTGTCTCGACCAGAAAGCGGCTTCGACTGCTTCGCAAATCGTTGTTTTCGTTGTACGGCGAGACTTGTACAGGAAGCATGCTCGGTTTGTTCTCGATTTCGAACGGGAGAATATTCGTCGGAACAGTCCGAAAGAACGTCAGGATAAACGTATCAAAGACCGGGAATTATACTACGGGAAATTGATGCCGTTTGTTTATGCCCGGTTCTTCGGGGTTTTGGGGTTGTTCAGGAAGCTGCTGGCTAATACCATCAGTATCTTTCGTCCGATGATGCTCGAAGTATCCGAGAATGATGTGCGTGTGGTTGCCCATAAATCGTGTGCACTTGCTGCCCAGACGTTTATGATTGCGATGGCAAACGAAGGGTATGATACTTGTCCTTTAGAAGGGCTGGACAGCCGACGGCTGAAAAAGGCACTGAAGTTACCTCACGGGGCTGAAATAAATATGGCTATTCCCTGTGGAATACGAGACGGAAATAAGGGAATCTGGGGAGAACGGTGCAGGCTGCCGTTTGAGGATGTTTATCGGAGGGTTTGAGGTAGCTCTTTAAGCTAAACCGCTCATACATTACTTTCTTGCTGCATTTACATTTTATATTATTTTTATATTGTATCTTTGTAATGCACATAAACAAAGAAAGAGAGTAACAAAATGAAAACAACTGCTGAAATTGTAGAAATGTTGCGCGATTTCAAAGCTCATTCGGCGGAGAAGTACGGCATTATGACTCTTGGCCTTTTCGGCTCCGTTGCCCGTGGAGAACAACGAGAAGGGAGTGATATTGATGTTTGTGTGAAGCTTCGGGAAACCAGCTATCATACCTTGATGGATATTCAGGAAGATTTAGAAAAACTCTTTCGAACAAGAGTGGATGTTATAACCCTGCATGATACAATGAGAGCATTGTTTCGGCGCAATATTGAGAAAGATGCAATCTATATCTAAGGAAACAATACTCGATATGTTGGATTTCGTTGTGATGCGCACGGAATTGGCCATAAATTGTACACAAGGAGTGGTGCGTCATCATGATTTCTTGTTATCGAATGAAGGTATGAATTTGTTTGATGCTACATGTATGCGGCTTCAAACTATTGGTGAGACGATGAAAAAGATTGACCTTCCTACAGAAGGACGGTTATTGGAATGTTATACAGACGTTTCATGGCGGGATATTTTTGGATTAAGAAATATAATTTCTCACGATTATCTATCAGTTAACCCGGAGATTATATTTGATATTGTAAAGAATGAGCTTCAACCTTTACTTATAACTTTAAAAAAGATCATTTCAGATTTGGAGTCAGGACTTTATGACGACCTGTTTGTATAAGCAGGTCGTTTTCCCTTTATTTTCTGACACAGCTTTTAACCCTAAAAGCTTTCTAAAGATTACTTTTTAAGAGATGGTATGCCAGTAAATACAATTAAATTACTTGAACTGCTCCTGATTTAGCGAGTAATATATCCCTTTTAAGCGGAGAAGTTCTTCATGATTTCCTCGTTCTACGATCTGTCCGTGTTCGAGTACCAGGATCACGTCTGCGTTTCTGATGGTAGAGAGGCGGTGGGCGATAATCAGGCTGGTGCGTCCCTGCATAAGTTGGTCGAGACCTTTCTGGATAAGTATCTCGCTACGGGTGTCAATATTGCTGGTTGCTTCGTCCAATAATAGGATAGGAGGGTCGGCAATAGCGGCACGGGCGATGTTGAGCAACTGACGTTGTCCCTGGCTGAGGTTGGCACCGTCGTTTTCCAGCAAGGTATCGTATCCCTGGGGCAGACGTTTGATGAAAGAATGGGCGGCAGTCAGTTTGGCTGCTTGTACAACTTCTTCATCGGTCGCGTCAAGACGTCCGAAACGGATATTTTCGCGGACAGTTCCTGTGAACAAGTGAGTGTCCTGCAAGACGATCGCCATGGATTGGCGCAGGCTGTTTCGTTTGATCAGTTGTATCGGGTGACCGTCTATGGCAATTTCGCCCGACTGGATATCGAAGAAACGGGGGAGCATGTTCAGTATGGTTGTCTTCCCGGCTCCGGTGGCACCGACTAATGCTATTTTACAACCGGCAGAGGCATGGAGCGAGATACCTTTCAGGATCGTTTTCTCCGGTTTGTATCCGAAATAAACGTCTTTCATGGAAACATCTCCCTGTACCTGCTGTAAAGCGATGGCTTCGGGGGAGTCCGGTGTTTCCGGTGCTTCGTCGATCACTTCGAAGATACGTTCGGCTCCGGCAATGGCGGCCTGGATACTGTTGTAAAGGCTGGCCAATTCATTGATCGGACGTCCGAACTGGCGGGAATATTGCAGGAAGGCTGCAAGACCGCCGACATCAAAACCACGAAAGATGGCGAGTAGGGCACCTACAATCGTGATAAAGACGTAATTCAATGTGTTCAGGTTCTGCATGACGGGCATCATCATACCGGAATAGAACTGAGCTTTCTCTGATTTGCCTTTCAGGTCGTCGTTGAGCGTGTCGAAGTCGGACTGTACTTTCTTTTCGTGTCCGAATACTTTGATCACCTTTTGGCCGCTTATCATTTCTTCGATATAACCGTTCAGGGTACCGATAGACTCCTGCTGGGCTTTGAAGTATTTGCGGCTTCGCTGAACGATCCCTTTGGCAAAGAGGAACATTAGTGGAACGGTGATCAGAGTTACCAAAGTAAGTATCGGACTGATATATAACATCAGGCAGAAGATACCGATCAGGGTAAGAGCGCTCGACAACATATCCGACAGGCTGTCGGTCAGTGCATCACTGATCTTGTCTATGTCATTCGTGTAACGGCTCATCAAGTCGCCGTGCTGGTGTGTATCGAAATATTTGACCGGCAGATGTTCCATCTTTTGGAAAAGGTCGGCACGCATACGGGTAACGGTGCGCTGGCCTATTTTATTCAGTAGGATATATTGGATATAGACGGCGGCAACTCCTGTCAGGTAAATGGCGGCAAGGATAGCCAAGACCCTGATCAATCCGTGAAAGTCTCCGGGAAGGATATAATCATTGATAATCGGACGCAACATGTATGACCCCAACAGATTAGCCACGATACTGACAATGATCAGGAAGCCGATCACGAACAACAGCCGCTTGTCGCAGGACAGGTACGAAATCAGCCGGAAGAAAGTTTTCTTTCCTTCCCGGGGCTTTGCATTTTCTTTTAAATGATCTCCGTGTGCCATATCCTATAATAATACTTGTTGTGAATGATAGATTTCCTGATAAACGGTAGATGTTTCGATCAATTCATCCGGAGTTCCTATGGCGTTGATCTCGCCCTCTTCGAGTACGATCACCCGGTCGGCCGATTGCATCGTATTGATCCGCTGGGTGATGATAAATACAGTCGTGTCGTGTAACAACGCATTCAGGTTGTTCCGTATTTTCAGTTCTGTTTCCGTATCGACAGCACTCGTACTGTCATCCAGGATCAGTATCTTAGGTTTACGGAGCAACGCACGGGCGATGCAGATACGCTGTTTCTGTCCGCCGGAAAGATTGATGCCTCCGCGTCCCAGCAACGTATTGTAACCGTCCGTGAAGGACTGGATAAAATCGTGTGCTTCGGCGGCACGGGTGGCTTCTTCTATCTCTTCCATCGATGCGTCGGGTTTTCCCCATCTGAGGTTCTCGACGATCGTTCCGGTGAATAGCTCGTTTTTTTGGAGGACCATGCCGATCCCCTGGTGAAGTTCATCCAGGTTATAGTCTTTTATCGGGATGTTGTCGATCCGGATTTCTCCGGCAGTAACATCGTATAACCGTGGTATCAGTTGTACCAGGGAGCTTTTAGCAGAGCCGGTAGCACCGACCAGCGCAATCGTTTCGCCGGGTTCGGCCCGGAAGCTGATATGCTGTAGAATGTCATTTTCTCCACCGATATAACGGAAACTGACATCATTAAATGTCACTTCTCCTTTCTCTACCCGGTGTTTGTTTTGAAGCCCTTCCCGGGTGTTTGTCAGGGAGGGTTCCGTATTGAGCACTTCCATGATGCGTTTAGAGGAAGCGGAGGCGCGGGAGTACGACATAATGACCATTGAGAGCATCATCAGAGACATCAGTACCTGAAAGACGTAATTCACGAATGAGATCAGTTCGCCCACCTTCAACTCGCCATCCATCACCTTTTGTCCGCCCAACCAAAGGATGGACAGTATGGATAAATTCATGACTAACTGCATGACCGGGAAGATGGAAACGACGATGTTGGACGCACGGATAACCATATCGCGCAGTTCTTCGCTGCTTTTGACGAATTTATCCGTCTCAAAATCTTCTCTGACAAAAGATTTGACGACACGGATATTGATGAGGTTTTCCCTGACTACGCCATTCAGTTGGTCTACTTTCTGTTGTACTTTCAGGAAATAAGGAAATCCTTTACTCAGGATCAGGTAGACACTTCCTCCGAGGATCGGGATAGCAGCTATCAGAACCAATGCCAGTTGTTTATTGATGCTGACGACAAAGAAAACGGCCATGATGAGCATCAGTGGAGAGCGTAATAAAAGTCTCATCGACATCAGAACGATCTGCTGTATGCGGGATATATCGCTAGTAAGCCTTGTGACAAGAGAAGCTGAACTGAATTTGTCGATATCGAAAAAGGATAGTTGTTGTATTTTATTGAAAAGTGTTCCCCGTAGATCTGTACCGAAGCCGATTCCGATGCGGGAGGAAATGTAAGTATTCACAATACTGACCAATAATCCCCCGACGGATACCAACACCATATAGGTCCCGATCCGGGTAATAACCGACAGGTCACGCGGCATGACCCCATTGTCAATGATTTCAGCCATGAACATCGGCTGAACCGTTTCACACAGCACAGTGATCAGTACAAGAAGCGGGCTGATCAACAATCCCACTTTATATCGTTTAAGAATTTGCCAGTATTTTCCCATATCGTTGTTACAAAGATAGAACATAATTGGGAAATGATATGTTTTCGGGTTTCTGAAATACGGAGTTACTGGTTATTGTAACCCCGTATTCCTTTCCACCAGTATCTCTGCAAACGCTTTGTCGGTCAGTTTGCTTTCTATCCAGGAAAGGATATCGAATGTTTTAAGTAACTGTTTCTCGTATTTATCCTGCCTGATTTTCGTTATTTCTCTTTGGAATTGCATCCACAATTTATTCCGGGCTTTCTCATAAGATGGCAACGGATACCCCATGACAAAGCGGAACAAAAGTTTCTCTGTCTGGTACGTCTGTTTTTCATAACGCATATTTCGTTTGATGGAGTTGATCTCATTCTCAAAGAAACTGTAATCCCCGAGTTCCGCCTGTATAAGGAGGTTGATCAGACGTGCTGTTTTATAAGATGGTAACGCATAAAATTGTTTGCCAGCACTGAATATCTTCTTCATGCTTTTACGTGCTTTACCGGGATTTCCCAGACATAGATGAAGGATCGCAGTATTCAGATACAATTTAAGTTGTGTTTCCGGCCTGAGTAAACCGACCTTTTTGAATAAGCTGTCTTCGTTTTCTTCCGATAGGTGGAGTGCCTCTTCCAATTTCCCTGTATTTATCAGAGCAGCCTGTTCGTATTGATAGATGCAAGCACTTATTTCCAGAAGAAATTCGGTTGCGTAGTTGCCTTGTTGTATCTTTTTCAACCGTTCGATAAAGAAGGGCATTTCTTTATATAAACCTGCTGTATGGAGGCTGTCCAGTACACCCTTTATTGCGCTTAGATAATAGATCGGAGGATTAAGGATCAGATGCTGGTTCGATTCAAAAAGAGCGATAAGTTCCTGATAAAAGCGGATCGCTGATTTATAATTACCCGTATTCAGATAGTAGGCCGCCTGGAACAGCAGGTGTAGTTTCTTGGCCTCAAAACCTTTATATGAACTATTGGCTATCAGATTGAGTTCGCTCAATACCAGATCGTTCAGGTTATCTTTCTGTTTGTCCGACCGGACATATCCTTTATAGGTGATGCGGTGCTTTAGAATATCATATAGTTGCAGATGAAGGTTCGTATTTCTTGAATACTTCATAATGTCGTTTATTTTCATCTGCTTACTGACTAACTCCCTTTCGGAAATCTCCTTAAAGCCAAGCGAACTGAGATATTTCAGTTCTGTTCTCCGGATGAGAAGGAGAAGAGGGTCGTTCTCATAAGTCACTGCCAGGCTTTTGGCCTTATCCAACTGGCTGAAAGCGGCATCGAAGAGTTCCCTTTCAAAAAGTATCTCGGCTTTGGTGATATGGTCGAAGATCGCTGTCTGTACATCTTCTTTCTTTCGTAGATGGGCCAGGCAATCCATGATCACCCGGTAAAGATGTTTTGCTGCCATCTCAAAGTTACCTTTGCTCTGTTCCTGACAGTAAAGTTTACAGATATCCTCGGAGGAGGTCCCTTTATTGATCAGGTCGAACAGAAGGAGATAGTTCTTTTCACCGCTTTGCAAATTCGCGTACAGGCGGAAATATCTTTTTTCCGCTTTGGTAAGTGATTGGATAAGCAGGATCAGATGATCCGGATTTGTGTATTTCATATCTGTATCGGATTGTTCTTTCAGGATATTAGTTCCTGTTGCACGACGAAATTAAATAAACTTTTTCATATGAAGACTGTAAAAATGTTTTTTCTATTCTTGTTTTACTCTTGGTAATAGGAAGATTTATAACTTGTTTTGTGAATTATATTCATTTGTTTATTAGTGATTTATTGTTCTGTAGTAGAAATAAATCTTAGATTTGGGTTTATCTGTATACTCGAATTATTCATAGAATAGTAGAGAATATAAAGTTATATTTGTATCGCTTCATTGCAGACTTTAAATTTTATAGATATGGACACTGAACAATTAGACCGGCATAATATCCTGGTGGTTGGTAGCAGCAATACGGATATGGTTATCAAAGCCGGACATCTTCCCCGTCCGGGGGAAACCATTGTGGGAGGGACATTCTTTATGAACCCCGGTGGTAAAGGGGCCAACCAGGCAGTCACTATTGCCCGTTTGGGAGCTTCCGTCACTTTTATATGTAAAACGGGCAGTGATATTTTCGGTCATCAGTCGCAACAACTTTTTGAGGAAGAAGGCATCAATACCTCGTATATCTTTTCTGATTCGGAGCATCCTTCCGGGGTCGCTTTGATTACCGTGGACGATCATGCCGAAAACTGTATCGTTGTTGCCTCGGGAGCAAATGCCAATTTATTACCGACCGACCTGGCAAAAGCGGAAGAGGCGATCGATCAGGCGGATATTGTCCTGATGCAGTTGGAGATTCCGATGGAAACAGTCGAGTATGTTGCGGAAATAGCTTATCGCAAACATAAAAAAGTGATACTGAATCCTGCTCCGGCGCATCCATTATCTCCTTCATTACTGAAACATCTCTACATGATCACCCCAAATGAGACGGAAGCTGAAATGATTTCCGGTGTGAAGATAACCGACCGGGAATCGGCAGTTAAGGCAGCCCGTATACTTTCTGAAATGGGAGTGGAGAATGTTATCATTACGCTGGGTTCGAAAGGAGCATTGGTGTATGGTGCTGAGGAAGCGGATTTTGTACCGGCTCTGAAAGTGGAAGCCGTGGATACAACCGCTGCCGGTGATGTCTTTAACGGTGCACTGACTGTTGCTTTATCGGAAGGACGGAGTCAATTGGAGGCAGTCCGTTTTGCTTGTAAGGCTTCGGCAATCTCGGTAACCCGGGTCGGGGCACAATCTTCTGTCCCTTACCGGAGTGAAGTCGATATATTTGAGTAAACATTATAATCTGCTAATTATGAAAAATCTGATTGTACCTATTTTATCCGGCTGTTTATTCCTGTTGGGAACTGTAGCCTGTTCGGAACAACCGTCTGCCGGAAAGCAAATCGTCTTACCGTCGGAAATAGCCATCAGTAAGGAGAAGCTGATGGATAAAATCAAAGGAGGATGGGCCGGACAAACGATCGGTTGTACGTACGGAGGACCGACGGAGTTTCGTTATAACGGGACGATGATACAGGATTATGTCCCTATTTCCTGGCCGGACGGCTATATCAAATGGTGGTATGAGAACAATCCCGGTCTGTATGATGATGTCTATATGGACCTGACCTTTGTGGATGTCTTCGACCGTTTGGGATTGGATGCACCGGTCGATTCGTTTGCGATGGCATTTGCAAAAGCCGGATATATGCTGTGGCATGCCAACCAGGCTGCACGGTATAATATTTTGCAGGGTATCATGCCTCCGGCTTCCGGTCATTGGCTGAATAACCCGCATGCGGATGACCTGGATTACCAGATCGAGGCCGATTATGCCGGTCTGATGTCTCCTGGAATGCCGAATACCGCTTCTGAAATTTCGGATAAGATCGGTCATATCATGAATTATGGTGACGGTTGGTATGGAGGTGTTTATGTAGGAGCCATGTATTCGCTGGCATTTGTTTCGGATGATATCGGGTTTATCGTTACCGAAGCCCTCAAAACTATACCAAAGGAGAGCCGTTACTATCAATGTATGAACGATGTGATCCGTTGGCATAAAGAATTTCCGGATGACTGGAAGCGGACTTGGTTTGAATGCGAAAAGAAATGGAGTGAAGATGTCGGTTGTCCGGACGGTGTTTTTGTCCCGTTCAATATTGATGCGGTGATTAATAGTGCCTATATTGTGATCGGCCTGTTGTATGGCGAAGGTGACTTCTATAAAACAATGGATATTGCTACCCGTTGCGGTCAGGATTCCGATTGTAACCCGGCTTCTGCTGCAGGTATTTTAGGTACAGTGCTGGGATACAGTAAAATCCCTGACTATTGGCTGAAGAACCTGAAAGAAGTGGAGGATATGGATTTTGCCTATACAACGATTTCGCTTAATAAGGCCTATCGGATGAGTTTCGATCAGGCTTTGCAGGTCGTTGAACGGAATGGAGGAAAGATAGAAGGAGACCAGGTACTTATTTCCTGCCAGCAGCCTGTCCCTGTGAAATTGGAGAAAGCATTCGACGGCTTGTATCCTGTAGATCGTATCGGTGTCAATAAGCGTGTTGCCGATGTGGGAAATGTCGGATTTGAAGGAACCGGTATTGTCTTTAAAGGACATGTGCAGTCGAATAATAATGAATATGTGGCCCGTGTGGAAATGTATATGGACGGGGAGTTGGTCGAAACAGCCAACTTGCCTGCTTCGTATATTACGCGCCGCCATGAATTGTTCTGGAAATATCAGTTGCCGAAGAAACCGCATACAGTCTCTTTCAAGTGGCTGAATCCGCAACCGAATGCATCCGTTAATTTCGGAGAAGCTATCGTTTATTCCGATACCCCGTTGAAAATAAACCATCAATAATGTCTTATCATGAAACAATCCTTTTTGTTAATCTGTGTATTATCCCTGCTGGTCGCCTGTAACGGAACAGCGAAGAAAGCAACGCAGGAAGCTGCCGTACAACCAGTGAATCTGATTCTGGATACCGATTTGGGCCCTGATTACGACGACGTAGGGGCGATGGCTGTTATGCATGCACTAGCCGACAGCGGTTATGTGAATATACTCGCAACCTTGTCTTCTAACCACGATGAGTTGGTTATTCCTTGTATAGAGGTGTTGAATACATATTTCAACCGCCCTGATATTCCGTTGGGAGCACCTAAAAGCGAAGGTGGTGTAACAATGACTTCCGGTCATAAAATAAAATGGACGGAGATATTACCGGCTAAATATCCGCATAAGACCAAAAGGACATCGGACGCTCCGGATGCAGTCCAGGTATATCGTAAAATATTAAGTTCGCAACCGGATGGCAGCGTTGTCATTTGTACTGTCGGCTTTTTCACGAATCTGAAGGACCTGCTGCTTTCTGTCGGTGATGAATACAGCCCGTTATCAGGAAAGGAACTGGTTGCTAAAAAGGTAAAAAGAGTCGTGGCGATGGCTGGCTTGTTCCCGCAGGGACGTGAGTTTAATGTGCTTTGTGACACACCGGCATCGAAAGTAGTTGCCGAACAATGGCCTACAGAGATCGTTTTCAGTGGCTTTGAGATCGGTAATGTCATTTTTACCGGGAAGAAACTGGTGGCATCCGATATAGATAATAGTCCTGTCAAAGACACCTATGCACAGTGTTTTGCAGAAGGCGATCCGGACGGTCGGATGAGCTGGGACCTGACGGCGGTTCTGGTTGCGATCAAAGGTTATGAACCGTACTATAACGTAGAACGGGGAATCTTTAAGGTAATCGATGAAGAAGGCAGCAACACCTGGATCCCGGATGAGAACGGCCGGGACCTTCGGCTGATCGAAAAAGTTCCGGCCAGCCAGATGGCAGCTTTGCTGGATAATTATATGATGCATCAACCTGTATTAAAATAGAAAAGTTATGTTTATCGTACAAAGTTATACTTTAGCAATCGTTTTCTGTGTCGTTACCATGCTATGCTGGGGCTCCTGGGGAAACACACAGAAGTTGGCTTCCAGAACATGGAGGTACGAGTTCTTTTATTGGGATTATGTGATCGGAGTACTTTTATTCTCCATCCTTTCCGCTTTTACCCTGGGTAGTTTTGGTTCGGAAGGGCGCAGTTTTCTGCCCGACCTGATACAGGCGGACTGGAACAATATAGGCAGTGCTTTTCTGGGAGGTGTTATTTTCAATGCTTCCAATATTCTGCTTTCGGCGGCAATCGCTATATGCGGAATGTCCGTCGCTTTTCCAGTGGGAGTTGGGTTAGCCTTGGTGCTGGGCGTGCTGATCAATTATTTCGGTGCGGCAAAAGGAGAACCGTCCTATATCTTTGCAGGTGTAGCTTTGATCACGGTTGCCATTATATTGAATGGCCTGGCTTATAAAAAAGCCCTGGTCGGATCGAAGAAAGTATCCGGTAAAGGTATCTTTATTTCTGTTGCCGCCGGTGTGATTATGGCTTTCTTCTACCGTTTTGTAGCTGCTTCGATGGACCTGGATAATTTTGCCTCTCCGGCAGCCGGAAAGCTGACACCTTATACGGCTGTATTCATTTTTGCTTTGGGGGTTTTTGCCAGTAATTTCCTGTTCAATACGATCGCGATGAAGAAGCCGGTGGAAGGTGCGCCTGTCTCCATAAGCGGTTATTTCAAAGGCAATATCCGGACTCATCTTGTCGGAGTATTGGGAGGTGTGATCTGGTGTGTCGGGCAATCATTCAGTATGATCGCATCCGAAAAGGCAGGAGCGGCAATATCCTATGGTTTAGGGCAGGGAGCGACGTTAGTCTCCGCCTTATGGGGGATCCTGGTTTGGCATGAGTTCCGGGGAGCACCTAAATCTTCCGATTATTTGAATCTGGGTATGTTTATCTTTTTTGTCATAGGATTGGGTTTCCTCATCTACGCGGGTGCCTGATACTTTGTAATTGAAAGAAATCCGGGGATAGAGTGCTTTTTATGGGCCTTTATCCCCGTTTTTGTACGATAATACCAAAAATATCGGGAAAAAGCCTTACTTTTGTCTTAGTTTCTTGTTTATTGGGTATAGTATATAACTAAAAAAACAGGTCTATGAAAGAAGAAGGCGATGTATTCAAGAGGTTCCGTGACTCTTTTAGTAAGATGGACGGACATTTCCATATTTTAGAACAGCGTGTTCCGGTAGAACTTCAGATGGAATATTTCAAATATTCCGAACAGGTTCGTAAAGGCAAAGTGAAGCAAGATTTGGATGATATGGATTATACAGCCTTCCGCGAAAGTCTGTCTAATCCGGAGGCGACAACCGATTATAAGAAATATATTTTATCCATGTTAGCCACTTCAAAGGAAGTGAAGGCCTATCGGATGCTGGAAGATTATGTGCAGCATCCCGATGAAGATGTCAGCAATTGGGCATATATGGCTTTGATGGAAAGCCGTATCTCGTTGGAGTCGGAATTGTCGGATGAGAAACAAATATATATTTCAACAGGGCTGGGAGGCAAAGGTGAAAAATTGCGCTTTTACGTATTGATGTTGTCCAAGGACAGGAACCCTTTTCTGGACTATCAGCGTAAAGTGATCGAACGTGAATTCGCTTACTTTTTGCCGCAGGCAGACTGTGAGATAGAACGGTTGACGATCGGTGAACAATATGTGGAACTGGTATTTTTGATACCGGTGCGTGCAGACATCAAGTTAACTCTCGACAGGGTTATCAATGAATGTAATCAGTACGGTGATTTCCTTTCGGATATCTTTACGATAACGAACGTAAAAGAACTTACGCAGCAGGAGATTACTGATATTATAAATAAGAATGGAAACAGTAAAACAAGCCATTAAGTATGGCGTGGTAGGGGTGAGTAACACCTTGATAACAATGGCTGTTATCTGGGTGATGATGAAACTCTTCGGATGTCGGGAAGGTTTATCTAATTTAACGGGATATGTAGCAGGATTGCTGAATAGTTTCATCTGGAACAAGCAATGGACTTTCAAGGGAAGTTCTACCGGGTGGACGAAAGGTGCAATCCGCTTCGGTATTGCGTTTGCGGTATGTTATGTCCTGCAATACGGGCTGGTACTTCTATTAAATTCCCAGTTAACGATCGATCATTATTACAACCATTTAATAGGTATGGTTTTCTATACAGCGATCAATTTTTTAATAAACAAGTTTTATACCTTTAAGGCTTAACGGAAATGAAGAAGCTCGCAGTCATAGTTCCCTGTTACAACGAAGAGTTAGTCATCGGTGAATCCTATCGCCGTACGAAAGCTGCTTTGCAGTCCATGCCCATCGATACCGAGATCATTTATATAAATGACGGAAGCCGGGATAAAACCCGGGAGTTGCTGGATGGCATTGCCGCCTCCGACCCGCATGTGAAGGTAATCCATTTTTCCAGAAATTTCGGACATCAGCCGGCGGTTACTGCCGGTATCAATAATTGTGATGCAGATTTGGCCGTTATACTCGATGCCGATATGCAGGATCCTCCGGAGTTGATCCCCGGCATACTGGAACTGCAGGAGAAGGAAAATGCCAATGTCGTGTATTGTGTGCGTAGGTCGAGAGAAGGTGAGAGTCTTTTCAAGAAGTTTACGGCAAAAGCCTTTTACCGTTTGCTCAATTATATGAGTGATGTCAGTTTTCCGTTGGATACGGGTGATTTCCGTATGGTCGACCGGAAGATCATGGATCAGTTCGATCGTTTCCAGGAACGGGGTAAATACATCAGAGGGCTGATAAGTTGGCTCGGCTATAAACAAGTACCGTTTTACTATGAACGGGAAGCACGTATTGCCGGCGAGACAAAATATCCTTTCAGCAAGATGTGGAAGTTCGCTTCGACAGCCATGTTGTATTTTTCCAAGAAACCGCTTCGTCTGGCCACCAGTTTAGGTTTTATAGCCGTCGTGGTCGGTATCGTTCTGGCTGCCTGGTTTACGCTCGGGAAGATATACGGGTTCAGTAATGCGGAAAGTGGCTGGACTTCCATTATGACATCGGTTATTTTCTTTGGCGGCGTTCAGTTGCTGACGGTGGGTGTCCTGGGGCAGTATGTCGGGATTCTCTTTGATGAGATCAAGGCGCGTCCCGAATATATTATCGACGAAAAGAGGAATTTCTGATAAATACATTCTTATAGTTCCTTTCGGATGAAAATTATATTTCATCCGAGAGGAATTTTATTTTCTTCCGAAGGGAATGGAATCAGTCATGGAATATCTTTCGATAAATATGACAGTAAGGAGTTTCTCCTTTTTTGTCGTAATAATGCTGGTGATAATCTTCCCCGATCCAGAACTTTCCGGCAGGTTCTAATGCCGTAGCCACTTTAAATCCCATTCCGAATAATTTGCTGATATATTCTTCTGCGATCGCTTTCTGTTCTTCGCTGCAATAGAAGATAACCGAACGGTATTGACTGCCGATATCCGGTCCTTGTCCGCCAACCTGTGTAAAATCATGTGTTTCGAAGTAAAGACGTACTAATTGTTCGAAACTGGTTTGAGACGGATCAAAGATCACTTCCACTGTTTCCACATGGCCGGTAGTACCGGTTTTTACTTCGGGATAGGACGGATTATCAAGAGTTCCACCCATATAGCCGACATGCGTACTGTCTACACCTTTTACTTTTTCGAGATGGTATTGTGTTCCCCAAAAACAGCCGGAAGCGAAATAAGCTGTTTCCTTATGAAAATTATTCTGTGTCATATTCTTTCTTAGCGTTTGGATTATTCTGATTATATTTGTGCAAATATAATCTTTTATTTCGCAATGGACAGCAAAAAATCACTGGGCCCTGCTCAAAAGACGGTAGTAGGCGTTCAATTTCTCTTTGTAGCCTTTGGTGCCACCGTCTTGGTCCCTCTACTGGTGGGTTTAGATCCTTCGACAGCCCTTTTCACTGCCGGATTAGGAACATTGATCTTTCATTTGGTAACAAAGGGGAAAGTGCCGATTTTTCTGGGAAGTAGCTTCGCTTTCGTGGCACCCATCATTAAAGCGACTGAATTATATGGTTTACCGGGGACAATGTCGGGACTGGTGGCTGTCGGTGCTGTCTACGGACTGATGAGCATGTTGGTGAAGTGGCGTGGCATCGGGTTCATCAAGCGGTTATTTCCGCCGGTTGTGATCGGGCCGGTCATCATATTGATTGGTCTGTCGTTGGCGGGTTCGGGTGTGAATATGGCGAAAGAGAACTGGCCGCTGGCTCTGATCGCTTTGTTTACTGCTGTTCTGGCATCGTTGTTGGGACGGGGGATGATCAAGCTGATTCCTATCTTCTGCGGGATTATCGTCGGATATATTGCTGCATGCTTTTTTAAGGTGATCGACTTCGAGCCGATCATTGCGGCCCCCTGGTTTGCGTTGCCTCAGTTCGTCAAGCCGGAGTTGTCGTGGGAAGCTGTGATCTTTATGATCCCGGTGACGATCGCCCCGATCATAGAACATATCGGAGATGTATATGCCATTAACGAAGTGACGGGCAAAGATTTTGTGAAAGATCCGGGATTGCACCGGACTATGCTGGGCGACGGTTTAGCTTGTGTGGCTGCCGGGCTGATCGGCGGACCTCCTGTAACCACTTATTCAGAGGTGACCGGAGCTATATCGCTGACGAAGATCACGGATCCGGCCGTTATCCGTATTGCAGCGGTGGCAGGGATTGTCTTTTCCGTTTTCGGCAAGGTCAGTGCTTTCCTTAAATCGATCCCGCCTGCCGTACTGGGCGGAATTATGCTGTTGTTGTTCGGAACGATTGCTGCTGTCGGTATAAATAGTCTGATACAGAACAGGACAAATCTGGGGGATACCCGTAATCTGATCATAGTCTCGTTGATTCTCACCTTTGGTATCGGCGGAGCCTCTCTGGAGTTTGGTGAATTTACGATGGCGGGGATCGGCCTGGCGGCTCTGCTGGGAGTGATCCTGAACCTGGTCTTGCCCAAGGGAAGCCAATAAAGTTGGATATTGTTCTTTATATATATCCATCTCTTAACGCTCCAAACCCTTTGTATGTCCCCTAAATTGTATACCTTTGTGCCGCTTTTTAAGAAAGCAAGCGATTATATGTTTAACTTGTAAGGAAAAGGGATAAATCTATGCAAAAGTCCGACTGCATTATTGGTGTGGAACATGTCTCCAAGTTCTTTGGCGACAAGGCCGTGCTGAATGATGTAAATTTGTTTGTCCGCAAGGGCGAGTTTGTTACTATTTTAGGACCTTCCGGTTGTGGAAAAACAACCTTGTTACGTCTGATAGCCGGATTTCAGACAGCTTCGGAAGGGGAGATCTCTATTGCAGGAAAAGAAATAACGCAAACGCCGCCGCATAAACGTCCGGTCAACACGGTGTTCCAGAAATATGCATTATTCCCTCACCTGAACGTTTTTAATAATATTGCTTTCGGTCTGAAACTGAAGAAGCTACCGTCTGCCGTGATCGAGAAAAAGGTCAAACAGGCGTTGAAGATGGTAGGTATGACCGACTACGAATACCGCGATGTGGATTCCCTTTCGGGCGGACAGCAACAGCGTGTGGCGATTGCCCGTGCCATCGTGAACGAACCGGAAGTGTTGCTGCTCGACGAACCGCTGGCTGCCCTCGACCTGAAGATGCGCAAGGATATGCAGATGGAGTTGAAGGAAATGCATAAATCGCTCGGTATCACTTTTGTTTACGTAACTCACGACCAGGAGGAGGCATTGACTCTGAGCGATACGATCGTCGTTATGAGTGAAGGCCGTATTCAGCAGATCGGAACTCCCATCGATATTTATAACGAACCGATCAATTCGTTCGTTGCCGACTTCATCGGTGAAAGTAACATCTTGAACGGATTGATGATCAAAGATAAACAAGTCTCTTTTGCCGGACATGACTTTGAGTGTGTCGATGAAGGCTTTGGAGAGCAGACACCGGTAGATGTCGTGATCCGTCCGGAAGATATCTATATTTTCGATCCGTCGGAAGCGGCGATGCTGACCGGTACGGTGACATCTTCTATCTTTAAAGGAGTCCATTATGAAATGATGGTACAGACTCCCGAAGGTTATGAATTCATGGTACAGGACTATCATTGTTTCGATGCGGGACAGGAGGTTGGATTACTGGTGAAACCTTTCGATATCCATGTCATGAAGAAAGAGCGCGTCTGCAATACGTTTGAAGGCAAAATGATCGATCCGACGCATGTCGAGTTCCTGGGAACAACCTTTGAATGTAAGGAAGTGACGGATGTGGAAGGCGATACTCCGGTAAAAGTCGAGGTCGATTTCCGTCATGTCATTCTGGAAGACAATGAGGAAGACGGTACACTGACGGGTGAAGTGAAGTTTATCCTTTATAAAGGAAACCATTATCATCTGACCGTGTTTACAGACTGGGACGAAGATATTTTCGTCGATACGACAGATGTCTGGGATGACGGTGACCGTGTCGGTATCCGGATTGCCCCTGAAAATATACGTATTATTCATAACTAAAAGGGAAGGAAGTGATAAATAAAGTTGCAGCTTTTTTCATGCGTCGCAGGAACTGGACAATTCCTTACGCACTATTTCTGGCAGTATTCGTAGTCATGCCGTTGCTCCTGATCGTCCTGTATGCGTTTACAGATACGGAAGGAGCCTTTACCTTTGCCAATTTCCGTAAGTTTATGATGCATCCCGAGGCGTTGAATACCTTCGTCTATTCGATCGGGATTGCTATTATAACCACGCTGGTTTGCCTGATACTGGGATATCCCGCCGCTTATATATTGAGCCAGGCCCGGTTCAATACTTCCCGTACAATGGTCGTACTGTTTATCTTGCCGATGTGGGTGAACATCCTGATCCGTACGCTGGCAACGGTCGCTCTGTTCGACTTTCTGAACCTGCCGCTGGGCGAGGGAGCTTTGATCTTCGGTATGGTGTATAACTTCCTGCCGTTTATGATCTATCCGATCTACAATACGTTGCAGAAGATGGACCGTAACCTGATCGAGGCGGCACAGGACCTGGGGGCTAATCCTTTTCAGGTGTTTATGAAGACAATCTTTCCTTTGTCGATGCCTGGTGTGATGAGCGGTATCGTGATGGTCTTTATGCCGACTGTATCGACATTCGCCATTGCCGAGTTGTTGACAATGAATAATATTAAGCTGTTCGGTACGACCGTTCAGGAAAATATCAATAACGGAATGTGGAACTATGGAGCCGCCCTTTCTCTGATCATGTTGCTGCTGATCGGCATTACGATCTTGTTCACCAATGAGGAAGATAATGCTTCAAATGAAGGAGGAGGTGTGATATGATGACGAAAATAATGGCGAAAGCCTACCTGTGGCTGCTTCTTATCCTGCTTTATTCCCCGATCCTGATCATTATGATCTTCTCTTTTACCGAGGCGAAGGTGCTCGGTAACTGGACCGGTTTCTCAACAAAACTGTATAGTTCGCTGTTTACCGGAGGTGTGCAACGCTCGCTGGTAGGGGCTTTGTGGAATACATTTGCGATCGCTATGCTGGCAGCATCGATCTCGACAATTCTGGGAAGTATTGCGGCTGTAGGTATCTTTAACCTGAGGTCCCGTCCGCGCCAGGTAATGAATTTTACGAATGCCATACCGATGATGAATGCCGATATCATCACCGGTGTTTCTCTGTTTTTGCTGTTTGTCAGCCTGGGAGTTTCCCAGGGATTCACGACTGTCGTGCTGGCGCATATCACCTTTTGTACGCCTTATGTGGTATTGAGCGTGATGCCGCGTCTGAAAAAGATGAACCAGAATGTGTATGAAGCAGCACTCGATCTGGGAGCAACCCCGTTCCAGGCACTCCGTAAAGTGATCCTGCCGGAGATTCGTCCGGGAATGATCAGTGGCTTTATCCTGGCTTTTACTCTTTCGATCGATGATTTTGCCGTTACGATCTTTACGATTGGTAACGAAGGGCTGGAGACACTTTCCACCTTTATCTATGCGGATGCCCGGAAGGGAGGGCTTACCCCTGAACTGCGTCCGTTGTCGACGATCATCTTTGTCACCGTACTGGTATTGCTGATCGTGATCAATAAGAGAGCCGATAAATCATCCGCTAAGTAGCGTCAAAAACAGGAATAGAAGAATGAATAGACTGATTAAAATAATATGTGTGCTGGTTGCTTGTCTGGGTGTTTTGTCTTCCTGTGCACGCACGGAGAAGGAACGCAGCAAAATATTGAAGATATACAACTGGGCAGATTATATCGATGAAGATATCCTGGATGAGTTCCCGGTCTGGTATAAAGAACAGACAGGCGAAGACATCCGCATTATCTACCAGGTTTTCGATATTAACGAGATCATGTTGACCAAGATCGAACGGGGTCATGAAGATTTCGATCTGATTTGTCCTTCCGAATATATTATCGAGCGAATGCTGAAAAAGGGCTTGTTGCTTCCTATCGACCGCAATTTCGGTAAGACTCCCGATTATCTGGATAACATATCTCCCTATATTCAGGAACAATTGAATAAACTGAGCCAGCCGGGTATGAAAACGACCGACTATGTGGTTCCTTATATGTGGGGAACGGCCGGTTTGTTATATAATAAAAAGTTTGTATCGAAGGATGAAGTAATGACCTGGGATTGTTTGTGGAATCCTAGGTATAAGAACAAGATCCTGATGAAAGACAGCTATCGCGATGCCTATGGAACGGCTATTATCTACGCCCATGCCAAAGAGTTGGCCGACGGAACCGTTACGGTAGAACAGCTGATGAACGACAACTCGCCGGAAGCCATCGCCATCGCAGAAGATTATCTGAAACGGATGAAACCCAATATCGCCGGATGGGAAGCCGACTTCGGTAAGGAGATGATGACCAAGAACAAAGCATGGCTGAACCTGACCTGGAGCGGTGATGCCGTTTGGGCTATGGAAGAGGCGGATGCTGTCGGTGTCGAGCTGGGGTACGAAGTCCCTCTGGAAGGCAGTAATATCTGGTATGACGGCTGGGCGATCCCTAAATATGCCCGTAATGTAAAAGCTGCCAGTTATTTTCTTGATTATCTTTGTCGTGCGGATATTGCTTTGCGTAATATGGATGCCAATGGGTATGTGAGTGCTGTGGCTACTCCCGAAATACTGGAAGCAAAGATAGACACGACGGTTGAAGAGTTCTCGAACCTCAGCTATTTCTTTGGCCCCGGAAACGATAGTATCCAAATCAATCCGGTGCAATATCCCGACCACAAGGTGGTGGAGCGGTGTGCCATGATCCGTGATTTCGGCGACGAGACCGAACTGGTTCTGGAAATGTGGAGCCGCGTAAAAGGGGATAACCTGAATACGGGGATCGTTTTGTTGATCTTTGCCGTCTTCGGCCTGTTATTGGTCTGGGTACTTTACCGCAGAATACGTGAATATAAACAGAAAAAGCGTTATCACAGACGTCGCAGACGCTGGTGAATAGATTATTATGAAGTATGGATGGAATTAAAAACTTGATTATAGACTTTGGTGGGGTGATTATCAATCTGACCCGTAACCGTTGCGTGGAGGCCTTTGAAAGTTTTGGTGTACCCAATGTCCGCGATTGTATTTTGAACAGCAAGGACTTGTTCATGCAGATAGAAATAGGCACTATCACATCGACGGAGTTCAGGGATGGGATCCGCCACCTGACCCGTCAGCATCTGACCGATGAACAGATCGATACTGCCTGGATCGCCATGCTCGACGATATTCCCGCTTATAAGCTGGAACTGCTGATGGAACTTCGTAAGAAATACAACACGATGCTGCTCAGCAATACGAACGAGATCCATTGGCAATGGGCGGAAAAGAACAGCTTTGCTTATCAGGGTCACCATGCCGGGGATTTCTTCAATAAGATCTACCTTTCTTACGAGCTGAATATGCTGAAACCCAATGCTGATATCTTTGAATATGTATTGAAAGATGCTGTGATAAAACCCGAAGAGACCCTGTTCCTGGACGATTCCGTCCCTAACTGCCGTACTGCAGAATCTCTGGGTATCCGTACATATACACCCCAGGCCAGAGAAGACTGGTCGTATCTGTTTAAATAAGTGAAGTGGCTTTGCCAGCATTATATGGCTATGGTGCTGAGTTCGCCATCCTGGCCAATTGACTTAGCTATCTCAATAAACTAGCATAGGCATCCCGTCTCGGTGAGATAGCGAAGCTGGTCTGGAAGTTATATATCCTTCACCTTTAATATATTATAGGACGTTCCTATATCATACACATCATTGCCGTCTACTTTCTTTATGTATTTCACAACGCGGACGGTTACCGGGAGGATTATCACTTCATACAAAGACTTCAGGACTGCCTGCGTTCCGATCATGATCAGTAGTTCCTTAGCCGGTATCAGTCCGGCGAAAGCTATCGGGAAAAAGATCATAGAATCAGCACTTTCACCGACTAAGGTCGAGACGATTGCCCGTACGGAAAAGTGTTTCCCGTTCGACGCAATTTTCATTTTACTCATAACGTATGCATTCAGGAAAGAACCGACCAGGAAAGCGATCAGGCTGGCAATGGCTATGCGCGGCGCCATCCCGAAGACGAAATTAAATCCATCTTCGCCTTCCCAGAAAGGGGCGGCAGGCAACATAACAGCCAGTTGGGCAAATCCGATAACCAGGAAATTGGATGCGAACCCGCTCCAGATGATCAAACGTGCTTTCTTGAATCCCCATACTTCGGCTATACAGTCGTTGATAATATAGGAAATAGGGAATACAATCAGTCCGGCAGTGGCGGTGATGCCGAATACCTGTACGACTTTTGTCTCTAAAAGATTGGAAGCTACCAGGCATATATTAAAGAGAATACCCAGCAGCATGAACGGGATTGTGACAGTTGTTCTCTGCATAATTCTTGTTTTTTACGAGGTTTATCAAGCACTCGGGAAAGCACGGGCTTTCCGTATCATGTCTTTTTATTTATTCAGGTTGCAAAGGTAATTATTTTTTTAGAATCTGTGCGAATAGGTCAGCCCTATTGCATGTTTGTAGTTGACAGGATCGTATACATTAAATATGTGGTAACGGTAATATAGTTGTAACGCATTTTGCTTATTGATTTTATAATCGCTTCCGGTAGAGAGGCGGATACGCTCTGTGTACATATTCCCTTGGTGGCCGGTGTTATTGAACAATTCTCCGTAAACGAAAGGGGAGAAGCCTGTTTTACCGATTTTGTATGAAACGGTCAACATAGTCCTGAGATAATTTTTAGGATGTTGGCCACCCGTCTTAAAAGTACTTTGAAATCTTTCCCGTAAAGAGAAAGAAAGGTTGCCGATCGGATAAGATGCCGAAGCATACACATAATAACGATTGCGTAATTCTTCCGAAGCTTTATACTGGCAAAGCAGCATATAGGCCACTCCGGCTTTTACATACGGATTGAATGTATAGTTGACTTCCCCTGTAGTCAGAAACCATTCTGCTTGCTTGAAATTGGATTTAGGGCGGATGTCTTCTTCAAATAAAAAGGAAAACTTATGATAAATCTTTCCCGACAAACTGACCTTAAATGCCATACCGGCTCCGTCTATTGCATATAAGGAAGAATGAAACAGAAGTATCCAAAAAGCAGACAGAATAAAGAAACGATTTCTTCTGAAATAGTTTTTCATGAGAATATGACGTGTTTTTGATTTAGATTCTTTGCAAAGATAAAGATAAAAGCGTTACTTTTGTTTCTTCTGGAACTTAATAAAATCATATTATGAAGAACATTAAGAAATGTTTTATGTTGGCAGTATGTATATTCACTGCATCGTCTCTTTTCGGCCAGCAGAAAGATTGGGCACAGTTTGGCCGTTACGCAGAGGCTAACAAGACAGTGAAAACTCCCTCCAAAGTAGTTTTCATGGGAAACTCGATTACAGATGGGTGGTGGTCGACCGATTCGTTATTCTTTAAGACAAATGGATTTATAGGCAGAGGCATCAGCGGACAGACAACGGCAGAAATGCTAGTCAGATTCCGTGCAGATGTAATTAACCTGAAACCTAAGGCTGTCGTGATCCTGGCCGGTACGAATGACATCGCGCAGAATAACGGATATATAGCAATGGAGAATATCCTCGGAAATATAATCTCTATGGTTGAGTTGGCAAAGGCTAATAATATAGATGCGATCCTTTGTTCCGTATTACCCGCATACGAATTCGGATGGCGTAAAGGCTTGGAGCCTGCCGGTAAAATTATCGAACTGAATAAAATGATCAAGGCTTATGCCGATCGTAACAAGCTGACTTATATCGATTATCATTCCCGACTGGCTGATGAAAGGGGAGGATTGCCCGAGAAATATTCAAAGGACGGTGTACATCCCACTTTGGATGGATATAAAATAATGGAAGAAATACTTCTTCCGGCACTGAAACGTTATTGACCGGATTATTTTATTATATTTGCTCCCGAATTATAAAAACAGTTTTTTGAAAACACTACATTCTACATCTATAAGTGCGTAATAACAGCCTATAACTCTTTATAGGCTGGCCACTTTTCTTTTTCGGATATATATCTTTATCCGAACCTTCTTTTTATTTTCTTTTTTGTACGAATAAAGTGTTCCCATAAGGGAGCATAATAACCATTAATATAAATAATCATGAATTTGAATGACGTACATGTTAGGAAGGCTACTTCCGACGATTTCAGTGACGTAATGAACGTCGAACGGCTTGCTTTTGGCGAGGAAGACGAAGCTCGACTGGTGAAGGATCTGCTTGCAGATGCGAGTGCCGAACCATTTGTTTCGCTACTTGCCTGTTACCAGGGGGAAGCCATAGGGCATATTCTTTTCACCAAGGCCTTACTGGAGGGATCCAATCCTTCTCCTTCTGTGTATATCCTGGCTCCATTGGCTATAAAACCAGCATATCAGAAGCAAGGAATTGGCGGTTTATTGATCCGCGAAGGGTGTCGGATATTGAAGGAGATGGGTGTGGAGTTGGTATTTGTTCTGGGGCATAAAGAATATTATCCCCGCCACGGATTTATAGGAAAGGCAGAAGAGGCCGGTTATCCGCCTCCTTATCCGATCGAAAGCATCTATGCAGATTGTTGGATGTATCAGTTCCTCATCCCGAAAACGAAAGATTTCCCCAAAGGGAAAGTTAAATGTGCTGAAGCGTTGGATAAGCCGGAGTATTGGCGGGAGTAGGTTTAAGTAGATATATCAAAACAAATAAACCGGACGCAGATGTCTTAGAATTCTGCGTCCGGTAAATATCGTCTTTTGATACAATTTCTTCTTGTCTTTTATTTGATTTCCAATACCGCCGGGCAATGATCCGAGTGTATGGCATCGTTCAATATGTAGGCTTCTTTCAGTAACGGCTTTACCGGTTCGCTCACCATGCAGTAGTCGATACGCCAGCCTTTATTGTTTTTGCGCGCATTGAAGCGGTAGCTCCACCAGGTATATTGCTGCTTGTCGGGATTCAGGAAACGGAACGTGTCGATAAATCCGGCATCGAGAAACCGTGTCATCCATTCGCGTTCTTCAGGAAGGAAACCACTATTGGTCGCATTCCGTACAGGGTCATGGATATCTATCGGCTCATGGCAGATATTATAGTCGCCGCAAAGGATCAGTTGCTTGCGTGTTTTCTGCAATTCTACTACGTAGTTCCGGAAGTCTTCCAGCCATTCCATCTTAAACGCCTGGCGTTCATCGCCGCTGGTTCCTGAAGGGTGGTAGACGCTAACGACAGAGATATCGCCGTAATCTGCACGGATAAAGCGTCCTTCATTATCGTATTTCTCTATTCCCATGCCGGTTTCCACATGATCGGGTTCTTGTTTGGTCAGGATGGCGACGCCGCTGTATCCCTTCTTTTGTGCACTGAATAAATAGGCTTTATAGCCCAGAGCCTCGAATGCTTCTGCCGGAAACTGGTCCGGTTGCAGTTTGGTTTCCTGCAGGCAAAGTACATCCGGTTGCTGCTCACCGAGCCATTCGGGCAATCCCTTTCCAACGGCTGCACGCAGACCGTTTACATTGTATGTGATGATCTTCATATGAACTGTTTGTTTGTCCGTTTTTATATGAATTCAAAGATACGATTTAACGTTTGGATCTGCTAATATTTGTTTGATAATTCTGTAAGATGCCTTATATCTACAGATAAATAACATCTATTTCCCGAGGAAGCGGGTATCCAGATATTGAGTGAATTTATCTTTATACTGGTTGCCGATAGGGATATAAGTGTCCTTTCCGAAAATGATACGGTTATTGGCTACTGCCGTTATCTTTGAGAGGTTTACCATATACGAACGATGCACACGCATGAATTTGCCCGAAGGTAATTTCTCTTCCAGTAATTTCATGCTGATAAGAGACATGACCGGCTTCTGGTCTTCGGTAAAGATGCGGACATATTCATTCTGGCTTTCGATATACAGGATCTTGCTCATATCTATCCGGATCATTTTGTAATCCGCTTTGATGTAAAGGTCTTTGCTTTCCGACGGGCTGTTTTCATCTTTTACTTCAGGGACTATGGCGGATGGTTTTAGTAATTCCATCTGTCGCAATGCTTTGTTTGCCGCTTTCAGGAAATCGCCGTATCCGAATGGCTTTAGCAGATAATCGAGCGCATCCACGCGGAAACCTTCTACGGCATATTCCGAATAAGCGGTTGTAAAGATAACAAGCGGTTTCTTTACCAGTGACTTAACGAAATCCATCCCATTCAGATCCGGCATATTGATGTCGGCAAAAATAAGGTCGACGGGTTGCGAAGCAATCACGTCGAGTGCTTCGAGTGCACTCGAACAACTTTTGACCAGTTGAAGAAAAGGAACTTTTTCTATATAACCGGTTATTTGTGTGAGCGCCAGCGGCTCATCATCAATGGCAATACATCTGATCATGATTGTATGGGTATTATCAGTAAAACACGATATTCATTATTCTCACTTTGGATATCCAGCGTATAATCATTGTCGTATAACAAACGGAGCCGCTTCTTCACATTTTCAAGTCCTATCCCTTTGTGTTGTTCGGTCGCATTGTTGAAACTGCTGTTGATCACGAGGCATTCTATTTCGTTCTCTTTAACCTCCATCGACAAGTGGATGAATGACTTCCGGCGGTAACTGATCCCATGCTTGAACGCATTTTCAAGAAAAGAAATGAAGAGCAGGGGAGGAATCTGTATGTTCGGTATCTCTTCCGGGAGAGATACCCCTATTTCAACCTGGTCCGTATAGCGGAGTTTCATCAATCCGATATAATTATCCAGGAATGCGATCTCTTTAGCCAGCGGCAAGGTGGGCTGGGTGGCATCATATAAAACATAACGCATCATTTTGGATAACTCAAGAACGGTCTCTTTCGCTTTTTCCGTATCCAGGTCGATAAGCGCATGGATATTGTTGAGCGTATTCATAAAGAAATGCGGATTGATCTGATGTTTCAGGTATTCCAGTTCTGTTTGTAAGGTATGTTTCTCCAGTTCCTTCATCCGGTGCTCGTCACGGATCGATTTGAACAGGAGCTTAATGGCAACATTCAGACCGAGTACCAGGATAGCTGTCAGGATGAAGTTTACCATAGGAGAGATCATCCCCGGCATCTGCCACATCGGTGGGCGCATAGCTTGCCTGGGCGGTTCTTTCTCCATCGGGAATTTAGGTCCCGGCATTTCCTCTTTCGGCGGCCGGTTCATCATAAATTCGCGTGGCGGATGTTTCTCCATTCCTCCGGGTCGTTTGAGTTTGACGAAAGGATTCAAGGCAAATATCAGGCAGACAGTCAGCAAGGAGAATAGCAGGTAAAGCCATGACTTTTTCCTTATCAGTAAAAAAGGAATAAGCACATAATTATTGATCAGGAAAAGGATAAAGAAAGGTGCGATCATTTTCCAGGCGCGGAAAATATCGTTCCAGTTGATCGTCTCTCCGTTATATTTATGTTCCAGAAGCGGGGACACCAGAATGACTACCCAGATAATCAGGTAGATCAGGTTTTCCAGTAGCTTCTGTCGTCGTTCCTGTTTCTCCATTGCTGTCAGAATTTATATGAATATCCCAATCCTATCATATGTTTACCGTTTCCTTCGTCATCGTCTTTGAAGTTGACGTAACGATAATAGAGTTGTAACGAATTACGCTTGTTCAGCTTATATTTGCTTCCTGCCGTGTATTTCAACTTGTTCATCTTATTTCCCTGCGGATCGTTCAGTGTATTGTATAGCTCAACAGAGGCAAAAGGCTCGAATTTGCAATTCCTTATATCGTATTCCACCTCCAGACGGCTGCGAAGATACAGTTTCGGGTTTGCCCGTTTGCTTGTTTCCTTCACTCCGACACGGTAGGTACTCTGAAAACGCTCCCGTAAAGATACGGTAAAGCGGTTAATACGGTAAGAACCGGTGGCAAAAAAATAATACCGGTGGCGCACTTCCCAACCTTTCGTCTCATGGTTATAGTTGATCAGGTTGTAGGCACCGCCTAATTTCAGGAACTTCCAGGGCTTATAACTCAGTTCGAGTGTAGTCGAAAAACGGTCGACCTCACTCAGGTTATCACGCAGCCGGAAGTCTTCTTCCAGCGACAGGTTCAACCCGGGGATGATCCTTTTAGTAATGTCGGCGCTAAGGGAGGAGCCCAGGTCGTCCTGTGCTGAAAGAGTATGGATAGTCAGCAGGGAAGCGGTAAAAAATAGTATCTTTAGCTGTTTCATGATCGATATATTTAAATGTTTTTATTCTCCTTCCCGAGGGAAACGGGTTACTGTATCGACCGAATTGATCTCCCTCACTTCGGATTCATAATATACCTTGATGAATGCCGCATCGCGCAGGAAATCGATATGCCCGATCTCAATCTTTTGTATATTCAGTCCGGTACGGTGGCGGAGGTCTGCTATCAGCTCTTTGCGTTTTTCCGGAACGATCAGCTGGATTTTATCATACAGGATTAGTTTGCAGGATACATGTTTCAGCCAGCGTTCGCTTTCCAGCAGCCAGGTGACAAGGATAAAGATACAGTTTGTCGCAATCAGTTCGGCATAACTGATCTGTACAGACAAGGCATTGATAACGGATAGGGCGATAATGATGAAGAGATACGTCATTTCGCGGATAGGGACCGATTCTGTCCGGTAGCGGATGATCCCGAAGATGGCAAATATACCCAGGGCAAAACCGATCTTCAGCTTCACGCTTCCCATCAGGATGATCAGGAAAAAGACACTGACATTGATCAGGGAGAATGTGAAATAGTAATCCCTCCGCCGGCTCTTCGGGTAATAAAAGAAATGGATGATGATCCCGACAATCACGAAGTTGAAAAAGAACCGGATAAGCAGTTGCATGAACGCTTCCGTATCCATTACGGGAGTGCCCATCAACTGCGTTTCCTCTACGATATCAAATAATGTATCCATAAGAATAGTTTGCTAGTTTATTTATTTGAGTGAGTTTCTTTTTAAAGCGGTTGCGTTTGGCTTCCGGGTTCGTCAGGAGCATACCCAGGCAATATTTACTGATACTTACCGAGTGGATATGTAATTGCGAAAGGTATACTTTGGCGCGGGAGGGGATATTTCCGTCCTGCTTCAGTTCGATAATGACCAGTCCGGGTAACGATTGTTCTTTTCCGGAAGAGAGATGGCGGAAGCAGAGATCCGTATCGATGGTAAGCCGTTCTGTTTTCTCCCGGTTGACCAGGGTGATACGGTTGAACTGGTTTTCAACCTGTAACGTTAAGTCTTGCAACTGAAAGGAAGCATGTTCATAAAGAAACACTTCTGCTTCCGTGACCAGGTATGAGTTCATAGAGGAGAGGGGCATTCGTACTTTTCGTGTTCTTCCTTTATTGTTTTTATCTTTTATCTCAAGGAAAGTCCGGCAGGAATCTATATAGGAACGCATGCGTATTTTTTCGCGGGTTTTGCGTCCGTTCTGGTGTGCCAGATACATGGATAGTCCCGGTGTATCCAGATAGACGGTGTGATAGGGGCTGACACGTTTACCGTTTATTTCCTGTATATAATAGTCCTTTTGCAACAGGCGAAGGAAACAGACCAATTGCTCCGACGTTGTCGTGTACTTGGTATCTATCCGGTTCATCAACCGGACACCCTCCATCTCACTCAGGGAGATGGAGGGGAAGCTTTTTAGAATAGTGTCGATAACCTTTTCTTCCATATTACTTTTCAGACTAATAACTAAACCTCTTACTAAATCTCTACATTGTGGTTTCAAAAATAGAGATGCTTTTATTGATAGGAAAAAAAAATCAGTGAAGTGGCGGTTTTATTCAATGAAAATATTTTTTGAGATATAGGTAGGAGAGAAAGATTCATTAGTAGAAAGAAATGAAACAAAAAATCAGCAAAGTTGTCCGAAGGCTGGATTACTTTGCTGATTGAACATAATATGAACAAATTACAATCGTTCTATTTCTTCAACAGGCAGACTGGTACATTTGGCAATTGTTTCAACATCTATGCCCTGTCTTTTCATATTTACAGCAATCAGACGTTGTTCTTCCGCTTTGCCTTTCTCAAGCCCTTTCTCCATCCCATCCTCGAAGCTGGTATCGAGGGCCGCGGAAAGGTCACGTTCGACAGAGATGCTTAATTCATATTCCAGACGTTGATCGGGCGTCATACTCGCTACTTCCACAATGCTTTTAAGCTTGCGGAAAATTTGGTTGTTGAGTTCTTTGGGTAATCGTTCCATGATCTCGATATTGTTTAATACATATAACCACTTCTTATAAAGAGTGTCGCATAAACGCAAAGGTAACACAAATTTCGGCATTTCAAGATAAATCTCGTTGAGCGTTTCGCTGAAGGGCACCTTCAGTTCGCGGTCCATACGCACGATATCCCAGCGGTATTTCTCCGGGAGGGAAGGGTCCATAATATAATTCAGTACGCAAATAACATACACTTTACTAATGTGATAATTCCATTGTTTACGAATTTTTTCATCAGACTCCTTTGCCAGCTTTTCCTTTACGATCATGGATTGTTGCTGGATTGCAAAAGAAGCATAGTATAACACCCTGTCTGAAAAGTATTTCTGCCGACTTTTCTGCATCTCTACGATGAAGACTTCCCCCTTTTCATTCTCACAGAAGATGTCGAATACGGCACGCCGCTGGTCTTGTTTCAGCCCTAACATCTCTACATTCCTAAAAGTGATGTCTACGATTACTTCTTGTTGAATTACTTCATTCAAGAAGCTGATGATAAGATCTTTACTTACTTCACTGCCGAAAATACGTTTCCAGCCGTAATCCGAGAAGGGATTGATAAATTTGTTCATAGCTAATTGTTTTTAGTTACCTCCTAATGGAGTTTCAACAAATATAGCCAATCTTTTTTTATTCGTTTATATTAATTGATTTATTTCATGGTAAATAGTAATCTGACAGAGTTGATACTCTGATATGGAAATGCACAGACTCAAATCTGATAATTTCTGAATCAAAATTTTCGGAACTCCGATCAGGCATAATTAGATTGTAGGACCAAATGTTTTGATCCTAGTTCTATATCGTACAATTAAAGAAATTAAGTTATACGCTGAGTTATACGTTTCCTATACGCTGCATCGATTGAATTTCAGGTATCCAAAACAAGTTATAAAACACACCTTATACACACGGACCGGTCTCTCTTTAAATATAGATAGAAGTATCTTTAATATAGAATTTATAATAGGGCATTTTTTCAATTTTTTTAGTAGAGGTCAAACCGTTCTCTAACGCTCTATTACAAAGTAAATCATTATCCAAAACATATATGTTTCGTTTGCAAATCATATATGTTTTGTCGTTAAAACACCTATGTTTCGACAGCGGTTGTCAGCTCTTTTTCCAATAAAGATTAACTGTCTTTATCCAGCACTAACCATCCCTATCTGCTCCTATCCGGTAGTCACTTTTCAGTTGTACTTACTTTTGTGAGGTTATCGATAATCTGATAATAAATGAAATAATACAATATAAGATTTATTTCATTGATAAAAACATCCCGTTTACAGATTCTTTTTTTAGAAGATAGGAGGGAACGCTATTTTTGGAGATCAAAAAACAAAAGGATATGATAAAATATACCATTGTAAAGAGCTATCTGTTTGCTGTTTCCCTGTTCATACTGGTACCGTCTTTACCGGCATGCAGTGCAGACGACATTTCTTCCGGTGAGGAAACAAAGGCTGTCCCGGACGATGAGAATGATCAGGTAGATAACTCTTCTTTTTCCAGTACGGTCACGGTTTCTTTTGATAACACGGTCACAGTCTCCAACCCGATGTCGGACAACGGCGTATCTGTTCAGATTAGTGACGGACAAGTGACGATCGTTTCGACAGCCGAAGAAATGGAATATGTTCTCTCCGGTTCGACGACCAACGGGATGGTAAAGATTTACAGCGACTATAAATTCAAGCTGACACTGGATGGTGTATCCATCACCAACCCTTCCGGTCCGGCTGTTAATATCCAATCACATAAACGGGTATTTGTCCAGCTGAATGATAACACGCAGAATATATTGACGGATGGTTCCTCCTATGCAACAAATGGCAGCGAAGACCAGAAAGCAGCCTTTTTCAGTGAAGGCCAGCTGATTTTCAACGGTAACGGCTCGCTGACGGTCAACGGTAATAACAAGCATGCCATTTGCAGTGACGACTATGTTCGTATTTATGAAGGAAATTTCATGCTTACCAGTAAAGTCTCGGACGGTATCCATACGAACGATGCCGTCATAATAGACGGAGGAACCTTGACGATCCATGCGGTAACCGACGCCATAGAATGTGAAGAAGGCTATATCCTTATCCAGGACGGCGATATTACGATCGTCAGCGGTGATGAAGGAATCACCACCTCCTACGAAGGCTCCGATTCATCTATTAATCCCTACATGGATATCAACGGAGGAACGATCCGTATAACGACAACGGGCACTTCCGCCAAAGGAATAAAAAGCCTGGGCAACCTGACTATCAACGGAGGAAATATAACGGTAAAAACCTCCCGTTCGGAAGCGGAAGGTATCGAGAGCAAGCGCGAACTGGTCATTAACGACGGCTATATCATCGTCGAGGCTTACGATGACTGTATCAATGCCGCCACTTCCATTGTCATTAATGGCGGAGACATTTATTGTTACAGCACCGCAAACGACGGCATCGACTCTAACGGCACGTTGACGATTACCGGAGGCACTGTCATCTCCATCGGTACATCTTCGCCGGAAGATGGTTTTGACTGTGACCAGAATACATTCAAGATCACCGGCGGCACAATCATCGGAGTAGGAGGAAGCACCAGCACACCGACCACTAACGCATGCACTCAATCTTCCCTGATCTACGGTGGAAGCGGTACTCAAAATACATTATTCCATATAAGCTCGGATGATGGTGCCGATATCCTGACTTTCAAGATACCGCGTACGCTCCAGCAAATGACATTATTATTCAGTAGTCCTGCCCTTACATCCGGTTCGGGCTATACCATCTATACCGGAGGAACAGCTACGGGTGGCTCTGATTTTTATGGCTTATATACCGGATCGACCTATTCCGGCGGTACACAGGCCGCCACCTTTACCGTTAGTTCGATAGTCACAACTGTCGGTTCTTACTCCGGCGGACCGGGCGGCGGAGGGAATATCGGCGGTGGCGGAAGACCGGGAGGATGGTAAAAAAATCTCATTTTGTATACTCCGAATGTAAATGAATCATACATTTGTACCGGCAAAAAGAAAATTACTCAAGGATAGTACAAAATGAAAGAAAATAGCATTGAAGCCCGTTTGCTTCATACTCCTTACGAAAGGCCGGATGCCTACAACGCGTTGTCTATGCCGGTCTATCACACAGCGGCCTACGAATTTGATTCCGCCGAAGCCATGGAAGCCGCTTTCTGCGGCTGCACGACCGACCATGCTTATTCGCGGATAACGAATCCGACCGTGCAATATTTTGAAGATCGCATACAGGCTATCACCGGAGCGATGAGTGTGACTGCGCTCAACTCCGGAATGGCTGCTATCTGCAATACCTTGATGGCGATCGGCTTCTCCGGGGCGAATATCGTGACTTCTCCCCATCTCTTCGGTAATACCTATTCGCTGATGAAAACGACATTGGCCGCATTCGGAGTCGAAGCACGTTTCTGTGACCTGACAAATCCGGATGAGGTTCGTGCAAATGTCGATTACAATACCTGCGCTGTATTTGTGGAAGTGATCACCAATCCTCAATTGGAAGTGGTCGATTTAAAGCTATTATCGTCTATCGCCGGAGAGGCCAAAGTTCCCTTGATCGCAGATACGACGATCGTCCCTTTCACGGTTTTCCACGGAAAGGATTTCGGGATAGACATCGAGATCGTATCCAGTACCAAATATATTTCCGGAGGTGCAACGAGTGTAGGAGGGCTGATCCTCGACAACGGAACATTCGACTGGAGCCGTTCATTCATCCTGAAACATTGGTATGAACAATATGGCGAACGTGCATTCACAGCCCGCCTGCGTAAAGAGATCCACCGGAATCTGGGAGCCTATATGACGCCGCAGGTCGCTTATATGCAGACATTGGGCCTGGAAACTATGCAGCTCCGTTTTGAACGGCAGGCTTCCACCTGCCTGGAGTTGGCAAAACGTTTGCAAAGCCTGCATGGCATCGTGTCCGTCAATTATACCGGGCTGGAAGATAATCCGTATTACCAACTGAGCACTTCCCAGTTCGGTCGTTATCCCGGAGCGATGCTGACGTTCGACCTGCCTGCCCGCGAAGCCTGTTTTGCCTTTATGAATCGCCTGAAGTTGATTCGCAGGGCTACGAATCTGTTTGATAACAAGACATTGGCTATCCATCCTGCCAGTACCATCTACGGCAGTTTCACGGAGGAGCAGCGTCGGGATATGGATATCAGTCAGCAGACGGTCCGCCTGTCGGTCGGCCTTGAACCGGTCGATGATCTGTACAATGATATTGAACAAGCCTTATCCGTAACCAGCTGATGCGAACATTGATCATAGCCGATAATCAGGATATCACGAAAGCCGGCATCTTATATCTGACTGATAAGATGCCGGACTTCTCGCTTGTAACCGAGGCTGCCGGTAAACATGAACTGCTCCAACTTCTGCAACAATATCCGCAGGCTGTTGTCCTGCTCGATTATACGCTTTTCGACCTGGCGAGTGCCGACGAACTGCTGATCGTGCAGGAACGTTTCAAGCAGGTATCCTGGATACTTTTCAGTGACGAGCTGAGTGAAGATTTTATCCGCCGCATCCTTTTCAGCAGCGAGGCATTCGGTATTGTCCTGAAAGATGCTTCATCGGATGAGATACAGGAAGCCTTACGATCGGCTTTGCATTCCCGGCGTTTTATCTGCCAGCGAATCCATCACCTGCTTTCGAATAAGAACTCTGTTCGTGAACCGAAAGAGCACCCGATACTGACCTCCACGGAAAAAGAGATATTAAAGTCCATCGCTTTGGGAAAAACGACCAAAGAGATAGCTTCCGAACGTTTCTCCAGCATCCATACCATCACCACCCACCGAAAGAATATCTTCCGAAAACTGGAAGTCAACAATGTGCATGAAGCAACCAAGTATGCGTTGCGTGCCGGGATTGTCGATACGACGGAATATTATATTTGAATCTACTTTTTCATCCAGAGAAAAGTAACACATTACACCATATCATCTCCCGTCTTCACAATCTCCACTTTTAGTGTCTTATGGAAAGGAGTAAAGCGAGAAATAACCATTATTACGATGGCGAATATCAACACATAACCGATAATCGTTTTCAGCGCAAGCAGTAAACTTTGCGATTGCAGCGTTGCATACAAGCTATTGGTTGCAAGCTGGGTGGCATCGGTCATATTATGCCCCTGTGCCAGCGCATTGTTGAGAGACTGATTATATTGCTGTGCCGCCAGTGGGTTTTGCAGGTCCATATTTTCCGAAAGGGTTGTCATACCCCGTAATTGCAGGCGGTAAAGTATATTGTTAAAGAATGCCGACGACAGGGCAGGAGCTATCACCGAACGGCAACTGATCAGGAAGAAAGCATTATATATCATCAACTTCGGATTCATATCCTCCACCGCATACACCCCGAAAGCGATAAACAGGATCATCATCCCCATGCCCCGGAGGAACATCGGAAGATACAACATTTCATACGTCCCGTCCGGCGTGATTCCGAAATAAAGGATAGCAAGATAAAACACATAACACGCCATTCCCGAGGCTATCAGTATACGGAAACGCCACCGCTGCCAGCGGAACCACCAGAAGCAAACTACCGCCCCGCCGATAAAGCCCGGTAGCATCCAGAGGTTCAGAAAGTTGGCATGCACGCTGTCGACCCGTATGATGTTATTCATATAGCTTGTGACCAGCGAACTCGTAGCCGAAAAGAACATGACCAGCATCATAAAGAAATAACCGATCAATGCTTTGCTGCTATTCAGTATTTCCAGCCGGATATAAGGATTTTTTTGTGTCTTTTGCCGTGAAACGAACAACCAGGCCAATACCGGCAATGACAATACGTACAGGGTGATCTTGGCGGATGAGAACCAGTCGAGCGTTTTGCCGTATGTGGCCGACCAGATCGTGAAGAGCAGGATAGAGGCCATGATCAGGATGCTTTTCCAGTCTATCTCCTTAAAAGGAAAATGAACGGGGCGCTTCGCATACCGGAAAAACATCAGGACAAAAGAGATGGCGACCAGCAACAGCAGGATAACGAAATAATACATATACTGCCATTGATAGTAGTAGGCGAGCTGTGCCGTGATTGCCATCGATATCTGCCCCGCCGAAAAGACGATAGGGTAGAAATAGGCATAAAACTCGCTGCGGACATTCTGCGGACTGAAAAGCGGGCGGATCATCAGGATGATTTCCAGCATGGCAAACCCTTTCAGGAAACCGATAAAGAAACTACAGACAATGATGATATCCATCTGGTTCACCTGTGCACAAATAAAGCTCAATATAACCTGCAACAGCAGGTCGATCAACAGGATTGTCTTGGTCGTTACCACCGGGCGGACCTTGGGGATAAGCGGGTAGGAGACTGCCATGCCTGCCGATGTCGCATAGTAGGCCATACTGATATCCTCGCTCAATACGCCGAGCGTTCCCGAAACTTCGGTGATATTCCCCGTATAAGCTCCGTTGATGAGGATGATCGGCAGCATGACGACAAAGGCCGTGACAATCCCAAGCCACCGGGGAACCCAGGGGCGTATCGGGACATTCAGTAAAACCTGTTGAGCCATATGCTTCTATTTGCTTTAAATAAGAAAATCCGTGTAATACGTATCTTTCACTGTTTCTTCAATGCTTCCGTCTCCACCATCATTCCGGCACGGAGCAGATTCATATCTTCAGGCGAAACATCTGTGAGGTCGATCCGCACGGGGATACGTTGCTGTATCTTGACAAAATTACCGGCCGAATTATCGGTCGGGACCAGCGAATATTTCGATCCTGTCGCCTCGGAGATAGCCGTTACTGTGCCGTGGAAGATACGGTTGTCGATGGCATCCACCTTGATACGGACCTGCTGCCCGATGTAGATGTGGCTGATTTGTGTCTCTTTGTAATTGGCAGTGATCCATTTGTCGTTGCCGCGGACGAGATAGCTGAGGGTTTGCCCTGCCTGCACCAGTTGCCCGGTTTCCAGTGTACGCCGTCCCATGTATCCGTCGAAAGGGGCGGTGACAACCGTATAGGAGAGGTTCAGTTGCGCCATCTCCAGGTCAGCCTCCTTGCGAAGAATCGTGGCTTCGACGCTGCCGCTTTTCTTGCTCGTTTCCGTGTATTGGGACTGGGCGGCATTCTTTTGGCGCAACAAAGCATCGTAACGGGCTTTCATAGCTTCGTAGTTTGCTTTGACCTGTTCATATTGCTGTTGTGAGACGGATTCTTCCGCCAGCAGGTTGGCATACCGTTGATAATCCTGTTCGAGTTGCCACAAACGGGCTTTCGTCTCCGCGATATTCGCTTCCTGAATACCGATATTCACCTGCGAGGTTTCGATGCCGGAGCTTAAGATGTCTTTAGACGCATGTGCATCCAGAAGGGCCGCCGCAGCATCTTTTAGTTTGATGCGGTATTCACGGTCGTCGAGGATAAGAAGCGTGTCGCCTGTCTTGACTTGCTGATGTTCGGTGAAACGGACTTCTCTGATGTATCCCGGTACACGGATATTAACGGGGATGATATACTGGTCGACTACGGCATCGTTGGTGATCTCGTAGTTCACGTATTTCCAGAAATAGTTCACAGTCCACGATATTCCGCCGAAGGCAAGCAGGATACAGACCGTGTTGAGCGTGATGTTCCTGATCTTCAACCGTAGTAATTGTTTTCTTTTCTTATGTAATGCTGACATACAGAATTGTTTTATCGGTTATAAATTGCCGCACGAACGCATCAGTTCGTAGTAGCTGTAAACGGCCTCGGTACGGGCATTCGTCAGTTGCAGTTCGGCTTCGAGCCTGACACTGCTGGCATCGAGCAGGTCGGTCAGGATGGATAACTGGTTCAGATAACGGTTCCGTACGATGCGATAGTTCTCTTCGGCCTGCCTGACCGATAACAGGAGTGCCTGTACACGGTCGAGTGCTTCGTGATGCCTGATCCAGGCACTTCTGACATTGATGCGGATATCCTGCCGTATCTGGTCTTCCCTGTTTTTCCGGAGGCGGACGTATTGTTTGGCCTCGTGCATTTTATGCTTGTTCTGATAGAGGGAAGACAGGTTGTAAGACAGGCTTAACGCTATATTCCAGTTATTGGAAAACATATCTTCCATCGTAGTGCTCAACGGGCGTGACAGTGTATTGGCGGCCCGGATGGAAAGGGAAGGCAGATAATCTGCTTGCGACAGGCGAATGTCGTTTTCCGCCAGTTTCGTGTTATAGCGGGCGATTTGCAACTCCGGATAGTTGCTGTAAGCCTGCAGAACGTATATCTCGTAGTCTTCCAGCGAAACAGCTGTATAAAGCAGTGTCGTATCGGGTTGCAGAAGTAACGACTCGTCCAGTCCGAGCAGGACGTCGAGCTGTTGTGAAACAATGGAAATATCGTCGTCTGCTTCACGGCAGGCTAGCTGGTCGTTGGTCAGTTGCAGTTCGCTGCGCAACTCATCGTTACGGGTGACGACGCCTTCCTTCTTCAACCTGCGGATATCGTCCAGCCGGTGTGTGGATTCTTCCACGTTGCGGGCGAATACGTCTCTTTGTTTATAAAGGCTGAAAAGGTCCATATACCGGCGCAGCAAAAGGAGTTTGATCTCTGCCTCGCTGTTGGTCGAGTTCAGTGTGGCAATCTCTTTTTCCAGGGAAGCCCGCTTGATGTTATAATGGATTTTCCCTCCGCGGTAGACGGGTTGGGTCACCTCTACATTATAATTGTGCGACCAGTCGGGCAGGTCGGGATGCACGGGCTGCGCCAATCCTTTACGGAAGACGGTAGACTGTCCGATATATCCGGTCGTCGCACCGATACTGATACCGGGTAGGCGTGAGGTCTTTGCCGTCTTTTCCTTGTCGTCCGCGATGACTTCCTCCATGCGGGAGGCTTGCAGGCGCAAACTGTTCTCTGTCCCCAGACGGAATAACTCGTCGAGAGAAAGCGAGTAAGCCTGTTGGGAATAAGTCGCAACAGGCTTACAAATAAACAGTAACATTAATAAACTATATCTGATCAAATATCTCATTCAATTTATTCAGATGCTTCATGCAGGCTTCCATGTGGCGGGTATTCATTTGGTTGCCTATCTGTGTGTACATATCTTTTAGGAGTGACTTTATCTTTTCAGCCACTTTTTCTCCTTCCGGCGTAAGAAATATGAGTTTGTTACGCCGGTCGTTGGTATCTTCCCGGCGTACGACCCATTCTTTTTTCTCCAGGTTGTTGATCAGGTTGGTGAGGCATGCCTTGTCCTTCGCCGTTTTTTCCGCCAGCGTTTGTTGGCTGACACCCTGTTCTTTCCATAGGCAATGCATGACCTGAAGCATCTCGAAGGTCATATCGACATTGTTTTTTTTAAGTAATCGTTGAATCGTTTGCCGGAATGTCATCCGGGTCTTTAATATCAATAAATTAAGTTCGTGTGCTAATTCACTATCCGTCATACTTGCTGTTTTTGGGATGCAAAGATAGGAATTTCTTTGATATTAGTTTAATATTTGACTATTATTTGTTGGGGAAGAGATAACAAGCAAGGCTTGCTTGTTACAGGTTCATTTGCCGTCAGTTTTAACTGACGGATTTGTAAATGGCTATTTCTTTGGACTTTAGTCCCATTTTAAAATATATCCCCATTAAAGAGAAATGTGGCTAAAGCCAAAAGAGATAAACTATCTGCAAACCGTCAGTTAAAACTGACGGCAAATGAACCTGTAACAGCTAAGCCTCTTTTATAATGGTACAGTTCATTTCTGATATTCACTTACAACGGATACTCTTCAAACGCGTACAGTACCGTAGAAAGATACCGTTCCCCTGTATCCGGCAGTAAGGCGATGATTGTCTTTCCGGCATTCTCAGGCAGTTCTGCCAGTTTCAATGCCGCATACACTGCTGCACCCGAAGAGATGCCGACAAGCAAACCTTCTGTCTGTGCCAGTTCACGGCTGGTCCGGATAGCATCGTCGTTTTCAACCTGAATGATCTCATCGACAAACTTGCCGTTATATGTTTTAGGGATGAAGCCGGCTCCGATACCTTGTATCTTATGCGGTCCCGGTTTTCCTCCCGAGAGGACGGGGGAGTCGCTCGGCTCTACCGCTACGATCTTTATATCCGGATTATGTGCTTTCAAACCTTCTCCGACACCGCTGACTGTTCCACCTGTGCCGACACCTGCCACGAAAATATCGACTTTGCCGTCCGTATCACGCCAGATCTCCTGGGCAGTCGTTTCCACATGTTTGGCCGGATTAGCCGGATTTTCGAATTGTTGCAGGATGATGGAACCGGGTGTTTCGTCACGTAATGATTCGGCTTTGGCGATGGCTCCCTTCATGCCGTCGGCTCCGGGAGTTAATACTAGGTGGGCTCCAAGTGCTTTTAACAGGTTACGACGTTCTATACTCATCGTTTCAGGCATCGTCAGGACTAATTTATATCCTTTGGCAGCCGAAACGAAAGCCAGTCCGACTCCGGTATTTCCGCTTGTCGGTTCGATGATGGTCGCTCCCGGTTTCAGCAGTCCTTTCTTTTCTGCGTCTTCGATCATTGCCAGAGCAATGCGGTCTTTCACACTTCCTGCCGGATTGAAATACTCCAGTTTGCCGATCAGTTTCGCTTTTACTCCCTTGCTTGCATTGAAATTCGAGAACTCCAGTAACGGTGTGTTACCGACCAGGTCTGTCAATGATTTTGCTACTTTTCCCATATTCTTTTATGTTTTTAAATTGTTTCTTATCTATGCAACAAAGATAGGTATCGGATTGATTCTGATATATACCATAAACAGGGTATATTTTGTTTTTATTTATTAACAATAAAATAATTCTCTTATATTTGCAGTATTCTGGACGAACGAGATGGAGGATAATGAACTCATATTATTGTTAAAACAAAGTGATAAAGATGCTTTTACTGCTTTGTATAAAAAGTACTGGAGGCAAGTATACAACTTCAGTCGGCTTTATCTGACCGGTAAGGATGCGGCAGAGGAGGTCGTACAGGAAGTTTTTATCAAAATCTGGGAATCGCGTGACTTTATGCGCCAGGAAGATAATTTCAAAGGACTATTATTTATTATAACTCGTAACCTGATCTTTAACCAACACCGTAAGAGCCTGAACGAAGACTTCTATAAAATGACCGTTATCTCGGCTATGGAAAGTTCGTATGATATAGAAGAAGAGATAGAGGCTAAGAACCTGAGTGACTATATCGATCTGCTGATCAATGAACTCCCTCCGCGTCGTCGCGAAATATTTAACCTGAGCCGGAAAGAAAATAAGAGTTATAAGGAAATAGCCGAACTATTGCATATTTCAGAAAAAACTGTAGAAAATCAGATCAGTGAAGCTTTAAAGTATTTGAGAAAGAATATATCGATGCTTGCTCTTTTCCTGTAAATAGGTTATCTCTTCTCTTTTATTTCAGAAAATCGAAAAAAATCTATGGCCGGATAGGGGGACACGCTCGGGTTAGGTGTATTTATTATAAAGCACATAGAAGAAATGAATCAGAATGATAAGAAATATATACTGAAGAAACTGATGCAGGATGCATTGGCAGAGGAAGAAGTAGCTGCCCTGAACGATCGGGTGGCTATAAAGGAACGGATGGGCGATCAATGGGAAAATGCCCCGGATGCGGCAGCCTTCGACCGGACGGACGGGGTGCATATATGGCAGTACATACGCAGGCGGATAGATGGTAACAGACCGGGGAAAACGCAGTTCTATAAAATCTATAGTGCCGTCGCCTCCATACTGCTGTTACTGGCGTTGGGGGGAATGACTTACCTTTTCCTGGAAAAGAGGAATGATTCTCCGATGTATATTGTCAGTTCGGGTATTCAGAATATGCAATCGGTGTCGTTGCCGGATGGAACGGAGGTCCAGTTGGGTCCGGGCAGTAAATTGACCTACCCGTCGGAGTTTTCCTCCGGAAAGCGGGAAGTCAGCCTGGATGGACAGGCATTCTTCGATGTTTATAAGAATCCTCATAAGCCGTTTGTTGTCCATACTGCTGATATGGATATAGAAGCTCTGGGCACTGCATTTGAGGTTTTCAGTTATGGTATAGAGAATAAGTCGGAGGCCATTCTGTTGAATGGAAAGATAAGGGTGAATTGCAACGGCTCTCTGAATAATAAGAATGGCGGATACCTTCTGTCGCCGGATGAGAAAATAGTATTTGACAAACGAGATAATTCAGCCTCCGTGCAGGATGTCGATGCGGATAAATATACAGCCTGGCGAAAGCAACGGATACTGAGTTTCGAGAATGAAAAGTTATCGATGATCATTCCCCGTCTGGAACAATGGTATGGGCGTAAGATCATGTGCCAGCAGGATCTGGCGGATAAGTACCGGTTTACATTTAAGATCAGGGATGAATCTCTTGAAAGAATTCTTTTTATGATGGGAGCCTCATCCCCGTTAAAGTACAAGGAAACAAGTAACGGGAATTATCAATTGAATCTCAAGTAAATAATTAATAACTTAAAACGAATACGTATGGATGGATAAACAGTTAACCTAAAAAATTGGAAGATACCGGCAGGTACCTTCCAATCAGAATGTTTTAGACCAAATGCATGTCTTAAGGAGTCCAAGCCAATGACTTGCATTCATTATTTATCAAAAACAATACAAAGTTATGAAAAAAAACAATGACAGGGATTGTTGTGTCCCGTTATTCAGAAAAACAATTCGTATTATGAGGATCACAGTTTTATTTTCACTGGCTGTAGCCTGTTGTATTTCTGCTTCTACCTACGCGCAGGATTACAAAGTCTCAATAAACAAACAGAACAGTAGTATAATTGAGATTCTGAAAGAGATTGAAAAAAACAGTGAGTTTACATTCTTTTTCAATGATAACCATGTAAATGTAAACAGGAAAGTGAGCGTAAAAGCGAAAGATGTTTCTTTGGAAGAGGTGCTTGCACAAGTTTTCAGGAATACCGGATATGAGTATCAGATCATAGATCGCCAGGTGCTGATCAAAGTGGCAGCCGGGGGGCGTTTGAATGCTCTTGTGGGCCAGCAAAATACAAAGTCGGTTTCCGGTGTCATTTACGACGAAGAAGGACTGCCGGTTATCGGTGCGAATGTCGTGGAGAAAGGAACGACCAATGGTACCATTACCAATGCCGAAGGGAGCTTCTCCCTTCATGTTGCGTCTGACGCAACATTAGTGATTACTTATATAGGATATGTGACAAATGAAATATCCGTAGCCGGTAAAAATACGGTAACCGTTACTTTGAAAGAAGATTCGGAAATGTTGGATGAGGTTGTTGTCGTTGGGTATGGTACAATGAAAAAAAGGGATTTGACGGGAGCGGTTGCTGCCGTCAAAGGTGATGACCTGGCATCCCGTAAAACCACACAGTTATCGACGGCTTTGCAAGGTTCTGTTGCCGGAGTGATGGTGACCCGCGATAATAGTGCACCGGGAGCTGCTGCCGGTAGTATCAGGGTCCGTGGTATTACGACTATCGGTGATACCAGTCCGCTGGTGATAATAGATGGTGTTCCGGGGGGTATTAATGACGTGAACCCGAATGATGTAGAAAGTATGTCGGTCTTGAAAGATGCTGCATCCGCTTCTATTTACGGTTCACGTGCCGCTGCCGGTGTTATTTTGATCACAACCAAACGTGCCCAGGAAAAGAGCCTGTCGATTGATTACAATTTTGAATACGGGTTGGAGATCCCGACAAAACAACCTGAATATGTCGGTGTCAAACGTTTTCTGGAAACAACCAATGAACTGCGTTATAACGACAACAAATCCGGAGGTTGGAACCAGGCCTATTCGGAAGAAGACATAAACAACTGGGAGAAAAATTATCTGACGAACCCTGATAAATATCCGATGACGGATTGGGTAGGGATGATCCTGAAAGGATCGGCTCCGCGCCAAACCCATACGATCAGCGTGGCGGGAGGTTCCAAAGCTGTAAAATCGAATGCTTCGTTCGTTTATGACAAAGTAGATGGCCTGTATGCCGATCGTTATTACGAACGTTTTATGATTCGTTCCAATAATGACTTTACGGTAAATAAATATCTGGGGGCAACGTTGGACTTTAATTTTAAACGGACCAAGAATCACCAGCCCCATTACTCCCCTTTCGCTAACATGCGTCTGGCTCCTATGATTTATCCGGCTGTATGGGCCAATGGGGAATATGCAGACGGAAAGAATGGCAACAACCCTTACGCAAATGTAAATTCGGGAGGTTTTAAGGATGAGTGGTATAACCAGCTTGGAGGACGTGCTGCAATCAATATTACTCCGCTCGACGGTTTAAAGATCTCGGGTGTAATTGCTCCGAATTATACGTTTGAGAAAAAGAAACATTTCCGTAAGGCAGTCTCTTATTCTTTGGCCGACGATCCGAATACGGTTGGTGGTTATATGGAAGGTTATAATACGACAAAATTGTCTGAAGATAGAAATGACAGTTACAATGTGACCATCCAGGGCATAGCGAATTATATGAAAACCTTCGGCAAGCACGATCTGAACCTGATGGCAGGTTATGAAATGTATAACTCTTTTGCGGAAAACCTGGGAGCTTCCCGTGATCAGTATGAGTTGATAAACTTCCCTTATCTGAATGTCGGTCCGTTAGACCTCCGTGATAACAGCGGTAGTGCTACGGAATTATCTTATCGTTCGTGGTTCGGACGGGTTGCCTATAATTTTGATAACAGGTATTTGTTGCAGGCGAATGTCCGCTACGACGGATCTTCACGGTTCCATTCCGATTATCGCTGGGGATTTTTCCCTTCTTTCTCCGCCGGTTGGGTGATGAGTGAAGAGGCTTTTATGAAAAATGCGGACATCGATTGGTTATCTTTCCTCAAGTTGAGAGCTTCTTACGGTACTCTGGGAAATGAGCGGATTACCGATAAGGACGGAAATGCCCTTTATTATCCGTATCAGGCATTTATTAACTTTAGTGACGTGCTGTTTTATCAGAATGGAAATGTTGTGCCGGAGTTATCGGCTGCACAATGGGCTTATGCCGTCGAGAATATTTCCTGGGAGACTACCCGTTCTGTGGATGTCGGTCTGGATGCTACTTTCTTTAATAACCGTCTGCGCTTTAGCGGCGATTATTACAACAAGCAAACCAAAGATATGTTACTGGCATTGGAAATTCCTGATTATGTAGGATTCGATAACCCTCAGAGAAATACAGGAAAGATGTATACCAACGGCTACGATCTCGAGTTGGCATGGAATGACCGGATCGGTGATCTGACCTATGGTATATCGGTTAACTTCTCAGACTTTGTTTCTAAAATGGGAGATCTGGGCGGTACCGAATTCCTGGGTGATCAGGTGAAGATCAAAGGCAGTGAGTTCAACGAATGGTATGGTTACCTGAGTGACGGCCTGATGTTGACGGATGAGGATTTGAAAGGCCCGAAGCTGAACGATAATGTTCAGTTGGGAGACATTAAATATAAAGACATATCCGGACCGGATGGTGTTCCCGACGGAAAGATTTCACCGGAGTATGACCGTGTTCTGTTAGGTGGCTCTTTACCCCGTTTCCAGTATGGCGGGACATTGAACCTGGGGTATAAAGGAATTGATTTTTCTGTAGCTTTCCAGGGAATCGGTCGGAGAAATACACGTTTGTCTCCGGCTATGGTACAACCTCTTCAGTCCAATTGGGGAAATACTCCGGCTATTATCGATGGTTATTATTGGTCGGAGAAAAATACGGAAGCTCAGAATGCACAGGCTCTTTATCCTCGTTTATCGTATGCCAATAACGCTATTAATTATGCCATGTCAGACTTTTGGATGTTCAATGGGCGTTATTTCCGTCTGAAGAATCTGACTTTGGGATACACGTTGCCTGCTGCCTGGACAGAAAAGGTGATGATTAAACGGGCCCGTGTTTATGTTGCAGCGAACGACCTGTTCTGTATAAGTAAGTATCCGAAAGGATGGGATCCTGAAATGGGCAGTTCTTCCTATCCGATCACTACATCTGTGTTGTTTGGATTATCCGTTAAATTTTAAAAGAATAAAAAGATGAAACATACATTGATTATATTATTAGGATGTTGTTTGGGATTAAACTCTTGCAATGACCTGGATCTGAATCCTCTTTCACAGGCTTCCAGTGAAAATTGGTATTCCAATGAAACGGAAATAGAAATGTCTGTTAAGGGGTTCTACCGCGATGACTTCTGGCCGTTGGACAATGAAGATAAAACGGACAATTTCATTTATCGGGAAACTCCTTCGGAGATCATAAAAGGTACTTTTAACGGGCAGAGTGGCGACGTAACGACCTTATGGGCCAACCAGTATAAATCGATTGCCCGGGCAAATACGATCCTGGCAAATATGGATAAGGCGGCAAGTATGGGAATATCGGAGGTAAAGCTGAAACAATACGAAGCCGAAGCCTTATTCCAGCGAGCTTCCTGTTATGCGAGGCTGGTCACTTATTTCGGAGATGTCGTTTATGTGACGGAAGTGGTCGATATAGAGGAGGCATTCAAGCTCGGACGTACTCCGAAATCAGAAATTATACCGAAGATTTATGCCGATTATGATAAGGCGATCGAGGGATTACCTGAAAAATATACAGGTGTCTCTTCCCAACGTGCCACAAAAGGGGCTGCATTGGCATTGAAAGCCCGCTTTGCCTTGTATATGGGAGACTGGGATATTGTAGCAGACGCTACAAAGAAATGTATGGATTTGAATATTTACAAGTTGTATCCGGATTATGCCGGCCTTTTCCTGACCTCGACAAAAAATGCGGAGGAATCCATATTCTTACTTCCTCGTTCTATCGAATATAAAGTAACATTGGGTAACTGGACGGTGATGAATGAGGTGTCCAGAAATACCGGAGGCTGGGGAGCTTTCGCCCCTTCATGGGATTTGCTTGCAGCGTATGATTGTACGGATGGATTGCCTGTCGATGAATCTCCTTTATTCGATCCGCATGATCCGTTCAAGAATCGTGATCCCCGTTGTACGGCTACTATTGTCGAATTTGGAACTCCGCATCTGGGATTTGAATATAACCCTCATCCGGATGCCGTGGAAGTAATGAACTATAATACCGGCAAAATGCAAAAGAACAATGATGCCCGTGTGAATGCCCAGTTCGCTTCTTTCAACGGATTATTATGGAAAAAAGGAATTGATGAAACATGGCTGGAAAACGGGAAGGATGTGGCCCCGGATAAGATTATTATCCGTTATGCAGACGTTCTGTTAATGTATGCGGAGGCGAAGATCGAATTGAATCAGATCGATCAATCGGTTCTGGATGCGATCAACCGGGTACGTGCAAGAGCGTATGGTGTCGACTATACCAATATAAGTGCCTACCCGGCAGTAACTACGACCAGCCAGCAGAAACTACGGACGATCTTGCGCACGGAACGGCGTGTGGAGTTTGCAAAAGAAGGATTGCGTTATATGGACCTGGTCAGATGGAAGATTGCAGGCAAGGCTTTGACACGGCCGAATTATGGTATGTTGTATCCTGTTAATCTGTTACAGGAGAAAGTGGTGAATAAAGGTTTGTGGTTCTGGCCCGGCATTCCACAGGTAGACGAAGATGGAATCCCTGACTTTTCCGCTATGGAGAAAGCCGGATTGATAGCCCCGATGTCTCAGCGTATGTGGAACGACCGCCAGTATCTCTGGCCGATCCCGACGAAAGAGGTGCTGATCAATGAAAACCTGAAACAGAATCCGGGATATTGATAAGAATAGGTTAGCACTATTAAATACCAGAGGCTCTTCTCTGCTTTTCAAATGAAAACCTGGCCGGAGAGCCTCTGTATAAACATTATTTTCAGAAATAATTAAAAGAAGATGAAGATGAAATTAAACAGTACGATAGGTCTGATGGCTGTACTATCGGTGATGAGTTGTTCAGCGCAGAAAGAAACCAAAAGAATCCCGGATTCCGTTTCCGGCATTTATCCGCGTCTGGCATATTATAACAATGAGGGAGAGTGTGGAACCGGGGCGGTTGTTCCCTGGGCAGACCGCTTGTGGGTCATAACCTATGGACCTCATTTGCCGAACGGATCATCCGACAAATTGTATGAAGTGACACCGGATTTCCGGCAGATCGTACGTGACGAGAGCATAGGGGGAACCCCGGCGAACCGTATGATACATAAAGAAAGCGATCAGTTATTCATAGGTCCGTATGCCATTGATAAAACCGGAAAAGTTCGTGTGATACCCTACCAGACGATGCCGGGACGCCATACCGGAAATGCCCGTCATCTGACGGACCCGGCAGGTAAAATCTATTACGGGACGATGGAAGAAGGCTTTTATGAAGTAGATGTCAATACGCTGGAGGTAAAAGAACTGTATCAGGACGGAAATAACAAGAAACAGAAAAAGAATGATACGGATGCCGGTCCGATCAACGCCTTATTACCCGGAGTACATGGGAAAGGGCTCTATTCCGGCCAGGGTGTCATGCTCTTTACCAATAACGGGGAAGGCACCCAGGAAGCGTTGAAAAAGTTTGACGTGGAAGCCGGTGTCCTGGCGGAATGGGATGGCAAAGACTGGAAAACAGTTCGCCGGAATCAGTTCGTGGAAGTGACGGGACCGGGCGGCATTTACGGAAATACGAATCCGGAGACCGATCCGTTATGGGCGACCGGCTGGGATCATAAATCAGTTATACTGGGAGTACGCGATGCGAAGAAAGGCTGGTCGTTCTACCGTCTTCCGAAAGCAAGCCATAGTTATGATGGGGCTCACGGATGGAATACGGAATGGCCGCGAATCCGCAATGTCGGGACGGAAACCAATCCGGATTACCTGATGACGATGCATGGTCTGTTCTGGCGTTTTCCCGGACAGTTTACTGCGGAAAACAGTGCCGGTATCCGTCCGCGGTCAGCTTATCTCAAAGTAATCGGCGATTTTACCCGATGGAATGACCGGTTGGTATTTGGTTGCGACGACTCTGCTCAAAAGGAATTTCTGAATAAACGAAAAGCAAAAGGAAATATAGAAGGACCGGGACAGTCTAACTCCAATTTGTGGTTTACCTCTTTCACAAAACCGGATGAACTGGGGCCGGCTACGGCTGAAGGGGCGGTCTGGGCCAAAGAAAGTATCAAAGCGAATGAGGCTTCCGAACCCTTCCTGTTTGCCGGTTGGGCGAATCGTACCGGTTGGATCAAAAATGAAGGAAAAGAACCGGTGACCTTTACCTATGAAGTCGATGCAACAGGTACGAACGAATGGAAAAGGTTAAGGGCTGTAACCGTGAAGCCGGGTAAAGCGGCCTGTGTACTATTTACCGCTACAGATAAAGGAGAATGGATCCGTGTAAAAGCGGATAAGAATACGTTGGCGACGGTAAGTTTCTCATATACCACACCCGATACCCGTTCTTCGCAACCTGCTGCTATGTATAAGGGCCTGGCTTCTGCTGCGGAAACAAACCTGACGGGCGGATTATTGTACGGTCTGGGAGATAACCGTCGTGCCCTGGGAGTATTGGCAAATACCGTTACGAATGGCCGGGTTGCGGAAACCGGTTATTATGAAATGGGAGAGAAGCTCGAACTGGTCCGTAAGGACGATCCTGTTGTTGCTGATTTCATCCGAACTAAATTTGCCATTCCGCAACAGGTCGTTTCAATAGAGAACAGTTCCGTTTTAATTGTCGACGATTTAGGACGCAGATGGCGTTTGCCTTTGGGTGATGAGGCCTATGCATCGTTGACTAATCGGGGAGAACTCCGTGTTTGCCGGGAAGTGGCTACTGAGCGTGACCTGTTCTCTTGTATGGGAACGTTCTATGAACTTCCGGCCGAGAATGCGGATGGCTATGCCAAAATACGCCCGGTATCGACTCATAACTATCGCATCAACGACTACGCCTCTTATCGCGGAATGCTTATTCTTACAGGAGTAAAGCCGGAAGAAGGAAAAGATAATGAACACATTCTCGTTTCCGATGACGGTAAGGCTGCCGTATGGGTCGGAGTTATCGACGATCTGTGGCAGCTGGGTAAACCGGTAGGTAAAGGTGGCCCGTGGAAAGATACGGATGTAAAGGCCGGTATCCCGTCCGATCCTTATCTGATCGGCCTCTATGACAGGAAGCAGTTAGTTTTATCCCATCAATCTGATAAGGATGTGACGTTTTCTATCGAGGTAGACCCGACAGGAAATGGAGACTGGATGGAATATAAATTACAGCAGGTGAAGGCTGGAGAAAAATGGGCGTATGAATTTCCGGAAGAGTTCCAGGGGTGTTGGATTCGCTTCTCCACGGATGCGGATACGAAAGCTACGGCCTGGCTGGAGTATAAATAAACGTATAATTTAAAAATCAGTTTGTTCTTTTATATTCCCTGCTGTTAACTCCGGTATGGAGTTACCGGTAGGGAATGTATGGAGTCAGTGCCAGTGAATGCATGAGTACAGTCTCAGTAAATTATTGAGTCCGGTTCCCGGCTATTTGTCGAAAATAGAAGTGAACAACATGAACAAAGGCAAATAATCTTTTAACTCTTCCTTCAGTATTTCTATCGCCTTGCTCTTATATCTTTTTACAGTCCGGGTGGAGACGCCCATTATTTCTGCTATTTCTTCAATGTTTTTATTCTCGAAACGATTCAGCTCGAAAGCCAGTCTGTATTCGGGAGGAAGTTTTTCGAGCGTTTTGTTCAGCAGGTGCTGCAGTTCCTGCAATGTATAAAGATCATCCTGATTCTCGAAATATATAGGGATGTTCTTTTGGATAACTGTTTCATATTCCCGTTTGTATCCCTGGTTACGCAGGTAGTTCAGGCTGTGGTTCTTGACACATGTTATCAGAAAGTTCTTGGCGGAGACGGAAGGGGTGATCGTTTTTCTTTTATCCCAGATGGTGAAAAACACATCCTGTACAATATCCTCCCGCGTTTCCTGATCGTCGATATATCGTCTGGCGAATTGGCATAACGAAACGTAATACTGTTCGAATAATGAACGGTATGCGACCTGGTCATCGTTATTGGAGATACTCCATAAGAGATAGTCTATGTTTTCAGTTACAGCTTTTTCCACGGATAAATATGCGTTGAATCTCTTTCTTTTGTCAAACAAAGATAGCAATGAGAAAATATAAACCTTACTTTTTTGAAAGAAAAATAGAATTCGGGTGTCCTCTTTTCCCTTTTGGTGTGTCTAGTAATAAACAGAAATAAAATGGAACCAGATAACAAAGATATAAAAGAATACCTCCTTCTCGCAAAAGCGATCAATGACGATATTGTTGATTATGAGAATTATAATATAGGAAGGGCCTTTCTGAGGAATCAGCGGAGAATAGCCTCCGGTTCCCGAAAACAAAGACTTGTCAGGAGTGCCTTACGGATTGCGGCAGTCTTGTTATTACCCTTTATTTTGTCGACGGGGATATTATCTTATTTGTATATCGGCCAGATGCAAAATGATAAAGAGGTATCTTACCTGGAGGTCGTTTCTGCTCCGGGAGTTATAACGAAAATGGAATTGCCGGATAAATCGAAGGTATGGCTCAATGCCGGTAGTTCACTCCGTTATCCGTCCCGTTTCACAGGAAATGAGCGAAATGTTTATTTGTCGGGAGAAGGATATTTTGAAGTACAGTCGGATAAACAGAACCCTTTTTATGTATCTGTAAATGACAATATGAAAATAATGGCACATGGGACGAAGTTCAATGTAAATGCCTATGGCGATGAACAGTGGATTGAAACGACGCTCGAGACGGGATTGGTTGATGTCATTATGAATAAGCAATCCGTATTGCTGAAACCGAGTGAGTTGGCCTATTATGACAGATCGAACCAGAAGTTATCGATCCGCCCGGTCAATGTGGATGAAAAGACGGCCTGGAAAGACGGACGTCTGATATTCCGGAACACTTCGCTGGATGAGGTGGTGAAACAGCTCTCACGCCGTTATAATGTAGATATAGTTATGCATAAGAGAACGAATATCGATTATAAATGCCGGGCATCGTTCTCTACGGAAAGTATAACCCAGATACTCGATTACCTGAAACTGGTTGCTCCGATGAAATGGAAAATAGCGGAGACAAAACAGTTGCAGGACTCATCCTATCCGCGTCAGCGTATAGATATTTGGTTAAAATGAAGCTATAAACCGATTAAAGAAAGGAGGTTATATAAGAAAAAGATCCATGTAAAAAAAAGGACAAGCATAAGCGCCAACTTATACCTGTCCCCAAATCAAAAAATTAAGTCCGAGACCAATCGGGCCTAATTAGTTTAATTAAAAATCCAAGTACAAAGTTATGAAAATTCTAAAACAATCCAATGGGGATATCCCCCGATGTATACCTAAATCAATGCGTGTTATGAGAATCGGTCTGTTCTTGTTATTTGTCATGATCGCCCAGCTACATGCAGAAAATTTGTATTCACAGAATACGGTTATCAATCTGAAGCTGGAGAATGCTACTGTAGAGCAAGTGTTGGACAAGATAGAAAAAGAAACGGATTTCTCGTTCCTGTTCACGGATAAGTCTGTGGATATTGACTGGAAAGTGAATGTAGATGTGCACGATAAGAATATAAATGAACTATTAGATATCTTGTTTGGAGGGACCAACGTGCAATACCGTATTGTCGATAAACAGATCGTGTTATCCAATAGGCCGTTATTGGCGGAAAATGTGAACCAGCAAAAGAAGATCAGCGGAAAAGTGATCGATGCAAACGGCGACCCGGTCATTGGGGCGAACGTCGTAGAAAAGGAAACAACGAACGGTACGATTACCGATATGAGCGGTAATTTTGTTTTGTCCGTTAACCCGAATGCCGTGTTGAGCGTTTCCTATATAGGGTATGTCTCAAAAGATATTCAGGTGAAAGACAGATCCAGCTTTACCATCTCTCTGGAGGAAGACTCCGAATTATTGGATGAGGTAGTCGTTGTCGGATATGGAACCATGAAAAAGAAAGACCTGACGGGAGCTGTCGGAACCCTGAAGGGAGAGTCCTTGTCTGCACGGAAGACAACGCAGTTGTCCACCGCTTTGCAAGGGGCGACCTCTGGCGTTCTGGTTACGCGTGACAACAGTGCTCCGGGAGCTACGGCATCTATCAAGATACGTGGTGTGACAACTATCGGCGAATCGAGTCCGTTGGTCATTGTCGACGGGGTTCCCGGCGATATCAACCAGGTAAATCCGGATGACGTGGAAAGCATGTCCGTATTGAAGGATGCGGCTTCCGCTTCTATTTACGGTTCGCGGGCTGCGGCAGGTGTGATTGTGATCACGACGAAACGGGCAAAAGAAAACGATCTGTCACTCAATTATAATTTTGAATATGGCTGGGAGATGCCTACGCGGCTACCTGAATATGTAGGTGCCCAAAGGTTTATGGAAATGGTCAATGAACTGCGTTATAACGATAATAATGCAGGAGGTTGGTATCAGACCTATTCGGAAGACCAGGTCAACAACTGGATAAAAAACAATGCGACCGATCCGGATGCCTATCCAATCACCGACTGGCAGGATGAGATCCTGAAGAACTCAGCACCCCGCCAGACGCATTCGATCAATATCGCCGGCGGTAGTAAAGTCGTCCAGACAAAAGCCTCTTTCCGGTATGATAAAACAGACGGTATCTATGTGAACCGGAACTATGAGCGTTACATGATCCGGGTCAATAACGACTTTAAGATCAACAAATATATAGAAGCTCATTTAGATGTGAATTTCAAACGCTCCAAGTCAGAGGAACCGCATAGAAACCCGATGGACCTGCAATATCGTGCTACTCCGCCTATTTATGCGGCCCGGTGGAGCAACGGGATGTGGGGAGATGTGAAAGACGGCGAGAACACATTGGCTATGATCACCGACGGAGGTCTGAAGACTTCCTGGTATAACCGTTTGGGCGGTAAGGCGGCTATCGATATCTCTCCGATCGAAGGACTGAAGATATCTGGCGTGATCGCCCCGACCTATAACTTCGATAAAGTAAAAAGTTTCCGTAAACAGGTTCCTTTTACTTATGCCAACGATCCTAATACAGTAAAGGGATATATGAATGGTTTTACGACGACCAAGTTGACCGAGAACAGGAATGACAGTTACGATGTAACCACTCAGTTTTTCGCTAATTATAATAAATCATTCGGACAACATGATCTTTCCGCCATGATTGGGTATGAAGATTATTACGCATTCTGGGAAAACCTGAGCGCATCCCGCGACCAGTATGAACTGATGAATTTCCCTTATCTGGATATTGGTCCGGAGAATTTGAGGGACAATGGAGGCAACGCCGAAGAATATGCCTATCGTTCTTTCTTTGGCCGTATAGCATATAGTTATGCCAGCCGTTACCTGTTGCAGGTGAATTTCCGTCGTGACGGTTCGTCCCGCTTTGCCCCTGACAGCCGGTGGGCTAACTTCCCATCGCTTTCGGCAGGATGGGTTGTCAGTGAAGAACAGTTTATGAAGAACCTGAACTGGAACTGGCTCTCGTTCCTGAAGTTAAGAGGTTCGTGGGGTACGTTGGGCAACGAACGTATCACGATGACTAAAAACAGCAGCACCGTACAGAATTATTATCCGTATCAGTCTGCTCTGAATTTTGGTTCAGCCTTGTTTTATAGCGGAAATTCCCTGAACTCCCTGTTGAGTGCCGCCCAGCAATATTATGCTGTGCGTAATATCTCCTGGGAAACGACAGAGACATGGGACATCGGTCTGGACGCTAATTTCCTGGATGGACGTTTACATTTTTCCGGAGACTTCTATAAGAAAAAGACCAAAGACATGCTGCTGGCCCTCGAAATACCCAAGTTCATCGGATACGACAACCCGAGTGTGAATACGGGCAATATGCATACGACCGGTTATGATCTGGAAATAGGATGGCGTGACCAGGTGGGCGATTTCAGATATTCCGTTTCGGCCAATTTATCTGATTTCATCTCGAAGATGGGTAATCTGGGAGGTACTGAATTTCTGGGAGAGAAGGTGAAGATGGAAGGCAGCCAGTTCGACGAATGGTATGGTTATATCAGCGACGGGTTGTTCCAGACACAGGAAGAGGTGGATAATTCACCGAAACTGAATAATAACGTGACGGTTGGCGATATCAAATATAAAGATATTTCCGGTCCGGACGGCGTGCCCGATGGTAAAATATCTTCTGAATACGACCGCGTATTGTTGGGAGGTTCTCTTCCCCGCTACATGTTCGGCGTGAATTTCTCGGCTTCCTATAAAGGCTTTGATTTTTCAATGATGTTCCAGGGAGTAGGTAGTCAGAATTCCCGTATCAGCAGAAATATGATCGAAGGATTGAATACGAACTGGGGCGGATTCCCCTCCATCCTGGAAGGTGATTATTGGAGTTCGAACAATACGGCTGCGGAAAATGCAGGGGTGAAGTATCCCCGCCTGACACGTAATAGCGTGGATGCCAATATGAGCATGTCAGATTACTGGATGTTCAACGGACGTTATTTGAGAATGAAGAATCTGACGGTAGGTTATACGCTTCCTGGCGTATGGACGAAGAAGATAAGCATGGAGTCTGTCCGGTTCTATCTCTCCGGCAATGATCTGTTCTGCCTGAGTAAATACCCTCGCGGCTGGGACCCTGAAGTAAGTACGACGGGCTATCCTATTACGATGTCGGTGCTGTTAGGTGTATCTGTTAATTTTTAAATGAAAAAGACCATGAAACGAAATAATATAATAGTTTGCTTATTCAGCGGTATCACGCTGCTTACTGCCTGCCATGATTTGGATTTGAACCCGTTGTCTTATGGCTCGACAGAAACCTGGTATTCCAACGAGATAGAGATAGAAATGGCTGTCAACGAATTGTATAGAGATGCATTCTGGCCGTTGGATGAAGAGGGTAATACCGATTGGTCTGACGATAATATCTATCGCGAGTCCCTGACTCCTTTTCAGAATGCAACCTTGAACGGGCAGACGGATAAGGTGACGGACTTGTGGTCCAAACAATATAAAGTCGTTTCCCGTGCCAACGGGGTTATTCTGAAAGCACACCGTGCCGTCGAGGCCGGAGCTTCTGAATCGAAGATCAATGGTTTTGTTGCTGAAGCCCATTTTCACAGGGCATGTGCCTATGCGAAATTGTCCTCGAAGTTCGGAGATATCCCTCTGGTAGAGACCGATATCGACATAGAGGAAGGGATGGCGATGGGACGCACGGATATTGCCCTTGTAAAACAATTTGTGTATGACGAGTTCGATACCGCTGCGGAAACCTTGCCCGTTTCCTATTCCGGAGTCCAGCGGGCCACGAAAGGCGCGGCTCTGGCAATGAAGGCCCGGTATGCACTTTATATGGGCGATTACGAGGTGGTCGTTGCTGCAACGAAGGCTGTTATGGATTTAGGAGTGTATTCTTTGCATAAAGATTACAGGAACTTATTCCTGACAAGTACTAAAAATGCGGAAGAGTCTGTTTTCCTGATTCCCCGTTCCGTTGAATATAATGTCGTAATGAATGTGAGAGGCTGGTTGCCCCGGAATTCCGGCGGATATGCGGTCCCGAATCCGACCTGGGAATTGTTCGCTTCGTATACCTGTACGGACGGATTGCCGATTGATGAATCTCCGTTGTTCGATCCCCATGACCCGTTTAAGAACCGTGATCCCCGCTTGTCCATGACGATCGTTCCGTTTGGTGAGACTTTTCTGGGGATAGAGTTCAACCCCCATCCGGAAGCGTTGGAAGTAATGAATTATAACACAGGTACGATGATCAAGAACAACGATAGCCGTGCAGTCGCTCAGTATGCTTCCTACAATGGCCTGGTATGGAAAAAGGGAATGGATGAAAGTTGCCTGGAAAATGCTTATAATATTGATCCTGATAAGATTATCGTTCGCTATGCGGATGTCTTGTTGATGTATGCGGAAGCAAAGATCGAATTGAATCAGATCGATCAGTCTGTACTGGATGCCATGAATGAAGTTCGGGCAAGAGCTTACGGTGTCGATAAATCTGCCGTAGGTCAATATCCGGCGTTTACTTCTACCGACCGGAATACGTTGAGGTCTCAGTTGCGTATGGAAAGACGGGTGGAGTTTGCCAAGGAAGGACTTCGTTACATGGACCTGATGCGTTGGAAGCTGATGGATAAAGTAATGAGCAAGAAGGTCTATATGATGCTTTATCCGGCTTCACTGCTGATAGAGAAAGTAGTCAGCCAGGGTGACTGGTTCTGGCCTTTTGCTCCGGAGATCGACGAGAATGGCCTGGCCGATTTTTCCAAAATAGAGGCAGCGGGGAAGATTGCTGTTGTGGCACAGAAGAAGTGGGACAATCGCCAGTATTTGTGGCCGATACCTACGACTGAGATTCTGATCAATCCGAATATGAAACAAAATCCGGATTATTGATCAGAAAGGTAAAAGGTATTTTATTTTTCGTAAAAGGAAGATAAAATGCCTTTTCTTTCCTGATAGATACTTCGTATCTGAGAAAAAGATTGAAAGAAGAAGGACAGTTGATCTTATAGTCTTCTTATGCTATTAGTAATAATAAATGTCGATTTTTATGAAACAATGGTGGATTATAATATGCATGATACTCTCTCCTTGTTTAAAAGCGGATAACCTTTTCATAGAAGCGGAAAGCTTTGACAAAAAAGGCGGATGGGTTCTGGATAACCAGTCTATGGGGCAAATGGGGTCTCCCTATCTGCTGGCACACGGGATGGGAGTCCCGGTGGAAAATGCCTCGACTCTCCTGCAGGTCCGGGAGGCTGGTGAGTATCGTGTCTGGGTACGAACCAGGGATTGGGTGAAGCAATGGGATAAGCCCGGTTCTCCGGGACGTTTTGAAGTGCTGTTGAATGGAAAAGCTTTGCGTACGACCTTCGGGACGGAAAAGGCGGTCTGGCATTGGCAGGATGGAGGAACAGTTCTGCTGAAGGTCGGTGAAAATAATCTGGAACTTCATGACCTGACAGGTTTTGAAGGCAGGTGCGACGCTGTTTTTCTGACATCTTCGCTGGATTTACTACCCCCGGACGGAGGAAATGAATTGGCTGATTTTCGCCGGAAGATGTCGGGGTTGCCTGCTGAACCGGAAGAGGCGGGTGAATATGATCTGGTTGTCGTTGGCGGCGGTATGGCAGGATGCTGTGCAGCTCTCAGTGCTGCTCGTCTGGGTTGTAAGGTCGCATTGATACAGAATCGTCCGGTGTTGGGTGGGAACAATAGCTCGGAAGTCCGTGTCGGTCTTTCCGGGCTGATTGCCAGCCAGCCGTACCCTAACCTGGGCAATTTGCTTGATGAGTTCGGCGTTGTGGGGCATTGGAACGACTGGGAAGCGAAACAAGACCCATCGTCGGCAAGAAGTAAACAGATCCGGGAGATTTTACAGCGTCACCCGGAAAAGAAAATCCATAATGCAGGCCCGGCGACAAATTATGAGGATGAGAAAAAACAATCTTTGTTGCAGGGGCAGGAAAACCTCAGCTTATTCCTGAATATGCAGGTGTATGATCTTAGAAAAGAAGGGGATAGGATTACTTTTGTGATCGGGAAAAGCATTATTTCCGGAAAAGAATATATCTTTAGAGGTCGTTTATTTGCTGATTGTACGGGGGATGGTGAAGTAGGATTCCTTGCCGGAGCCGATTATCGGGTAGGCAGGGAAAGCAAGGATGAAACGGGTGAACCCAGAGCTCCCTTAAAAGCCGACCGGTTGGTCATGGGAACGTCTGTACAATGGTATGCGGAGGATGCGCCTGACCGTTCCGGGTTCCCTGATTGCCCGTGGGCTATCCGCTTCACAGAGGAAACCTGTGTTCCCGCCACGCGGGGCGACTGGGATTGGGAAGCTGGTCTCGACAGAGATCAGATCACGGAGATTGAATATATCAGAGACCATGCCCTTCGTGCCGTTTATGGTAATTGGGCCTTTCTGAAAAATCAAAGCAGTAAGAAAGAACAGTTTGCCGGAAAGAAATTGGCATGGGTCGCTTATATCGGCGGAAAACGTGAGTCCCGTCGTTTGCTGGGAGATATCGTTTTGCGTGAACAGGATTTGCTGGAGAATATTTCTTATGAAGATGCTACCTTTACGACGACTTGGGGAGTAGACCTGCATTATCCTAAACCGATAGCGGGAATGGACGAAGAACCGTTTCTGTCCTATTGTGATGTGCAGGAGATAAAACCCTATGCCGTTCCGTACCGTTGCCTGTATTCGAGAAATGTCGGAAATTTGTTCATGGCAGGCCGGAATATAAGCGTGACACATGTCGCACTCGGAACGGTACGGGTGATGCGTACCGGTGGAATGATGGGAGAAGTGGTTGGCATGGCGGCTTCGTTGTGTAAAAAGTTCGACACGTATCCCAAAGGGATATATGAAATGTATTTGCCGGATTTGCAGACGTTGATGCGGCAGGGTGTGGGTAAACCCGGCTTTCCCGATGCTGATAAATTAGACTAATGTAAATATATGTATCATGAAAACAGTACTGACATTCTTTTTATTATTGAGTTTTGGAACGATACGTGCCGCCGATCTGTTCGTCGAAGCCGAGAGCTTCACTCATAAAGGCGGTTGGGTTGTCGACCAGCAGTTCATGGACCTGATGGGGTCGCCTTACCTGCTGGCACATGGCATGGGTGAACCGGTGGAGGATGCTTATACGGAAGTGACTTTCCCCGAAACAGGAACCTATTATGCTTATGTCCGGACGTATAACTGGACTTCTCCCTGGAAAGACGGGGAAGGCCCCGGCAAGTTCAGCCTGTCTGTCGGAAACAAAAAGTTGATTTCTCCCCTGGGAGCCGAAGGTTCAGCCTGGATGTGGCAGGTTGCCGGGAAAATATCCGTCAAGGATCGGAAGACTGTCCTGAAGCTGCAGGACCTGACCGGTTTCGACGGCCGTTGCGATGCAATCTATTTTACGACGGAAGAGGGGAAAGTGCCGCCTTCAGATGTAAAAGAGCTGGAAGCTTTCCGGCGCGAGGCATTGGGTTTGCCTGATACGCCTGCCCTCGCAGGACAGTATGACCTGGTTGTCATAGGGGCCGGGATTGCAGGGATGAGTGCGGCGGTATCCGCTGCCCGGCTCGGATGCAAGGTCGCGTTGATCAACGACCGTCCCGTTGTCGGAGGTAACAACAGTTCGGAGATACGTGTACATCTGGGTGGCCGTATCGAGGCAGGTCCTTGCAAAGAACTGGGAAACCTGCAGAAAGAATTTGGACCGACCCGCGGAGGAAATGCACAACCGGCGGATTATTATGAAGACCGGAAGAAGCTGGACTGGCTGGCAAACGAAAAGAATATAACTCTTTTCCTCAATTATCGTGCTATCGGTGTCGCGAAGGATGGCAATAATATTACTTCGGTCGTGGCCAAACATATTGAAAGCGGCGAAGAACTCGAATTTAAGGCTCCTTTATTCTCGGATTGTACAGGTGACGGAACGATCGGTTACCTGGCAGGTGCCGATTATCGTATGGGTCGTGAGAGCCGGGAAGAATTCGGTGAAAATACCGCACCGGAGAAGCCGGATAAAATGACAATGGGTGCATCGGTCCAATGGTATTCGGTCGATAATAAAAAGCCTTCTGCATTTTCTCACTTCAACTACGGTGTGGAATTTAACGAAGAGAATTGCGAAAAGGTGATGATGGGAGAATGGACCTGGGAGACAGGAATGAATTATGACCAGATAAAAGATTTCGAACGCATACGTGATTACGGATTATTGGTCGTATATTCCAACTGGAACTACCTGAAGAACCGTATGAAGGATAACTCCCAATACCGTAACCGTAAGTTGGGTTGGGTCGCCTATGTGTCCGGCAAACGTGAGTCCCGCCGTCTGATGGGAGATTATATATTGAAGGAAGACGACCTCCGTAAATACGTGATGCATGAAGACGGGACAGCCGCTACGACCTGGAGTATCGATTTACACTATCCCGATCCCGCTAACACGAAGAACTTCCCGGGGCAGGAATTCAAATCGATTGCCAAACACATCAATATTTATCCGTATCCGATTCCTTACCGCTGCCTGTATTCCCGGAATATCGACAATCTGTTTATGGCAGGCCGTAATATAAGCGTGACTCATGTTGCTTTGGGAACTGTCCGTGTTATGCGTACAACGGGAATGATGGGGGAAGTGGTCGGAATGGCTACCTCTATCTGCAAGAAATATGGTGTCAAGCCCAGAAACGTCTATCAATCCCATTTGGATGAGTTGAAGAAACTGATGGAAGACGGTACCGGAAAGAAAGGTTTGCCTAATAACCAAACGTATAATGAAGGAGGAACATTGAAGGAGAAACCGGTTGTCAAATAGTATTTCTTAGCTATATATTCCCAGCCACCTGATATAGTTCTGTCAGGTGGCTGGCTTAGTTATGCTGCTCACCTGTCTCAGGTGTACCGGGAGAAGGAACTACGCAAACCTTTGCGTAGTTTTTTTTCATATAACCGGCTGTATACAATATATAAAAGTTATACATTTGAGGTATTAAAAGCTTAATAATTAATACTATGAAACTCTATTCTTTATTATTGTGTACATCTGCCGCTCTCTGTATCGGAACGCAAAGTCTGACTGCACAGATAACCGAAAGGCCGCGTCCTGCCGAATGGGATAACCTGGTGGAAGGTGCCCGGTTCATAGACCGCTTTCTTCCCATGCCTGCCGGAAAACTGAGTGCCGATGTCTGGGGAGCCAAGGAGGTGGTTCCGCGTTATGTGGATAACGGGATTGAAGACAATGTCCGTTCCTATTGGGGTGGTAATATCCTGAAAGAGAAGGATAACAAATACCATCTGTATGTCTGCGGATGGCCGGAGAACTCGCCGAAAGGGCATATGTTCTGGCCTAACTCGACAGTCTATCATGCTGTATGCGACAATTCGACAGGCCCTTTCATCATCAAAGATACGATCGGACCGGGACATAATCCGGAAGCCTTCCGCCTGAAAGACGGGCGTGTGGTCGTCTATGTCATCGACGGTTATTATCTGGCGGATGACCTGAACGGTCCGTGGACCCGTAAGAAGTTTGATTTCGACAACCGCGACCGCCGGATCATAGAGGGCCTTTCAAACCTGACATTCGCCCGGCGTGAGGATGGCTCTTACCTGATGGTCTGCCGGGGAGGGGGCGTATGGATCAGCCAAACCGGACTTTCCCCTTACAACCAGATTACGGATAAACGGGTATACCCTCCGGTAAAGGGTGAGTTTGAAGATCCTGTCGTGTGGCGCGACCATATCCAGTATCACCTGATCGTAAACGATTGGCTGGGCCGTATCGCCTTTTATCTTCGTTCAAAAGACGGTGTGAACTGGGTAACCGATCCGGGGGAAGCTTATCTACCGGGCATATCCGTACATGAAGACGGTAAGGTGGAAAATTGGTTCAAGTACGAGCGTATCAAGATATTGCAGGATAAATACGGCCGTGCCATTCAGGCTAATTTCGCTGTGATCGATACCTTGAAAAATGAAGACCTGCCAAATGACAATCATAGTTCCAAGAATATAAGTATCCCGTTGAATCCGGGTCTGTTGCTGACCGTTCTCGATGCTGCTCCCGTTACGGATAAAACAAAAACGATCCGTGTAAAGATCACTGCCGAGGAAGGTTTTAACCCGCAGACGGATATCGACCTGGCTTCTTTGCGTTTCGGCGCATCTACCGAGGTCAATCATGGCAGAGGTTGCCGGGTGCAGAGCACGAAGAATGACGGGAAAGACCTGATCGTCACATTCGATGCAAAGGGTAACGGCATAACGGCCGAAGAGTTCGCCCCTAAATTATTGGGAAAAACGACTTCCGGCAAATTACTTTACGGATATGCCCGTTTGCCCTGGATCAGCTATAACGACCCGATCCTTTCTGCCCGTCTGCCGGTATTTGCTTCTGACAGTCAGGATATACATGTAGTGGTGGAGAATTTTGGTCAGGTAGCTTCCGGACCTGCCGTTCTGAAACTGGAACAGCTTCAGGATGGAAACAGGAAGGAGATCGGACAAACTAAATTGACTTCTCTGTCCCCTTATGGCAAAACAAATGTGAGACTAACCCCTAAAATAAAGTTTGAGAAAGGAAAAGCATACGATTTTGTCCTGACTATCCGTACGTCGGACGATGTCGTATCCACTTTCACTTTTCAGACTACCCCGGTTGAATGAGTTTATTTTGAATATAGCCATAGGTTATTCTGTTTACTGAAAATTGATCTTGGCAAAATGATTTCGTATTTCCTATTTCTGTATTAATATGTCAGATATATTGCTGAATGGGTTACGGGTGATCTTCTGGAAGAATGCTTTTAGAAATTTTTCGGTTACAATAATTAACAAATATTCCCCGGAATCGTTTTCTAAAACAAATTTTGGAAAAATAGTCAGTTCGTTTAAAACGAATTTTTTTTCATTTTAAATGAGTAGGTGATTCGTTTAAGACGAAAAAAGTGTTAAAAGTAGTTGCGCGAAGGATAGACTGATGCTTTTTTTAGCTTGAATAGTATGTTTTCTAGCAGTATTTATCTCTGGAGTGTCTGTGAAAAAGTTAGAAAATAGAGTGTTATAAGTAATGGAAATATCTGATTTGTAAAATAAATGGATATAATATAGGGGTAAATGTTATCTATCTGTTCTGTTATTTTGTCATAAAGCATCCTGTTTGATAAACCTAAACCCTCGGAGAATACAGTAAAATTCATCAGTTCCATCCCTTGCTGGTATAATCGCTCCAGACATAGGTTGAAATAGCATTTTGACACATTTGACATTTTGCCTGTCGGAATGAATGAGAGTTGTATGTATATTATATTTCATGAGTCAATACCTTTTCTTCAGATAAGCATGTATTTTCTTATAGCCGGTAGCAATATGGGCTTCCACCGTTTTTTGTGATATTTCCAGCAAAGTGGCGATTTCTTTCTGTTTAAGTTTATCGGAAAGAAACAATCTGAATACTTCCCTGCACTTTTCCGGTAAAGAGTTGATCGCTTTTTGTATCAGTTCCCGTTGTTCCTCATCCAGTAGTCTGGATTCAGGATTATTGTTGTCCGGTATCACTTCGATATGGTACAGATCCAACGGAGCTTTTTCCGGCTCGTTCGTCCGGCGGATATAATGTAATGCCTGATGTTTTACGGAGGTATACAGGTAGCTTTCAATATTTTCTATTTTATCCAGCGTCTCTCTTTTCTTCCATATAATAAAGAATACGTCGGATACCGCTTCTTCAGCTTGTTCCTTGGATGACAGGTAATAAAAAGCTTGATGGAACAACTGCTGATAGTACATGTCAAAAAGCAGACGAAAGGCTTTTTCGTCTCCCTTGGTGATTTTATCAATCAAGGATGATTTCGTGTATCCGCTCATTTTGAATTTCATACGTACTGCGTTCAGTGGTTTATCTCGATACTAAGGAAAAAGCAGTTTTTACAGGAGTAAATATACGGCTTTTCTTTTACGTGCAGTTTGTTCTCTGTGTTTTTAATAAAATAAATGGCAGAGTAATGTTCCTGTAAATCAAATGGATATATAGGATGAATCAATGATGGACGTTTGCTTTTCATAAGGTAGACCTATTTGCTTATCCGAAAATTCCCTGTCCGGATTGAACATAAAGAAAGCGTGGGAACTGCTGAATGTACCTAAATACGAGGTTCTAGACTACCTTAGTAACCGATACAAACAACATACCCACGCTCTTTATTTGATATATAGGTACACCCATGGGTATACGTACGTATATAACAAGATAAAGAACATGAGCGTTTGTTGTCTACTACCCGGTTACTATGAAATTGTCTAGATTTCGTATTTAGGATAATATCATTAACGCTTATGTTTTTAACATGTGAATGTGCCGCAACGCTTTGCTTTTTAAGCACGAAACAAATATATATAAAAAAGCCGAAAGGTGTATATCCGTATATATAATTTTCTGCCCCTTTCATTAAAATGTTAAAAATGAAATTCTTTATTAGGGTTTTTTCCGGAAGCTGTCATCTATATAAGTGAACAGGATAATTATCATAATAAAAAAAGATGTCGGATATAAAAAATAGAAGAGACGAAGAGATTATAGGACGCATTCGGTTTAAACCGGTTAAAACAGAACCGGATGTTGTCTACGATAGACTATGGCAGCGGGTAATGAATTCGGATACGATCATAATGGGTGTTTCTTCCGTCTGGAAATATGCATCGATCGCTGCTTCGGTTGCCTTGCTGGTCGTTTCTTCTTTCTTATATAAGATGTATACGGAACCGAGGCCGTTGGCTTATCTGGAGGTTACTTCCATGATAGGTTCAAAGACACAGGTTTTGTTGCCGGATAGTACCGTTGTCTGGCTGAATGGAAATTCACATATCCGGTATCCTGAAGTGTTTGATAGTAAAACAAGGCAGATTGAGTTGACGGGTGAAGCGTTCTTTGATGTAACCGAGAATAAAGAGAAACCTTTTATTGTAAACCTGGAGGGCATGCATGTGAGAGTTCTGGGAACAGAATTCAATATCTGGGCAGATCCGGATTCGGATTTGATCGAAACGACGCTGGTTAAAGGCTCGGTTGCATTATATACTGATACAAACAGTACCCCGACACCCGATGAGATTTTGATTCCGGGTGAACAGGCCCTGTTCGATAAGCAGAGTGGAAGTATCGAAGTACGTCCGGTAAGGACCTCTTCCTATACTTCGTGGATGACAGGTGACTTCTTTTTCGAAAAAATCACATTCGGAGAAATCCTCAGTGTACTGGAACGTTCTTTTAGTGTGAAGTTTCATTTGAAAAACGAATCAATGAAAGATGTATTCCTGACGGCACAATTTACGCATAAGGAGTCGCTGGAGGAAATATTGTCTATCCTTCAAATCTCGATGAGATATAAATTTGAGATAAAGGATAGGGATGTGTATATCAGATAAACGATTGTTGAACCTTAAAAATTAATTGAAGACCATGAACAGTACGTAAAACAGTTAAAAAAATTGGGAATGCTACCAACATCCCCAATTTATGCTCTAAGCGCAGATCATTTAAGTAAAAGGCAACTACCAATTGCCATAAATAATCAACTAGATTTTGCAAATGTATGAATAAACATTTAATTAGAGTGTTTCATGGGGCAAAAAGCTCTATGAATGAGGGAAATATTTCTCATAAGACACGCAATCAAGTTTTAAAAGTAACGAAATTAGCCTTATTGTTCCTCTTTGTTTGTTTATGGGAAGCCACAGCCGCATTATCCTATTCCCAGGTAACAAAATTGAACCTTGAAATGAATGGAACGATCCTTCAGGTGTTAAATTCCATAGAGAGCCAGTCAGAGTTTACCTTCGTGTATAAACTGAATGAGGTGAACCTGGATGAGAAAGTCTCCGTCGATCTGAAGAACAAATCCATAGATGAAGTATTGGAAGTATTGCTCCGTAACAAATCGTTGGGATACAAAATAACGGACAGACATATCGTTTTATTTAAGAAAGAAGAAGTAAAGCAACAGTCACAACCTAATACGATTGTTACCGGAACGATTCTCGACGACTTCGGCGAGCCAGTTATCGGTGCCAATGTCCTGGTAAAAGATCAGGCAGGTATAGGTACAACGACCGATATGAACGGAAAATTCTCCCTGGATCTGAGAGATCTAAAGTCTCCGGTTTTGGTCGTCTCTTTTATCGGTTACACAACACAGGAAGTGGTTGTAGGTAATAAAACAACATTGAATATCACACTAAAGGAAGACTCGAAAGCACTGGAAGAAGTCGTTGTGATCGGTTACGGTACCAACTCAAAACGTAATCTTACTTCAGCGGTTTCGACTGTGAATGCTGAGAAAATGAAAAACGTACCGGTAGCTAACGTAACAGATGCGTTGGCGGGGCGTGCTACAGGTTTGATCGTTACTTCAGCCGGTGGTGGTTTGAATAAACAATCCACGGTTTCTATTCGTGGTGGCGGAACGCCTATTGTTGTTATCGATGGATTTGTTTCAGAGTATAATGACTTTGTTAATTTAAACTCAGACGATATCGAATCAATGTCTATTTTGAAAGATGCCGCTGCTGCTGCCGTATACGGACAACGTGCCGGAAATGGCGTATTGGTGGTGAAGACGAAGAATGGTTTGAAAGGTCTTCGTGTAGATTATAGTTTTAACCAGAGTTGGAGTGAACCGACTTATTTGGAAAAGAAACTGGATTCATACGAACGGGCATCATTCGATAATACTGTACGTAATCTGTATGGTTTGGAACCTCGCTGGACAGATGAGGAAATCGAAAAATACCGTACGGGATCTGATCCGTATAATTATCCGAATACGGACTGGCAAAAGATCATGCTGCGTAATTTAACTCCGGAAACTAAGCATTCGCTGGCAGTACGTGGTGGTTCGGAATTTAATAAGTATTATGTTTCTTTTCAGGCATACGACCAGAAGTCGATGTACAAAGCCGATACGGAATGGTTTAAAAGATACAATGTCAGAATGAATGAAGTATCGGAGTTTAAGGATCTGGGATTGAAACTGACGTTTGGTTTGGATGGTTATATTTCGACTATGCAAACTCCACGTTCCCAATATTCAACCGGCTACTGGCAAACCTGGGGACACATCCAGAATCAGGGACCTATGGGATTAGCATATAATAAAGACGGACAGATCTATGTAGGGTACGACAATCCCGTTGCTGAAGTCTCTTCTGAATCCGGTTATTTTAAGTTTGATAACAAGATGATTACCGGTCTTTTTAATGCCGAATGGAATGTATACGGTGTGGAAGGATTGAAGGTAAAAGTGGGAGGTAATTACCGTTTTGGAATGTATGATACCAAAGAATGGAACAAGACTGCTCCCCAATATGATTTAGAGGGAAATAAAGGGCCGGATTTTCCTGTTAGCTTGCAATATACAACTTCCAACAATCGTATGTGGACAATGCAGTACTTTGTAGATTACAATCGTTCCTTTTTGGACGAAACGCATAACGTGTCAGCCACATTGGGATATGAGCAAAGTTACGCTTTTGGACGAGGTTTCGATGCCAAACGTAAAAATTATGTTTTTATGATCGACCAGATGGGGGCCGGACCTTCTGATACAATGGAAAACGGTGGTAATGAATGGGAAAGAGGAAGTGCCGGCTTGGTGGCCAGGGCTTCTTATAATTATAAGAAAAAATATTATATAGAAGGTTCTTTACGCCATGATGGCAGTGACTTGTTTCCGAAAGATCGCCGCTGGGGTAATTTCTTTTCCGGATCTGCAGCCTGGGCTGTATCGGAAGAGAATTTTTTCAGGCCGTTGAAAGAACGTAATATATTGAATTTCCTGAAACTTCGTGCCAGTTATGGCCAGGTCGGGATGGCAGATGTAAGCCGGTTTAGCTATTTGACATCTTATGGTTTGACAGAACGCGGTTATGTATTGGATGGTAAAATTGTTCCGACTTTCAGTGAGGGAGATTTGATCAGTGACGATATAACCTGGTATACGATTAACTCTACTGATATTGGTTTCGACTTTAATACATTGGGAGAACGTCTGTCTGGTAGCTTTGACTATTTTTATATGAAAACGACAGGTTTTCTGACATCACCTTCTAATGTCGGCTATGCAGATCCGTTGGGATTATCTCTTCCGAAAGTGAAGTCTAATGGCGAACACCGCCGTGCCGGTTATGAATTTAATCTTTCCTGGAAAGACCATGCGGGTGATTTCAATTATGAGGTAGGTGCTAACTTTACTTATTTCGATCAGTTGGTAGCCGTTGCCTGGGACGAAGACCTGGCAAATCAGAAGAATCCCTATCTGAGAGCTGTTCAGCAGACCGGATATTATGGTACGGGTTATACGAACCAGGGATATTACCAGAACTCTGATCAGACATTGAATTTACCCCGTCGCGACGGTTCTTCCAATCTGGTTGCCGGTGATATCATTTATAAAGATATGAATGGTGACGGATTCATTGACGGTGCCGACCAGTGGCGTATCGGGAAAAACAGTTTTCCGCGCGGCAACTATGGTATATATGCCAATCTTTCCTGGAAGGGATTTTCTGCCAATATCTTATTCCAGGGAGCAACTTCACGTGACATGTATATTGAAGATGTGGTACGCGGACAATCAACCGGTGGTTATACTATGGTGTATCCTTATCAGCTGGATTATTGGATGCCGGATAATACGAATGCTAAATTTCCGAGAATAGCGATGAACTCGAGTGTGAATGGAAATAATAACTATGTTACCTCCGACTTCTGGTTGGTCAACGGACGTTATATCCGTTTGAAATCGCTTCAGTTGGGTTATGATTTTCGTTCAGTATTGTTGAAGAACATCAAATGGCTTTATAAATGTCAGGTAGTGTTGAGTGGTCAGAATTTATTTACGATTTCACCTGCTACGAAATATGGCTTTGACCCGGAAAATGGTAGTACAAACAACTATGATTATCCGATGCAACGTGTATATGCCATTAGTTTGAACCTTGGATTTTAATCATTAAATAAAGAATAGACTTATGAAACTAAAGAATATAGTATCATTGGCATCCTTATCGCTTTTACTGGGAGTTGCTTCTTGTAATGTGTTGGATACTCAACCCTTTGAAACGTATGATGAAGCAACCGTATGGGGATCTAAATCGACAGCCGATGCTTTTGTTACGGGAACGATAAGTAATGTGATGTATGGTTATGTGAACGGAAACCAGACAACTTGGGAAGAACGTACAGGTAATGCTGTTCATTCCAACGGAGGAATAGGTTTCGTTCGTGAACAGATGGACCGGTACAGTGGTGATGGAGGATTAGGGGACTTCGGGAATATTCGCCGTTGCAATCTGATTATCGAGAAAGCGACTGAATATACAGGGCAAGGTCTTTCGGATGCAGATTCTAAAGATCTGATAGCGAAAGGCAAGTTATTACGTGCATTGCTCTATTACCGTCAGGCTCGTACGATGGGACGTTTTGTATGGGTCGATCGCGTATTGGCTCCGGCTGATACGGCTAGTAATGGAATGATGATGCCTACTACAAAAACAACAACGGAAAGTTATACTTATATCTTGAACGATCTGGATGCTGCTATTCCTGATTTACCTACTTCTGTAAAAGCAGGGGAATTGTCTCGTAATATGGCTTATGCCTTTAAGTCGGAAATAGCGTTGCAGGCTGCCGCTTACGAAGCGGACGCTGCAAAAAAGAAGGAATGGCTGAAAGCCTCCATTGCTGCAGCTGATGCTGTGGAAGGTGCTTCTTTAGGAACCAGTTACGGAAATATCTTCAATGAAAAAGATCCTTATTCCAGTGAGATTATTTTTGCTATCTACCGGGATAAAGCTAATACGAATACGGATGCCATAGCACCGTTACAGAATGTGATGCCTAATACCAATAATGACAACCTTGTAAAGAATGGCTGTGGTCCGTTGTTCCAGACAAATGGCGGACAACCCTTTATCGGTTGGTTATGGTGGGCTCCTACACAAAATTTGGTGGATGGCTATGATGTTATCGATGAAGCGACCGGACAGGGGGTGGTTTGGAACGAATCGACCCAGTTCAAAAATAATGTGACGCTTGTTCAGGGTTCAGCTCCTGATTGGGCGATCGATCAGGAAAAGGCAGAAGTATTGTTTTATGGAAATACGAAAGGTGATAAGCTTATCAACGAGCTTATGTATAGCAACCGTGATGCCCGTTTCTATGATACTTTCGTGTACGATGGGACGACCTGGTGGAATGAAGATATCCATTTGACTGTGAATGGTAACTTGTGGCGTAAGGTGAACGGTGGTTTAGGGCCTCATATGGGATTGACCAATTATTACTGGCGTAAAGGCGTGTATAATGTGGAACCTCGTGTTCTGGCCGGAACCCCGACTAATTACCATTATGTGGTAACTCGTTATGGTCGCGTCCTGCTGAACAAAGCCGAGGCCATCTTGTGGCTGGCAGGAATGGGAGAGGGCAACTATGCCGATGCTGTAGCTATCTGCAACCAGACCCGTACCGTTCATGGTAAATTACCGGCTAAACAGGTGAATAGCCTGGAAGAGGCCTGGAAGTTCTACAAACAGGAACGCCGTTGTGAGTTGACGATGGAAAACGATTATTACTGGACCCTGCTACGTTGGGGTAAACACGGAGGATATGCCAATAACGGTGTGGCACCGGGTGGTAAGATTGCCGGATTTACAGAAATACCGACTTATGTTGAAATTAAGAATGACCGTAAATCATTCTATGTTGGTAAGGTGACTCATGGTGACAATGATATCCGCGAGTTCCGTGAAGACCGTCGTTATCTCCTTCCTATCCCACAAGGACAGATCGACCGTAACGCTAATTTAGGTCCTCAGAATCCGGGTTGGTAATAGATGATTAATCATTAATACAAATGAAGTATGAAAAAGAATATGATAAAACTGATGAAGAGTAGTCTGTTGTTAATGTTTGTCCTGGTATGTTCTTCCTGTCTGAAAGGCAACCTGGATGATCTGCCTGCTTTTGAAGAGGCCAATATCACGGATGTGAAGTTCGACTTTCGTTATAAAGATCCGACAGATGAATGGATCAACGGAGAACCGATCGTGAAAGTAGTCACTCTGACTGTATCCGATAAGGTTATCAACGCCGAAACCGGTACGATCACCTGTACGGTCACGGTACCTCCAGCCGACGGTCCTTTTACGGAAGCGATCCGTAATACGGTTACCCTGACTAACCTGGTCGGAAAGTTCAACCTTTCCACTGCGGCAGTTATTGCTCCGCAGGACGGTGCCCCGACATTAGGTACACCCGGTGATTTTTCTGCCACACGCAGGTATCTGGTGACAGCTGCCAACGGTACGAAAAAAGATTGGACAATCCAGGTTACTGCATTGAATAAGTAACTATATTTATACCCTTAGATCTGAAATCCTGAGGCTGTCCGCTACCTGTATGGGGACGGACAGCCTTTTCTCTATCAACTAATGTAGAATGAATATGAAGAAGAAAACTCATTTCGGATTATTGTGTTTAGCCTTTTTGTTGGCCACGCATTCTTTATTCTCCCAGGGCACTTCCCCGGAATCGTGGCGGAATATCTCCGGAGAGAAATATGACTGGACGAAAACGATGTGTCCCGAACAGCCTTATATGCATGCCTATCATCAGATGCAGCTGATGAAGATCATGTTGTCTTATCCGGATGAGAAAGGCAATCCGGTTATTTGTTATACCTTTGAACAGGTCCTGTCCCTGGTAAAACAGATGGATGCTGTCACACGGGGACTCCCGAAGACGCTCTACCTGGTAGGATGGCAATATAACGGGCACGACGATAAATATCCGGCCTGGTTTGAAGTGAATAACGCACTGAAAAGGGAATGCGATGCTACCGGGCGGGAATCTTTGCTCTGGCTGGCTAAAGAGGCAAGGAAATATAGTACCTGTATCAGTGTCCATGTGAATATGACGGACGCTTATGATGACAGTCCGCTTTGGGATGAATACCTCTCCAAGGGTTTTATCTCCCGGAATACCGACGGGACACCGATGCAGATCGGCGTATGGAACAACCGTAAAGCCTACCAGATCTGTTATAAAAACGAGTGGGAGAGCGGCTATGCTGTCAGGCGGATCGATGCCTTACTGGAATTACTGCCTTGTATCGGGGAGGCCGGTTCGATCATGATCGATGCTTTCTTCGTGCGGGACAACCCGTATAAAAAGATCTCGTGGGAAGAGGAAGAGAGCTATCAGCGAAGAATATTCCGTTATTTCAGGGGAAAAGGTATCGACGTCACTCACGAAAGTTTTAACCGCTTGCGGGAAGGCAAAGACCTGTTCATCGGGCTGACTCCCTGGTATCTGTGGTTTGAAGCGACCGAAGCAGACTATATGAAATATCCCGCTTATCTGACAACCGGCGGTGCATCTTATCTCTTTGCCAAACAATTCCCGGACCTGACGAAAGAACAGCTCCAGCTGGGTTTCCTTTTCGGTATGAGCGGACGTGGCGAAGATTGCTTCGGTAATCTGGAAAACGGTTCTTTACCTGACGTCAACTGGATAGATAAATACCGTTACCAGTTTTATACGGGAACGTTACCTTACGTCTATCTGAACCGTTACAAACCGGAAAAACTGACAGGGAAAGGCGAGAATCGTGTCGTTTATTATAACGATGACCTGACCGCTTCGCTTAAGGATTCGACTATCATTCATCACAAACGTTTGTTGAGGGATAAGGACGATCTTTTTATACCGGTTCTCTGGCGTGACGGTCGTGAGTATATGGCCTATTCCGTAAAAGGCTACTCCGGTAAATCCTGGCAGTTGCCACCCGACTGGTCGGACGTACACAGCGTGGATATTTATAAGATAACGTCTTCCGGTATCTTTTATAAAACCAGCGAGGTCTGCACTGACGGATCTGTCCGCCTGTCGCTCGAACCGGATGAGGCTGTCTCTGTGTTTCCTTCTACCGGATGTCATAAATCAGGTTTTTAGCCTATTAAAATTCTAATAACATGAAACATATATTACTGTCTATCTTATTTGCCTGTCTCGGATTTTCCTGTGGTGGAAATACCGTTCAGGCTCCATACTCTTATGCCGTAGCAGAGACTCCGTGGGACGAGGCTCTGGGTAATCACCGTGCAGTATTGACCGTTGCCGCCCCGGCCGATGCCGTCAGACTTTCTTTCGACTGGCGGCGTCCGGATAAAGAGGTGGAGGATCGCTGTTTTCTGATAATCGATGCGGAGACAGGGGATACGATCCCCAATATCCAAAGGCTGAAAGTGGATAATGAACAATGTGAACTCTTGTTCGGTCCCGTCAGCAGGAAGGGAATTTATATCTTCTATTATCTGCCTTACCGCGTACAGGAAGGCTGGGGGAACTATCACCGGGGATACTATCCGAAGGAAGAAGCACCTGACCGGCAATGGCTGTCTGCTACATCGTCCGTCTCTTCTGCCGGACAGTTTCCGGAAGCTACGATCACCCGCGTGGAATCGCGTACGCAGTTCGATAGTTTCTTCCCGATGGAAGTAACGGCCTCGGCAGGCGAGAAAGAGCAATACAGGCAAGCCAATCCCGGCCGTTTCCTGGTCTTTCCGGAGGATCGTTCTTACCCTGTGCGGATGAAAACGGACGTACCTTACAAATGGCTACAAGGTCAGGACCGTTCTTTGTTTAAAGGAGCTGCCATGCCTAACGAATATTATGCGTTCCAGTTGGGTATATGGGCGGGAAACCAGGAACTGAAAAGCATTACTTATGAAACATCCGGCCTAAAAAGCGGAAACAATGTGATCCCGGCGAAAGCTATTACCTGTTTTAATATAAACGGAGTGAATCCGTTGGGAAAACCTTTTACCAAAAAGGTGAGCGTAGCACCCGATGCGGTCCAGCCGTTGTGGTTCGGGGTGGATCTGAAAGCAGACCAACCCGGCGGTACTTATAAAGGCGTTATTGTTGTTTCAGACGAAACAGGATATGCTGTCCCTGTGGATATCGAATTGAAAGTGTCCGGTAAAATGCTGGCAGACCGCGGAGATAACGAACTCTGGCGTCATAGCCGCCTGCGCTGGCTTAATTCTACCCGAGGAATCAGTGACAAACCGACAGAGGGATATACCGATATGTCTCTGTCCGACAATCGTATTTCCTGTCTGGGGCGTACGGTATCGCTCGATATGCAGACCGCCCTGCCGGCCTCTGTCGACTCTTGGGGGCATGAACTGCTGGCTTCTCCCGTACGCTTTATCATCCGTACTTCTTCGGGAGAAAAGAAACTGAACGGAACTGTTGACTTGACCGGGCAATCCGAAGGAAAAATGTCGGGTAGCTGGAAAGCTGAAGACGATGATCTGACACTGACCTGCAACGGTACGATGGAGTTTGACGGCTGGATCAACTACGTTTATTCCGTCATTCCCAAAAAGGATTTACAGATCGAAGATATCCGGCTGGAGATACCGATGAAAAGCGAAGCAGCCCCTTATTTTATGGGATTGGGCCTACCCGGACAGGAGACCCCTGCTAACTATTCCGGAGGCTGGGAGACACAGGGAAAGACGGTACATGATTACGCCGTATCTATCCCTACCTCCAAAAGTACTTCCTGGTTATGGCCTTTCGACAGTTTCTGGTGTGGTTCCGAAAAAGCCGGTATTCATTGCGAATTACGCGGAGCGAGTTATACCGGCCCTTTGCTGAACCTCTATCGTCCTGCTTATCCCGAAAGCTGGTATAACAACGGCAAGGGTGGTTTCCGCATCAACCGTAGCGGAAACCGGACAACGGCTACTGCATACAGCGGCGAGCGTACCCTCAAAGCCGGCGAGAACCTGACGTTCGATTTTGCCTTATTGATCACCCCGGTAAAGAAAGTGAATAGCCATAGCCAGTTTACCGACCGTTATTACCATAACGGCGGAGCACCTACCCCGGGACAGGAGAACCTCGACGCCGGTATTAAGATCATCAACGTACACCATGCCAACGCGCTGAACCCGTTCATCAACTATCCGTTCATTACGGCCGACAAGATAAAAGACTTTGTGGATGAATGGCACGGCAAAGGTTGTAAGGTGAAACTTTATTATACGATTCGTGAACTGACGAATGTAGTCCCTGAGATATGGGCCTTACGCAGTCTGGGAGACGAGATACTGCAAGGTGGTAACGGTGGCGGTTTCCCCTGGTGCCGGGAGCATTATGTAACCGATTATACTCCTCAATGGTATCAGCATCTGGAAGATCAGCAGCTGGGCGTGGCAGCCGATGCTTCCGTCCTGACAGCAACGGGCGATTCCCGCTGGTATAATTATTATGTGGAAGGACTAGCCTGGCTGGTGGAGCATACCGGTATCGACGGGCTGTACCTGGATGATGTCGCTTTCGGTCGCGATATGCTGAAACGGATGCGTCATGCGATGGAAGAAGTGAAGCCGGGTTGTATCATCGACCTGCATTCAAATACTGGTTTCTCACGCGGACCGGCTACCCAGTATGCGGAATATTTCCCTTATGTGGATAAGGTTTGGTTCGGCGAAAGCTTTATGTATGACGAGATGTCTCCGGCAAACTGGCTGGTGGAAGTCTCCGGTATCCCGTTCGGTCTGATGGGGGATATGTTGCATGGCGGCGGTAATAAATGGCTGGGCATGCAGTACGGCATGACCGTTCGTCAACCCTGGCTGACGGAAGGGGTATCCTGCGATCCTCAATATATCTGGAGGTTATGGGATGACTTCGGGATCATGGATGCACAGATGATCGGTTTCTGGGAAAAGAATCCAGCTGTAACCACTTCGGATAAAGAGGTGAAAGTAACGGCGTACGTGAATAAAGGCAAAACGCTTCTCTCGATCGGTAACTATTCCGGAGCAAAGAAGCAGGTTAAACTGAATATCGACTGGAAGCAATTAGGTCTGAATCCGTCGTCTGTCCGTATGCAGGCTCCGGCTGTTACCGACTTTCAGGAAGCACAGGAGTTTACGCCAGCCGATCTGATCCCGGTCGATCCGAAACACGGATGGCTGATCATTGTATCTGAAATTTAGACTCACCTTTTTCTCTTTTATCATATTACTCTGTGTAAACAAATTATTTTATGAAAACACTTTTCTATATTCTAACAACCCTGTTCTGTCTGTCCTGTAGTATGCAGAACAAACTGGAGGAGATTACTATCCGGCTGGATAAGGAAACCCTGAACCCTGTCCGTAATCCGGGTGAACGGGGAACTCTTCATGTTACCGGTCGTTATTCCAATGGAAAGACCACCGATCTTCCTTTGTCCGATATTGCTTTGTCCGTACGTACGGTCAGTGCCAGCGGAAATGTCGAGGTTATCGCTTTATCCGGCGATCAGTTGATCCCGAAGGACGGCGGACTGGCAGAAGTGACTGCCGTCTACCAGAAAGACGGTGCGACTTACCAGGCGAAGAAGAGAGTCGTTGTCGCTCCGTATTACCGCGACTATCACCAGACACTGGTATTGAAACTCTTTATGGGGTATGACGGCGAATTGAACGAACCCGATCCGAACAACGTGATTTTCCAGCATGAAGACCCGTCCCGCCTTTGTACATTCGGCCACGCGCTCGATGTCGTGAAACGAGTGGATAATCTGACACGCGGTATTCCCAAGATCATCTACCTGGTCGGTTGGCAACGGGGTGGTCACGACCATCTCTATCCTGACTGGAGTATCGTCAACCCCAAGCTGAAACGGGAAGAAGATGCCACCGCCCTTGAAAGCCTCCGCTGGCTGATCCGTGAAGCGCGTGCCTATAACACAACGATCAGCCTGCACATCAATATGGTCGATGCTTTTGAGGAAAGCCCCCTGTGGGATACCTACATCAAGAACGATATTATCGCCCGCGATGCCAACGGCAATCTGAAATCTATCTGGGAATACGTCAAAGGCCATAAAGCTTATCATCTGAGCTATACGAAAGAGTGGGAGAAAGGCTTTGCCAAACCCCGTATCGACCATCTGATCGACATGATTCCCGAACTGAAAGACGGCCATACCATCCATATCGACGCCTTTATGGCGTACTGGCAACCGGAGAACCGTCCGCTTAGCCCCTGGCATGCCAAGCCCGAAAACGGAGGCATCGACATCTACAAAGAGGTGGAAACACAACGGAAGATATTCAAATACTGGCGGGAAAAGGGCTTCGACGTGACGGGAGAGGGCATTTTCTGGGCTCATCCTGCCGGCGAAGGCTTTGTCGGTCTTCAACCGATGTCGTGGTGGTTCCCGGACGATAAGAACTTCCAGATGGAGATTCCCGAACGTCTGTCGGCAAGGGGGCGTACCCACCGGGAAGGGCAGGGCGATTTCCGTTTCGGTTCCAGCATGCAGGGAGAGGAGATTTTCCAGAAAGATCTGGCCAATCTACCCGGCTTCCTGTCCCAGTTCTGTACCATGACATTGCCCTGGTATTACCTGAGCCGCCTGGAGCGGGTTGCCTTTGTCGATGAGGCCCTGTATTACAGTGAGGGAGTCGTTGCCCGTGTGGAAGACGGAAAGAACATCATCCGTAAAGGCGATTTCATCCTGCGTGAGAACGACAACCTGTTCGTTCCGGCACTTTGGAACGACAACGAGATCATCGCCTATTCCGGCGACGGATACGAAAGCCATAGCTGGCTGATGCCGGAAGGGTGGGAGAAGGTCGGTGCCGTAGATGTTTATTCCATCTCCATGAACGAACCGGCACGGAAACTATCGGCAATACCTGTGGACAACGGACTTCTCAAGCTGGCGTTAGGGAAAGGAGAGGCTGTTTCGATCGTTCCGGCAGGACAGTCGCTTACCAGATAAACTGATTAAAATAATATGAAAATAAACATGAAAAGATTGTTAGTACTTTTTATTTGTCTGTATGCCTGTACCTCTTTGGTACGGGCACAGTTCAACCATGATTACTCGCAGACATGGGTGACGAAAATGGCGTTGGCTTCACTCGACGAGCGCGGCGATTGTATAGTGCGCCTCACTTTTGAGCAAGCACTGGAAATGATCCGCCAGTCGGATAACCTTTCGCTGGGTGTGCCGAAGATCGTTTATCTGGTTGGCTGGCAATATAACGGGCATGACGATAAATATCCTGCCTTCTTTGAAGTGAACGAGCATCTGAAAAGGGAAGCCGATACCTCCGCCCGTGAGAGCCTGCGCTGGCTGATGCGTGAAGCACGGAAATATAATACGGTCGTAAGCTTGCATATCAATATGACCGATGCCTACGACGACAGCCCTTTATGGCCTGAATACGTAGCAAACGACCTGATCTCGAAGAATGCCGACGGCAGCCTGAAAGTGATCGGCGTATATAACGGTCGCAATGCCTACCAGATCAACTACCGCAACGAGTGGGAGTCCGGCTATACCCAGATGCGTATCGACCGCCTGCTGGCTTTGCTGCCCGAATTGGAGGATAGTGGTACGATCCATGCCGATGCCTGGATTGCACGTCCGAGCGAAGGACATAACGAAACGGTCATCGTAGAGGCTGAATATCAGAAGAAAGCCGCTGCATACTGGCAGGCCAAGGGGCTGGACATCACCAGCGAATGGATGATGGATTACATGGTCGGCTGCGTTCCTTACGCCTGGCATTTTAATGCAGCTACCCAGGACGATTACCTGCGTATCCCCGCCAATGTCTATACCGGCACGGGCCTTAACCCGGATATCCGCAGCAACGACCATGACCTGGGATTTCTTTTCGGCACTTCCAGTTATGGCGAGCCCATCTGGAAGATAGCAGAGAATTATTCCTGGCAACCTCTTCTCTCCGAAGACTTCATGTTGAAATGTCCGCAATATTTTTATCTGAACAGTCTGAAGCGCCTTTCTGTGGAAGGAGAGGGGAAAAACCGTATCTCCCTGTTCAGCGACCAGGTCAGCGTTTCGCTTTCCGACAGCACAGTCCGGCAAAAAGACCGTATCCTGCGTAATAAAAACACCCTCTGCATCCCGGCCGTATGGCGTGACGACGAAGGTGTGATCGTCTACAGCCGGGACACGAATGGCAAGACCTCTTTCGATATCCCTTATTTATGGGGCAACCCCAAATCGGCGACCGTCTATAAGGTGACGGCCGAAGGTTTGCAGGAACCCCGGAAGATCCATATAGCTAATGCAAAAATGGTCATCGATATAACTCAAGGGATACCTTATTATGTAATGCCGGAGTAAACGTTTTTACGTTCCGAACCGTGACGTATCTACCGCCTTTACCTTCTTCTCCTTGTAGCCGCCGAAGCTGTAACGGATTGTCAGCAAGATCGAACGGTTGTCCTGGAACAGTTCCATGCGGCTCTTCTGACCCTGCTGGTCGATGTGGGTGAGCGGCTTTTGGCTGTTCAATAGGTCGTTGCCTTTGATGGTCAGGCGAAGCTTCTGTTTGGGAAGCGTCCATACCAGGGCGGCATCCAGGCTGTAGAGCGGGTCGATATCGTAAAGGCCCTGTATCACCTTCGTACAGTAATAGCCCGTGAGGTCGAGGGAGAGGTTTTTGTCGCGGGTCAGGAAGATCGTGTTAGTCAGCATGGCCCGCCCGAAGAGCTTCTTCCGGTCGAAACGGACATCGACCAGCGTCCCTTTGTCGTGGATACCGAAGCCCATCAGTGTCAGCCGCGAACTAAGCACCTCGCCGGCACGGAAAGGAACGATCGCCATCAGTCCGAACATATTGTGCGTATCCAGGTTGATCGTATGGAAGACCGATTGCAGGCGGTCGGGCGACTGGTACGACATCTGTTGTATCTTATCCGGCTGGAAATTGGCGAAGGCTCCCAACACATACTTGTTTTTGAGGATATAGGTCAGTTGCACCGAATAATTCAACTCCGGTTTCAGTTCCGGATTGCCTTTGATTACGCTGTAAACATTCATATAATAAGTATTCGGCGTAGTCGCCCAATAAGAAGGATATTTCCGGTTGCTCGATAAGGAGAACTGCAACATGTTGGCAGGATCGATCCGGTAAACGAGCGACAGGGCAGGGAAGAGGTCCGCCCTGTCCCATAACGTATTTTTCTTTCCGGCCGAGTCGATCGAAGCCTTGTAATACCGGACGGTCAGCGAAGCATCCAGTGTCAGCTTCTTCCCGAACGAACGCGAGAAACCGCCGAAAGCGCCGACCGAATGTTCCCTCTGCGTCAGGTCGAATGTCCCTTCGCGTTCTTCCGTATTGTTGAGTAGCGCTTCCGCCTTGTTGTCCGTCCCCGACAACGAAGCCTCCAGCCCGTAGGACAGTTTCCATTTGTTCGCGGTAACGACGAAATGGTTCAGGTAGATATTGGCCCGTTGCGTCTGCTGGCGGCTTTCGTTGCGCCTGTCCTGGTCGGTGTCGTCTTCAAAATTGTTGACCAGTTCCTGCAACGATTTATCTTTGTAGAAGGTATAGTCGATACCCGCGTTCAGGTTCTTATGACCGTTGTAATCGATACGTGCACAGTGGAGGGAGGTCGGTCCGGTCGTCCGGCTGGCGGTGTTTACCGTTTCGATGCCTGTGAACTCCGTCCGTCCTCCCCGGTGGGAAGCGGGTCCGTCCTGTACATACCGTCCCGTGTAGGAAGCCGAGAGTTTGTCCTTGTTGTCGAAGTCATATTCGAAAGCACCCCGCAGGTTGTGGGCGATGCTTTTGTTCTCCGACCAGTTCTTTTGCAGGATATCGTACCTCTGTCCGTCGACGGTCGGTTCCGCATGCATATCTTCCGTCGAGCGGCTGTGCCGGTAGCCCGCCGAGTAGGAGAAGTCCGTCGTATATTTCTTTCCCGTGTACGACAGGTTCATCCGTCCCGAAGGTGAGAAATAATACCCCTGTTCCCCCGTCAGCGACACTTCCCCTTTCAGGATATCTTTCAGGCTCTTGTCGTTCTCGATGACCAGGTTGATGGAGGCACCCTGTACACCGTATTGTGGCGGAGTACTGTACATCACTTCCACCTTTTTCACCTTATCGGAAGAGGTCGACTTCAGCATGTCGGCCAGCTGCTCCGGCGTCATGCTGCTTTTCCGGCCGTTGATGATGATCGTCGTGCCCGATGTTCCGAGCAGCGAGATATTGTCGCCTTTCTTTTCTACGCCCGGCAGTTCACCCAGGACATCGAACGCATTGTCCACCGGTTTGCTTTTCATCAGGTTGGGAATGTCGTACTGGAGTTTTCCTTCGGTCATCTTCACCAGTGGGCGTTCGGCTTTGACGAATATCTCCGGCAGTTCCAGTGTGATGCTGTCGTTCACCAGGATCGTACCTTTGCCGTCAGTCTGCTTTTGTGCCGATAACGGGGCGGGTAGTGGGAGCAGGCTGGCTATCAATAACAGGTAATAGATTCTTTTCATGTTCTTGTGCTTTTCGTGATTTTTATACGAAAGGTAGAAAGGGCCCTGAACAGTTCCAAAAAACGCCTGCATTTGGTAAGACTAAATAACATTCGTCCGAAACTGTGTTATTTTGGTTTAAAGCGGCAGGCAGCAAGCCGGAGAATCCCTATATTTGTTTGCATGAAATCATCCATGAAATATATCATTGCACTGGTGATCGTGTCGTTATCCGGGATATTCGCCTACCAGTTGTTCTGGATCAACCGGCTGTACCATTCCCACCAGCAGCAGAACAGGGAATATATCATCGAAGCAATCCGCAATGCCGACCATATCGAACTGTTCAGCCGTGCCGATACTATCAGCCGGTTAGCGAACAAGCGGCGGGAGACCTTCTCGCAGGCCGACGACCGGGGAGGTATCGCCCTGACCACCCGTTTCCGGAGTAAAGACTCGGTGCCGGCGACCGTCCGGATCGTCGAGAAAGAAGCCGGACTCCCTCTTATGCCCGAGGTGGATGCCGAGATGAAGAAAGTACTCGAAAGCGGCAAAGTCAGGGTAGGCGATGATTTTAGTTCACTGGGTCGGCTGGGGTTGCAGATGCAACGCAGCCTCCACGAGGTGATCGATACGATCTTTCCCGTCGACCTGGCGAAGTTCGACAGCCTGCTGACGGTCGGTCTCCGGGAGAAAAACCTGCACCTCCGCCATTTCACGGAGATACGGTCGCTTACCGACAGTACGGTGGTCACCTCTTCCGTCCCCACTGGGGAAGACCCGGCGCATTACGACCGTTATACCTGGGAGTATACCACCTATCATCCGAAAGCCTATTATGTCTATGTGGAACCGACTCGGCTGGCTTCGCTGGCGGGAATGACGGGTATCCTGGTCTCTTCGTTCCTGATCCTGTTGATCCTGGTATTGTCGTTCGCCTACATGATCTGGTTCCTGCTCCACCAGAAGACGGTGGAGCAACTGAAAGACGATTTCACCCATAACGTGACGCACGAGTTGAAGACCCCCATTGCCATATCCTATGCCGCTATCGAGTCGATCATCCATTATAACCTCCTGGGAAATAGGGAGAAGGCCGACAAATACCTCCACCTCTGCCATGAGGAACTGGAGCGGCTGGGCGGAATGGTCGAACAGATCCTGACCCTTAGCCTGGAAAAACGGAAAGAGATCCGTCTGGTGATGGAGGATATCTCGTTGAATGCTCTGATCGGCAAGATTCTGGAACAGCAGAAGATCAAGTCGTCACGCCCTTTCCGCATCCGCGTGGAGTCTGTCCCGGAGGAAATAACCCTGAAAGCCGACCGCGTACATTTGTACAGTATCATCAGCAACCTGGTGGATAATGCCGTCAAATATGCGGACAAGGAACCGGAGATAACGATACGGGCGGAGGCTGCCGGAGGAAAGGTGCAGCTGCGTGTGCAGGACAACGGCCCCGGTATTCCCGAAGAGTACCGCCGGCATCTCTTCGATAAGTTCTACCGGTTACCTTCCAGCCGCCATTCGCAGGTGAAGGGCTACGGCATCGGACTCTTTTACGTGAAGACAATGGTGGAGAAGCATGGCGGGACGGTCACCGTAGAGAGCGTGTCCGGCCAGGGTTCCTGTTTTATAGTTACATTACCGCAATAACCCCAAGCTTATGGATATTTTATTAGTAGAAGACGAAATCTCCCTGGCCATGATCGTCAAAGACGCATTGGAGGAGGAAGGCTATGAAGTGGCGGTAGCACGTGACGGACTGGATGGGATAGAGCATTATTTTAAAGAGCATCCGGCACTGATCATTGCCGATGTGATGATGCCGGAGGTGGATGGTTTCGAGATGGTGCGCCGCATCCGTCGGATGGATAAGGAGGTGCCCGTCCTGTTCCTCAGTGCCCGCTCGTCGGTAGACGATATCGTGCAAGGGTTCGAACTGGGGGCGAACGATTACCTGCGGAAGCCTTTCAGCCTGCGCGAACTGATTGTCCGTGTGAAGGCCTTGATCGTCAAAAGCAAGGCTGAGCCTATCGCCGTTGCGTATCACGAAATCGGGTTGTACACGTTTTATCCGTCTACACAGACCTTGGAGGCAGGGGGTGAATCAGTCGAGCTTTCCTTCAAAGAGTCGGAGTTGCTCCGGTTGCTTTGCGAGAGCGGTAATTTTCCGGTCAATACCAAGGATATTCTACTTGAACTGTGGGGAAATGACAGTTTTTACAATACCCGCAGCTTGCATGTCTTCATCACCAAACTCCGGCATAAACTGGAAAAAGACCCCCGTATCAAACTATTGAATGTACGGGGGATCGGATATAAATTGATCTGCTAGAGACTCTTGCCTAAGGGTTTGGGAGAGTTACCACTTTTCCCTCCTTCCTACTTCTTTCGGCTGCAAACGCTATCAGGTGGCTTTCCAGCGACTCGTCGAGCGGTGTGCTCATCAGGCTGGCATCCTGGCGGCGGATGGCCTCTATCCAATCGCGGATCATGCCGGCATCGCCTCCTCCGTGGCCGACACCTTCGTAGTTGAGGGCATCTTCAGCGTTGGCGTTGTATGTTTTGGACAGGCCGGTGGCGAAATCGGTATGGGTGAACTCTTCCATATCGCCGACGATATCGCCCCGTGTCCCCATGATACGGGTGCGGCGTCCGCCATAGGAGGTGAAAGCCTCGATCGAGAAGTTGACCGTAACGCCTCCTTCAAACTCCATCAACATCATATAATGATCCGGCTGGTTGTTTTGGCAGTGGTAAACGCATTTGCCGTACGGGCCCGTCTGCAGGTTCTCCAGGATGACGTCACCCTGTTTGTCCGGGTCTTCCGGAAGGTCGAACACATAGAGCCAGGTACGGTCGCGGTGATAAATCTTCAGGGCGGAGTAGGGGCAGGTCGCTTCTGCCGGACAACCGTCGGTACAACGTGCCGGGGCACTTTCCGGAGCATTCTCCGCTTTGAAGTGCGTCAGCTCACCGAAGGCGACTACCTTCTTACAGGGCTTGCCGATCATCCAGTGCAGGATATCGAGGTCGTGGCTCGATTTCGCCAGTACCAGCGGCGTGCTCTTTTCCGAATCGCGCCAGCTTCCGCGTACATACGAATGGCACATATGCACATGTTCTACTGGCTCGAAATGCTGGATGCTGACCAGCTCGCCGATCGCCTTGCCGCTGATCATTTCTTTCAGCATCAGGAAATAAGGCGAATAACGGAGCACATGGGTAAGACCTACGATCTTACCTTTCTCCCTGGCATAAGCCACCAGACGGCGACACTCTTCGTCGGTCTGTGCAATCGGTTTTTCGAGCAGGATATCGTATCCCAGGTCGAGTGCGCTCATGCAGGGGGCATAGTGCAGATGGTCAGGGGTGGCAATGATCACGGCGTCGGCAAACTTGGGACGGCTGAGCAGCTCTTCCCAGGTGGCGACACGGTTCTCCTTTGGGACATGGTATTTGTCGCCGTATATGTTACGCCGTAGTTCGACTAATTCGGCTATACCTGTTATCCGTAGGTCGTCCGGGTGCTCCAGTGAGTAGTCGCCGTACAATTTTCCTCGTCCGCTGGCTCCCAGTACGATTGCGGTGACGGGAGTAGTTTTCTCTGTATTCATAGTATAAAAAGCATAAAAGATTAATTTTCTTCAAATATAGGATAATTTCTTTACAAACCGGTTATAGGACTACCCCATTAAATAGGGGGTTGATTTAGAAATAATTGAACTATCCGAGCAAGCGATCAGTCATACATAAGACATGCTTAGTTACAGGTTCATTTGCCGTTGGTTTTAACCAACGGATTAGTAAATGCTCTCTCTCTTTGGACTTTAGTCCCATTTAAGCAGTCTCTCTATTGAAGAGAAATGTGGCTGAAGCCAAAAAAGAGAGAAAACTTGTAAACCGTCAGTTAAAACTGACGGCAAATAGACCTGTAATAGCTAAGTCACTTTGATAAGGGGGATAGCTCGAAATTGATAAGATCAGAACTTATTGCTATTTTCATTGGCACATCAGCATATTGGCTGATTAGCTCATTTTGATAACAACCCAACCTGCTGCCACTCAGGGCTTGTCTACCCCCTTGTAATAGAAAGGTAAATATAACTTAATTTCTTTGTATCTGTTTTGTAATATGCCTCTTCTACATTTGCAGCGTAATTTAATAGAAAAAGAAAAACAGTTATGAAAAAGAGTTTAGTGTTATTAGTTGTTTTATTAGGTACTTCGTTCTCCATGTTGCATGCCGTGACAGTTGTCGATGGAGATAATGACAAGGCTGGCAAAACAAGTGTGGAAGCTGCTCCTGTCGAAACATGGGAGTTCTATTCCACCCAACAGGAACCTACTGCTGAAGAACTGGCTAACGCAAACAATCATAAGTTCGGTAAGGAGGTCGGATGCTTGTATAATGCGTTTATGGATATGTATGTGGTGAAAGAGGAAGTGGTTCCGGGTGATCCTGCCCGCCGCACGGTGATCCGCAAACCGGGTATCTACAATGCGGTCCGTTCCATCGAAAAGCAGTTGAACAAGGATGTGAAAAGCAATAAAATGACGAAGGAAGCTGCAGCAGACGAGTTCGCGAATGTCCTGAAGATCGCCCTGGCCGCTATCGACTCCGACACCAACACCTTTGAAGAAGCCCTCCAGGGTAATAAAAAAGACTCATCACGCCTATTGGCTATCTTCGACAACGTTAAACTGAAAAACCTCTATTAATTTCCCCCCTCTTTCCCCTGATAAGTTTTGTTGATAAATAAAGTTTTAGGGCAGGTCTGTTTCCTGCCTCCGGCTTTCTATGTACACCAATTAATTTAGATATGAAGAACAAATTTTACTTAATGATTTGCGGACTCCTTATCTGTACCTCTCTGGCTTTTGCCCAGTCGGTGAAAGTGACCGGTACGGTAACGGACAAGCTGGGTCCTGTGATCGGAGCTGCAGTAGTCGTGAAGAACTCTACGGTCGGTACAGTAACCGATATAGACGGTAACTACGAGATTGAAGCGCCGAAGAACGCTACCCTGATATTCTCTTTTGTCGGATACGAAACGGTGGAACGCCCGATAGGTGACCTGAAAGTGATCAATGTAGAGATGTCTGATGACGTCAAGCTGATCGACGAGGTGGTGGTAACAGCCATCGGTATCAAACAACAGAAAAAGAAATTAGGTTATACCACCCAGCAAGTGAGCACGGAAGCCCTTGAACAACCGGGTACGGTGAACGTGGGTAATGCCCTCTCCGGTCAAGTCGCCGGTCTGACCGTTAATAACCCGACAGGTATCTTCCAGGCACCGAGTTTTTCTCTGCGGGGTAAAACACCGCTGATGGTAGTGGACGGTATTCCGGTGGAGTCAGACCTGTTCGATGTCTCTCCGGAGAATATCGAAAGTATCAACGTGCTGAAAGGTACGGCCGCCGCAGCTCTGTACGGTTCGCGGGGAAAGGACGGTGCGATCCTGATCACGACCAGGCTGGCGAAAGAAGAGGGTCTGGTGGTAACAGCCGGCATATCCAGCATGGTAACGGCTGGTTTCACCGTGTTTCCCGAGACACAGAATGAGTTCGGTTCCGGTTCAAACGGACAGTATGAGTTCTGGGACGGTGCCGACGGCGGTATCTCCGATGGGGATATGACGTGGGGGCCCCGTTTTGAAGGGCAGAAGATAGCCCAGTGGAACAGCCCGATCCGTGACAAGCAAACAGGTGAAGTGATCCCCTGGTGGGGCGATGTCTCCGGCTCTGTCTACGACGACCGTACACGCTACGAACGTGTTCCGATCACCTGGGAGGCACACGACAACCTGAAGGATTTCCTTCGTACGGGTGTGATCACCAAAGCTACTTTCTCCGTGGCAAATAAGACAAAGAAAGCCAATTACAACTTCAATGGCGATTTCTCCAAACAACGCGGACAGGTCCCGAATACCTCGATCTATACAGGCGGTCTGAACTTTAACAGTATGTTCAACCTGAGCAATACGGTGACTCTTTCTTCCAACCTGTCATATAATAAGGTTTATTCCCCAAACTATCCCCGCTATGGCTACGGACCGAAGAATCACATGTACACGATCCTGTTGTGGATGGGTAACGATGTGAACGGGAAGGAACTGTCACAACATCTGTATCGTCCGGATTCGGAAGGAACCCGGCAGGCAAACTATAACTATGCCTGGTATAACAACCCTTATTTTGCAGCCAATGAGCTGACACAGAAACACGACCGCAATACAGTGAACGGGCAGGTGAAACTCAACTGGGATGTATTGCCCGGACTGACCCTGCAGGGACGTGCCGCCGGTCGTCTGGAAAGTACGTTTGAAGATATGAAAAGCCCGAAGTCGTATATGAACTACGGCGATTCACGTAACGGTGATTATAAGACCTGGAACAGCGATCAGCTGGATATCAATGCGGATGCGTTGGCCACTTATACACAGGCAGTCAGCAAGGATTTCGCTTTTACGGCTAATCTCGGAACTTCACTCTACTACCGCCAGATACGCAAGGAAACACAGGCTACCGACGGACTGATCGTTCCGAAAGTATATAATATGGGAAATAGCCTGAATCCGGTCAGTGCGACCAACCTGATGAACGAGAAGGCAATCGAGAGTGTCTATGGCTCTGTGAACATCGACCTGTTTGAAGCGCTCTTCCTGACGTTCACCGGACGTAATGACTGGTCGTCTACGCTTTCGGCTGCCAACAATTCTTATTTCTATCCCTCTGTTTCTGCCAGTACACTGGTGAACGAATATGTGAAGCTACCTTCGTGGATGGATTATCTGAAGGTCAATGCTGCTTGGGCACAGGTATCCAGCGACCTCGATCCGTACGCCTTGCAGGCGACCTATGCAAAAGGTATCCTCTATGGCAGTACGCCTTCGGTGACGTATCCGAATGACGTGACCGATCCTTCCGGCTCCGGAACGGTGACAGCCCTGGTGAATCCGGATATCCTGCCTCAGAAGACCTCTTCCTTTGAAGTCGGTATGTCGACCTCGTTCCTGCATAACCGTCTGGGGTTGGATTTGACTTACTACCGTATGCTCGACCAGAACAGTATCATCAAGCTGCCTATCTCCGAGGCTTCCGGTTTCCCTTACCGCTTTGTGAACGGCAATGAATATACGACGAACGGTTTTGAACTGATCGTGAACGCCACACCTGTACAGAATAAGAACTTCACCTGGAATGTGTCGACCAACTGGAGCAGTAATATCCGCAAGCTGACAAAGATTTACGGCGGTCAGGATAAATTCGGCGACCTGAAGGTGGGCGACCGGGCGGATGCTATGTACGCTACCGAATGGGAAAAGACTCCGGACGGCCAGCTGATACTGGATGCTAACGGCATGCCGACCCAGAGCGCGTTTACCACCCATATCGGTAACCAGTCGCCCGACGTTCGCTACGGACTTCAGAATACGTTTAAGATCAAAAAGTTTACCGTCAATATCGATATGGACGGAGCGATCGGCGGCACATTGGTGTCGACTACCACCCAGAAGATGTGGTGGGGCGGAAAACATCCGAAGTCGACCATGTACCGTCAGGAAGAATATGAGAACGGCGGCAAGGCGATCTATGTGCCGGAAGGCGTAAACATCGTCAGCGGTGAGGTTACCTATGATGTGAACGGGAATATCCTGACAGATACCCGTGTGTACAAGAAGAATGAAACGGCTGTCAATATCCAGACCTGGGCACAGAACTATCCGTATCGTGCCGTGGTTCGTACCAGCGAGAACGAGTTGTTCGCCAACACTTTCAACCGCTCTTACCTGAAGCTGCGCCGTGTGGCTGTGTCTTACGACCTGAAGAACCTCTTTGAGTCGAATGTGATCAAGGGCCTGGATCTGACCCTGTTCGGCAACAACCTGGCAGTCTGGAAGAAAACTCCTTACCTCGATCCCGACTTCGGTGCCAGCGACTCGGACCTGCAGGACCCTTCCGCCCGTTATATCGGTATCAGTGCAACCATCAAATTATAATCCTACGATAAAGCAATGAAGAAATATCTGAAATATATAGCAGCCGGTGCCGCTCTGGCATTCACCTGCAACTCGTGTATCGACCTGGAAGAGATGAATGTCGATCCGAACAACCCGACGACCACCGATCCGGCACTCTTGCTTACCGGGTTGTCTTTCAAAACATTCGAAGAATCGGATGCACAGGTTTGCCACGCTACGAAACAGTTGGTGTTGACTTCCGGCGAAAGTCCTTACCAGGTGTATAAATGGACACGCGGCGGCTTCGGTTACTACAGTAACCTGCGCGATGTGACGAAGATGAAAGAGGAAGCGGAGAAGAGCAACGAGACGGCTTATGAGGCTTTGGCTCTTTTCTTTGAAGCACATTATTATTATATGTTGACGATGATGTTCGGTGATGTGCCTTGCAGCGAAGCCTTGCAGGGCGAAACGAACGAATTGTACCAACCCAAATATGACTCGCAGGAGACGGTACTGTCTACCGTGCTGGCCAAACTGGATGAAGCAAATACGTTGTTGACCGACAATAATAGCATTATCAGCGGCGATATTATCTATGGAGGCGACCTGCTGAAATGGCGCCGCCTGATCAATGCCTACCGGCTGCGGGTCCTGATGTCCTTGTCGAACAAACAGACCGTAGGCGGGATAGATGTGAAGTCAACCTTTGCCCGTATCTTCCGGGACGAACCGCTGATGACCGGCGAAGCCGACAATGGCCAGCTGGTATTCCTCGATCAGCAGGATGACCGCTATCCTTATTTCAATGACAGCGACTTCGGTTCGGGGCGTTATATGGATTCTACTTATGTGGCTGTCCTGGCTACCCGTAAAGATCCCCGTTTGTTTGCTTTCTGTACGCAGACCCCTGCTGCGGAAAAGGCGGGACTAGCCGTGGACGATTTCGCCTCCTATGATGGCGGCGATCCGGCAATCCCTTACAGCCTAGTGAACGATAAAGTCTCATTGGGTGGTTGTTCCAAACCGGCTACCCGTTATTACCAGCATCCGACTAACGAGCCGATGATTCTGCTGGGATATACCGAGCAGCAGTTGCTTCTGGCGGAGGCGGTGGTTCGCGGCTGGATTTCCGGAGATGACAAGGAGTTTTACGAATCGGCGGTCAGGGCTTCTTTCCGCTTTTATGAGAAATATGCCTCTTCCGTAGCCCAGTATTTGGGGGAAGATGCTGCTGATACCTATCTGCAGGGCGACAAGGTGGCTTATGCTTCTTCGCTGACAAAAGAGCAGAAGATAGAGCGTATCATCCTGCAAAAGTATATCCCTACTTTCCTGCAAGGCAGCATGTGGATGCCTTACTATGACCAGTTGCGTACCGGTTATCCTGAATTTCGCCGGGCATCCGGAGTGAGTCTGCCATACCGCTGGATGTATCCGCAGGACGAGTATAATAATAATGCAGCCAGCGTACAGGCTGCCCTTCAGTCGCAGTTCGGAGGAAACGACAGGACATCTGATCCTCTTTGGTGGATTAAATAAAAAGAAATGGCATGAATAGAAAGGAGTTTTTACGGACATCGGGGCTTTTGCTCCCGGTGTCTTTTTTAGGAGTTTCCGGCGCAGAAGCAATCGGAAAGGGTACGATGAAAGAGGTTGCAGAGACGGCTACCGGAGCGTCTTACCTGGATAGTGCGTCTTATAAAGCGCATGCAGACAAGTTGAAGTTTAATGCGGACGGTAAATTCAAGATCGTACAGTTTACCGATGTGCACTGGGTTCCGGGCAACCCGGCTTCGGAAGAGGCTGCCGAATGCATGAACGAAGTACTGGCTGCCGAAAAGCCTGATTTCGTGATCTATACGGGTGATATCGTGTTTGCCAAGCCGGCAGCGGAAGGGTTTCGAAAGGCGTTCGAACCTGTTATCTCCCGCAATATCCCGTTTGCCGTAACTTTGGGTAATCACGATGACGAACATGACATGACGCGTCAGGAGATCTATACGTTCATCAAGGATATGCCGGGCAGTCTGACCGGCACGGTGGAAGGGTTGAGCGGTGTTACCAATTTCATCTTGCCGATACGAAGCTCGAAAGATACGAAAGAGGCTTTTATCCTGTACGGCTTCGACAGCCTGGCTTATTCGCGGAAAGAGGAAACCAAGGGTTACGACTGGATCAAGCCGGATCAGATCGACTGGTACAGGAAATGCAGTACTGCGCTGACGGCAAAGAATGGGGGTAAGCCGTTTCCGGCACTCGCCTTTTTCCATATCCCTGTGCCTGAATATAACCAGGCGGCTTCCGACGAGAATACGTTGCTAATTGGTATCCGTAAAGAGAAAGCTTGTGCACCGGTAATCAATTCCGGGTTATTCACGGCTATGCTCGAAGCCGGGGATGTGATGGCTACGTTTGTCGGCCATGACCATGTGAACGATTATGTTGCCCGCTGGAAAGGACTTCTCTTGGGGTACGGACGTTTCACAGGAGGCAAGACGGTCTACCATGACGTACCCGGAGGAAACGGAGCACGTGTATTCGAACTGACCGAAGGCGAGCGTTCTTTCAAATCCTGGATACGACTGAAAAATAATCAAGTGATTTCATCCATTCACTATCCGGCGGATTTTGTAAAAGGTGGGGACAGCAATCCCTTTACCTGAGCGTGTCCGTATAATTTCCCCGGTAGGAAACTCCAGTTCCCTGCCTGGGAAACTCGCGTTTCTTGCCTAGGAAACTCCGGTTCCCTCCGCAGGAAACTGGAGTTTCCAGACCGGGGAATTACGAGGAAACTGTAATCTCTTGTCAGTTAGTCAGGTAAGCTTATTTCTCTTCTTTCGCTTTTGAGGCCAATTGTAACCAAAGGAACAATGCTCCCGGAACCAGAATAATAGCGGCTGATACCAGCAACGCGGTACGCAGTGAATAGACGTCGTTCAACCAGCCGATAAACGGGGCAATGGCGGCAAACATCAGCCGGATGATGAAGTTACGGATAGACAGGACCGTCGCCCGCATCTCCGAGAATGTCATCTGGTTGATATACCCTTTTAATATCGGCGTAGCAAACCCTCTGATCACGTAAAAGACGAGCAGGATAACCAACCCGGCATACGTCAGGTTGAACGCCAGCGCCACGTAACCGCCTGCTACGAATGTCAGGATCAGTATCCCCATCTTCTTAGGTCCGAAATAGCGGTCCACACGGTCTGAATAAAGGGCGGCGATGCCGACAGTCAGGTTCAGTACCGTCCAGATCACCCCGAACCAGGAGGTTGGCGTATTCATATACATCAGGTAGGGTTGCACGAACCAGGCCATTGTCAGAGTCGCAGCCCCGATGATACCTGAAAACATGATATTATAGCATAGTCTCTTATTCGTAACCAGCGAGTATTTGATGATCCGCATGATCTCCTGTATCGGGCTTTGTATCTTACTCTTGATATTCAGCTCCCGCAGTGCAAAAGCGGCAGGAATGCCGCTGAAGGCGATCACCGCCTGGGCATAAAAAGGATAGCGTAGGGAATAGGCGGCCAGCAATCCGCCGAAGATACCGGCAACGGCTTCCGCAAAGTTTCCGATCATGGTGATACGTCCCTCGTAACGCAGATACAGATTCTCTTTTTTATATTGCACGGTCGTATCGTACAGCAAGGCGGAGTCTGCCCCGTTGACCAGCGTCTGCCCTGTACCCAGCAGTATTTCGGCGATAACGAAAGCAGCGAATGTGGACGTAAAAGAATAGCAAAGATATCCGAAGAAGAAAAGAATACATCCGACTATCAAGCATTTACGCCGTCCCCACACATCGGCAAGATATCCCGACGGTATCTCCAGCGCTACGGCAGCAATCGAATAAACGCTTTTCAGGATGAATACGTCTTGCAGTCCCAGTCCGTGATCTTCATAGAAGAGCACGATGATCGGCATGACCAGGGTGAACCATTTGGATAATTTAATAATGTATAGTGCAAGTATGTTTCGTTTCATTCGGGAGTTTCTTCTCTGGAATCTCCCGACAAAAGTATATATTTTTTCAATAAAGAGCTAATGTGCCAATGGAGATAGCAATAAGTTCAGATCTTTCTAAGTGATTTCTCTTTAACTATCTTCTTTTTACGAATATATTTAAAATATTACGAAATAATCGTATTTGTCTTGCCGCTTTGAAATATAATCCTTTTATTTGCGATGTGTTATATTAAATTAATAAGGTTATGAAAAAGATAGGACTATGTTTGGCTACTGTGATGTTGTTGATGGGGATGAATGGGTGTAAAGATCGTGCGGGAAGTGAAGGACCCTTGCCGGTGCTCGACTTTCGTGCAGATATACCGGATCAGGAAGTAGCTTTGCAGGATTTAGGCAAGGTGCGTTATTTTCGTTTGCATACACCAGGGGATGTGTTGCTGGGCGATCAGATGAAGTTGGCACCGGGTGAGCACGGTTTGTTCTTCTTTGGGCCATCCAGCGGAGATGTGATAGGCTTTGATAAGAAGGGGGAGATGATTTGCCGTTTTAACCGGAAAGGGCAGGGAGGTGAAGAATATGTCAGGATACGCCATATCCTGTATGATGCAAAACGGCAGGAAATCTTTCTGGATGCAATCACCCAAATGCAGGTATATGATCCGGAGGGGAACTTTAAAAGAACATTAAAAATTCCGGAATCTTATCAGATGGATGTCGTGGAGTCTGTGGACGAGAATACGATGGTTTTTCTGGATATGCAAGGCGCTCTCTTCGTGAAAGAAGGGGAGACAACCCGGATAGATGATAATCCGGAAGCAAACAACCAGCCTTTTGTCGTAATGGATAAAGATACCGGAGAAAAGATAGAACGTCTTCCTCTTGTTTCGAACGAGCGTTACCGCAGTATGATCGTGACCACGCGTGACGGACGTCCTTTTGTCTTGTTGAATCGCATGAGAAACCTGCTTACCTGCGACGGAGGAGGTTGTGTGATCAGTGAACCGGCAGCCGATACGCTTTATTTGTTATCCCCCGACCGCCAACTGAAACCGGTCTTTGCCAAGCTCCCGCTATCGACCGAGAAAGACGGCAAGATCGCTTGCGAGATCAGGGCTTTGACACCGGATAAAATGCTTGTCAACGCTGTTTTCCTGAAAGACGAAGGCCAAATGACATTACGGAACGAGCTTTATCTATATACAGTAAAAGAAAATACCTTCTCTCACGTCAAACTGGCGAATAAAGATTGGAAGAACGGAGACATGATGAATTTTGTATTCAATAATAACAAGCTCTATTACATCTTATATCCTTTCACGTTACTCGAAGCGATGGAAAAAGGAGAACTCTCCGGAGAGCTGGCGGAGATAACCAAAACATTGGACGAAGACGAGAATCTGATCCTTATGGAAGTCGATCTCGATTGATTTGACGTTATTATTTATTGTTAGTTAGTAAAAAAGTTATTACTTTGCGACAGTTTTATACTACTAACAATTAAATGATAACAAACTGATACCATGATTTGGAACGAAACTATTGAATGTATGGACCGCGAAGAAATGCGGAAATTACAGAGCATCCGGTTGAAACGGGTTGTCGAACACGTTTATCATAATACCCCCTTTTACCGCAAGAAAATGCAGGAGATGGGTATTACTCCGGATGATATTCAATCTATTGAAGATATATCCAAGCTGCCGTTCACGGTTAAGCAGGATTTACGCGATAATTATCCCTTCGGACTGATGGCTGTACCGATGTCCGAGATTGTTCGTTTGCATGCCTCTTCGGGTACGACCGGAAAACCGATCGTTGTAGGATATACCCGCAAGGACTTGTCCATCTGGTCGGAAGTGGTGGCACGCTGCCTGACGGCTTATGGTATTACAAAGAATGACTCCGTGCAGGTTTCCTATGGCTACGGTTTGTTTACCGGAGGTCTGGGGGCTCATGGCGGCGTGGAAAATATCGGCGGGACAGTGATCCCGATGAGTAGCGGTAATACGCAGAAACAAATCCAGCTGATGCACGATTTCGGTGCGAAAGGACTGGCATGTACGCCTTCGTATGCCCTGTATTTGGCGGAGACGATCCACAGTTCTGGTATCCCTTTGGAAGAATTTCAGTTGAGAGTAGGAGCCTTCGGTGCCGAACCCTGGACGGAAAACATGCGTAAGGAACTGGAAGATAAACTGAACATCAAGGCATACGATATCTACGGACTGACGGAGATCTGCGGTCCCGGTGTCGGAGGCGAATGCGAATGCCAGAACGGGACACACCTGTGGGAAGACCATTTCTTCCCGGAAATCGTCGATCCGGTAACCCTGCAGCCGGTTGCTCCGGGCGAACAAGGCGAACTGGTGTTCACGACATTGACCAAGGAAGGTATGCCGATGATCCGTTACCGTACACGTGACCTGACACATCTGATCTACGAAAAATGCGAATGCGGCCGTACGGCTGTCCGCATGGGCCGTATCCTCGGACGTAGCGACGATATGATGATCATCCGCGGTGTGAACGTATTCCCGTCGCAGGTAGAGTCCGTATTGCTGGAAATGCCGGAATTTGAACCGCATTACCTGATTGTGGTAGATCGTGTGAACAACACCGATACTTTCCAGATCCAGGTGGAAGTACGTCCGGACTATTATTCGGACGAGATGAACAAGATGATCGCGCTGAAGAAGAAGATCGCCGCCCGCATGCAGAGCGTGATCGGTATTCAGCCTGATATAAAGATCGTCGAACCGCGTAGCCTTGAACGCAGTCAGGGCAAGGCTAAACATGTGATCGACAATCGTAAATTAGTTTAACCCCTTAAAAGAGTAAAATGCTATGCTAATTAAACAATTATCCATCTTTCTAGAAAATAAGAAAGGCCGTTTTACGGAAGTAGCAAAGATTTTAGGTGAAGCCGGAGTGAATATGTCGGCCTTTACGGTGGCAGAAAATTCGGATTTCGGTATTCTGCGTCTGATCGTGTCGGATACGGAGAAAGCTATTCAGGTTCTTCGTGAAAAACTATATGCGGTGAGTGTGGCCGATGTCGTATGCCTTCATTGTCCCAATCAGCCGGGTGCGCTGGCTAAGGCGATGGAGATCATTACTTCTGCAGGTATTTTTGTCGAATATATGTATGCTTTCTCGCAGGGAGAGGCGGCGAATGTGATCATCCGTCCCGACAATGTGGAGAAGTGTGCAGAGGTGCTGAAAGCCAATAAACTGGAGCTGATTGCTGCCAGCGATTTATATAAGTTGTAAATATTAACGTTATGCGCTTCGTTATTTTACCGAAAATAATGTAACTTTGCGCGCTAAAAGTATGTGAATGAAAAAGGTTGTATTTTTATTGATGATGATTACGGTCTTGTTATCCTCTTGCGGGGAGTACAACAAGATACTGAAAAGTACGGACTATGAGCTGAAATATTCGTATGCAAAGAAGTACTTCAATGCAAAGCAATATAACAAGTCCGCTACCCTGCTGGATGAACTGGTTACAATCTTTAAAGGAACTGCTTATGCCGAAGAATCCTTGTACCTGCTGGCCCAGAGCTATTACGGACAGAAAGATTATCAGACGGCTTCGCAATACTTTAATACGTATTATACCACCTATCCGAAGGGCGAATACACTGAATTGGCCCGTTATTATTCAGGATATGGCTTGTATCTGGATTCGCCCGATCCGCGGTTAGACCAGACACAGACGTATGAAGCTATCAACCAGTTGCAGCTCTATCTGGAGTATTATCCGCAGAGCGAACGTGCTGCCGAAGCCCAGAAGATCATGTTCGAATTGCAGGAGAAACTGGCTTACAAGGAACTGCTGGCTGTAAGATTGTATTATAACCTGGGTACTTACATGCGCGACAATAACTATTTGTCTGCCGTGATCACTGCCGAGAACGCGTTGAAGAACTATCCTTATTCCAAATATAGGGAAGAGTTCATGTTCTACGTATTACGCTCGAAGTATGAACAGGCTATAAATAGTGTGGAAGAGAAGTTACAGGGTCGTTATCGTGAGGTTGTGGATGAATACTACACTTACATGAACGAATATCCGGAAGGCAAATACGTAAAACAGGCACAAAAGTTCTACGATTACGCCAACAAGAGAATAACAGATACGTATTAACGATATTATTTAACAATAAAGTAAAATGGATTACAGAAAGTCTAACGCTCCTTCGAATACGGTTACCCGTGACATGATGAAGTTGTCAGCCGACACGGGAAATGTGTATGAAACAGTAATGATCATCGGTAAACGAGCTAATCAGATTAGTGTTGAAATGAAGCAGGACCTGGAAAAGAAACTGCAGGAGTTTGCATCATACAACGATAACCTGGAAGAAGTTTTCGAAAACAGAGAGCAGATCGAGATCTCCCGTTATTATGAAAAACTTCCGAAGTCGACGCTGATCGCAGCACAGGAATATGAAGAAGGTAAGGTTTATTATAAGAACCCTGCTAAAGAAAAGAATAACTTCTAAGAAGAAATATTGTGTAAGATATGAAAAGGCTGACCCTGATAGAGTCGGCCTTTCCATTTAAAATGAACTAATAACCATGTTACAAAGAATACAAACAGTTTATTTACTTATTATCGTGGGCCTGATGGTAGCCACGCTGTTTTTACCTCTTGCCTTGTTGCAGGCGGGAGATCAGTTTTACTCTTTCGATGCGACGGGTGTCAGCACGATCGCCGCTGAAGCGGAGTTGGTTTATCCGACGTGGGGACTTTTTGCATTGACGGCGGTGATCTCTATCCTGGCGTTGCTCACCATCTTTTTATTCAAGAAAAGAATCCTGCAGATCCGTCTGTGTGTATTTAATGCCATCCTGATGTTGGGTTTCTATGCTTTGTTCGGTTTCTTTGTATGGATACTGAAAGAAGAACTGGCAGGTGCCGCTCTGAGTGTAAAGATCGCTTTGTCTTTCCCGGTAATTGCCTTGATCCTGGATTACCTAGCTATCCGTAATATCGGTGCCGACGAGGCTCTGGTTCGTTCGCTCGACCGTTTGAGATAAGTCGATAATAATCCTCCGAGAGGATGGAATATATATATGTATGGCGCAGTCATGTTATCAAATAACATGACTGCGTTTTTTGTTTGTTAACGAAGACGAAATTAAATCGGAATAATGTCAGATACTATCTTTGAGTACCTCCTGTCGCTTGTTTAATAAGAGATTTATTGAAAAACGAACATTCTTTAGACGATATTGGATATTGAATAAGGGCTATATAACTTCTTTTGTCATGTGAAATAAATAAAAAATAGCCTATGATTAAAAAAAGAGAACATAATGGTGAAAGGGATAAACCACCCTTAAGAATCTAATCAGAGTTAATTAAAAATTATCCAGGAAAAAACTTAAAAGAAAATGACATTAAACATGAAGAGAGAGAATTTCCGGAGAATGAGAAGCTGGAATGCGGCGTTTGCCCTTCTTTTTTTATTCTCAACCGCTGAGTCGAAGGCGGATACAGGAAAAGGTTCAGAGACCTTCTATCCTACTATTGAAGAAAATGTCGGTGTTACAATCACCCAACAAAATGAACGGACAATAAAAGGTGTCGTTAAGGATGCCACAGGCGAAACTGTTATTGGTGCCAATGTGTCTGTCCTTGGAACAACTACCGGGACTGTAACTGATGTCGAAGGTAACTTCTCATTGAAGGTACCGGTTGGTGCCACCTTAAAAATTTCATTTATCGGTTATAAGGATTTTACTGTTAAAATAACGAACCAGCAAAGTCTGGATGTTATATTGCAGGATGATTCGCAGGCATTGGATGAAGTTGTTGTTGTTGGTTTTGGTACACAAAAGAAAGTAAACCAGACAGGATCGGTTGCTGTTGTCGATGCCAAGAAACTTCAATCCCGACCAGTGGCGACCGTAACGGAAGCTATGCAGGGGTTGGTTCCCGGTATGAATTTTTCTTATGGAGGATCAGGAGGTGCAGAGATAAATCAGAATATGAAAATCAATATTCGTGGTACAGGTACTATTGGTACTGGTTCAAGTGCTTCTCCATTGGTTCTGATCGACGGAATGGAAGGTGACATGAATGTCTTGAATCCAAATGATATAGAGACTATTTCGGTCTTGAAGGATGCTGCTGCTTCATCTATTTACGGATCTCGTGCTCCTTTCGGCGTTGTTTTGATCACGACTAAAAAAGGAAAGGCAGGTAAAGTAAGCATTAACTATAATAATAACTTCCGTTGGACAAAAGCCATAAATATGCCGCATGTGGCTGATTCGTATACATTTGCCCAGTATTTTAATCGCGCAGCAGTTGCTGCTGGCGATACTCCGGCTTTTGATGACGATACAATGAAACGCATCGAAGGATATCAGAACGGGACGTTTACCGATACAACAATACCTAGTTTGAGTGATCCTAATACTTGGGATTGGGTAGGTAACAGTAATAATGACTGGTACGACTTATTATTCGGAAATACAGCATTTTCACAAGAACATTCGCTTAGTATGAATGGCGGATCTGAAAAGTTTCAGTATTATCTATCCGGTAATTTCATGGATGAAAACGGTCTTATGAGTTATCGTCCAGACAACATGAAACGCTATACGATGACTGCTAAAATTAATGCAGAGTTATTCCCTTGGTTACATGTAAATTATAACACTAAATTCATGCGGAAAGACTATGATAAAACCTCTTATCTAGGTAATCAATTGTATCATGAGTTAACAAAGAGATGGCCTACCGAACCGGTACTCGACCCTAACGGATATATATTGAATGACCAGATATCCGGATTGGTAAACAGTGGTTCCGACAATACACAGACGGACTGGTTATACCAACAGTTCCAAGTTGTATTGGAGCCGATAAAAGGGTGGAAAATATTCGGGGAGATCAACTATAAAACGATAGATCAGTTCTGGCATAAACATACTTATAAGTTACCAAAATGGCAGGTAGACGGAAGTGTATTTTACAAAGGAGGATTTGATGTTACATCTGCAGAGGAGTCGGCGGAACGTACAAACTTCTTCAATCCGAACGTCTATACCGAATATATGAAAAGCTTTGGAGGAGGACATACGATGAAAGTGATGGTCGGATTTCAGGCTGAACAAAATAAATATCGTAAGTTGGGAGCAAAGAAAAATGATCTCATTACCGACAATGTACCTAATATATCGCAGGCAACCGGACAGGAAAAAATCACAGATTCCAAACTGGAGCATTGGGCTACTGCCGGTTTCTTCGGTCGTGTCAATTATGACTATAAAGAGCGTTATTTGTTGGAAGTAAACCTCCGTTATGACGGTACATCCCGCTTTGCAGAAGATAAGAGATGGAATTTATTCCCTTCTTTCTCTGTTGGATGGAATGCAGCCAGGGAAGAATTCATGCAACCATACGAACATATAATTAATACCTTGAAGTTCCGTGGCTCATGGGGTGAGTTAGGCAATCAAAACACTGAATCTCTCTATCCTTACATGCAGTTGATGAAATTTACTGCTGCCGATAAGGATGGCAAATGGTTGATAAACAATCAACGTCCTAATACGTCAAATGCTCCGGATTTGGTTTCCGCTTTATTAGGCTGGGAAACGATGCGTTCCTGGAATATAGGTGTAGACCTCGGTTTCATTCAGAATCGTTTGACAATGAGTTTTGACTGGTTTAACCGAAAGACAGTAAATATGGTTGGCCCGGCACCTGAACTTCCCGTAATTTTGGGTACGGCAGTTCCTAAAACGAATAATGCCGACTTATTGTCTCGTGGATTTGAATTGGATTTATCCTGGAGAGACCAAATAGGTGAAGTACAGTATGGTGCCCATTTGCTTTTATCCGATGACCGTCAGAAAATATTGAAATATCCGAATGAAACCGGTTCATTGAATACCTGGCGTGCAGGTGAATATATGGGTGAAATTTGGGGCTTTGAAACGATCGGCATAGCTAAGACTGACCAGGAAATGTCTGATCATTTGGCAACGTTACCCAACGGCGGACAGAATGAGCAAGGCAGTAAGTGGGCAGCCGGTGATATTATGTATAAAGACCTGGATGGGGATGGAGTTATCCATGCGGGCGAAACGATCACAGCCCCCGGCGATTTAAAGATTATCGGTAATAGTACCCCTCGTTTTAAATTCGGTATAGACTTGGATGCTGCCTGGAAAGGATTTGATATAAGAGTGTTCCTGCAGGGAGTTGCAAAGAGAGATTATTGGTTGGATGGTAATATGATGTTTGGTGCGAGTGGAGGAAAGTGGGGTTCTACTGTATTCACTGAGCATATGGATTTCTTCCGTCAGGAAGGGGATGCATGGGGAACGAATTTAGACGGTTATTTCCCTCGTCCGAATTTTGAAGGCGATAAGAATCAGAAAAAACAAACACGTTATCTTCAAAACGCAGCTTACTGTCGTTTGAAAAACTTCCAGATCGGTTATACTATTCCGTCTGAGTTGACAAGAAGAATAGGGGTACAAAACCTCAGATTGTTTTTCTCGGCTGATAACTTGTTCACTTTGACTTCTTTGCCTAATAGTTTTGATCCGGAAACTTTAGGTACAGGATATGGAGCGGATAATAATACTGCCACTTCTACGGCTAAAACATATCCGCTTTCACGGACTATCTCAACAGGATTTAGTGTTAATTTTTAATTGAAATGACAATGAAAACATGGAATAAATATTTAATTCTTTTAGCCGGAGGACTATTGGGATTATCATCATGTAGTGATTTCCTCGATTTGAAACCGGAGGATAAAGTTACGCCGGAAGATTTTCTTTGGACGGAATCGGACCTTGCTTCTTATGCCGTTAAACATTATGAGTTTACTACACATGACGGATATAATATCGGTGCGTGGAAAGAAGATAATCATACAGACAATCAGGTTACGGCTTCATTCGATAACCGATGGGTACCAGGCGAATGGAAAGTGAAGGAGTCGTACAGTAAAAGAGAAGATGACCCCTGGAATTTTGATGCGATAAGAGAATTGAACTACTTTCTGGAGATTGTGATACCCCGTTACAAGGAAGGAACGATTACCGGAGTGGATGCGAATGTCCGGCAGTATATCGGGGAGATTTATTTTCAACGAGCCTGGAAATATTTCAGTAAACTACAGACATTCGGTGATTTCCCAATCGTGAAAACAACTTTACCGGATGAAAAGGAACCTTTGGTCGAAGCAAGTAAGCGCCAGCCGCGGAATGAAGTTGCCAAATTTATTCTGAGCGATTTGGACGAAGCGATATCTTATCTGAGTAATACACCTCCGGGAGGAAAAAACAGAATTACCCGGAACGCTGCTTTGTTGGTAAAATCGAGAGTCGCTTTATTTGAAGCAAGTTGGTTGACCTATCATAAAGGTACGGACCGTGTACCGGGAGGCTCCGGATGGCCGGGGAAAGACTTTTCCGGTAATCTCGATTCAGATATCGCTTATTTCCTAGAAGAATGTAAAAAAGCGGCTTCTGAATTAGCCGATCAGGGTTTGCTTGCAGAGAACATTGCGGGAGAAAGGAAGATGGGAAATCCTTATTTTGCACAGTTTACGCTTGAAGATATGGAAGGTTGTCCGGAAATTTTATTCTGGAAGAAGTATAATAATACAGATTTCGATATCTTTCATTTCGCCACATCTTATCTTCCTAGTGGCGGTAACTCCGGATTTACCCGTCAATATGTAGAGACATTTCTGATGAGTAACGGTTTACCCATTTATGCATCAGGCTCGGGGTATAAAGGCGATACATCTGTTGATAATGTGAGAGAAGGCAGGGAATCGCGCCTGGATTTATTCATGATGAAACCGAAAGAGGTGCTGGATACGAAAGTAGGGCTGACCTGGGGATCGAAAGAGACTGGTGCTCCCGGCATTCTTAATCTGGCTGAAAGCAGAGCCGTTACGGGTTACGGATTGCGTAAAGGTTTGAGTGATAATTATTACACAGGAGGCCAGACAAGTATAGAAGGTTGTCCTATATTCCGTGCAGCAGAAGCTTATCTTAATTATGTGGAAGCTTCTTGTATTGAAAATAATGGTACAAGTATCGATTCAAAGGCGCAGGCTTATTGGAATGTTATTCGCGAGAGGGCAAAATTACCTGATTATAAAGTGACCCTCGATGCAACCGACTTGAGTAAAGAATCAGATTGGGGAGTATATTCGGCAGGACAGCAAGTAAGTAAACTATTATATTGCATTCGTCGTGAACGCCGTTGCGAACTGGTGGAAGAAGGTTTCCGAATGATGGACCTGAAACGATGGAGAGCGCTTGACCAGGTGAAGAATTATCAGGTTGAAGGAGTTAACTTGTGGGAGTCTGATTTGAAAGATGCTTATAAGGATGCCGATACAGGTAAGAATCTGTTAATTCCGCAAGGACAGGAAAACCCGAATGTTTCCAGTTATGCGGAAAGCGGCAAATATTTGCGTCCTTATCAGATCGTAAAAACGAATAATATCATATTTAACGGATATAATTGGTGCGATGCTCATTATTTATCTCCGATTGCTTTGACCCATTTCAGGATTACGGCAACCAATCCGGATGATCTGTCCACTTCAGTGATTTACCAGAATCCTGGATGGCCGCTTACGCCTTCCGGAGCTAAATAATAAGAGCAATAGTTCTTTAGGTAGAATATACATAATTGATGTGGAAAAGTTTCCTCCTCTGTGAAGAGGGGGGACTTTTATCGATATGTCTTTTATTATAACGTTGTTTTATTCAATTATCTATTAATAATTTAAAAATTACAATCATGGGAATCTTAGTAAAAGCAATACAGCGGATCAACCCCAGAAATAAGAATGCGGCCAAGAAATGGTTTGCCGTTCAGAACTCTGCCGGACTGGTCAGTGAAACGAAAGTTGCCGAGTTGATCGCGGACGAAACGACTTTAAATGCGGCGGAAGCACTGATGTCTATTCGTCAACTATATAAAATACTGCTCCGTTTGTTGTTGAGTGGTAATAGTGTGAAACTGGGTAATTGGGGAACGTTCTCCATTACTCTTAATTGTAAGGGAGTAGAGAAGAAAGAAGATTTGAAGGCTACGGATATTATGCGTGTCAATATTAATTTTCAGCCGGGTGAGGAAATGAAGATAGCTTTACAGAAAGCTGAATTTGTCTGGATAGATAAGCTTGTTGAAGGTAAAGTCAATGCAGGGGGCGGTGGTTCTGATCGTCCTGAGATAGAGTAAATATTTTGTTCTCTGAATGTGAAAGGTTTCTCCGGATTATGGTGAGGAACCTTTTTTTGTATCAGGTTCTGTGAGATAAAGGATTGGGTTTTGTGAGATAAAGGACTTGTCGTTGTGAGATAAAGGACTCGCCTTCATGAGATAAAGGACTCGCCTTTGTAAGACGAAGAAGTCACGATTGTGAAATAAGGGATTCGGTTTTGTGAGATAAAGAAACTTGCATCATGAGATAAAAAAGTTAGTGTTATAAGTAACCATTCTCCTCTTAAGAGGGGAATGGTTACAATTTTTCATTTAATCAGACACACAAAATATCCGCACTGTGAAGTCAGGGTGTACTGGGTATCTGCGTAACCTGTTATTCGACAGGTCGAATAACAAATTCGAACGTAGTCTTTTCCACCGGTACCAAATACTGTGGCAATACACCTGGTCCGCAAGTAGCTGTACCGACACCCGCCTGTTCGGCATCCAGATGGACAGTCACTGTACCGCTTCTCTTTAACTGATTGATATGGGTGGAAGCATCTATATTGCTGTCCGTAAAAGGTACGATGCTAAACTGCCAGGGAGTAGTGGCTGTTACGTGCAAGCCGTTTCCCGCTTCGTTCGTGATTGTTGCCCAACGCATATCCGTACGGTTACCGGTCGACTGAGGTTTGACGTAATAATGGAACATTCGTTCCGCGTCCGTCTTGTCGAGGGCGATCCGTCCGCTTTGGATGCGGTCGGCGTATGTTTCTCCGGTGCGTCCCAGGTAAGAAACCTGTGCATATTCGGATGGCATTTCGAAGGTCAGTCCGATACGTGCCAGCGATTTGACGATAGCGGTATCCGGAGTGAAGGAGGTTGCTATCTTTACTGTGCCGTCAGGGGTCAGTTGATAGTGCTGCGTGGCTGTCCCTACTGTCTCACCTTTGCCGTTCAGGAGTGCCAGCGTTGTCTGGACACTGTTCTTTCCTGCCCGGAAGGCTTTTGCCTGTTGGCTGAGCGCGTTAAGGCCTGCCGTTTTCCACAAGCGGGCACCGTTACGGTCGCGGTTATCGTTGTCCGTGATGGGGCGGTAGAGGCTGATCATGAGCGGTGTGGAAAGCATTTCTTTTCCGTCGAGCTTATAAGAGGTCATGGCCCCTGTCTCCGGAGAGAAGGAGATGCTGATGCGGTCGTTGCTGAATGTGTTGTCGTCCTGTTTCAGGGCAGAAGCCTTCAGGGTGGGATATTCCGGGCGATAGTTCTTGTTGGCGGTCCATACAAACTGATCGTAAGCCACTTCATGGGTGACCGGGATGAACGGACGTGCCTGCTTTGGTGTCCAGCTCAGATTCAGGAATACCTCTTTACAGTTTTTCGGTAAGGAGGTTTTACCGAGTGTCAGTGTGGTGGTTTCGTGTGGCAGGCAGTCGACGGTTTCTGTTCCCTGGCGTACAACCTCTCCGTTGTCTGTGACCAGTTGCCAGTTCAGGGTATATTCATTCAGATTGCTGAAATCATACCAGTTTTTGACGGAGAGTGTCAGGTTGCGTTCGTCAGTCAGACTGGCCTTGATATATTGGTAGACCTTTTTCACTTCGTTCAGATGTGGATGCGGTACGCGGTCGGCACCGATCAGACCGTTACAGCAGAAGTTGTCGAAGCTGGGGATGCCTTTAGGACCATAATCGCCTCCGTACGACCAATACCAGTTGCCGTTCTCATCCAGTTCGCGGAACGACTGGTCCACCCAATCCCAGACACAACCGCCTTGTGCCATCGGTTCGTTTTCGAATACATCCCAGTATTCTTTCAGGCCGCCGACACTGTTTCCCATTGCATGCACATATTCGCAAAGAATGAAAGGGCGGTAGATTTTCGGCTCTTTCTGGTTCAGGTATTCTTTGATAACGTCTACGCTGCGGTACATACGGCAGTAGATATCCGTGTTGTAGTTTTGCTCGGCACGTTCGTACTGTACTGGCCGGTTCTTTTCGACAGATTTGAGCCAGTCGTAAGTACGTTCGAAATTAATGCCGTTGCCGGCTTCGTTACCCAGCGACCAGATCACGATGCAGGGATGATTCTTGGAACGTTCGTACATCCGGCGGGTGCGGTCCATATGGGCAGGGAGCCAGGTACTGTCTTTAGCCAGCGATTCGGGACCGTATCCCATGCCGTGTGATTCGATATTGGCTTCATCGATCATGTAAAGACCGTATTCATCGCAGAGTTCGTACCACAACGGATCGGTCGGGTAGTGGGAGTTGCGCACGGTGTTGATGTTATACTGTTTCATCAGTTCGATATCTTTCAGCATCAGTTCGCGGCTGACGGTACGACCCAGCTGCGAATGTTCGTGGCGGTTCGTTCCTTTGACCAGTGTCGGTACACCGTTCACGCAGAAGCGGCCGTCTTTGATTTCGGAGGTGCGGAAGCCGACTCTGCTTCCCGTCAGTTCAGTCTCTTTGCCGTTACTGTCTTTCAGCGAGAGAAGAAGCGTGTACAGGTTCGGATGCTCTGCACTCCAGACTTTTACACCGGGGATAGTTACGCCTTTGAATGTGATCCGGTTATTGTCTCCGGCGGGAACTTTGATTTCCTCTTTCAGGACGGTTTTGCCATCGGTATCTTTCAGTTGGTAGGCGATGCGTGTGTTGGGATCAGATTTGCCTGCGATCCGGACATCCAGGTTGAAGATACCGTCCCGATAGGTGTCCTTGTCGAGTGTAGAGACAACTTTGTAATCGGCAATGTATTGCTGCGGAGTACTGTAGAGGTAGACGTTGCGCTCGATACCGCTCAGGCGCCACATGTCCTGACATTCCAGGTAGGAGCCGGAACTCCAGCGGTACACTTCCAGCGCGACGGTGTTTTCACCCGGTTGCAGTTTATCGGTGATATCCCATTCTGCGGGCGTTTTGGAACCTTGGTTGTAACCGAGTTTTTCCCCGTTCACCCATACATAATAGAAAGAGATGACACCTTCGCAACAGAGTACCACGCGGCGGCCGTCCCATGATGCCGGTATGGTAAAAGTACGGCGGTAGGACCCTACTTCATTTTCTGCGTAGGGAACCAAAGGCGGGTTTTTCTTGAAGTTGAACATCGGATCGTCGAACTCATAGGTTTCATTTACATAGATAGCCGTGCCGTATCCCTGGCGTTCCCAGTTGCCGGGGACGTTGATGTCTGCCCATCCTCCGGTATAAAAAGAAGGTTTGTAGAAATCCTTCGGACGGTTGTCGGGGTTCTTTGTCCAGTGGAATTTCCATTTGCCGTTCAGGCTTTGATACCAGGGCGACGATTCGTGGTCGCGGGCTGATACGGCTTTCTCGTTTTCAAAAGGCCAGACGTAGGCGTGCGGTTCCAGTTTGTTCAGACCGATTGCGTACTGGCTCTGCCACTCGGGCGTGTTGTCTGCAGGCTCTGCTGCAGCCTGGAACATTCCCAGGCTGCACAGAGTGAAAATAGATAACAGAGTTTTTTTCATTGTATTTATAGAATTATTATTTCATCTGTATATATCCATGTACCTTGTCCCGGCCGTGTATGATCTTCAGGGCATTTCCCGGGATTCTTCAGCTCGACTTTCAGGTAACGGCCTGTAGATGCCAGGTTGTCGAATGTCTTGTCTTCGATACGGATACCTTCACGGAATATCTCTTCCGGCGTGAAGGAACGTTCAGCAATACGTGTATATGTCCGGTTATCGTTTGAAACGGATAACGTAATCTTTGCCGGGATATGTGCCCCTATTCCGTAATTGGTGATGCAGCCGATCGTTATCTGTCCGATATTTTCTTCTTTTCCGAGGTCGATCGTGAAGGAGGCATCTTTGTCATACCATCCGCACCATTCGAAATCGGATTGCTTGTCACTTCCCCTTAGTCCGTTGGTCAGGCGGTAAGTCTGCTCGTTACCGTCGATGACCGGACGGGCTGTTGCCTTGTTCCGGTGAAGGGGCAAGGTCAATGTCTGCCCTTTTTGCTCTCCCGACGCAAAGGTCGCCGCTTTGATCGTAACATCGTCGGTGAAGGCTAATGAATCCGTGTAGAGCGGGGAAGAAGCCTGTGGCTCGCTGCCATCCACCGTATAACGTATCTCCATATCCGGGCGGATACAGGTGAGGGCGACTTTCAATGTATCGTTATCCCCTGTTACCTGATGATCGATGTTGAACATGGAACGGGCATAGTTTACTTCCAGATAGTCGTAATGCCCGGTCAATACATCGAGGCGTTTCAGGAAGCCGGGCCAGTCTTTCTGATCTTTTCCCGACCAGGCTATTTCGGCAATGGCTGCCAGACGCGGGAAGAGCAGGTATTCGACATCTTTCGGCGAGTTGACAAATTCGGTCCATAACGAACCTTGCACTCCGAGCAGGTTGGCGGCTGCTTCCGGTTCCCATTCCGGTTGTATCGGTTCATAATCATATACGTTTTTCAGTGTATTGTTCCCGAAATAAGTGCGTGGCTCAAACCACTGCGGGCCTTGGTAACGGATCAGATATAATACACGCGCCGGGGTCATAATGAATTTGTGACCCATTTTACCCGCTTTGTATCCGGCAGTTCCTAATCCCTGCCAACCATAGATAACGGCATCTTCGGGTATTTTGCTGTTTGTCAGTTCGTCCCAGCCCATTACCTGCTTGCCTTTGCTTCTGACATAGTCTGCCATCCGGTTCATAAAGTAACCTTGCAGGTCTTCTGCGTCTGTAATACCTTCTTTCTTCATCCGTGCCTGGCAGAGCGGGCATTTCTTCCAGTTCACTTTCGATGCCTCGTCACCTCCCAGGTGGATATAAGAAGAGGGGAACAAGTCGGCCACTTCATCGATCACATCTTCCAGGAAAGAAAAGACTTTCTCGTTCCCTGCGCAGTAAACGATCTCTGCCGCATGTGCCCCCATACCGGGAATGACACCGATAAAGTCTTTCACAACGGGACAGGCCAGTTCTGGATAGGCAGCCAGCGAGGAGTTGGTGTGTGCAGGCATTTCTATCTCAGGGATGATCTCGACCTGGCGTGCAGCGGCATAGGCGATGATCTTTTTCATATCCTCCTGCGTATAGAATCCGCCTACAGGTGTCTCTTCTCCCGGTTGGGCGTTTTTACGTTGGGAGAAATCCGTGTCACGGGCCACTCTCCAGGCTCCGACTTCCGTCAGGCGGGGATATTTCTTTATTTCCAGACGCCATCCGTTACCATCGACCAGATGCAGGTGGAGTTTGTTCAGTTTCAGCATCGCCATATAGTCGATTATCCGGATCACGTTTTCTTTAGGAATGAAAAAGCGGGAAACATCGAGCATTAAACCACGGTAAGGGAAGCGGGGACTGTCCTGTAAAGTCAGTGCCGGTACGCTCCATTCGATTCCGTCGGCCGGTACTTTGCTTTCTATGGCTGGCGGGAGTAGCATACGGATGGATTGTACGGCATAGAAGAAGCCGCAGTTATCAGCTGCTTTTACGGATATATGGGAAGGCGTTATTTGCAGTTCATAATTTTCTTTAGCGAGTGTTGTGTCGGTAGAAAAAACGACGGAAGCAGTCTTGAAGGACGAACCGGTTCCTATTGTCGGAGTGAATCCGGCGGAGGTCGTAAATAAGTCGGCTAATAATCCGGCTACAGCTTCCTGCTCCTGATTTTCGATCCGGATCGTTGTCGATTTGTTAAAGGTGAAATGCCCTTTACCGGTGGTTTGTTGTTCCGGCCGGGGAATGATGTTTACCCCGGAAGGAGTTGAGTTTGTGCATCCTGTAACCAACCAGACAAGAAAGGTTATAAGGAGTAGTTTGTCTTTCGCCATTCGACCTGCTTTTAGTGTTAACATATTCATCCGTGTTAATTAGATTATCCGGAAGACAAATTTATATGTATGTGTGTGGTCGAATGTCCGGTTTTGTACAAAAAAGTTCAATATTTGTCCAAAAAGGGTAGAAATGATTGATTTTAAATATTTCTGAAACTATTAGAGTTCCGTAAGAACTCATGTTCTTTAGATTTCAGACAAAGATATAAAAAGATTATTTTACACATGGGTACTTTTCTTAAACTTTATAGAACAAGCTTTTATTTCATCTTTTGACTGATATGGCTGGTTTCCTTATCCGGAACAGGCAATAGAATGACTATAAAATAATTACATGGACAAACTTTAATATAGTAACAGTTTGCAAGAATAATCCGATAGAAAATCTACCCATATAGCAAATAAGGTTTATACTGAATGATTAATAGATTGGTATTCTATTAATTAAAAGATAATGACATGAGTTCTTACGGAACGCTGGTATTAAATTATTAAGTAAACCTTTAAGATGCTGATCATAAAGAAATATATTTATTTGTTTTTTCTGATTTTCTATTGTTTGTCCGTTACGGGAACTGTACCTGAGTATTATTTTAAGCAGATTTCATTAGGGGAAGGGTTGTCAGAATCTATGGTGAAATGTGTATTGACGGATCATAAAGGCTTGATTTGGATCGGAACTCGTTTTGGTTTGAATAATTTCGACCGCGAACGGGTGAAGAATTACTATCATGATAAAAAAGATACTTACTCTATTCCTGACAATGAGATCATCTTTTTAGTAGAAGACTCTTTACAAAATCTCTGGGTCGCAACAGAGCAAGGAATGGTTTTATATAATCGTGAAACGGATAATTTTCTACCGGCTACTGCTGATGGACGTTTGTTGGTCGTGCAGTCGTATGTATTTGTAAAAGATGGTCTTTTATTCTTCGGGAAAGGAGCATTTTTTTAATATACTTATGCGGATAAAAAGATTGTTTCCCTACCAGTTTTTCCGACAGAGAAAACGATGACTATTTTTGAAAAGGCATACATTTACGATGAACAGGCAGGGCAGATTTTGTTGGCTTCGCGTTGGAACGGATTGTGGGAATATCATTTACAAACGGGGATTTTGCAGCGGACTACATTTGTAAAAAACAACTGGATTGCAGCACTTTTTGTAGACTCTTCCGGTTGTATATGGTTGTCGCCTTACGGTAAAGGGCTGGTGGGGTATGGTCCGGATAAAAAACAAATATGCCATCTGAAAGCTCCTGAAAAATTATCCAACGGGATTATCCTCGACATAAAGGAAAGAGACGGTAAACTTTGGTTGGCAACCGATGGGGGAGGAATCAATGTCTATGATCGGACTTCTGGTTCGGTCACTGTGATCAATTATGTACCGGGAAAACAATCTTCTTTACCTACAGGTTCTTTTTGGTGTCTGTATAATGATCCTGATAATAATATATGGGCGGGAAGTATCAGGGGAGGGCTGATCGGGTTGAAGGAGATTTTTATCCAGACTTACCAGGATGTCCGGTTGAATTCTTCCTATGGTTTGAGTGATAAGACGGTGGCAGATATGTATGAGGATAAAGACGGCTTTATCTGGCTGGGGACTGACGGAGGTGGTATGAACCGTTTGGAGCCGCAGACTGGGCAATTCCGCCATTATCCTTCGACTTATCAGTCAAAGATTGTGTCTGTCATAAGTTATGGAAAGACGAAACTCCTTTATTCCTGTTTCGGAGAAGGCTTGTTTTTGTTCGATAAGCAAACTGGTTCGATCGAAAAATATCCTGTTATGAAAGAGGAAAAGCGCGAACAGTTATTCAGAATGGGTAAATCGGTTTTTCTATTACGTCCGGACGAGACACGTTTTTATTTGCTGGCAGATAGTGTCTATCTGTATGATCAGTCGGTCGGCAAACTGACAACCGTGCAGAACCGGGATACCGGACAGGTCGTTTTCTCTTATAGCCTGGTCGCTAAAGAAACTAACGGATGTTATTTGCGGGGAGAAAAGGATTTACTTGAACTGGATTATGTAAGCAATACGATGCAAACGGTTTATTCGTTAGCGGATTCAACCGGGATAATTACTGCTGCATGTAAAGATGACCGGGGACATTTCTGGATAGGTTGTACAACGGGATTGTTTTGTTATGACCCTTCCGGCAAAACTCTGACATTTATAGAAAATAATCGTTTATCAGGAATTACCTCACTGGGCTTCGACCGTGTCGGGCGGTTATGGATAGGTACGCATAATGGCTTGTTTGCCTATACTCCGGCTGACGGTAAAACGATGGTGTTAGGTGAATCGGACGGAGTATGCGCAAATGAATATATTTCAAGGTCACCGTTCATGACCCGTAATGGTGATTTATACTTAGCCGGAGTGTCCGGGTTAGTCCATGTTAAAAGTAGTAATTCTTTTACAGATGATCAGGAACCTGTCATTACTCTGCTGGATATCTCGTTGAATGGTGCTTCGATGAATATGGAGACTGGAAAATATACGGGTAGTATATCAGTGCCTTGGAATTATACCTCTTTGGTGATGAAAGTGATTATCAGGGAAAATGATCTGATGCGGAAGAAATTCATCCGTTATTATATAAAAGGTGAACAGGAAGAAATGGTGGAATCGGATAATCACGTGATCGCGTTTCATAGGTTACCTTCCGGAAAATATGATGTTTGGGTCTCTTGTAGCAAGAAAAACGGAGACTGGAGTGTTCCTGTGAAACTGTTGTCCATCAAAGTAACCCCACCTTGGTGGAGAACAAACTGGTTCATATTCTGTTGCGCTCTATTTGTAATAGCAAGTTTTTCCCTGACCATTTGGCTGTTTATGAAACGGCAGGAGAACAGGATGATCTGGGCAATGAAAGAGCATGAGCAGCGGACTTATGAAGATAAGATACGTTTTCTGATCAATCTTAATCATGAATTACGTACTCCTTTAACTTTAATCTATTCACCTCTTAAACGCTTGCTGGCTTCGGAAGAAGGATTTAGTATAGGCCATTATAAGCAGTTGGCGGATATTTTGAGGCAGGTCCGGCGGGTTAAAGATATAATCAATATGGTGCTGGATGTTCGTAAGATGGAGACAGGGGGAGAGACTTTGCACATCAGGCCATATCATTTGAATGACTGGATACGTGAGGTTTCAGATGTCTTCAAGGGGGAATTGGAATATAAACAGATCCGTTTGGAGTATAACCTGGATGATTCAGTTGGAGATGTACCGTTCGATGAGGCGAAATGCGAAATGGCACTTTCCAATTTGATCATGAATGCCCTTAAATTCAGTGACGAAGGTTCATGCATAACAATCTCTTCCCGATTGGAGCAAGGGTATGCACGTGTGTCGGTTTCCGATCAGGGGATTGGCTTGGATCATGTCGATATCTCGAAGTTGTTTGAACGTTTCTATCAGGGAGAACATGGGCGGAAAGGTTCCGGTATCGGTTTGTCGTACACTCGTTTACTGATAGAATTGCATGGGGGACGTGTAGGGGCAGAGAATAATACTGGCAAAGGGGCCACTTTCTTTTATGAATTGCCTTTGGAGAATGCGATAACCTCGATTGAAGCAAGGCCTTACCTGAATGAATTGTTGGCATCGCCAGAGGTTAAAGTGAATACGATTGCCGATTTTTCTGTCCGGAAATATTCCGTCTTGGTCGTGGAAGATGAACCCGAGCTCCGGATTTATCTGAAAAACTCGTTGAAGGAATATTTCAGGCAGGTCTATGTAGCAGAAGATGGTGTTGAGGCTTTTGATATGGCCGTACGTTATCAGCCGGATATCGTAGTCAGTGACGTCATGATGCCTCGCATGGATGGTTTTGAATTTTGCCGGAAGTTAAAAGGGAACCTGGAAGTTAGCCATATTCCGGTTATATTGCTGACAGCACGGACAGATCAGTCTAGTGCGATACAAGGATATAAAGAAGGTGCTGACTTTTATTTGCCGAAACCGTTCGACCTGGAATTTCTTCTCGCCATAGCCCGCAATATTCTGAAAAACCGGGAGGCTGTCAAATTACGCTATAAAGAGGGTAAAGAGTTAATTTCGCCTAAAGAAGATACGATCAGTAATGCCGATGAAATGTTTATGAAGAAACTGAATGGCTTGATAAGCGAACACCTCGATAATCCGGAACTGGACGTGAATTTTGTCGCAACACATATGGCAATGAGTCGTGCCTCTCTGTATACAAAACTGAAAGCGTTGACCGATGTCAGTATCGGCGACTATATCAATAAGTTCAGGATGGCACGTGTAATAGAACTGTTGGCGGATAAGGATCTGACCATTCTGGAAGTTTCAGAGAGGGCAGGTTTCACCAACCAACGGTATTTCAGTACGGTATTCAAACAGATATACGGGACGACTCCGTCTAAATACCGTCAGGAACATTTCAACTGAAAAGATATTTCCTATTTTTTCCGGATAGGTAGCAGATAAATGATACGTGCGGAGAAAACCTGGCCGGCCGATTTGTTGAAATAATCCGTTTTACGGTTGTGGAAGATGTCTCCCAACGCATAGTAATAACGTCCTTCGAGCAGGAAATAACCGATGCCGGTACGCAGTTCGATACCGGGACCACCACATAATCCCCAGTCGAACTTTTGTTCGATAGGCATGTCGTGCTGGTTGTTGGCTCCTGCATTCTGATTTTTCTCATTGGGGTTCTGATCGGTCTTTTCGCTGATAGCGAAGCCGACCTTCGGCCCCAGGTTTACGTAGAACTTGAACTTGTTACTACCGAAATAAATATGGGTGAAGAACGGTATCTCCAGGTAATTGATCGTACGTGTATATTTGTAAGTCGGGTTCTCGTCGAATTGCTCGTCCCAACCCTGCTGGCTGAAATTCAGTTCCGTCTGTAGCCCCAGATTCTTTTCCGTGTTCCAACGCAGTACCAGGCCCCCGTTGTATCCCTGTTTCATCTTGGTGTAGACCTTCGGGTTGAAGCTGACAGATGAGAAGTTCATGCCGAAAGAGGCACCTACGGATACTTCCTGGGGAAATTTATTTTGTGCCATAACGCCGGTTATGACGGCCAGGTATAAAAAGGATATGATTGTTATCTTTCTGATCATCTTACTTCGCTACGTGTTACGTTATAGTCACTCTGGTAATGAACGATAAATGTGCTGGTATTGATGAATCCGCCCCAGTTGTTTACCCGTTCAAAATCGAAACAGGTCTGTATGCCCTTGTAACGAATATTGCCCAGGTTGTTCTCGAAGTTGGAACCGTATTTCCGGATGGCATCGAAAAAGAACATACCTGTGTCGAAACCTAATATACCATATTTAGGGAATATGTTAATCAGGGTCTTGCTATACCATGTCTTATATTTGGAATAAAAGTCGGAGACTTCCGGCGAGAGGTTGTCAGCATAGAAGAAACTATATATATAGGTATTCAATGCAAAGAAGTCGTCGAGGCACTCGTTGGTATAAGTTTGCCATTCCGGATAACCGAACATCGTGATGTTGTATTCCGGTTTTGTCTCTGCCAGCATACGCAAAGGCGCTTTGAACTTGTTCAATGCTTCCAGGCTGCCTGAAGTAGGGATAATGACACTGCGTTTGTCTGTGCTGAGCATCGCTTCCATTTCGACCGGGAATGTCTCGCTCGAATAAGTTAGTTCGCGCCAGGAGATGTTGCGTTGCTTCATCTCTCCTTGCAGGGCTTTGACGAAGTCGGTCTTTTCTTCGGTACCGGGCACTTTCAACAGGATGATGTTGTCGTTGGCAAACAGGTCACAACCGGCTTGTGATGCTTTGGCATACAAGTAGGAGTGAGGGGTGTTTACCTGGAATATATTTGCATTGGACAATACATCATCGTTTTTGGAGGTGAACGGTATCACATATTTGATATTATTCTTTTCTGCAAATTCGGCAACCGGCGCGATCTGGTCGTTCTGTACGGCTCCGATGATCAGGTTGGCTTCTTTCAAGACATCTTCTTTCAGGATTTCTTTCACCTTTTTGGTGCCGTTGCCTGTATCGAATACGGAGAGTTCGATCGAACAGCCGCTGTTACGCAGACTGTCGACGGCCAGTAACAAGCCTTCATAATATTCGATGAAACGTTGCGTGTTGGAGGACGGTTTTGCCTCATTTGTCATGAAGGGTAACAATAAAGCTACTTTGATCATGTTGACCCGTTCGATCTTTTTCGGGGTCGATAGCAACGCATTTACGTCTCTTTCATGCATGACCGGAGCTGTTTCCGTAACTGTCTCTTTGGTTTCCACCGGTATTTTGATGACCATTCCGGCCTTTACCCCGTTCTTCAGTTCGGGGTTTCGTTTGATCAGTTCCGTGCTCGATATGTTGAATTTCCGGCAGATGCGGTACATCGTTTCTTTCTTGGCGATCGTGTATTCGATTTCTTTGGTTACCGACTTTACTTCCTTGGTGGGCAGTGTCTCGATAGGTGTTGCCGGGATACGAATCGTCTTGCCGATCGTGAAGGTGGAAGTCGACAGTCCAGGGTTTGCCTCGATGATATCGGTTCCGGGTACGGCATACCGGATAGACAACGAATAAAGTGTTTCTTTCGGTTGTATGGTGTGATACAGGAAATTATCCTCTGCTTTCCCCATTGGAGCCGTACCGGCATCCCGTTGCGGAATCTTTAATGTAGCACCCGCTTTGATCGATTCGCGGCTTTCCGGATTCAAACGGTAAATGTCATCGACGGTCACTCCATACATCGTTGCGATTGAGTATACTGTCTGTCCCCGCTCAATCGTATGATAAAATATATTATCATTTAATTCGTTAGTAGTAATAATTCGTGCTTTGTTGTTCTGTGAATACAATGAAACACTACAGAAACTCAGGCACAACGTCAATACGTATATACTGATCTTATTCATTTGTTAATTCGAATATTTGCAGCAAAGATAGTGTATGTCCGTATAAAATACTAATTTTGGAAGCTAATTAGGTTATATATATGCAAAGGAATTTTATAAGAAGAGTGGTCGGGACGCTCTGTTTTTTATTATTGATACTTGCAGCACATGCTCAAAAATATACGGTGACAGGGGGGAAAGGGACTCCTTTGTTGGCTTTTGATAATAAACAACCCACCAGTAGCCAGTTTCAGGTTTACCTTGTATATGGCATGGATAATGTAGAAATACGATATACTCCTACATCAGGTTCGTATCAATGGTATCGCTATAAGACTAAAGCGAAAGCAGGGGTTGGTAGCGATGCCGAAAAAATATCATCTGTTCAGGAGGGTAGTGAAACAGTCATTCGAAATCTGGAAGAAGGATATGGGTATTATATATTGGAAGACGATGCTTATTCGAAAGCTGGCGGGTATGTATGGATTATAGACTACAGTAAATATGTTTTTGAGGCGACTAGCCTCTATATAGATGCGCAAAAGAGCAATTGCGGCAAGATGTATTTGGGTGGGGATGTTGATATGAAGGAGATGAGATATTATGATCCGTCAGGAGTACCTGGAATATTGAAGCGTGAATTTGATGTTACTTACCAGACGATGGATATATCGGAAGATCAAACGGCATATCTGCCGAAAACAGTTACTGATACGGTGGAAGATATTTTTACAGTCGGTATCGAAGCCCCTCTTTGCGACACCGATGTCACTCTGAAAGGAGATTTGTTTGCCCGTCATTTCGGAGTGGAGAAAACAATGACGACAGGTGTCTACCAGGCAATCGCAGTGAAAGTCGTTTTGAAAATAGATACTTTATCATATACGAACGCAACCAATATGGTTGCAAAAGGGGATAGCCTTTCCGCCCCGGTCGAGTTCAATTTTAAAGCTGTTTGCAATACGCCGGTTGCTGCCATTTTCAAGTGGGAGATCTATAAAAAAGATGGAACCGAGGGAAAGGGGACAAAAGTGATCGACTTTAACAAAGGAGAAGAAGTAAGCTATATATTCAACCAAAACGGTACTTATACGGTTTATTTATCAGTATCAGATCGTACAGCCCAGTGTACATGGGAGCCTGAAGATCCGGTTACGATCAACATCTCGGACTCTTTCCTCGATGTTCCGAATGCTTTCTCACCCGGTACGTCACCTGGCATAAACGATGAGTTCAAAGTGGCCTACCGCTCATTGACCCGTTTCAAATGCTGGATATTCAACCGTTGGGGAGTACAGATGTATTACTGGACAGACCCGTCGCAGGGTTGGGACGGTAAGAAAGGCGGTAAATATGTCCCGCCCGGAGTTTATTTTTATGTGATAGAGGCAACCGGCTCAGACGGTAAGCCAATAAAGAAAAAAGGTTCAATTAACATTTTTAGATCAAAGAGTATAGATGATGAAATTATCGAAGAATAATATATTCAGTTTTTTGTCGGGTGGTCTGATCTGCCTGACTGCGTGTTTGTCTATCGGATCGAGCGATTCGGAAAAGGTGCTTGATGGGCGTCCGGTGGTGATGTCGATGACTTCGTCGCCTGATATACCCTCGTCGGTCACTTTCTGTGGAACGCCGATCGACCTAACCCGCTATAATATGCGTGAAGGATTCGACCGGGAGATGAGTAGTTTCACATACTTCCATTCGACCACTATGTTGCTGATCAAACGCGCCAACCGTTATTTTCCGGTTATCGAACCGATATTGAAAGCCAACGGTATTCCCGACGACTTCAAATATCTGGCGGTCATAGAGAGCCATCTCGACCCGCGTGTGTCGTCTCCGGCACGTGCCGTGGGTATGTGGCAGTTTCTCGAAGGGACAGGCAAGCAATATGGGCTGACTGTTACCCCGACCGTGGATGAACGCTGTCATGTGGCTAAAGCAACCGAAGCAGCATGTAAGTATTTGAAAGCTGCTTACGACAAATACGGTGACTGGGCAAATGTGGCCGCTTCTTACAATGCGGGCATGGGGCGTATCTCCGGCGAACTGACCAAACAGGAAGCCGATAGCACCTTCGACCTCTGGCTGGTAGAGGAGACAAGCCGTTATGTATACCGTATCATGGCGATCAAGCAGATATTTGAGAATCCTTATAAGTACGGTTTCGTGCTCCGCGCAGAAGACCTTTATAAACCGATTGCCTGCGAAGACGTGGCTGTATCGTCGGACATTCCCGACTTGTCTGCTTTCGCACAGAAGTATAATATAACGTATGCCGATCTGAAACGCTTCAATCCCTGGTTACGCGACCGGAAATTGCAGACACTGGGCAAGACTTATACGCTACAGGTCCCGAAAGAAAATGAAATGTATTACAAGACACCTAACACCTACGTGCATAACTCGGCTTGGGTGGTAAGATAAATTCCCTTGATAAAAAGTATGAACGATAAAAATGCATTGGAAGGCGGTCGTATTTCCGTTTTAGGCGCCCGTGTTCACAATTTGAAAAATATAGACGTCGAGATACCGCGAAACAAACTCACCGTGATAACCGGTATGAGCGGTAGCGGTAAATCTTCGTTGGCTTTTGATACAATCTTTGCGGAAGGACAACGCCGCTATGTGGAGACATTTTCCGCTTATGCCCGTAATTTCCTCGGCAATATGGAACGTCCGGATGTGGATAAGATTACCGGATTAAGCCCGGTCATCTCGATCGAACAGAAAACGACCAATAAGAATCCCCGTTCTACCGTAGGTACTACGACAGAGATATACGACTTTTTTCGTCTGCTTTATGCAAGGGCGGGAGAGGCTTACTCGTACCTGAGCGGGGAAAAGATGGTGAAGTACACCGAAGAACAGGTGCTTGACCTGATCCTGGAACATTACGAAGGGAAGAAAACCTATCTGCTGGCTCCGCTTGTCCGTAACCGTAAAGGACACTACAAGGAATTGTTTGAACAGGTTCGTAAGAAGGGTTACCTGACAGTCCGTGTCGATGGTGAGATAAAAGAGATATTTCATGGCATGAAGCTCGACCGCTACAAGATGCACAGCATCGAGGTGGTGATCGATAAGATGGTCGTGTCGGCTTCCGACGAACGCCGCCTGAAAGAAAGTCTGCGTACAGCCATGAAGCAGGGCGACGGGCTGGTCATGCTGTTGGATGCCGATACCGATGAGCTGCGTCACTACAGCCGCCGCCTGATGGACCCGGCAACCGGACTTTCTTATAGCGAACCGGCTCCGCACAACTTCTCTTTCAACTCGCCCCAGGGGGCGTGTCCGAAATGTAAAGGATTGGGACAAGTGAACCTACTGGATATGGAAAAGATCGTACCCGACCCTTCCCTTAGTATTTATAACGGTGGGATAGTTGCTTTGGGTAAATACAAGAACTCCCTTATCTTCTGGCAGATCGAGGCTCTTTGCGAAAAGCACGGCGTGACGATCAAGACGCCGATCAAAGATATCCCGGCAGAGGCGATCGATGAGATCATGAACGGGACGGACGAACGTCTCCAGATCAAGAACGAATCGCTGGGTTCTTCCAATTATTTCCTGTCTTACGAAGGTGTTGCCAAATATATCCTGATGCAGCAGGAGAGCGAGGCTTCGGCTTCCGCACAGAAATGGGCAGGACAGTTCATCAAAATGACTACATGCCCGGAATGTAACGGCCAGCGTCTGAACAAAGAGGCGTTGCACTACCGCATTGCGGGAAAGAATATAGCAGAGGTCTCTTCGTATGATATTTCCGAGCTTTACGAATGGCTGGACGGTATCGAGGAGCGTCTGGACCAGAAGCAAAAACAGATTGCCATAGAAATATTGAAGGAGATACGTTCCCGCCTGAAGTTCCTGCTGGATGTGGGACTGGATTACCTGTCTCTCAACCGTGCTTCGACAAGCCTTTCCGGTGGGGAAAGCCAGCGTATCCGTTTGGCAACCCAGATCGGCAGTCAGCTGGTCAACGTACTTTATATCCTCGACGAGCCGAGTATCGGATTGCATCAACGCGATAATGTCCGTCTGATCAACTCTTTGAAAGAGCTTCGTGATACAGGTAACTCGGTAGTGGTTGTCGAGCACGACAAGGATATGATGCTGAATGCCGATTACGTGATCGATATGGGACCGAAAGCCGGGCGTCTGGGGGGTGAAGTCGTTTATGAAGGAACGCCGCAGGATATGTTGAAAGTGAATACACTGACCTCTGCATACCTGAACGGGGAGACTGAGATTGCTGTTCCTGCCGAACGTCGTCCGGGAAACGGCAAGTTCATCACCATAAAAGGAGCTGGCGGTAACAACCTGAAGAATGTTGACGTGACCTTTCCGCTCGGAACGCTGATCTGCGTCACGGGTGTGTCGGGTAGCGGAAAATCGACGTTGATCAACCGTACCCTGCAACCGATCCTGAGCCAGCACTTCTATCGTTCACTGGAAGATCCGTTGCCTTATAAATCCATCGAAGGTATCGACAACGTGGATAAGATCGTCAATGTAGACCAGTCGCCTATCGGCCGTTCGCCACGAAGCAATCCGGCTACTTATACCGGTGTCTTTTCCGATATCCGTAACCTTTTCGTCGATCTTCCCGAATCGAAAGTCAGGGGATACAAACCCGGACGTTTCTCGTTCAATGTATCCGGCGGACGCTGTGAAACCTGTAAAGGGAACGGCTACAAGACCATCGAAATGAACTTCCTGCCGGATGTATTGGTGCCTTGTGAAGACTGTCATGGAAAGCGATATAACCGTGAAACGCTTGAAGTCCGTTTCCGCGGTAAATCCATAGCTGATGTGTTGGATATGACAATCAATATGGCTGTGGAGTTCTTTGAGAATATACCGACCATCCTTTCTAAGATCAAAGTCCTGCAGGATGTGGGATTGGGTTATATCAAACTGGGTCAACCTTCCACCACCTTATCCGGAGGAGAAAGTCAGCGTGTAAAACTGGCTACTGAACTGGCCAAAAAGGATACCGGCAATACCTTATATGTATTGGACGAACCGACTACCGGTCTTCATTTCGAAGATATCCGTGTCCTGCTGGGTGTTTTGAACAAGCTCGTGGAAAAAGGCAACACCATCATTGTGATCGAGCATAACCTCGATGTGATCAAATGTGCCGACTACCTGATCGACATGGGCCCCGAAGGTGGCCGAAAAGGCGGCCAGGTCTTATTCACCGGCACTCCCGAGGAAATGATCAAGAAGAAAAACAAGAGTTATACGGCTCCGTTCCTGAAAGACGAATTAAAAAATAAATAGATATGAAGAATCCTATCCAAATGATCAAACAATGCGTAGAGAAGGAAGAACCCTACTTTCTGCTGCGCGGACAAGATATATGTGCTTTGGCGGCGATTGAGACCTATTACGCCGAGGTGAAGAAAAAAGTTAAAGATCCTTACTTTATAGAAGAGATCGAAGAGATAATGAAAGACTTCCGGGCCTTCCGGGAGGAACAGGAAACCCATATCCCGGATTAATTTATGGCGGACGACAGTTACAGAACCATTAAACAAGTAGCAGAGGGCTATTACACGGAGAAGCGCAGTCGCTTTATCTCGTATGCCATCCCGGTGCGTACGGTCGAAGAGGTGAAGGAGCAACTGGATAAATATCGTAAACAATATTACGACGCCCGCCATGTCTGCTGGGCCTATATGTTGGGGGCCGATCGCCTGACTTTCCGTGCGAACGATGACGGCGAACCATCATCCACAGCCGGTAAACCGATCCTGGGACAAATCAATTCCAACGAGTTAACGGATATCCTGATCCTGGTCGTTCGCTATTTCGGTGGCATCGAACTGGGCACCAGCGGCCTTATCGTTGCGTACCGTACAGCTGCCGCCGAAGCGATTGCCGCAGCCGAGATAGAGGAACGTACGGTTGACGAAGACATTACGGTCGCTTTCGAATATCCTTACCTGAACGGGATCATGCGTATAGTGAAAGAGGATAATCCCCTTATTGTCTCTCAAAAGTTTGAAATGGACTGTGAAATGACTTTGCGTATACGCAAAGGAGAGGCGGAAAAGTTGAAGAACCGCTTATTGAAAGTCGAGTCGGCCTATCTGAAGTAAATTATTAATAATCTGAAACATGAGTTACCTACTATTTTCGATTTGAGAGGATTTCTTTATTTTTGTACTCTGAAATCTAAACAAGCAAATAGTGGTAATATAATGAAGAAGATTCTGTTATTTTCTTTTTTCTTAGTGGTTGGTTTGGTTGTCTCGCAGTTTCTTCCTTCTCTTGTAGGAGCGAATTATTCGTTGGTGAAGACAGTATCCAATTCACTGTTGTATGTGTGTCTGGCCTTTATTATGATCAACGTAGGCCGGGAGTTTGAAATGGATAAGACTCGTTGGAGGTCTTATACGGAGGATTATTTCATAGCGATGGCTACCGCTGCTTTTCCCTGGATATTTGTGGCATTGTATTATATGTTCGTCCTGCTCCCCGACATCTATTGGTCGAGTGGGGAAGCCTGGAAAGAGAACTTGTTGTTAAGCCGTTTTGCGGCTCCCACGTCTGCCGGTATCTTGTTTACCATGCTGGCTGCTGCGGGACTGAAAGCATCCTGGGTATATAAAAAGGTACAGGTGCTGGCCATTTTCGACGACCTCGATACAATCCTGTTGATGATCCCGCTTCAGATCATGATGGTTGGCTTGCGTTGGCAGTTGGGAGTGATCATTCTTATCGTGATGGTATTGCTTATGATCGGATGGAAGAAGATGGGAACCTACAATATGCGGCAAGACTGGAAGGCCATTCTGCTTTATGCCATTGTTACGTTGGCATTTACCCAGGGAATCTATCTGGTGTCCAAACATTTTTACGGGGAGGAAGCGAGTATCCATATAGAAGTGCTGTTACCGGCCTTTGTACTGGGTATGATTATGAAACATAAGCATATCGATACGAAGACGGAGCACAATGTGGCGACGGCGATTTCATTCCTGTTCATGTTCCTGGTAGGAGTGAGCATGCCCGTGTTCTTTGGGGTCGATTTTGCCAAACAATCGGCGGAAGCATCGACCATTACCGGTGCACAGCCGATGATGTCATGGCCGATGATCCTTCTCCATGTGGTGATCGTCTCTTTCTTATCCAATATAGGAAAGCTTTTCCCTCTGTTCTTCTATCGCGACAGACGTAAGCGCGAACGTCTGGCCTTGTCGATCGGTATGTTTACACGGGGTGAAGTAGGGGCAGGTATTATTTTTATTGCCCTGGGATATAATCTGGGTGGTCCGGCCCTGATGATTTCTGTTCTGACCATAGTGTTTAATTTAATTTTAACTGGTATATTTGTAATCTGGGTAGAGAAATTGACCCGCAGCGCCTATCAGCTTGAGATGGCTGAGCAGCAAAGGCAATAAACACAGTTAGGAATTACGGAGACAGACCAGCAAGCTGTCTCCGCAAATATTAAAATAGAATGGATCGTACTATTAATGTTATCCTTAAACCGTTGCGCCGATTCGCCACACAGAAGTCGAGTGCCAGTTTTTTATTGTTTATGGCCACGGTATTGGCTATGATACTGGCAAACTCCCCCTGGGCTCACGCCTATCATCATATATTATCTTATCCTATTGACCTTCAGATTGGCAGTTTTAATTTGTTCTCCCATCATGGTGAACCCATGCCGATGCTTGCCTTTGTGAATGATGCTCTAATGGCGGTATTCTTTTTTGTAATCGGACTGGAGATCAAGCAGGAGGTATTGATCGGGGAATTGAGTTCGGTTCGTAAAGCACTCCTTCCGGTTATTGCGGCTTGTGGTGGTATGATCGTACCGGTCCTTTTTTATTTGCTTGTCTGCAATACGGCTCCGGAAGTACGTGGGGCTGCCATTCCAATGGCTACCGATATTGCATTTGCTCTTGCTGTCCTGGGATTGCTGGGGAAACGGGTTCCTTTGGGGATGCGGATCTTCCTGACAGCACTGGCCGTGGTGGATGATATCGGTGGTATTATAATTATAGCTTTATTCTATAGCGGACATATCGCCTATCAACCGTTATTGATCTCTCTGGCTCTGCTGGCTTTATTATATGTAGGGGGAAAAATGCGGGTAAATAATAATCTTTTTTATTATGTCGTCGGTTTCTTTGTGTGGGTATTGTTCCTTGAATCGGGTATTCATCCGACCATAGCGGGCGTGTTGGTGGCTTTTACCGTCCCTGCCCGTCCGAAGGTTAACCTGAATGACTTTACCTGCGATATGACCGGCTATCTGAATATGCTCGATTATACGGAGGTACGTCAGTCCAAAACGGCATCGGTATTGACACCAACACAGATACAAGTATTGAATAATATTCATTCGCTGGCTGATAACACGATCAGTCCGTTGCAGAGCATTGCCGACAAATTGCATCCGTTGGTAAATTACCTGATACTTCCGCTGTTTGCTTTCGTGAATGCCGGGGTTACGTTTGGCGATATCCAACCGGCATCGCTGGTGAATGTGCCGTTGGCTGTCTTCCTGGGATTATTTGTCGGAAAGTCGTTGGGTATTTTCTCGTTCACCTACCTCTTTGCCCGTACGAGAATGGGGTCTTTGCCTACAGGAATGACCCGCATGAATCTGTTTGGCGTTTCCATGTTGGGCGGTATTGGTTTCACGGTGGCATTATTTATTGCCAATCTTTCGTTTACCGGAATGGATGCGCTCGGAGCCGATTTATTGAATCAAGCCAAACTCGGAGTATTCACCGGATCGTTTGTTTCCGGTCTTTGCGGGTACTTACTGCTGAAGAAGTATTTACCGAAAATCCCGAAAGAATAACTTTCTGACTGTTAAATAAAGGTTTTTGTGTTGTCAAACACTTTGAACTTTAAACAGTGAAGAGTAATAATGCTTATTATTGCTTCGGCTTGTTCTCTCTTTTATTTAATACGGAATGATTATGTGTAGAATATGGATTTTTTTAGTGTTTTGTCTGGCTTCGTTGTTGGCATCGGCTCAATCATCTAAGGTGGAAGTTTCTTATGAGCTTTGTGAAGATGATATGATACGTGAGTTAATGGATTTTCAGGAAATTCGTTATTATAAAGTTTTTGTTAAAGGAGACTTTTCCGGTAAGATGTGTAATCTGGTGATGGTGCATTGCCGGGATGGTAAGTTCTCCTATGACAAGCCGGTACGTTTTCAGGAAAAAGATTCGGTGATTCAACTGACCTATTTTGCGCAATCAGTTGATGCCGATACATCTAAAATATCTTTGAAAAGTAAAGCTATACATTCGACCAGTAAATATGATGTGAAGAATTGTAAGAGTCATATATTAATGGAGACTTACACGGAAACTCCTCTGACTACGGCGGATACTATACCAGTAATAGCTTATACGACAGGTTTGGTTCAGAGTTTTATGTTTGAAGGAAAACCTGTAACCGGTATTGATTATTGCGGGTTACGTTTTGCGAAGATTAATCCTGAAAAATGGCCAGAAAAGTATGGGGTGAAGGATTTTGTTTATTATATCATTTATTTTGAACCTTTCGACACAGGGAAAGAGTAACTATTTTACTTCAAACAATATCTTGCGCTGATTGCCCCAATTATCGATCAGCGTAAGCATGTGTTTGCCCGACGGAACGGAACAGGCGATCTGGTGGTTGTCGGTGGTTTCTCCCAGGTAGGTATCGTCAAGATGCCAGTAAATCGTAGCGTCACCCCGGGCATGTGCAGCTTTGAAGACTAACTTTTCGGGTTTGCCGGAGAATCCTTTCGGCAGATACAAGACTGCATGGTGTTCCGGGTAGATCAGTTCGATCTGCTGGCTTTGTGTCTGTTCGCATCCCGGCTTGATGGGCGGGAGGGAAATATAATCTATATGGTAATTGCGGTAATAATATTCCTGGGAAGGTGGGAGAACAAACCAGGGACGGGTGATTATCCGGTCGACTGATTCGCAGGAGCTGTTTACGCGGAAACGTCCGTCGGCAGAGAGATGCACCAGTTGATGGTAAGGGCAGACGGGAGTATTGATACCTGAACGGGGAATATACAGTGTGTCTGTCTGATCGCATATCTGCGATGCTTTATGACCGCTGTTACGGCAGATGGCTACCTCCTCCAGTTCATCGTACGGCATATCGAACCAAGCACCACCGGGAAGCAAGGAGAACAGATCGAACAACACCGGGGCTGCATTGCCTACACCGGTCAGTCCCGGGCGGCCTTCGCCCGATGCGTTTCCTACCCATACACCGACCACATAACGGGGAGTTGTACCGATGGCCCAGGCATCGCGTCCTCCGTAGCTGGTCCCTGTTTTCCAGGCAATCTGCTTCATCGATTCGAATTGTTGCCAGTCGGCCTCCTCTTCCGGGCGGTTGAGGGCGGACATCGCTTCGTAGGTGAACCAGATGGAAGCGGCTGAAAGAAGGGGCTTGTCGGTGAGACGCCGGTCTGCGACCGACCGGATCGGTTCCTTTTCTTTATTTATAAAAGGGGTTAGGGGGTGGATATCTTTCGGGTTGTATCGGCCGTTGTAAGGACGGTAATGTGTGAGAACCCGTGAAAGGGAGGCATACATTCCCGAGAGATCCCATAAGGTTCCTTCGGCTCCTCCAAGGATCAGGGAGGCCCCGTAGTGTTCTTCTGAAAAGCGGAGAGTGGTCATTCCCAATGCTTTCAGCAGTGTCATGAAACGTCCGGTGTTGTATTGCGATAACATGCGGACGAGCGGAACATTCAGGGAACGTTCGATAGCCCGGTGGGCAGGGACGGCTCCGTTGAATGTCTTGTTGTAGTTTTGTGGCATGAAGCCGTTTATATTCAGTGGGACATCAGACACGAGGGTGGAAGGAAGTATCTGTCCGTCGTGGAGCATCCCGGCATAGAGGAAGGGTTTTAATATACTTCCTGTGCTCCGGGGAGAGGTGATGACGTCTACCTGGTTTCCCCGTTTCTCATTGGCCTTAAAACTGGCGTTGCCGGCATAGGCAAGCACTTCTCCGGTTTCGACATCGGCAATGATGGCGGCGAGGTTGTGGATATGATTGGAGCTATATTCGAGCGCGTAGCGGTTGACCGACTCTTGTGCCTGCTTTTGCAGGGAGTAATGTACCGAAGTCGTGATACGTGTTCCAGGTGTGAGGACTGCCAGCCGTTCCAACAGATGAGGGGCTTCGTCCGGCAGGGGGACAGGAGCTTCCGGCAGGGGTTCCATGCAGGATAGCTCATATTCGGTGTTGTCGATGATACCTCTTTCCTTCAGGGTGAGCAGAAGGTTATCGCGTTTTGTTTTTAGTTGTTTGCGGTTTTTTCCCGGATGGATCAGAGCGGGAGAGTTGGGCAGGACGGCCAGTGTGGCGCTTTCCGCCCAGGACAGGTCGGAGGCACTACGTCCGAAATAACGCCAGGCAGCAGTCTCTATGCCGACTACATTTCCGCCGAAGGGGGCATGGGAGGCGTATAAGTTGAGTATTTCTTTTTTACTGTGGGTCGTTTCAAGGAAGAGTGCCCAGCACATTTCGATACTTTTCTCGTAAAGAGTGCGATCTTTGTTCCCTCTGGCGATACGTGCCAGTTGCATGGTCAGTGTACTTCCTCCGCTGACGACACGGCGGTATCTGGCATTCAGGTAGGCGGCACGCAGGATAGCTGTCACATCGATCCCGGGGTGATAAAAGAAATACCGGTCTTCATAGGTTGTCAGACAGGTGATAAACTTATCCGGCAGTGAGTCTGTTGCCGGAAACCGCCATTGCCCGTCCGGTGCAATACGTGCTCCCAGCAGGTTGCCTTCCGAAGAATAAAGTAAAGTAGAATAGGGAACGGGAAATAAAACACGGGGAACCAATAGGAACATTCCTCCCCAAAGGAACACGAGAAACAGTAAAAGATATATTATCCAGGTTTTATTTATCGTCATAATGACCCAGGGCTGATACTATATAAACCGTTACGATATTGTCATCCACTCTGTAAATCAGTCTGTCTTTTTTATTGATTTGTCTGGACCAGTATCCTGATAATTCATGTCTAAGCGCTTCAGGCGATCCTATACCCTCGAAAGGAGTTTCGGACAATTCCTGAAATATTCGCTCAATACGTTTAATAGTCTTTTTATCACCAGATTTGTAGTGGGCGGCAAGTTCTTTCCTTGCTGTATTTTCTATTTCTATAGAATACTTTCCCATATATTGCTGGTATCTTTTACTTTTGTTGTATCTCCTTTACTGATTGCCTTTTCTGCCTCTTTGATTCGTTTGACCAATGCCGGATCGATAGTTTCTTCCAGCTTTATTTGCCAACCAAACCTTTGCGCCAGTTTCTTTATGAGATCTGTATCCATTGAAGGAAATATAATCTCTGCTCTATGTAATGTTTTAGTTGCCATATTCATGATTGTTTTAGTTATTACAAAGATAAGGATAAAAAATGAAAGATAGCACAGAATACGTTCTATCATAGAATATAATTCTTTATATTTGTAAGAGTTATAAAGCCCATTGGTGAAATCCGATAGTAAGGTTTACGGAAGAACTTAGTTTGTCGGAATTACCGACAGACTCATGTTTAGTTTTTGATATATAATAACCGTTAATTGGAAGAAATATGGCAAGGTATCTTTATTGGATGTGTTTATGCTATTTACTGTGCCTGTTGGGCAGTTGTACTTCAAAGAGTAGCGAAGGCGAGACGGATGAGTTGCCTTTTAATCCGAATGTAGAAGCCTTTACATCGGGGAAAATATCCCGGTATACGCCGGTGTATCTGATATTCAATCAGGATATACCGCAGGATAAACTGAAGAGTGACCGGCTGTCTAAACTGGTCCGTATCAAACCGGATGTTGCTGGAGAGTTTTCTTTCGAGAATAACCGGACCATTGTTTTCAAATCGGCAAAAGATTTTGAACGGAATACTTCCTACAAACTGTCGGCGGACCTTTCCGAATGGTTTGACGTGACAGGTAAAGACAAAGAATTTACCTTTGGTTTCTCTACCTTCCCGATGGCTCTGCGTGCGAATTTGGAATCGATGGAGATCAACAAAAAGAATGAGCTTGGCTATGATGTGTTGTGTACCTTGCTGACACCCGATAAGGAATCCCCCGAAACAGTAGAATCCTTGGTACGTTTCTCCGAAAAGGCGGATGCCGTATGGCAACACAGTCCCGACGGGAAAAAACATCAGGTCACTTTGCAAAATGTAGAAGCAGGAACTGAAGGAAGCCGGGAACTGATCCTTTCCGTTGCACCGAATAAACTGGGTGTCGATGAGGCTAAATTACTTTCCGTGAGTATCCCCGATCGGAATGATTTCGAAGTTTATGACGTAACCTATGTAACGGAACCTGAACGCTATGTGGAAGTGACATTCTCTAAGGAACTGGATTCTTCCCAGGATATGCAGGGGTTGGCATTTATTGCCGGTAATACCTCTGAAACGGTGAATGTGGAAGGAAACAGGTTACGTCTGTATCCTGATGCGCAACGTACAGGAGTGATGAATGTACATCTGAACAATCAGATCCGCAGCAAGAACGGACTGACGTTGAAGGATGATGTGACCCGTCAGGTGGAGATCAGCAGTCTGTTGCCGGATGTCAAATTTATCGGGCAGGGCGTTGTTATTCCCCAGTCTACACAGTTGCTCGTACCTTTCCAGGCTGTTTACCTCCGGGGCGTTGTGGTGCGTGTGATAAAGATACTCGAACAGAATATAGGACAATTCCTGCAAGTAAATAATCTGGACGGTACTTCGGACCTGATGCGTGTCGGCCGCCTGGTTGCCCGTAAGACGATCTTTCTGGATGAAGACGGCGGTAATCTGTCTAAGTGGAATACCTATGCCATCGACCTGAAACAACTGATGGACCCGGAACCCGGTGCTATCTACCGTGTTGAGCTATCCTTTAATAAAGACCTGTCCGCTTATCCGTGTGACGACTCTGTGAAGGTATCCCGCGAACAACTGCTGGCTGATAACGAGATCAAGTTCAAAGAAGAAAGTTCCCGTTTCGACAATGGCGGATATTATTATTACAACGGCGATTTCGACTGGAACGATTATAACTACAACGAACGTAATAATCCTTGTTCAAACAGTTACTATTATAATAAGGTAGAAGGTAAGAATGTCCTGGCAACCAACCTGGGCCTGATGGCTATGGCAGGTGAGGACAACGAAATGACTGTCCTGGTCCATAACCTTATTACCACGAACCCCGAGAACGGGGTCAATGTGGCTGCCTATAATTACCAGAACCAGCAACTAGCATCCGGCATCACGGATAGTCAGGGACAAACCCGCCTGAAGATTACTTCCGGCAAACCTTTTTACCTGATAGCCTCAATGGGCAGGGAACGTTCCTACCTGCGTGTGGATGGTGGTTCGGCTTTATCTCTAAGCTCTTTCGATGTTTCCGGCGAAGTTGTGCAGAAAGGCATCAAAGGATTTATTTATGGCGACCGGGGTGTCTGGCGTCCGGGTGATACCCTGTTCCTGAGCTTTATGCTGAATGACCGGGCAAAGAAACTCCCGGCTAATCATCCGGTGGTCATGGAATTGTACAACCCGCTGGGACAACTCTATTTGCGTAAGACGCAAACCAAAGGTGAACTGGGCTTATATTCGTTTGCCATGCCGACCGAGGCAGATGCACCGACAGGAGCCTGGAGCGTAAAAGTAAATGTGGGTGGCGTCAGCTTCACCAAACGCCTGCGTGTGGAATCGATCAAACCGAATCGTTTGAAGATAGACCTGTCCATGCCGGAAAAGACATTGCTGCGGGGCGAACCGCTGAATGCCCGTCTGCATACGGAATGGTTGCAGGGAGCAACAGCCAGGAACCTGAAATATGATATTCAGGGTACATTCATCTCGACACCGACCACGTTTGCCGGTTATAAGGATTTCTATTTCGATGATCCGTCGAAGACATTCAACAGTGAGGAAAGTAAACTGATATCCGGTACGACGGACGAGAAAGGGGATGCAACCATACAGGCAAAGTTCGAGATCGGCTCGACGGCTCCGGGTATGTTGATGGCGAACTTTGTGACCCGTGTCTATGAAGAGTCGGGCGATTTCAGTATCGATGCGAACCGGATGCTTTATTCTCCTTATAAACGGTATGCCGGTATCAAATCGCCGCAGCAGACACGTGATCAACTCAACACGGGGAGTAACTATACCTATGAAGTAGCTTCCACAGACTACCAGGGTAATCCGCAGGCAAACACGGAACTGGATGTGCAGGTCTATAAAGTCTATTGGTATTGGTGGTGGAGTTCGGACAACAGTAGCCTGGCTAATTACGTATCCGATTCGTACAACAAACCGGTCAAACAGTTCACTGTCCGTACCGGGGAGAACGGCAAGGGTACTTTCCAACTCTCGTTCAGTAATGAAGAATGGGGTACTTATTTCATCTCTGTAAAAGATAAGGAAAGCAAGCATTCTACCGGAGTCATGAGCTATTTCGACTGGCCTTACAACGAAGGACGCCGGAATGCCGACGGCAGCGAATCGGCCAGCATGCTGACATTCAAAACAGATAAAGACAATTACCAGCCGGGCGAGAAACTGATTATCACGATCCCGTCGGTAAAAGGAAGCCGTGCCGTTGTCAGTATAGAAAATGGAACGAAAGTCCTTTCCGTAACCGAGCATACCTGCGACGATCAGCAGACCGTGATCAAACTCGATGTGACTAGGGAAATGCAACCGAATGCATACGTCTACGTCACATTGCTCCAGCCTCATGGCATTACTAAAAATGACCTGCCGATCCGTATGTACGGAGTCGTTCCGTTTACGGTGACTTCACCCGAAAGCCATTTATATCCGCAGATCAGCGTGCCGGATGAGATCAAACCGGAAGCTAAATACGAAATCACTATCTCTGAGAAGAACGGACGGGAGATGGCCTATACATTGGCTATCGTGGATGAAGGTCTGCTCGACCTGACCCGCTTCCGTACACCCGAGCCCTGGAAGGCGTTCAATGCCCGCGAAGCTCTGGGAGTCAGTACCTGGGATATGTACAACTTTGTCGTCGGAGCTTATGGAGGACGCATCGAGCAACTATTCAGCATCGGCGGTGACGATGCCCTGAACAAAGGTCCGAAAGCTATCGTAAACCGCTTTAAGCCTGTCGTACAGTTTGAAGGCCCGTTCCTGCTGAGGGAAGGAAAGAAACAACATCATATCTATACCATGCCGAATTATAACGGTCGGGTGAAAGTGATGGTCGTAGCCGGAAACGGAGAAGCCTACGGACACGCCGACAAGAGCGTCTTTGTGCGTAAGCCGGTGATGTTGCTCGGTACGTTGCCGCGCGTGATCGGTGTAGGTGAGGAGATGGTTGTCCCGGCTACTGTCTTTGCGACGGAAAACGGGGTGGGTGACGTTGCTGTGTCAATCAGTTGTTCCGATAATATGGAAATAATGGGTTCGGCAACCCAGCAGCTTAACTTCACTAAGACAGGTGATAAGCAGGCGTCGTTCCGTATCAAGGTGAAAGACATGCCGGGAGCCGGACGGGTAACGATCACGGCATCCGGGAAAGGCGATAAATCAGTCTATGCAACGGATATAGAGATCCGTTCCGTCAGCCGTCCGCAGGTGAAGGTTCTGCCTGTCACCCTGGAGGCCGGTAAGTCATGGACACAAACTGTCCGTTTGCCGGGTATGAAGGGGACTAATTCGCTGACACTGGAGATGTCGGATGTACCGCCGTTGAACCTGTCCTCCCGTTTGTCTTACCTGATCGGATATCCTCACGGATGTGTGGAGCAGATCACTTCCAAAGGTTTCCCGCAACTGTATATAGGTGAGTTTGCCGCTTTGTCGAAAGAGCAGCAGGTGACAACCGAGAACGCTGTCAAGGAGGTAATCCGCCGCCTGCGTTCTTACCAGACGGTGGACGGAGCATTCTCTTACTGGCCCGGCGGTACCAGCAGCAACGCCTGGGGGACGGTGTATGCAACCCATTTCCTGCTTTCTGCCGAGGCTAAAGGTTATCTGGTTCCCGATGGAATGAAGCGTAACGTATTGAATAACCTGCGGCGTGTAGCGCGCGACTGGAAACCGGTAAGTTCCTACTATGTTCGTTCGGAAGAGATGACGCAGGCATATCGTTTGTATGTGCTGGCATTGGGACAAGTACCTGAGGTCGGTGCCATGAACCGCCTGAAAGAAAATAAATCGCTGACACCGATGAGCCGTTGGCTGCTTGCTGCCGGTTATGCTCTGGTCGGACGTACCGATGTGGCGAAAGGCTTGATTGAAAAGACGACGGAAGTGAAGACAGACTATTCGGATTACGACCTGACATTCGGCAGCAGCCTGCGTGATGAGGCTATCCGTCTGATGACACTGACTTTGCTGAATGACGGTAAAGAGGCTGCTTTGCTAACCCGCGATATCTCGAAGGTTCTTTCTTCGGATGACTGGCTGAGTACGCAGTCCACGGCATTTGCTTTGGTAGCCCTGTCTGACTATATGGCTAAATACAAGGTCGGAGGTTCGATGGACTTTACCTATTCCTGCAGCGGAAAGACGGGCAACGTAAGTTCCACAAAGAATGTATGGACGGAAAAATTACTGGATAAAGCCGGAACATCTGCAATGGTTGACCTGCAGAATACCGGTAAGTCGACCTTGTTCGCCCGCATCCTGACCGAAGGTATTCCGGAGCAGGGCAAGGAAGAGGCCTATGCGAACGGTGTATCGTTGGCTGTCAGCTATACCGATCAGAACGGTCGCGCCGTAGATGTGGCCAAACTCCCGCAGGGAACGAATTTTATGGCTGTGGTAACGGTTAAGAATCCATCTGCCCGGGGCATGAACAATCTGGTATTAACGGAGATATTCCCGGCAGGTTGGGAGATTCTCAATACCCGCTTTCTGAATGACGGAGCTACGGATAACCAGGCTACAGGCGTGAACTACCAGGATATCCGCGACGATAAGGTGTATAGTTATATCGATTATCTGCCATCGGGTCGCCAGGTGACTGTAAAGATCAACCTTTGTGCCGTCTATCCGGGACGTTTCTATCTGCCTCCGGTTTATTGCGAAGCGATGTACGACAATCTGATCCGTGCGAATACGGAAGGGAAAGAGGTTGTTGTTGAATAAACAGGCTTTTAGGCCTAAAATCTCTACTTACACTGTTCGACCGGCTTTTACGAGATCTTGGATCGTAAGATAGTATAAGTATATCGAAACAAAAGCTTGCTTTATTCAGAAGCAAGCTTTCTATCTTTGCAGTATATTTATACAAATAGATTAATGAAGAAAAGACATTTACTATTCGCCCTGTTTTGTGGTGGACTTTTATCTTGTACAGCCCCTACGGCAACACAGCAGTTAGCCAAAGAAATCCTTGCCGATCAGAGTTTCCATGTGGTCGACAGTATGGCCCGTTCTGTGATCCGCAGCGGGTTCAATGCGGGAAGCGGTTATTCCCAGATATGGGCACGCGATATGAATACCTTTATCGAAGTAGCCTGTGAAGAGAGCAACCCGTCCGACCTGCGTAATGCGATCCTGCTGTTCTTTGCTTTGCAACAGCCGAACGACGAAATGATAGATGGTTATGTCCTGAAAACAGATTTCAACTGGGGCGATGACCATCCGTATTATTCGGATGCGGCTCCCGACCATGTCGCTTTTAAGAATACGGTCGAAACCGACCAGGAATCTTCTTTGATCCATATCGTAGGAAAGTATATCCGTAAGACCGGCGACACCTCTATCCTGAATGAAACGGTTGCAGGCCGCACGGTCTACCAGCGTATGGTCGGAATGATCGACTATCTGATGAAAGAACGTTATAACGAGCAATACGGCCTCCTCTACGGTGCCATGACGGCAGACTGGGGAGACGTGCAGCCAAACGACGACTTCGGTTGCGATATGAACGAACTGTCCGACCCGGCTATCGATGTCTATGACAACGCCATGTTTATCATTGCCCTCGATTATATGCAGGAGATGACTGCGGACGAGGCAGATCAGACTCGTTGGAAAGAACTCCGCGCCCGTATTGCCGCAAATACCCGTAAACATCTGTGGGATGCGCAGCGGCAGAAGTTTATTCCGCATATCTATCCCGAAAATTCTCCGATACCCGAAGGCTTTAATGAACTGGACGTGCATTATCACGGAGGAACGGCCATTGCGATTGAAGCCGGCCTGTTGTCTCCGGAAGAGATCGCTACGGTCAATGCGCAGATGCTGGAAAATGTCCGTCTGTCGGGTATGCCGAGTATCGGTTTAACCTTATATCCCACTTATCCGGAAAACTTTTTCCGTGGAGGAATGTCGAAAGCGTATATCTATCAGAATGGCGGTGACTGGACCTGGTTCGGAGGCCGTATGATCCAGCAGCTTATTGCCAATGGGATGGTAAAAGAAGCCTATGAAGAAGTACGTCCGATGATCGACCGGGTAATCAAAAACAAGGGTTTCTACGAATGGTACGGTATGGGCGGTGTGCCCAGTGGCTCCGGTCATTTCAAAGGATCGGCAGGAGTACTGGCAAAAGCTATCGAGATGTTTAATGAATGGTCAGAAGAAAATAAATAAATAATGAGAAAGAGTAATTATGATAAAAGTCCCTCGACAGCTGTCGACGGGGCTCTTTGGAAAGGTTGGGAGTCTGTGCTGGATAAGTTGAAGGAAGCATGCAACGTCCCGGAAAAGTTGGCACGAAAGGTCGTTGTCATTGAGTGTTATCATGGTGTATATCCGGAAGAACTGGCTGAACATCTGGCAACATTGCAACCTTCTTTGATGATTCATTCGGATCAGTGTTTTAAAGGCGTAAAAGACATTGAGAAGATGACTTATCCTTATCTGACAGACGATCGCCTTTTTGGACGTCGCGCACCCTTTTATTATGCAGACTTTCTGGATGCAGACAAAGTAAAAGAATGCCGGGAGAAGATAACAGCGTCTACCGGGTTGATTCTTATTTACGGACATGCCGCGGCAGAGATTGTCCGCAAAGCCGATGTGCTGGTTTATGTGGATATGGCACGTTGGGAGATACAGCAGCGTTTCCGTCGGGGTGAGATCGATGGGTTAGGTGTGAAGAACCGTGAGGAAGCCCCTTCCTACCATTATAAACGGGGATATTTCATCGACTGGAATGTCTGTGATGCCCTGAAGAAAGAATTACTGCCTGAAGTCGATTACTGGCTGGATACCCATATTGCCGGTATGCCGAAGATGATTACCGGTGAGACGATGCGTGCCGGTCTGGAAAAGACTGCCCATAAACCGTTCCGCGTGGTTCCTTTCTTCGACCCTGCACCCTGGGGCGGTCAGTGGATGAAAGAAGTATGCGACCTGGATAAGGAGCAGGAGAATTTTGGCTGGTGTTTCGATTGTGTGCCGGAAGAGAATAGCTTGTATCTGAAAGTTGAAGGCGAACTGTTCGAGATGGCTTCCAATAACCTGGTGTTCTATCAGACACGTAACCTGTTGGGTGGTCCGGTAGAATCGTGTTTCGGACAGGACTTCCCGATACGTTTCGACTTTCTCGATACGATGGGAGGGGGTAATCTGAGTTTACAGGTTCATCCGACAACTCAATATATCCATGATACGTTCGGTCTCTGGTACACGCAGGACGAGAGTTACTATCTGTTGGATGCCGGTGAGGATGCAACAGTTTATCTCGGACTGAAAACCGGTGTCGATCCGGAAGAGATGATCTCTGCTTTGAATGAGGCGCAGGTCTCGGGCGAACCGTTCGATACGGAGAAGTATGTGAACAAATGGCCGGCAAAGAAACATGACCATTACCTGATCCCGAACGGGACCATCCATTGTTCGGGATCGAATGCGATGGTGCTTGAGATCAGTGCGACACCCAGTCTTTTCACCTTCAAACTGTGGGATTGGGGACGTCTGGGACTGGACGGTAAGCCGCGCCCGATCAATATCAAACACGGCTCCCATGTGATCCAGTGGGAACGGCAGACTGATTTTGTACGCGACCAGCTGGTCAATCATTTCGAACCGCGTGCCGAAGGTGAAGGTTGGGTGGAAGAACGTACCGGCCTGCATGAAAATGAGTTTATCGAAACCCGTCGTCATTGGTTTACCGGAATGGTGCCGCACAATACAGGTGGGGGAGTCAACGTTCTTAATGTGATCGAAGGTGATGAGCTGATCGTGGAGAGTCCGACGAATGCGTTCGAACCATTCATTGTCCATTATGCCGAAACGTTTATTGTTCCTGCCATAGTCGGTGATTATACGATTCGTCCGTATGGTATTTCCGAAGGGAAATCCTGCGGAACGATAAAAGCATATGTTCGGGTGAAAGGATAAAATCGAATATCAATTAAAACACATATATATAATGTATAGTAACGATAACCGCATAGTAATGACTCTCGACGCCGGAGGAACCAACCTGGTCTTCTCGGCTATCCGCGGGGGCGATGAGATCGTGACCCCGATCACTTTACCCTCCTGTGCCTGCGACCTGGATCAGTGTTTGGAACAACTGGCAACAGGTTTCACCCGTATCCGTGAGCAACTGCCGGAGCCGCCGGTCGCTATCAGCTTCGCTTTTCCCGGTCCGGCAGACTATCCGGCAGGTATCATCGGTAACCTGCCGAATTTTCCTTCTTTCCGGGGAGGTGTGGCATTAGGTCCGTATCTGGAAGACCAGTTCAATATCCCTGTCTTCATAAATAATGACGGTGACCTTTTTGCTTACGGGGAAGCACTGACCGGTGCTTTGCCGGAGATAAATAACCGTTTGGAAAAGACAGGCAGCATCAAACGTTATAAAAACCTGTTGGGTGTCACATTGGGTACAGGTTTCGGTGCAGGAGTCGTTATCGATGGAAATCTGCTGATGGGCGATAATGCTGCCGGAGGTGACATCTGGTGTTTCCGCAATAAGAAATATCAGCAGTATATTGTAGAAGAAAGCGTGAGCATCCGTGCCGTACAACGAGTGTACCGGGAGCTTTCCGGAGACACAGCCACTTATACTCCGAAAGATATATTCGATATGGCAGAAGGCACCCGTCCGGGTAACCAGCAAGCAGCCCTTCGTGCCTTTGCCGAACTGGGAGAGATGGCGGGGGATGCCATAGCACAGGCAATCACGTTGATCGACGGCCTGATCGTGATCGGCGGTGGTCTGACGGGTGCGGCTAAATATATCCTTCCCGCACTTTTACAGGAGATGAACAGCCAGACCGGCATGATGGACGGCAGTCGTTTCAGTCGTTTGCAAAGTAAAGCCTATAATCTGGATGACGAGACTCAATTCAGCCAGTTTGCAAAAGGAGAAGCAGTCAAGATACACGTTCCCGGTTCAGGACGCGAGGTGGATTATGACCCTTGTAAACGTATCGGAGTTATGATCAGTAAGCAGGGTGCCAGTCGTTCGGTAGCTTTGGGAGCTTATGTTTATGCACTAAATCAATTGACAAATTAGTTGACAGTTGACAGATGACAATTGACAGTTTAGCTTCGCGCTCGATAAATAAATCGGCTGAGAGCCGAAATAGCTGTCAACTGTCACTTGTCAACTGTCAACTAAAATAATAAACAAGTTACGCCATGAATAAAAACAATTTCTTAAGTGCGGCTCTCTGTCTTTTGGCTGGTGGATTGGCTATTGCCTGTTCGCCGGTGAAGGAGGAGAGGGTTGCAGAAGAACTATCCCAATATGTGGAGCCACGTATCGGGACAGCCCATTGCCGTTGGTTCCATTTCACGCCGGGAGCTTATCCTTTCGGGATGGCAAAGCCTGCCCCGTCGACCAATGGGCATCTGGGGAATAACTCCGGCTGGGAAGCTACCGGCTATGATTACCGGGATACTTCGATCGAAGGTTTCCCCTGCTTGCATGAATTTCAGGTGGGCGGCATCGTCCTGATGCCTACGGTAGGCGAGTTGAAGACTGTCCCCGGTGCCGTGGATGATTCTACCGGAACCGGCTATCGTTCCCGTTTCGATCATTCGGAAGAGATTGCAACGGCCGGCTATTATTCCGTTAACCTGCAAGATTACAATATCCGTGCAGAACTGACCGCTACGCCCCGCGTGGCTTTCCAGCGTTACACCTTCCCGGCATCCGACGAGAGCCGTATCCTGTTCGATATCGGTAACAGGCAAGGAGAGAGCGGTGCTGTGAAAGATGCTTCCGTCACCCTGAACGAAGATGGGACAGTAGAAGGCTGGGTAATCACTATGCCGGAATACGTAAAGAAATATCAACCCGGAGCAGAAGTTCCTCTCTATTTTTTCGCCCAGCTGGATAAACAGCCGGAAGGTTACGGTACATTTGCCGGAGAGAAGATACAGCCGGACACCCGACATATTTTAGGTATCGGATCAGGTTTGTACCTCACTTATAAAACGAACGAAGGCGAAAGCATTACGGCTAAGGTTGGCCTCTCGTACACATCCGTAGCGAATGCCCGCCTGAACCTGGAGGCAGAAGCACGTACATTCACCTTCGACCAGGCGAAAGAAGCCGCCCATCAGCAATGGGAAAACTACCTCGGACGCATCCGGGTAGAAACTCCGGTGAAGGAAGACAAGGTGAAATTCTACACCGGCCTGTATCATGCGCTGTTAGGGCGTGGGTTGGCGAGCGATGTGAACGGAGCTTATCCCCGCAACGACGGCAGTGTCGGACAAATTCCCGTGAAAGACGGCAAGCCGGTACATAATCTGTATAACACCGATGCAGCCTGGGGTGCCCAGTGGAATCTTTCGCAGGTATGGATATTGGCTTATCCGGAATATGCTTCCGATTACATCAGCAGTCATTTGCTGGTTTATAAAGATGCCGGATGGCTGGCGGACGGTATTGCCAACAGCCGTTACGTATCGGGTGTCGGCACGAACCTGCTGAGTACGATTCTGGCAGGCGCTTATCAATGCGGCATCCGTGACTTTGATGTAGACCTGGCTTATGAAGCATCCCTCAAAAATGAACTCGATGGTACGGACCGTCCGCTCGGTGCCGGTAAGGTCGATACGGACATGTTTCTCAAATACGGTTATGTCCCCCACCAGGATAAAGGCGACGGACCGGACGAAGCGTTTATGTTCTCCGCTTCCCATACTTTGGAATATTCTTATAGTGCCTGGGCCGTTGCCCAATGGGCAAAGAAGCTCGGTAAGACGGAAGATTATGATAAACTGATGTGGTTGTCCAAAGGCTGGGAACGTATCTATGACCCTTCGACCAATTTCGTACGCCCGAAAAAGGCAGATGGACAGTTCATCGGTGATTTCAACCCGATGCAGGTCTGGCGCGGTTTTCAGGAAGGAAACGCCTGGCAATACACGTTCTATGTGCCTCAGGATCCGGCAGGACTGGTCAGCAAGGTCGGTGCGGATGTTTTCAATCAACGCCTGGATAGTATCTTCACTGTTTCCCAAAAGCTGATTTTCAGCGGTGGTACGGAAGTCGGTGCTTTTGCCGGTCTGCAAACCCTGTATAACCAGGGTAACCAGCCTTGCTTGCATATCTCCTGGCTGTTCAATGAAGCCGGACGTCCTTCGCTGACCCAAAAATGGGTACGTGCCATCCTCGATGAGTTCTATGGTACGGACGGGATTCATGGCTATGGTTACGGACAGGATGAAGATCAGGGCCAGTTAGGTGCCTGGTATGTGATCGCTTCACTGGGAATGTTCGATGTGAAAGGCCTGACGGATTCATCGCCGTCTTTTGCTTTGGGCAGTCCGGTATTTGACAAGATAACCATCCAGCTCAACAATCGATATTATAAAGGAAAAGAGTTTGTTATCGAAGCAAAGAACAACAGTAAGGAAAACGTCTATGTGCAGCAATACCGCTTGAATGGCGAGGTATATCCTGCCACCCGTATTCCTTTTGAAACAATCACTGCCGGAGGGCGCTTGGAGATGGATATGGGCAATCAGGCTGTGGATGATTACAAATAAAGAATATATACCATGAATAAACAAAATTCAAAAGCTATTTACCCCATCCTCTTCGGATTCTTTGTGATGGGCTTTGTCGATGTAGTAGGCATCGCTACCAATTATGTAAAGGTAGATTTTGCCCTCTCCGATACGCTAGCCAACCTGATACCGATGATGGTGTTCCTGTGGTTTGCCCTGTTCTCGATCCCGACAGGTATCCTGATGGGGAAAGCCGGGCGGCGCAATACTGTTGTGATAGCGTTGGCCGTTACCACTCTGGCCATGTTGCTGCCTTTGTTCCTCTACGATTTTGCTTCAGTCCTGCTGGCTTTTGCTTTGCTGGGTATCGGTAATACGATCCTTCAGGTATCGTTGAACCCGATGGTCGCCAACGTCGTCAACCCGGATCGCATCACCAGCGTCCTGACTCTGGGGCAGTTCATCAAGGCCATCTCTTCTTTCCTGGGACCGATCATAGCGGGAGCCGCCGCCTCTTTTTGGGGTGACTGGAAACTGATTTTCGCCGTCTATGCAGCAACGACACTTGTTTCTACCGTCTGGTTGATCTCGACCATTCCGGGAAAGGAAAAACTGGAAGAAGCGAAAGCTACTTTTGGAACGACGTTATCTCTTTTCAGCGATAAATATATAACCTCCCTGTTCCTGGGAATTCTCTTTATAGTCGGCATAGATGTCGGCTTGAACACGACTATTCCCAAACTCCTGATGGAGCGTACCGGCATGGCTCTTTCCGAAGCCGGATTAGGAACCAGCTTGTATTTTGCCGCCCGTACAATCGGTTCGTTTGCCGGTGCTTTCCTGTTGGCGAAACTTTCGGCAAGCCGTTTCCTGAAATATAGCATGTTTGTCGCCATCGTGGCGTTTGTCCTGCTGTTGGCGGTTCCCGACACATGGAGCATGTTCGTGATGATCGTTATTGTGGGACTGGCTTGTGCGAATGTCTTCTCGATCATCTTCTCGTTTGCCCTTCAGCATAAACCGGAGCGTGCGAACGAAATATCGGCCCTGATGATCATGGGAGTATCCGGCGGTGCGCTGATCACTCCGCTGATGGGGATTGTTGCCGACGGTTTCGGGCAGGTTGCCGGATTATCCATCCTCCTGCTCTGTATCCTTTATATTTGTCTTATATCTTTTGGAATCGATAAAAAATAGATGCTTATGAAAACACTAAAGACCTTATTTCTGGCAGGATTGGCATTGTTCGCTATGTCGTCCTCCGTATGGAGTGCTTCGACAGCGCCTCCGGCGATCGAAACCCACCTGTTCCCAGCCTTATATAAAACGGCGAAAGGCCCGGTGCAGAAAGTACGGGTAACCATGAAGCATAGCGGTGCGCCTGTTACTGCTACGCTTATGTTGGGAGACCAGTCGCGAAAGGAGAAGTTGAATGATGGCGCTAACCAGTTCTTTTTTGAGATACCGGCTGTACAGTCCGCTGTGCAACTACCTCTGACGGTAATGATTGGGAAAGAAAAAGAGTCTGCTCAGGTAGAAGTGAAACCTGTCCGCCATTGGCAGATGAATATGGTACAGCATACCCATACGGATATCGGTTATACCCGTTCGCAGACCGAGATTCTGGCGGAACACCTCCGTTACATCGACTATGCGCTCGACTATTGCGATGCAACCGACAATTACCCCGACTTCGCCAAGTTCCGCTGGACTTGCGAGATCGCCTGGGCTGTCAGCGAATACCTGAAATGCCGTCCCGCCGAACAGATCGCCCGGCTGAAGAAACGGGTAGCGGAAGGACGTATCGAGCTGGCCGCCATGTATCTGAACTTCGACGAACTGCCGGACGAACAGACATTGGCTGCCTCTTTGTATCCCCTGAAACAATTCCGCGATGCCGGTTTGAAGGCGGAAGTCGCCATGCAGAACGATGTGAACGGTATCGGCTGGTGCTTCAGCGAGTTCTTTGCCGACGCCGGTGTGAAGTATGTCAATATGGGAACACACGGCCACCGTGCCCTGATCTGTTTCGATATCCCGACCGTCTTCTGGTGGCAGTCTCCTTCGGGAAAGAAGGTGCTGACCTATCGTGCCGAGCATTATAACCAGGGTAACTTCTTCGGTATCCATACCGATAACTTTGAACAGTTTGAGGAACGCGTTCTGAATTATCTGGGAGAGATGGAAGCGAAAAACTATCCGTACGATATCGTTGCCGCCCAGCACTCCGGTTATTTCACGGACAATTCGCCTCCTTCGACCAAGAGTTGCGAGATGCTGATGAAATGGAACGAGAAATACGAATGGCCTAAACTCCGTACGGCCGTAGCCAGCGAGTTTATCAAAGAGGTGGAATCGAACTATGCCGATAAGATACAGACCATCCGTGGCGCATGGCCCGACTGGTGGACCGACGGTTTTGGATCCGGAGCACGTGAAGCGGCCATATCTCGTATCACCCATTCGGATATTATCGCCAATCAGGCAGGATTATCTTTTGCCGGTATGCTCGGAGCCAAACTTCCCGCGCAGATAGACGACCAGATATACGATATCAACAAAGCGTTGTTGTTTTATGACGAACATACGTTCGGTTACAGTGAAAGTGTACGTGATGCCTATTGCAAGGAGACTTGGGAACAACGTTCCTTGAAACAGTCGTATGCCTGGGAGGCTTACCGCCATTCCGGCTTGCTGGGAGAGGTGACGATGGGATTGCTGCAGTCTTTCGTGCCAAAAGCCGAATATCCGTCTGTTGCCGTCTTCAATACCTTGAACTGGACGTATAGTGGCATCGCCAAAGTATACATCGACCACCAGATCCTACCGCGCGAAAGGGTATTCGAGATAGTGGATGCTTCGGGCAATGTCATTCCTGCCCAACCGGCAGAAAGCCGTTCGGACGGAACGTACTGGTCTCTTTATGTAAAAGACGTACCGGCTCTGGGATATGCGCAATATTATATTAAGGTAAAAGATGCTCCCCGTGCAGCTATACAATCGGCAGAGAAGCTGGAGAATGCGCATGTGGAAAATTCCTGGTATTCCATCGACTTCAATCCGCGTAAGGGCACTATCAGCAAACTCTTCGACAAGGAACTGAACAAGGAACTGACGACGCCGAATGCAGAGTGGGAGATGGGAGAGTTCATCTATGAGATCATCGACAGTCGTCATCCGATGGAACAATACCGTGCCCCGCAATTCCTTCGCCGCCGTCCGGAACGGATCCGTTTCGAACGTTACGAGAAAGGCGACATCTGGGATACCTACCGTTTCCGTGGCGAGACGGTTGCCGGCCGCGAGCCGAACAACCTGATGGTGGAGTTCCGTGTCTTCAACGTGACCAAGAAGATAGAAATCGTTTACCGCCTGCGTAAGAAAGCCGTTACCGATCCGGAAGCTGTTTACATCTCCTTCCCGTTTGAAGTCAAGCAGGGTAAGATCTTTCTGGATGTCCCCGGTGGAAATATTCAGGCTGGTGTAGATCAGATACCCGGATCATCGAACGACTGGTACACGGTCCAGAACTTTGCCACGGCACGCAACAGCGAGTCGCAGGTTGTTATGGGTAGTCCGGAAATCCCTTTGATGCAGTTCGGTGCGATCAATACAGGACGTTATAAAGCCGGCGCCGTTCCGCAGTCCACCAATATGTATTCCTGGCCGATGAACAATTATTGGGTAACCAATTTCAATGCCGACCAGATGGGCGAGTTGCAATGGAGCTATTTCATCAACTCCGATAAGGACAACTCTCTTGGCTATGCCACCCGTTTTGCCTGGGAGAACCGTATCCCGTTCCTGACCCGCGTATTGCCGGCTGGTGCCAAAGGTTCCAAGGTCATCTCGCCGGCCTCCGTCTTTACGATTACCCCTGCCAACCTGTTGCTGGTAAACATGAAGCCTGTTGAAGGAGAAAAGGCCGTCATGCTCCAGTTGCGCGAGGTGGATGGGAAACCGGCTACCTTCGCCGTTACTTCCGATAAGGTCAACTTCACGAAAGTGACGGTTTGCGATGTTGTGGGAGACCCTGTAACCGGAAACGGAACGACAGACTTTGCTCCGTGGGAGAATAAGTTTATAAAGTTATCCTGGTAGTCTCGGATGAAAAAAATAGAGCATGCCGCTTATGGAAAGATTCTTCGGAAGGGATGGCTTTTCATAAGCGGCATTTCTTTTTACCTCTCCCTCTCTGTCGTTTGATAAGGAAATATTTCTTACCTGAACTTTATTGCGATGAAAGTATCTTTTATATCTTTGTCGTGGCAATAACATTCATGTCTATGAGTTTTTATAAAAACAAGTAATTCCTGAGATAAAAATGCAAGTGGAAAATACAGATATTTTGCTGAAAGATGTACGGAATAATTTTGACAAAATCTATGTGATGTATTATTCCCGTATGTTTCGTTTTGCAAAGGAATATGTATTGTTTGATGAAGATGCGGAGAATATAGTACAGGATGTTTTCCTCCTGTTATGGGAGAAGAGAGAGGTGCTGGATATACAGATAAGTTTGGTTTCTTATCTTTTTGCATTAGTCAAAAATAAATCCCTTGATTATCTCAGGCGCAAAGTCATAGCAGACGAATATAAAGAGGAGCTTAGTGCAAAGCTGGCATCTTTGGAATCACTGAATTATTCTTTTACTTCGGATGAAGAGATAGAACAAATACTGATGACTGCTATCGATAAACTTCCCGAACGCTGTCGCCAGGTCTTTCTTAAAAGCCGTATCGAAGGGAAAAAGAACCGTGAGATCGCCGACGAACTTGATTTATCGATGAGTACCGTAGAGAACCAGATGACCATAGCCTTACGGAAACTACGCATAGAACTAAAGGACTACCTGCCTTTATTACTCTTCCTATTGGATGTTAAATAATATTTATTTGCATACTGGCTTTGGGAGTAAATGGATTTTGAAACGCTCTCCCTGTATACAAGCCGGAAAATGCACTACTTAATAACTAAATATTTTGAAGGAGAAATAACAGCAGAAGAGAGAAAGCTGTTATTCTCAAGGATTCGGACGGATGCGAAAGTCAGAAAAGACTTCTCTTCCGTGCAGAATCTGTATGCATTATCCTCTTGGTTACCGAAAGAAAATGATGAATTGAATGCCGTCGATAAACTGGCAGGTTTCAAACAGGCTCATTGCAGGAAGAAACATAATCCGGTACCTTTTATGAGACATGTGGCAGGCTATGCCGCGGCCATCTGCCTGACTATCCTTTCCACCTGGATAGTGTTGGACAACCGACAATCTCCGGAAGAGCATATTGCTTATGAAGAGTTCTCCATACCTTCCGGCCAGCGGGCGATGGTGAAGTTACATGACGGGACGACTGTATGGCTGAACGCCCGTTCCACACTCCGGTATCCGAATCGTTTTACCAGCGGAGAGCGTAAAGTGGAATTGGACGGCGAGGCCTTTTTCGAGGTCGAACATGACGAACAAAAGCCATTTGTCGTATCGACTGAAAAGCTGGATATAAAAGTGTTGGGTACAAAATTCAATGTATTTGCCTATAAAGGCAGGAATGAGTTTAATACGGCATTACTGGAAGGTTCGGTCAAAATATATGAACGGGAAGACGAGGCTAAAGCTCTGTTTATGAATCCTAACGAATGTGCCGAATTAAAAGACAATAAATTAGTAAAACGTCCTATGGGAAATACCGATTTCCTGCTGTGGAAAGAGGGTATTTATGCATTTGATGACGTCCCGTTTGAAGAAATAATAAAGAAACTCGAACTGTATTATGATATCGGGATAACGGTCAGTAACAGCAAGCTTATGAAATATAAATTCAGTGGAAAATTCCGGCAGCGCGACGGGGTGGAAAGTGCACTCCGTACATTGCGGAAAGTCTATTATTTTACGTATATGAAAGACGAAGAAAATAATAGCATAATAATCAGATAAAATAGAGAGATCATCAAATATGTTTAACCTTTAAATTATTTATTGCCTATGGAAGTATAAAGAAGAAAAAACGGCCGAAAGACGTTCCCGCATCCATTCGGCCGTCTGCTAACACGTAATCAAAAATAATTAAGTATTAACAAGTAAACAATACAAAGTTATGAAAAAAGAACCGAAAATTCTAAATGTTATGAGAATTTCAGCCATTCTGCTTTCCCTTTGTGTATTCTCTTCCTTTGCATCGAAAACAAGCTCGCAAAACGTGAAGGTGAATATCAGTGGAAAGACTATGACTATTGCGAATTTTATAGACCAGGTCGAACAACAAACCGACTATCTGTTTGTCTATAGTAAGAATGAAGTAGATGTGAATAAAACCATTCCTGTAAAAGCCGGCAACAGAACTGTCGCCCAATACCTGAATGATGCTTTTGCAGGCTCGGAAGTGAAGTTCGCTTTTGAGAATGATTATATTGTATTGACGAAGAACAGCCTGCCCTCCATCAAACAGCATGGTAAAAAAGTAACCGGTTCGGTGACCGATTCGTCAGGAGAGCCTATCATCGGTGCCAATGTGGTAGTAAAAGGAACGACCAATGGAACGATCACCGATGTCGACGGTAAGTTCTCGCTGGAGATACCGGATAAAGCAGTATTGGTAATTTCTTATATCGGTTACCTCACCCGTGAAGTCCCGGTGAACGGCCAATCCACAGTTAGTGCGGTATTGGCGGAAGACACGCAGGCACTGGACGAAGTGGTCGTTGTAGGTTACGGAACGATGCGTAAATCGGATGTAACAGGATCTATCGGAGTTGCCAAGGGGGAAGAACTGACGAAAAATCAGAACTTCAGTGCGCTGGATAACCTGCGAGGTAAAGTATCTGGTGTCAATATCTTTTCAAACTCCAGCCAGCCGGGAGCCTATTCCAACCGTGTTATTATCCGTGGTATGGCGACTATCAATTCATCTTCCGAACCGTTATATGTAGTGGACGGTGTCGTAATGGAGGACTTCGGATTGGTGAATCCGAATGATATCGAATCGATGGAAGTACTGAAAGATGCTTCCGCCGCAGCGATCTACGGTGCCCGTGGTGCGAATGGTGTCATTATGGTAACAACCAAGCGCGGAAAGAAGGATGGCGAAGGAACAGCCGTGAGCTATCAGGGATCGATCAGCGTTAGCCATATTGCACGTAAAATGGACCTGTTGAATTCTCAGGAATGGTGTGATACCTTTATGAAAGGATTGGAAAATGAAAACACTTACATGGGAAAGAACTGGTCTCTGGATCGTTCCTACTGGTTCCACGACCGTAATTACTTCGATGAGAACGGTAACCCGTTGTACGATACGGACTGGCAGGATGAAGCTACCCGTACAGCCGTTTCACACAACCATCAGATAAATATCCAGCAGGCAGGTAAGAACTCTTCCATGGGTGCTTTCCTGAATTATACCGACCAGCAAGGTATTGTAAACAATACGTATAATAAACGTCTGAATGCAAAGATCGCCTACGATGCCAACCCGACCCCGTGGCTTTCTACAGCCGTGAACCTGTTGGTCAATCATACCTGGGGACGTTATACTCCGGAAGATGGCGGCGGACAGGATGCCCGGCGTACAATGATCGAGATGGTTCCCTGGTTGCCGGTATACGATGCCAACGGCGATTATACGACCAGCACCACTTCTCTGACGGAAAGTAATTATTTCGGTTTGGAGGGTATGTCCAATCCGGCAATGATCCTGGACTTGCAGAAACGTATGCGTTATAATACGCAGATATTCGGTAATGCCGCCCTGACATTCCATTTGATGGACGGTCTGGACCTGAAGACCCAGTTCGGTATCGACAGCCATAATGCGACATACAGAGGCTATTCTTCCATTTCCCTGAATAACATCTCCATGCCTAACGGTTGGGCTGAATACCAGAACTGGAATTCTCTGTACTGGCAGGAAGAAACTTATCTGACTTATAGCAAAGTTTTCGGTCAGCACCGTATAAATGCAATGGCGGGATTATCCTGGCAGGAACGTACGCAACGTTGGAACAAGTCTCGTACGGAAGGGTTTGCCGACGACTTTTATGAAGACAACAACATGGCTGTCGGAACCAATCCGAGCAGTCCGGAATCAAGTTGGGAACGTTGGGCTATGAACTCCTATTTCCTGCGTTTGGCTTATACTTATAAAGATCGTTATTCGGCAACGGTAACAGGACGTGTCGACGGTTCTTCCAAGTTCGGAGATAATAATAAGTATGCCTTTTTCCCGTCAGCAGGTCTGGCATGGAATATTTCGCAGGAAGATTTCCTGGCGGACAGCGAGGTGATAAGCAACCTGAAGCTGCATACCAGCTACGGTCTGACAGGTAACTCGGAAATCGGCCCGTACAACTCTTTGGGTAAGACAGATGCCGGAACGCACCTGATCGACGGTAAACGTGCTCCCTGGTCTTATATCAAAACCATGTCAAACCCGGATTTGAAATGGGAAAAGACAGGACAGTTTGATATCGGTTTCGATATCGGCTTCTTCCAGAATCGCCTGAACTTCGATATTGCTTACTACAATAAGAAAACGACCGATCTGTTGCTCGATTGTCCGGTTCCTCACTCTACCGGTTTCAGTACTATCTTTAAGAATATCGGTTCTGTAAGGAACCAGGGTATGGACCTGATGGTGAATGCCACTCCGGTGCGTAGTAAAGATTTCACCTGGAACTCTGTTGTGAACCTGAATTATAACAAAAATAAAATCCTCGCTTTGGGTGATACCGATGCCGATGTGTACCTGTATGACTGGGTAGGTGGCGGAAGTATCCTGCGTGTAGGCGAAAGTATGGGTAGCTTCTATGGCCTGGAACGTCAGGGCGTTTATACCATAGAAGATTTTGAAGCCGGTAATTGTGAAAAGAGCCAGGTTGGCCGTGCAAAACGTTCTTCCGAAAAGACCATCATCGGTAAAGGATTACCTGATTGGACCGGTAGCTGGATCAATAATCTTTCTTACAAGAACTTCGACCTTACACTCGACCTGCAGTTCGTTTGGGGCGTTGAGACACTGCAACGTTTCTTCCACTCGACTTACGACCGTTTCGGTATTACCAATGGCCTGAAGAATATCCTTTATGATGCTTACGACGGAACAAATCCGGGAACCATGCAGCAGATGATCTATCTGCAGAGCGCCGAGCATAACGGTGTAAAACATGCCGGTCAGGATACTACAACCGATTCGCAATGGGTTGCCAACGGTTCTTATCTGCGTTGTAATATGTTGCAGATCGGATATACTTTCGATAGCAATGTCGTTAAGAAGATCGGTTTGTCCGGTTTACGTCTGTATGCAAGCGGTAACAACCTGTTCCAGATCGTTTCCAAAGATTTCCTGGGCTACGATCCCGAATCGACATCGGAAACCAGTTCGACTGATAAAGGAGCCGGTAAGTTTGGTCAGAACATGACGTTTTTCTCTTACCCGAGAGCAAGAACATTCACTTTTGGTGTTAATGTGACTTTCTGATTCATTTAACTTATTAAGACTATTAAAATATGAAAAAGATACTAACGACCGCGATTTTATGTGCCGGACTGTTCAGCTTTACGGCATGCAGTGATTTTTTGGATGAGAACCCCAAAAGCCAGCTGACTACTGTGGGATATTATACAACGGAAGCACAGGCTCTGGCAAATGTCAATTATCTGTACCGCACAGGGGCCATTCGTCAGATAGCCTCCGCTCCGAGTGCGTATGTAGGAAGTTTCGCCTCTATTACCGGATTACTGACCGGCTATTTCCTGAACAGTTACGAAGGACAGGAGATCGTGTGTAAATATTCCCGTGAGTTGAACCGCCAGCAATATACCATGCAAATATCCGGTACGATGGACGGGATATGGGATGCCTGTTATAAGGCCATCAATGTCTCTAATGCCGCCATCAAAAGTATTCCGGATATCAAGATGGAGGAAGCCCTGTCCAAAAAACTTATCGGAGAGGCGAAGTTCTTCCGTGCCTTCAATTATTTTTATCTGGTAAAGACCTTTGGTGCCGTACCGTTCTATACGGAACCGTATGTTACTGCCGAAAACATGGAACTGGACCGTACGGGTGTGGAAACTATTTATGCCCAGATCGAGACCGACCTGAAAGAGGCGGCCGATGCACTGCCGGCGGCTAAGTTTGCGGATAATTCCCACAGGATCACTAAATATGCGGCAGCTATGATGTTGACCTCTGTGTATATGCAGCAAGGTAAGTATGCAGAAGCAGTCCCGTATGCGAAGATCGTAATCGATTCCCCGCACAGCCTGGCTACGAATGACGACATGAAGATGAACAGTGCCTTCAACAAACTTCGTTCGACCGACGATCTGGATGAAGTGATCTATGCCCAGGAGTATGATAATGCGGTAAATACCAGTGACTGGTTCCCGACTTATGCCTTTAATTCGAGTGCCGTTTCCGTATTCGGAACTTATTCGATCTTCGAACGTGTCTATGGTCCGACGGACGAATTCCTGAATGTATACGAAAAGAACGACTTGCGTATTCAACCGAACCAGTTCTTCCATTGGGAATACACCAATCCGAATACAGGGGCGACATGGTCTTCCAAGAATGCGGGCTGCTGGTATTATTACGACGAAGACGCTTTGCTTAGTACCGGTAAAGGAACGAAAGACTGGAATGTCTACCGGTATGCCGAAGCATTGCTGGACGGAGCCGAAGCTATCGCTCAAAGCCAGGGAGTAACGGCCGAAGCTGCCGGTTACCTGGCACAGGTGCAGGCACGTGCCGATATGGAAGGTAAAACGGCTGATCAGATCGCTTCCGAATTACAGAAACTGTCGAAACAAGCCTTTATCGAAACCTGTTGGACCGAGCGTTTACGTGAGTTCCCGCTGGAATATAAGATATGGGATGATTGTGTGCGTACAGGTAAATTCCCTGTGATCTCCAAAACAGAGGCCGGCCGGATCGATTATGTCAACCTGGTGGGGGCACAGAATGCTTCCGGTGCGACATTTAAGGAAACCGACCTGTTGTGGCCGATCTCTGTAAATGAGATGCAACGTAATCCGAGTCTGACCCAGAACCCCGGTTATTCTGCCCGGTAAAAGATACTAGCAATGGATAAAAAGTGTTTTTAATTTAGTCGATCATTTTACATGTTAATGGTCAGAAATGGGAGAGGAGGAGTAGGATTACTCCTCCTTTTTTCATAAAAAGAGCCCCTTTATGTGATTTTGTATGCGAATTAAAGATATTTGTGTTCTTTCTGTACCGGATTGTCTTTATATTTGTGTGAATAATGAATTTGATGATTTGGCTAAATTTAAACTTGTGATATATCAACTAAAAATAAGTAAAACATGAATAAGAAAAGTGTATTGGCTCTTGCTTTGGTCACGATGATGGCCTGGGTAGGGAAGCCTGCTATGGCAGCTACCGGTACGGGTGCCTTCGATCCGGTAGAGTATGCAATGCCGTTGATGGGAACTCAATCGAGTTTCGAGCTGTCGACAGGAAATACCTATCCGGCTATTGCGCGTCCCTGGGGTATGAATTTCTGGACGCCACAGACCGGAAAGATGGGAGACGGATGGCAGTATGTCTATACGGCAAATAAAATTCGTGGTTTCAAGCAAACCCATCAGCCAAGCCCGTGGATCAATGATTACGGACAGTTCGCGATTATGCCGGTGGTAGGTACTCCGGAGTTCGATCAGGATAAACGTGCCAGCTGGTTCTCTCATAAGAGCGAGGTGGCTAAACCTTATTATTATAAAGCCTATCTGGCTGACCATGATGTGATAACCGAACTGACGCCGACCGACCGTGCAGCACTGTTCCGTTTCACTTTCCCGGAAAACGACCATTCCTACATTGTTGTCGATGCACTGGATAATGGATCTTATATCAAAGTCATCCCGGAAGAAAACAAGATCATCGGCTACTCGACCAAGAATAGCGGTGGTGTTCCCGAGAACTTCAAGAACTATTTCATTATCGAGTTCGATAAACCTTTCACTTACGAAGCCACTTTCGCCGATAATTCTTTGAAAGAAGGCGCGAAAGAACAGACTTCGAGCCATGTGGGAGCTGTGATCGGTTTCAAGACAAAGAAGGGAGAAATCGTTCATGCCAAAGTCGCATCTTCTTTTATCAGCTTCGACCAGGCTGTCATCAATATGAAAGAGTTGGGTAACGATAATTTCGATACCCTGGTTTCCAAAGGCAAACAAGCCTGGAACGATGTGCTGGGTAAGATCGAAGTGGAAGGCGGTACGTTAGACCAGTATCGTACATTCTATTCCTGCATGTACCGTTCCCTGCTGTTCCCTCGTAAGTTCTACGAAATCGATGCAGCCGGAAATGTCGTTCATTACAGTCCGTATAACGGCGAAGTACTGCCGGGATATATGTTTACGGATACCGGTTTCTGGGATACCTTCCGTGCCCTGTTCCCATTCCTGAATCTTATGTATCCGTCGATGAATAAAGAGATGCAGGAAGGTTTGATCAATACATATAAGGAAAGCGGCTTCTTCCCGGAATGGGCAAGTCCGGGACATCGTGGTTGCATGGTAGGTAACAACTCGGCTTCCATCCTGGTCGACGCTTATATGAAAGGTGTGAAAGTGGATGATCTGGAAACCCTGTACAAAGGTTTGATCCACGGTACGGAGAATGTACATCCGACTGTTTCTTCAACCGGCCGTCTGGGACATGAATATTATAACAAACTGGGTTATGTTCCTTACGACGTGAAGATCAATGAGAATGCAGCCCGTACGTTGGAATATGCTTATAACGACTGGTGTATCTACCAGATCGCTAAAGAACTGGGCCGTCCGAAAAAGGAACTCGACCTGTATGCAAAGCGTGCTATGAACTATAAGAACCTGTATGATAAGGAAACCAAACTGATGCGTGGTAAGAACGCCGACGGTAAATTCCAGTCACCGTTCTCTCCGTTGAAATGGGGTGATGCCTTTACGGAAGGAAACAGCTGGCATTACACCTGGTCTGTTTTCCATGATCCTCAGGGACTGATCGACTTGATGGGAGGAAAAGATTCTTTCGTTATGATGCTCGATTCCGTATTTGCCGTTCCGCCATTGTTCGACGATAGCTATTATGGCCAGGTGATCCACGAGATCCGTGAAATGCAGATCATGAACATGGGTAACTATGCTCATGGAAACCAGCCGATCCAGCATATGATCTACCTGTATAACTATGCCGGACAGCCCTGGAAAGCTCAGTACTGGCTGCGTGAAGTGATGAACAAGATGTACACCCCGACACCGGACGGGTATTGTGGTGACGAAGATAACGGCCAGACTTCTGCCTGGTATGTATTCTCTGCTCTTGGTTTCTATCCGGTTGCTCCGGGTACGACACAGTATGTGTTAGGTGCTCCGTTGTTCAAGAAGGCTACTTTACATTTCGAGAACGGCAAGAACCTGGTGATCAATGCTCCCGATAACAGCGACAAGAATATCTATATCGAATCGATGTCGTTCAACGGCGTGAACTATACAAAGAATTATCTCGATCATAACGAACTGCTGAAAGGTGGTGTGCTCGATATCAAGATGGGCGACAAGCCGAATCTGAACCGGGGCGTTAACCCGGAAGATCTTCCTTATTCATTCTCTGTAGATGAAAAAAAGAAGAAATAACAATATATTAATTATAATATGAATGTGAAAAAACAATGGATGATGTCAGGCCTGGTTGTGTGCCTGACATCTTTCGTATTCTCTTGCCAGACGACAGAGAAGACGGCAACGGAGACGGATTACGTTTCTTATGTAGATCCTTATATCGGATCAGGTGAACACGGTCATGTATTTGTCGGGGCGAACGTCCCGTTCGGAGCCGTGCAGATCGGCCCGCAGAACATCCATAAAGGATGGGACTGGTGTTCGGGGTATCATTATTCGGATAGTGTATTGATCGGTTTTAGCCATACCCATCTGAGCGGAACCGGATGTGCCGACCTGGGGGATATCCTGGTCATGCCTTTTACCGGCAAGGTCCGTACGGCACGTGGTGAACAGGATAACATTGAAGGAGCTTGTTCCTCTTACTACCGGCATGAAAACGAATCGGTAAGTCCCGGTTATTACTCTTTACTTTTAGACAATGGCGTTCATGTCGAACTGACAGCTACCGAACGTGTCGCTATGCACCGCTATGCTTTCCCGCAGAACGAACCGGCTCATTTGCTGATCAACCTGAAAGAAGGGAACGGCGACCGTGCGTACGATACATATCTGAAGAAGATCGATGACTATACGGTAGAAGGCTATCGCTTCTCGCATGGCTGGAGTCCGCAGCATAAAGTCTTCTTTACCATGAAATTCGACCAGCCTGTCGCTTCACTCGAAGTATTCAATGACGACGAACCGGCAGGTACCGACGAGTTGACCGGCGAAAAGGTGAAAGGTGTCGTTTCTTTCAAAGAAGGCACCAAAGATGTGCAGGCGAAAGTAGCCATCTCTTCCGTCAGTTGTGAGAATGCGTTGAAGAATATGCAGGCGGAATTGTCACATTGGAATTTTGACCAGGTACACCAGGAAGCTGTCTCCAAATGGAATGACCAACTGGCTTGTGTGGTGGTTGATACCCCCGACGAGCGTGCTAAGAAGATTTTCTATACAGCCGTTTATCATACATTCATTGCTCCGACATTATATTGCGATGTGAACGGGGAGTTTCGCGGACAGGACGACAAAGTCTATACAGATACAAACTGGACGAATTATTCCACTTTCTCTTTGTGGGATACTTACCGTACATTGAATCCCTTGTATACCATCATCGCACCGGAGAAGGTGGACGATATCGTCAATTCCTTCCTGAGTATCTACGACCAGCAGGGCAAACTTCCTATCTGGCATTTGGTAGGAGGCGAAACCAACTGTATGCCGGGATATAGCTCCGTACCTGTTATTGCCGATGCTTATCTGAAAGGCTTTAACGGTTTCGATGCGGAACGCGCTTTTCAGACAATGAAAGGTACTGCGACTTACGAGAAACAAAATGGTGTCCCTTACGTGCTTGAAAAAGGATATATCCCTTGTGATAAAGTCCATGAAGCCACTTCCATTGCTATGGAATATGCGGCAGACGACTGGGGTACAGCACTGATGGCTAAGAAAATGGGTAAGCAGGAGGATTATGAGAATTTCCTGAAACGTGGTAAATATTATGCTCAGTATTATGACCGGGATATTAACTTTGTCCGTCCTAAGATGGATGACGGCAGCTGGCGTACACCGTACGATCCGTTCCGTTCTATTCATGGAGTGGGAGACTTTACGGAAGGTACAGGATGGCAATATACATTCTTCGTACCCCAGCATCCGGAAGGTATGATCGAAATACTGGGAGGCGACGCTGCTTTCATAACCAAGCTCGATTCGTTGTTCGTTGTTGAAGGCGATATGGGAGAGGGCGCATCCAGCGATATCAGCGGTCTGATCGGCCAGTATGCACATGGCAACGAACCGAGTCATCACGTTGCTTACTTGTACCCTTATGCCGGCGAACAGTGGAAGACAGCCGAGAAGGTACGTTATATCCAGGATGAGTTCTATACGGATCAGCCGGAAGGGATCATCGGAAACGAAGACTGCGGACAGATGTCTGCCTGGCATGTGATGTCTGCTCTGGGATTCTATCAGGTAAATCCTTCAAACGGCGTGTTTGTCTTTGGCAGTCCGTTGTTTGGTAAGGCCTCCGTTCGTTTAAAAGGCGGAAAGACATTTGATGTGGTTGCACAGAACAACAGCAAGGATAATATCTATATCCAGTCTGTTACACTGAACGGCCAGCCGTATGATAAGTCATACATTTTGTATGACGATATTATGAAAGGCGGTAATTTGACGTTTGTCATGGGAAATACTCCGAACAAGCAGTTCGGGGCAGCACCTGAGAACCGTCCGAAGTCAGCTGAATAAACAATTATAAATTATAGCAGAAAAATGATTAAAAGATTCAAGACACCCGTAGCCTTTTTGGCTTCCATCTTTTTACTGGCCTCTTGTGCCTCCGGGGGAGATATGTCTTCCCCGCAAAAAAGCCCGGTGGACTATGTGAACCCTTACATGGGAAATATCAGTCACCTGCTGGTGCCGACCTATCCGACTGTACATCTGCCTAACAGTATGCTTCGCGTATATCCGGAGCGTGCCGACTTTACCGGCGACCTGTTGAGCGGACTGCCTGTTATCGTGACCAGCCACCGCGGTAGTTCCGCTTTCAACCTGAGCCCGTACCAGGGAGAGGAATCCGGACTGAAACCGGTTATCAACTACAGCTACGATCAGGAAAAGATCTATCCTTATCGCTATCAGGTATATCTGGACGACAACAATATCGACGTAGATTTTGCCCCGTCTCACCAGAGTGCCGTTTATGGTATTACGTTTGAAGGCGAAGGTCCTGCCTACCTGATCTTCAACAGCCGTAACGGACAGTTGAAGACCGACGGTAAGAACGTCAGCGGTTACCAGTTCGTCGACCGGAAAACAAAAGTATACCTTTATGCGGAAACCGACAAGACACCGCAGAAATCCGGCGTATTGAGCGACAACACTGTGAAGTACGGCGAAACATCAGTAGAAGGAAAAGACGCTGCTCTTGTCCTCTCTTATGGAAATGATGTAAAGAAGCTGGGTGTACGTTACGGTATCTCATTTATCAGCGAAGAACAGGCTAAGAAGAACCTGGAACGTGAGATTGCCGCCTATGATGTCGATGTGGTTGCCAAGATCGCCCGTAACGACTGGAACGATGCCCTCGGCAAGATACAGGCTCAAGGCGGAACGGAAGACGACAAGGTGGTATTCTACACCTCCCTGTACCGTTGCTACGAACGTCCGGTCAACCTGAGTGAAGACGGACGCTATTACAGTGCTTTCGACGGCCAGGTACATGAAGACGGAGGTCGTCCTTTCTATACCGACGACTGGATTTGGGATACATACCGTGCAACCCACCCATTGCGTATCCTGATCGATAACGAACGTGAAAGCGATATCATCAACTCCTTCCTGCTGATGGCAGAACAGATGGGTACGAACTGGATGCCGACCTTCCCGGAAGTTACCGGCGATTCGCGTCGTATGAACTCCAACCATGCCGTAGCCACCGTGATCGATGCCTGGAAGAAAGGTTTACGTGGCTTCGACCTGGAAAAGGCTTATATTGCCTCAAAGAAAGGTATCGAAGAGAAAACACTGATCCCCTGGTCGGCAGCACCTGCCGGATGGTTGGATGATTTCTATAAGGAACACGGTTATATCCCGGCATTGAAACCAGGCGAAAAAGAGACTGTAGCCAATGTTTCTCCCTGGGAAAAACGCCAGCCGGTAGCTGTTACCTTGGGTACGGCTTACGACCAGTGGTGTCTTTCACAGATCGCTGCCGAACTGGGTAAGACTGACGAAGCTAAACATTACCTGCGCGAATCGTACAACTACCGTAACCTCTTCAACCCCGATACCCGTTTCTTCCATCCGAAGGATAAGGACGGCAAGTTTATCGAGCCGATGGATTACCGTTATGATGGTGGCCTGGGTGCACGCGATTACTACGACGAGAATAACGGATATGTATACCGTTGGGACGTACAGCATAATATCGGCGACCTGATCTCTATGATCGGTGGAGACAAAGCCTTCACTTCGGCTCTCGATTCTATGTTCAACGAACCGCTGGGTATGTCTAAATGGAGTTTTTACTCCTTCCTTCCCGACCATACCGGTAATGTGGGTATGTTCTCGATGGCGAACGAACCGAGTTTGCATATCCCGTATCTGTACAACTACGCCGGTCAGCCCTGGAAGACACAGAAACGTATCCGTACGTTGTTGAACCAGTGGTTCCGTAACGATGTGATGGGTGTTCCTGGTGATGAAGACGGTGGTGGTATGTCTGCTTTCGTTGTCTTCAGTCAGATGGGATTCTATCCGGTTACTCCCGGTTCGCCTACATATAATATAGGTAGTCCGGTATTTACGGATGTGAAGGTTGACCTGGGTAATGGCAATACATTCGAGGTCAAAGCGAATAATGCTTCTCCTGAGAACAAATACGTACAGTCTGCCCGCCTGAACGGTGAAGTGTTGAACCAACCGTGGTTCCAGCACAGCGACATCGCTCAGGGCGGTCTGCTGGAACTGGAGATGGGGCCGAAAGCCAATAAGACATGGGGAACAAAGACTCCTCCGCCTTCAGCAGCTCCGATGCCTCAATAATGACCTCTTTTTTCGTGTTTGATCCGGAAAATACTTAAAAACAAAATCAGCAAAGTAGTATAGATAGTAGCTACTTTGCTGATTTTTTTGTATTCTGTTGTGGTCGATATTAATTGGTTGGTTGTTTCTGCTTTATGCGGATAAATGTCTATCTTTGTTCAGCAACTAGACAAAAGTTTAAATAGCGTATGATGACGGATCGTAAATTACCGATAGGAATACAAAGTTTCGAAAAGATTCGGAATGGAAACTATTTGTATATTGATAAGACTGAACAGGTTTATCATTTGGCAGCGAGTGAAGTTCCTTATTTCCTTAGTCGTCCCCGTCGCTTCGGAAAGAGTTTGCTGATTTCTACACTAGAAGCCTATTTTCAAGGAAAGAAAGAACTGTTTGAAGGGTTAGCCATTGAACAATTAGAACAGGAATGGAATACTTATCCGGTGTTGCATCTCGATTTGAATGCCCGTAAATATGAAACGGAAGCAGATCTGGTAGCTATTTTAAATCAATATCTGGAAATGTGGGAAGCCGTTTACGGAGATGAAATGAAATTGCGTGCTCCGGAAGAACGTTTCTTCTATGTCATCCGTCGTGCCTGGGAACAGACCGGGCGTCAGGTTGTTGTTTTGATCGACGAATACGATAAACCTCTTTTACAGGCTATTAATAACGAATCTCTGATGGATGCCTATCGGCGTACGATGAAAGCGTTCTATGGTGTGCTTAAAAGTGCTGACCGTTACCTGCGTTTCGTATTCCTGACCGGTGTCACTAAATTTGCACAAGTCAGTGTCTTTAGCGATTTGAACCAGCTCAATGATATAAGCCTAGATTACAATTATGCAACTCTTTGCGGTATAACACATCGAGAATTAGCCGACAACTTGCGTCCTGAGTTGGAACAATTGGGACAAATGCAGTCACTGACGTGGGAAGAAACATTTGAAACGATGGTAAAGCAATACGACGGCTACCACTTTCATCCGAACCGGGAGGGAGTGTTTAATCCTTTCAGTGCGTTAAGTGCATTAGATAAAAGAGAGTTTGGCGATTATTGGTTCCAGACCGGAACTCCTACCTTTTTGGTCGAATTATTGAAGAAAAGTGAATACGACCTTCGTCTTTTGATCGATGGTGTAGAGACACAAGCATCGGCTTTTACCGAATACCGTGCCGAACGGAACAACCCGATCCCATTAATCTATCAAAGCGGATATCTGACAATCAAAGAATACGATGCTCGTTTTAAACTCTATAAACTGGAATTTCCAAACGAAGAGGTGCGTTACGGATTCCTAAACTTTATCACTCCTTTCTATTCTTCCATCACTGAAGAAGCAAGGGGCTTCTATATCGGTAAATTTGTCCATGAACTGGAGTCCGGCGATGTCGATGCTTTTATGCAGCGTATGCGTGCTTTTTTTGCGGATTTCCCTTATGAATTGAATGACAAGACGGAGCGTCATTACCAAGTTGTCTTTTATCTGATCTTTAAATTGATGGGGCAATTCTGTGATGCGGAGGTCCGTAGTGCCAAAGGTCGTGCGGATGCAGTTGTCAAAACCGGAGAATACATTTACGTTTTCGAATTTAAGTTGGACGGAAGTATAGCAGATGCTTTACAGCAAATCGACGATAAAGGATATCTGTTACCTTATAAAATAGATCATCGTAAACTAATAAAAGTCGGTGTTTCGTTCGATCGTGAAGAACGGAATATCGGAGAATGGGGAGTTGTAGAGGTATAAATCTTATACACCTTGAATCGCTTTTTTGCATGGTATTATTTTAAGGCAAAGAAGCCTGATGCCTATATTAAATCTATGGCTACTCGTCATCTTAATAAAATGTTGTCTACAGCAAATTAAATAAATCAGTATCTTATTTCATCCTTTTATAATCAATCACCGTTTACGTATTTTTCCATCAAGCTCCTTTTCCAACTTTTCTTTTACGATCATGGATTGTTGCTGGATAGGAAATGAAGCATCGTATAATACTCTGGTATGAAAATCGAATTGTTTATATGTATAAATTAAAAAATAAGATTAAATAATTAATAGGGTAGAAGCGAATGACTAGGAAAAACGATCGTTTTTTTTAGTCATTTATTCGTGTGCAAAAGTATTCTTTATAATCCAATAATCAAAGCCTTTTCTAAATTATTATTTTCCTAAGTATCAATATCCTGCCTTTATATTTAGCAAAATATCTGTTAATCAGTAATTAACAATTTCAAACAAAAAAAGAGTGACTAAAAAAAACGATCGTTTTTTCTAGTCACTCTTTTTTCTTATGTATGCTTTGAAAAATAAGCTTTAAGTGTTAGTCTCATTTTGGGACTGACGAACATTTTTGTGAAATATGGCTAGTATTAATGTATTGAAAATCAACGATCTTATCATTCTGTTCTCGAAGCAAAAATACTTTAATCGCTGGATAATCTTTTTTATAGACCTATTTTTCTCAGTTTTATCTACTTTTTTAGTTTTTGCGACCCTTGGCAATATTTTGAAAATAAATCTGCCGATACATGAGTTTATTTATATAAACCTCTTTGCTATCGTTTGCAGTACAATCAGTTTTCTTTCCTGCCAGACTTATAAAGGTATTATTCGTCATTCAACTTTTACAGAAACGGGGCGTATTGCTATTGCCTCTTTTGTGAAAGTTGCTTTGATGACTTCTGCTCTTTCCTGTTTTATCCACTCGTTATCTTTTCTACAAATCTTTTTAGGGGGGCTGCTTGACCTATTTCTGACTTTCTTCGTTTTGACAATATTTCGTGCTTTATTAATAATAATGTATAGCATGATAGTCAAAAGTGTGGCTTCCAATAACGAAAAGCTGTTAATTTACAGGGAAGAAGACGCTGTCTCTAATTCGCCTGCGATTTCTCTTTGGAAACAATCTGATAATTATCAGATTGAAGGATATATACGAATAGGAAAAAGAAGTAAGATCCGCATAGGAGGATGTCCGGTCTATTCCGTAAAGGATCAGTTGGAATTTAATGGTTTGGTAAACCGAAAAGGTATCAAGGCTATTTTGTTTACCGACTATCATGCAGTAAAAGCAGAAAGTGAACGCCTGGTTCGTTATTGTGAGCGGAAAAAGGTTCGTATGTTGATGCTTCCTACCGTGGATGAGTTAAAAGGGGGGACAGTCAATTTACGAAATCTACCGGAGGTCCGTATCGAAGATCTGTTAGGACGTGATGAAATTAATATTAATCTGAAAGAGATTGCAGATGAATTAGGGGGTAAAGTCGTTATGGTTACAGGTGCTGCCGGATCTATCGGTAGTGAGCTTTGTCGACAACTTTGTACATTTGGTTTGAAGCAACTGATCTTGTTTGACAGTGCCGAGACACCTATGCATACCATCCGTTTGGAGTTGGAAGACCGATTCCCGGATGTTGTTTTTACTCCGATTATGGGTGATGTCCGGATGCTAGCCCGTGTAGAAAGTGTTTTTAAAAGTTTCCATCCCCAATATGTCTTTCATGCAGCAGCCTATAAACATGTCCCTCTGATGGAGGAAAATCCTTGTGAAGCTGTACATACCAATGTCCAGGGAACCCGTAATATGGCTGACATGTCCGTAAAATATGGAACAGATAAATTTATTATGATCTCTACCGATAAGGCAGTCAATCCAACCAATGTGATGGGGGCTTCCAAACGCCTGGCAGAGATCTATGTGCAAAGCCTGAGTATTGCGATAAGCAAAGGATTACACCCGGGAAAAACCCGTTTTATCACTACCCGCTTTGGTAATGTATTAGGTAGTAACGGTTCTGTTATTCCTCGTTTCCGTGAACAGCTGGCGAAAGGCGGCCCTTTAACAGTCACCCATCCTGATATTATCCGTTATTTCATGACGATCCCTGAAGCCTGCCGTCTTGTTTTGGAAGCAGCTTTTATGGGAAAAGGAAATGAGATTTTCGTATTTGATATGGGTACCCCTGTAAAGATTGCCGACCTGGCACGTCGGATGATAGAACTGGCCGGTCTTATTCCCGAAAAAGATATCGAAATAAAATATACTGGTCTTCGGCCGGGTGAGAAGTTGTATGAAGAGTTACTGGCAACCAAAGAAAATACTCTCCCGACCAACAATACTAAAATCTTTCATGCGAAAGTGAGGGAATATAATTTTACTGATATATCAACTATCGTTTCGCATTTGGTAAATTTGGCTATTCGAGTAGAAAAGTTGGAAACAGTGAAAGTGATGAAATCGATTGTGCCGGAGTTCATGAGTAAGAATTCGGAGTACGAAAAACTGGATAAATAATTCTAATAATGAATATTGCAATTGTAGGAACAGGCTATGTAGGCCTGGTTACAGGTACTTGTTTCTCTGAAATGGGAGTAGATGTGACCTGTGTGGATATCAATGAAGCGAAGATAAAAGCTTTGCAGTCAGGTGTAATGCCAATCTATGAACCAGGCTTAGAAGACTTGGTTAAAAAAAATGTAGAAGCAGGTAGGTTACATTTCACAACTGATTTAACCACTTGTTTAGATAATGTATCTGTTGTTTTCAGTGCTGTAGGAACTCCCCCAGAAGAAGATGGAAGTGCCGATTTGAGATATGTTTTAGATGTGGCACATACAGTTGGTCGTTTCATCAATAAATATACATTACTTGTAACGAAAAGTACGGTTCCGGTTGGAACTGCCCAGAAAGTAAAGGCTGCTATTCAGGAAGAATTAAATAAACGGGGAGTTGCTATACCTTTTGATGTGGCATCTAATCCTGAATTTCTGAAAGAAGGAGCAGCCATTAAAGACTTTATGGCTCCGGACCGGGTGGTGGTCGGAGTTGAAAGTGAACAGGCAAAGAAAATGATGGAGAAATTATACCGTCCTTTCACATTGAATGGCTATCCCATCCTGATCATGGATGTTCCTTCAGCTGAAATGACGAAATATGCAGCAAATGCCATGTTAGCAACCCGTATCAGCTTTATGAACGATATAGCAAATCTCTGTGAACGTATCGGAGCAAATGTAGACAATGTGCGTAAAGGTATGGGGGCGGATTCCCGTATCGGTAGCCGTTTCCTGTATGCCGGTTGTGGGTATGGAGGTTCCTGCTTTCCAAAGGATGTAAAAGCTCTATTGCATACGGGAATAGAAAACGGATACCACATGCGTGTTATAGAAGCTGTAGAATCGGTAAATGAAGAGCAAAAGAATATTGTGTTTGATAAATTGAGTAAGGCTTTTAATGGAGATCTGAAAGGTAAAACTATTGCTATGTGGGGATTGTCTTTTAAACCGGAAACAGATGACATGCGCGAAGCTCCTGCGTTGGTGGTGATTGATAAGCTTTTGAAAGCGGGTGCTGTGGTTAATGTATTCGATCCCATTGCTATGGATGAAACAAAGCGTAGGATAGGGGATGTAGTCACCTATTGTAAGGATATGTATGAAGCTGTGATCGATGCAGATGCTATCGCCTTGATGACGGAGTGGAAACAATTCCGTATGCCCAGTTGGGCTATTATCCGTAAAGCCATGAAGAATTATATAGTTGTGGATGGACGGAATATTTACGATGGCGAAGAACTAAAAGAGTTTGGTTTTACTTATTCTAGAATCGGACAGAAATGAAACGGATATTAGTAACGGGTGGAGCCGGTTTTATCGGCTCCCATTTGTGTGAACGTTTGGTGAAAGAAGGCAACGATGTGATTTGTTTGGATAATTATTTTACTGGTAGTAAGGATAATATTCACCATCTGTTGCAGTATGATAATTTTGAGTTGGTTCGTCACGATGTAACCTCTCCCTATTATGCCGAAGTCGATGAGATCTATAACTTGGCTTGTCCAGCATCCCCTCCCCATTATCAGTATAATGCAATCAAGACAATGAAAACTTCTGTTTACGGAGCAATGAATATGTTGGGATTGGCTAAACGGACCAAAGCAAAGATTCTCCAGGCTTCAACAAGTGAGGTTTATGGTGATCCGGCAATTCATCCACAGGTTGAATCTTATAGGGGAAATGTGAACCCAATCGGTATCCGTAGTTGTTACGATGAGGGTAAACGCGCAGCCGAGACACTATTTATGGATTATCATCGACAGAATGGTGTACGAATTAAAATCATTCGGATATTTAATACATATGGCCCAAATATGAATCCGAATGACGGACGGGTCGTCTCTAATTTTATTATGCAGGCTCTGCATGGGGAGGATATAACGATTTACGGAGATGGTACCCAGACAAGAAGTTTTCAGTATGTAGATGATCTGATTGAAGCCATGGTCCGCATGATGGCAACGACGGATGATTTTTTAGGTCCTGTAAACACAGGGAACCCGGGAGAATTTACCATGTTGGAATTAGCGGAAAAAGTAATTGAATTGACTGAGTCTAAGTCTAAAATTATTTATTGCCCGTTACCCGGTGATGATCCAAAACAACGTCGACCGGATATTCAATTAGCAAAAGAAAAGTTGGATTGGGAGCCGAAGATCAAATTAGAAGAAGGATTGAAAAGAACAGTCGCATATTTTCGAGAGATATGTTTGTAATAAAGGATTTTATAAATATAAAGGATGATTATCTCATATAGTTACGGAATTATAGATTTTTTACATTATGGTCATATCCGTTTGCTGGAATCGGCAAAAAAAGAGAGTGATCTGCTGATCTTAGGATTGATATCAGATAAGGCGATCTTATCTTGGCATGGGACTTTAGTATCCTCTTACGAAGAGAGATTATCCGTTTTGAGAGGAGTAAAATATGTGGATGAGATACGTCAACAAGATTCTTTTGATCCGCTTCCCAATTTACGTTCTATCCATGAAAAATATCCTGATGCAAAAATAATCCTGTATGTGGGAAACGACCGTAACTTCGTACCGAGCGAGGTTTTCTTGAAGGAGATTGGAGGAGAAGTTAAGGTTGTTGATTATTATGAGAAACTGTCTCCACAAAATATTTTGGATTGCTTGACAACCAAATCAAGAAGAAAAAGAAATAACTCATCTAATCTGATTTCGACTAAAGCGAATACGTTACTGGCCCTGAAGTCAATTTTGCAAAAAGGATATATAGAGGATATATACATCGTGTCTGTAAGGGATTATATAAATGATTTCTCTTCTGTATATCAAAGAGTCCTTGAAATATTCCAGGGGGATAAGATCGTGGTAAGGAGTTCCTCCGTATCGGAAGATTGTTTGAAAACTTCGAACGCTGGTCATTATGAAAGTGTGTTGAACGTGGATTCCTCCGATTCACAGGAAGTGAAAAAAGCATTGGAGAAGGTTTCTAATTCCTATGATGAAAAACTTACGGAGAATTATTTGAATGAACAGATTCTGATTCAACGGCAGACGAAAAACGTGATTTGTTCCGGAGTGATTTTTACAAGAGATGTGGATAGTAATTTACCCTATTATCTGATTAATTATGCGGATGGAAGTTCAACGGATTCTGTGACAAGCGGTAGTGGCGGTAGCACGATTTGGATATTGAGGAAAAAGGCAAAAAGTTCCCCTCCCCTTAAATGGAAGAAGTTACTGGAGGTGGTGAGGGAATTAGAGTTTTTGTTAAACAAGATGGTCCTGGATATAGAATTCGCCATAACGTCTGATGATCGTGTCGTTATCTTCCAGGTACGTCCTTTGGCTGCAAACTATAAATTTCAAGTACGGCATAATGACGAGATGTTTTATCGTCGTTATGAGAGTGATATCCAGTCTTATAAAGAGATAAAGAACTACCGAACATCAAGGACAATGTTACTTTCCGATATGGCGTTTTGGAATCCGGTAGAGATAATAGGGGTGAATCCGCACAATTTGGATTATTCTTTATATCGGGAGATAATAACCCGACAGGCTTGGAACGAGGGCCTGTTACCATTGGGCTATAAGCGGGTTCCGGATGAATTGATGTTCCGAATAGGTAATAAACCTTATATTTCGCTAGACTACTCTTTTATGGCTTTGACCCCATCGATACTTGACGATAGATTAAGGGATAAGCTGTGTGATTATTATCATTCTAAAATTTTGGAGGATAAATCGGCACATGACAAGATCGAGTTTGAAATAGTTTTTAGTTGTTTCGATTTCTCTACGAAGAAGAGACTCGAAGAGTTAGAGCGATATGGATTTTCGCGGGATGAGATTTCAACGATAGGTAAGCATTTGCATGTCCAAACGGAGAATATCTTACGAGATTATTCCAGGATATTGTCAACAGATCAAAATTCCCTTCGTGAACTAGAAGGTATCCGGTGTGAGATTGAGAAAAATCGTGAGATAAAGGGTGGTAATCTATTTGTGACTCTCCAGTTTATTTATAGATTATTGTCTGCTCTAAAAAAACTTGGAACTCCACAGTTCTCCCGTCAGGCGCGTTGCGCTTTTATATCCAGTTCGTTTTGTAAATCAATGGTTGTTGAGAATCTATTGTCCAAGAAGGATATGGATATGTTTATGTCTTCTCTCCATACGGTAGCTTCATGTTTTGATCGTGATTTCAAGCGTTTCTTATCCGGTGCGCTCACGGTAGGGGAGTTCCATGCCCAATATGGTCATTTACGTTGTGGCACTTATGATATACAATCACCCAGATATGATCAGATTGATTTTTATCAAGGAAAGAGTCCCTCCGGGCAGGAATGTGTTTTTCATAAAGAAGTGGAACTTCCCTTGAGTTTGATAAATGCGTTAGAGAATAACCTGGGAAAACTGGAATTTTCTGTACCTATGGTCGATATTCTGTCTTTTATGAGAAGGTCATTGGAACAAAGGGAGTATTTCAAGTTCGAGTTTACAAAATCCCTGAGCCTTATTCTTGAATTACTCGGAGAGATTGGCGTACGGATGGATCTCACCTTGTCAGATATGTCTTATTTGGAGATATCAGATGTTTACGCAGCCGAATATTATCCGTCCTGTCGTGAATTGAAGGAATTTTGGATGACGCTTATCTCGAAGCGGAAAGAGATTTTCAAAGAGAAATCTATGTTGATCCTTCCGGAGGTGGTAGCTGATAGTGAAGACTTGGAAATGATAGAGCAAAACGAGGCTCGGCCAAATTTTGTGACGACTTGCAAAGTAGAAGCGGAAACAATATCTCTGGAAGGAGGTAGTATACAGGAACTGCAAGGAAAGATAGTCGTGATCACACAGGCAGATCCTGGTTATGACTGGATATTTACCAAAGGAATTTTGGGGTTAGTTACAAAATATGGTGGTGCTGCCTCTCACATGGCTATACGTTGTGCTGAATTCAGTTTACCCGCTGCAATAGGTTGTGGCGAGAAGATCTATGACTACGTATCCAGATCTGAGCGGATTGAATTGGATTGTGGAAATCAGAAAATAAACAGGATATATTGATGAAAGCATTAATAACTCAGCGGGAAGGAGTGGATAAGTATGGGAGTGCAGTAGACTCGTTAGAGTCGAACTACATTAAATACTTTGAAGGTCTGGGATACAATCTTGTCCCTGTATCAAATTATATATCGTCTGTAGATTATTTATTTGAAGAGTTACCTTCTCTGTTGATATTGACCGGAGGAGGTTCGCTTCCCGGCTGGTGTTATGAGCCGGTTGGAAGTGGTGTAGATTCTCCGTGTCGAGATCGTATCGAGAAGGCTTTATTTGATAAGGCTATTCAACTAGGCGTACCTGTTGTAGCGATTTGCCGTGGAATGCAGTATGTGAATGTATTGCTAGGAGGAAGGATATCTGTACTGTCTGATTTGTCGGTTCCGAGGGATATAGGAAAAGAGCATCCCATACAATGGGAAAAGGAAATTCTAATGGTAAATAATTATCATAATGATGGTATATTTTTGAATCAATTGGCTGACGGACTCTATCCTATAGCCATGGATGTTGATAATGATGTTGTTGAGGGCTTTATTTCACTGGAAAAGAGAATTCTAGGATTTCAATTCCATCCGGAAAGGAGTATTTCGGATTTATCTTCTGGAGAAAAGATAAAAAACATAATTTTAAAAAATATAAAATGAAAGCAATTATTTTAGCTGCTGGGCAAGGTACCCGGTTGAAAAAGTATACGGAAAATTTGCCGAAAGGGATGCTGATGTTCCAGGGTAAAACTATCATTGAGCGTCAATTGGATATTTACAAATCTCTCGGGATTAATGAAGTCATTATCATTCGGGGATTTGCAGCAGATAAGATAGATTATCCAGGAGTGACTTATTATGAAAATTTGAATTATGCAACAACCAATATGGTGGAATCGTTATTGATGGCTCGTTCTGAGTTTGATGATGACATCATAATTAGTTATTCGGATATCCTTTTTTCGAAAAATATGCTACAAGGTATGATTCATACAGCAGGCGATTTTGTAGTAGCGGTAGATGATAATTGGAAAGAATATTGGAAAGCTCGTTATGGAAAGGTCGATTTTGATACGGAGAGTATGAGCATAGACGAGTCTGATAATATTAGGTCATTGGGAGAAAATTCACCTTGTATAGATGATATTGATGCGCGTTATGTTGGACTGCTAAAATTCTCAAAAGTAGGATTACAGATGATAACGAATTTATTGGATCGTGATTATCCTATATACTTGAATAAACCATGGATGTTATCAGGTAAACATATTCGTCAGGCGTATATGACAGACTTATTGATGGCTTTGATAAAAGAAGGAGCTCAGGTCAAGGCTAGCCATTATAAGAATGGTTGGATCGAATTTGACACGAATGAGGATTATGAGCGTATGACAGAGTTGGCTAAAAACGCAGATATTCAAAGGTTTATAGCATTATAGTATGGAGAAAGACTTGAGACGGAAGGCTGTTCATGGTGTATTGTGGAGCGCTATAGAACGTTTTTCTGTCCAGATCATTCAACTTATTGTCAATATTAGTTTAGCTCGTTTACTTCTACCCTCAGATTTTGGTATGGTAGCGATGCTTACTATCTTTATACAGGTATCCCAATTATTGATTGATGGTGGTTTCAGTAATGCACTGATTCAGAAAAATGATAGGACAGAGGTAGATTTTTCTACTGTCTTTTATTTTAATACATTTATCTCAGTGTTGATGTATGGGGTTTTATTTATAATGGCTCCTTATGTTGCTGAATTTTATCATATGCCGGACTTGATATTGGTAATGCGGGTTATAGCTCTTAATTTGGTAGTATCATCATTTTTTGTGATCCCCAAGGTTAGGTTGACTATTAATATTGATTTTAAGAGTCAATTGAAGGTTTCGTTAGTGGCTGCCATTGTTTCAGGGAGTGTAGGCGTTTTACTTGCATATAAGGGTTTTGGAGTTTGGGCTTTAGTGTTTCAATCTTTGGTCAATAACCTATTTTTATGTATTTGTTTCTTTATTTTTTTTCGTTGGATTCCACAAGGTATATTTTCTTGGACTTCTTTTAAAAACTTATTTTTTTTTGGATCAAGACTGACATTGTCCAGCTTAATACATTCTGTATATTACAATCTGTATTCAATTATGATTGGTCGTTATTTTTCAGCTACAGATTTGGGATATTTTAGGAACGCTGAACAATTTGCCTCTCTTCCTGCTTCGGGAATTAATTCGATTATTTCTCGTGTGTCTTATCCTGTGTTAAGTCGTATTCAAGATGATAACGAATCTCTGGTAAAAGCTTATCGGAAATATATCCGTTTAAGTTCATATTTAATCTTTCCGTTGATGTTCGGTTTAGCATCATTATCTGGGCCAATCGTAGATTTTCTGTTAACGGAAAAGTGGAAAGAGGTCATTCCTCTTTTTAGGGTATTGTGTTTTTGCTGGATGCTGGATCATTTGAGTGTAATCAATTTGAATCTTTTATTTGTTAAAGGACGTACGGATTTATCCCTTCGTTTGGAACTTGTAAAAAAGACTATAGCTACAATTATATTGTTTGCTTCCATTCCTTTAGGACTTGTTGGTATGTGTTGGGGACGTGTTATCTATTATGTAATAGCATCTTATATTAATACCTATTACACGGAAAAATTAATCGGTTTAAGTTTCTCAAAGCAATTGATCGATGTTATTCCTTATTGGTTTCTTTCCTTGTTCATGGCTCTATGTGTATATGCGATATCACACTTTTTTGTAGAAAGTTATGTTCAGATAATAGTGGGGATAGTCTCTTGTGTATTTATTTATGCTATAATGTCTTATTTGTTTGCTAATCAAACGTTAAAGGAGTTTTTTTTACTGTTTAAATAGAAAATATGAGAAAAATGTCTTTAGACGAGATGAAGAAAATTCAACTCGATATATTAATTGATGTGGCGAGATTTTGTGAAGAAAATGGTATTAGATATTATTTGACGTATGGAACCCTTCTTGGTGCTGTTAGGCATAAAGGCTATATTCCTTGGGATGACGATATTGATATAATGATGCCTAGACCGGATTATCAAAGATTTCTAAATATGTATAATAACGAAAATTCTAATTATAGATCATTGTCTTATCATTCAGATCTGAAGTATCCAAATTTGTTCGCTAGAGTTGAGGATACAAGAACAATTCAAAATGAAAAAATTACTTATGAAAATGGAGTTGGGGTCTCAATTGATATATTTCCTCTTGATGGGGTTCCTGAATATGCTTTTTCAATTTATCTAAGATTTTTAGAGGTATTGAGAATCGTGTTATATTGCCGATTGCAACAAATTATATCAAAAAAAAATATATTCAAAAAAGGTTTAAGCTTGATAATAATGAAACTCCCTTTTGGGATTTATAAGTATTGTTTGAATGTCGTGGATAAAATGTTGAGATTATCATCGTATGATAAATCGGATAAGGTTGCTCTTCTTGTTGTGATGACCAGAGAAAAAAAGGAGTTGTTTGAAAAAAATATGTTGGAAAAAACTGTATTATTAGAGTTTGAAAATAATTGTTTTTTTGCTCCATATAAATATGATGCTGTTTTAAAGAGCTTGTATGGAGATTATATGAAACTTCCCCCTGTATGTGAGCGGGTCCCCAAGCATTCTTTTGAAGTTTTTTATAAAGAATAAATCGATTTGAATGATGAAAAAATACGATTATTTGGTCGTTGGAGCTGGCCTGTATGGCTCCATGTTTGCCTATAAAGCAAGAAAAGTAGGGAGAAAAGTGTTGGTGATTGAAAAACGTTTTCATACAGGTGGTAATTTGTATTGTGAAAATATAGAGGGCATCAATGTTCATAAATATGGTCCACATATATTTCATACCTCAAATAAGGAGGTATGGGATTTTGTGAATTCTATCGTCCCATTCAATCATTTTCGTTACGAACCGTTGGCCAGTTACAAAGGAAAATTGTATAATTTACCTTTTAATATGAACACTTTCCATCAACTTTGGGGAGTGAATACACCTGATGAAGCAAAGTCTATTATTGATGAGCAACGAAAGGAATTTGAAGGGAAGGAACCTCAAAACCTGGAGGAGCAAGCAATCTCTTTGGTTGGAAGAGATGTGTATGAAACTTTGATAAAAGGCTATACTGAAAAGCAATGGGGTAGAAAATGTACAGAACTTCCGGCTTTTATCATCCGCCGTTTACCGGTTCGATTTTGCTACAATAACAACTACTTCAATGATTGCTATCAGGGAATTCCTATGGGAGGGTATAATAAGTTGATCGAAGGTCTATTGGAAGGGGTAGATATTCGTTTGAATGTGGACTTTTTCAAGGATCGGGAATCTTTGACCCAATTAGCGGATCGTATTGTATTTACCGGAAAGATAGATGAGTTCTACGATTACCTTTTTGGAAAACTGGATTATCGTAGCCTTCGCTTTGAGGAGGAAATATTAGATAAGGATAATTACCAAGGTAATATCGCTGTGAATTATACGGATACGGAACATACCTGTACCCGTATCATTGAGCATAAATATTTTGAATTCGGAACACAATCCAAGACAGTTATCACGAAGGAGTACTCATTGGAGTGGACAGAAGGTTGTGAACCCTATTATCCGGTTAATGACCAAAAGAATACTGAAATCTATCAACGGTATAAGATGATGGCAGACCAAGATCAGTCAGTGATATTCGGAGGTCGGTTGGCAGAGTATAAGTATTATGATATGCATCAAATCGTAGAGAAAATATTAAATGAAAATATTTGAGTATGGAGAAGATTAAAATATTAGTATGTACTCATAAAAAAGGTGATTTTAATCATGATAATGTATATATTCCTATACAAGGAGGAAAAGCTATATCAGATGTGAATTTGGGAATCCAGGGGGATGATACAGGTGATAACATTAGCGAAAAAAATAAGCGATATTGTGAATCATCCGTTTTGTATTGGGCCTGGAAGAATTTGAAAGATGTAGAATATATAGGATTAGCACATTATCGTAGATTGTATAATTTGAAAATTTCAGATGAAAATATTGACAAACTGATGAAAGGAAAAGACTTCTTATTGATAAAGCCTGTAATTCTTCCTACATCTAATGCTGACAAATTTGAGCGAACTGTTTGTACAGAAGATTGGTGTATTCTATTAGATACCATATTAGAATTATATCCAGGCTATAAAAAAAGTATAGTTGATTATTTTTATAGAAATAAATTTATTCCATATTCTATGTTCATTACAAAAAGAAATGAATTAGATAATTATTGCAAATTTTTATATGATATTCTTTTTTGTGTAGAAAATAGATTATGTTCATTCAAATATGCACGAATGAACAGAAGCCTAGCATATATGGGAGAATGGTTATTAGGACTTTATTGTTATCATAATAACTTTAGAATTAAATATGTAAAAGTAGATAATAATCAAATAAGATCTAAATATCATAAAATTACGTGGATGGTTGATATAAAGAATCATATAACTTTCTTCCTTTGGAATTTACAAACTAAGCGAATAGTAGACAATGCTGCTATTGTTGGACTAGAACAGGATGGAATCTGTTTGCCTCATCTGGAAAGATTGATAAAAGAGTATAGATAGAGAATTTGATAAAAAGTTCATTAAAGTAATTATTTTTATCCTAATGAATAATGCTATTTATCAATATATTAATAGTAAGTTTACTTCTTTCTTGCTTTTCTCATTTCTTTTCTTCTGTTTCTTTCCATGTCTACGGATATTACCTTTAAACATAGATAAGCAACCTAACGCTCTGATTTTATCGTTTTTCATTGTTGTATTATTGGGTAAAAACAAGGTTGTAAAAGATGTAGCGTGGCTGTTGTTTGTTTTGATTGCAGCCATAATATGCATGCTTTTTTCTTGGGAAGATTGGCTTGGGTTAGAGATTTTGACTAATTATTTAAGTTTATTTTTCATTGTTTATGCCTCTTATATTACTCTTAGCTGTTTGGGAGGAATGCCTTATGCACTTTTTAAATGGGTTGTGTATATATGGTTTATTGTAGGAATCATCCAATATTTCTTCTATCATTCTTTTATGGAATTTCTTCTTTTTCGTTCAAATAATGAGTTAATGCTGGAATCGGGAAGGGGAGTGACAGGTCTTTCCGTAGAACCTACTGGCTATGGAATGACTTGTTTATTGTTTTTGATCATAAATTATTTGAATTTTAGAAATCGGTCGACATACAAACTGTTTACTCTGCTGCTGCTGATACAAATAATATTGTTGTCACTTTCGAGCACTTGCTTTTTTTGTATAGCTATTTCTGCTTTTTTATATATGCTATATAGAATTTTAGCGAGTAGCCATAGATTCAGCTGGCTATTCATATTGATAGTCTTATGTTATATTGGTTATCATATAGTTTTATATCTTTTAGAAAATGTTGATATAAGATTTACAAGACTTTTACAATACCTACAGGAAGACCCTGCTGTATTTTTTATTAATGGAGATTACCGGCTCTGTGTTTCTTTTTTTTCAATAAAAGGTTTCATTGATGACTGGGGAATGCCGCATGGATTTGGATGTTTCAACAAATATATGGAACGAGTTGTTGAAAATCCAACCTACGCCCCATTCGTAAGTCCTTCTGTTTTGGGAGCAAGAAAAACAATTACGGCGATAGGAGGACCGTTATTCGAATTGGGAATTTTTGCCCTACCAATATATTACATCATTGTGAATGCATTCAAAAAGATTTCTCTTTGGATACCAAAGGCTGACTTTTGTCTGTTTTTGCTTGTAACTTTGATGCTAAACACTATAAACTTCAACGAAGCTATTCTTTCCCTAGTTATTGGGAATCTAATTTATTTGAAGAGGAATGGGGACTGTAATGTAGTCTATTAAATAAACAGCAATACTCTATTCTTTAAAATTATTAGAGGGAGCAGCTTTGTATTAAAGCGCACAATTATTAATTACTTTACTTAATTAAAAAGACAGTGATAATACTTTCTATTATTGTACCTTGTTACAACAGCGAAAGATTTGTTGCCAATACTATTGAGATGTTGTTACAGCAAGACTTTTCAAGTTGCGAACTTATATTGGTGAACGATGGTTCCACGGACAATACTCTGTCTATCTTACGAAAGTATGAATCCTTCGAGGATAGTATTTTCGTGATAGACCAACCAAACCAAGGTGTTTCCGTGGCACGTAATACGGGATTGTTTTCAGCAAAAGGGAAATACATTTATTTCTTAGATAGTGATGATACATTGACAGATGGAAGTTTGGATTATTTCAAACAGACAATTACCCAACATCCCGATTGTCGGATGTTTGCTTTTGGCTATGAGGCAAGACGGAATGGCCGCAGAGTGAAAAGCTATGTTTTCCATTCCTTTGATACTCAAGAAATGTCAGGATGGATATTAACGCGCAATTTCTTAAATAAGAAATTGCGCGTTAATATATGTAGTAGCATATATGAACGCCATTTTTTGTTAGATCATGGTTTTTGTTTCAGAAAAGGAGTTAAGATAGGAGAGGACCTCCTTTTCTTTTTACAAGTAATGATGAAAGCGGAGAAAGTGTATTATTCTGCAAGATTGTCATTCGTTTACCAGCTGCGCGATGATTCTGTGATGCAAGGATATAGATCATATAGTAAGGAGTACTATAATAATTTAATATATTTACGTGAACTTCTCATTCCTATTGCAGCTAAGAATAAATCCATACGAAAGCATATAAACTTTTTCCTTTCATTATTCTATTTATTAAATCTTCGATATTATCTGCGTTCTGATATGAAAAGTAAAGAAATAAATGCCTTGTTCATTGCGGATGGAAGGATACGTTATAAAAGAAACTATTCAGGTAATATTGTTTACTGGCTTCTTCTAAAATTATCAATGTTTATACCTGTCAAAATGATTTTAAAAATATGGAAATAAATAAGGATATGTTGGGCTTTTTTTAGTTGTTTCGTGAGGAAAATAACTAGTGGATTGAACTTTTGAAGATGTGGCATCAGAACTTTGTATTGTCTTCTACTAGAATATAATGAGATATAGAAAAATTGTAATATTAGATTTATGAATGTATATATAAATGAACAAGCTCCTTATCTTGATTTCATGGATATCCGTCCGGGAGATCGAGTGGTGTTAAAGCCAAATCTTGTAAAAGAAGGAAAAGAAACAGATAAAAGTGAATGGAAATGCGTTGTTACATCTCCGGATTTGATTAAATATGTAACAAATTTTGTATGTAAAAAACTGCAAGGGAAGGGGCAGGTTTTTATTTGTGATGCTCCTCAAACTGATTCTTCTTTTGAGCAAATAGATAAAAAATTAGGCTTAACAGAAATAGCAGTGGATTGTGCCTCTAAATATGGACTACCGGTTCGAGTGATTGACTTGCGGAATGAAGAGTGGATAAATGAAAAAGGGATTATCACACACAAAAAGAAATTAGCTGGTGACCCTAATGGAACAGTTCTGTTTAATTTAGGAAAAAATAGTTTGTTTTATGGGCATAAGGGGGAAGGAAATTATTTTGGAGCGGACTCTGATTATGGTGAATTGAATAAACATCATAAAGGAATAACGCAAGAATATTTACTTTGTGCGACTCCTATTATGGCAGATGTGGTGATTTCTTTGCCCAAAATGAAAACTCATAAAAAAACAGGTGTTACTTTAAGCATTAAGAACTTTGTGGGGATAACGGCTGATAAGAATTATTTGCCTCATCATACATGGGGGGATCCTAAACATGGTGGCGATGATTATCCTGATACATCATTAAAACGACAGTTCGAAACATTGGGGTCTAAGTTGGTAAAGAGGCTAATTATCAATATTCCGGTTGTAGGGATTAAGATAGCTCAAATACTTCGTGCGGAGGGTGAGAAAGTCTTTGGTGCTACACACAATACAATTCGTAGTGGAAACTGGTATGGGAATGATACTACTTGGCGAATGACGCTAGATTTGAATCGTTGTCTGATATATGGGAATCCAGATGGTACATATCGAAAGACTAAAAAACGTTATTACTCTGTTATAGATGGTGTTGTCGCTATGGAAGGGGCTGGTCCGATGCAAGGGGATCCGAAGGAGTGTGGTATTTATGTATCGGGAGAGGATCCTGCAAGTGTGGATGCTGTTGCTACGACGTTAATGGGGTTTGACTGGAAAAAATTGCCTGTGGTATATGAAGCTTTCTCAAAACATGAAATGCCTATATCTGAAATTGATCCCCAAAATATAAATATTGTCAGTGACATTAAAGATTGGAGTGGTAGCTTGGATGAACTGAGAGAGAAAGATCATTTTGATTTTATTCCTTATTTTGGCTGGAAGGGTCATATAGAATTACCTAATTATCAAAATGAAAATGACTTATGAACGCTATATCTATTTACTCATCTCTCCCTTATTGGCTTCAAAACATCGCAGTCTCTCTTCATGGATACAAACTAAAGAGACAGCGTTTCAATGATGACTTTTATAAGATATTGGATTTCTTGAACTCAACCCATGATTGGTCAAGAGAACAGATCCGTTCTTATAAAGAAGAACATATTTTTAAGATATTGGAGCAGGCCTATAGACATTGCCCCTATTATCGAAAAAAATATGCTGACGTAGGTTTATCTCCTTCCGATTTTAAGCAATTGGAAGATTTGCAAAAATTCCCAATTTTGACGAAAGAGGAAATCCGAGAGAATTGGCTTGGCTTGGTTGCCAATAATATTCCCCAAAATGAGCTTATACAATTTAATACCAGTGGTTCAACGGGAAAAGCGTTGGATTTCTATTGGACTAGATATAGCTCTGCCTATTATTGGGCGGTAGATCAGAGATATAAGAACAGATTCGGTTTTGACTTGGGAAAAGTTTGTATTAATTTCTCCGGTCGTCCTATTGTTCCTATTTCAACTTCGAAACCTCCCTATTGGAGATATGATAGAGTCTTGAACCGTTATTTCATTAATATGCATCAGTTGAATGAATGGAAGATGCGGGATATCGTGAATTGGATTAATACAAAACATATAGAGATGTTTATAGGCTATCCATCTATTATGACCGCTTTCGCAAATGAGTTGATTAATACAGGACAGACTCTGAATTACTTTCCCAAACACATATTCACGGGAGCTGAGAAACTGTATGAAAATCAGAAAAGTATCTTGCAGGCTGTTTTTAAAGATGTCCAGATCCATGAATTGTATAGTTTCTCAGAACAGGCAGCTATCGCTACTCATTGTATTCATTCTGTTTATCACGAAGATTTTGAGATCGGCCACATGGAGTTGGATCAGGCTGTTCCTGTTGTGAATGGGATACAGGGTGAAATTTTAGCTACAGGATTCGTAAATCTAGGTATGCCATTTATCCGTTATCAAAATGGGGATACGGCTGTGTTTTCTGATCGGGAATGTGGATGTGGCTTGCATAGTCAAATCATAGAGGATATTGTTGGGCGTAATGAGGACTATATCGTTACTCCGGAAGGACTTCACATTCAGCGTTTGGATTATATTTTCAAGGATACATCAGATGTGAAGGAGTGTCAAATTGTCCAAAAAGTCTTGGGTGAGATGATTTTACGTATCGTAAAAAGGAATACCTATGGTGTGGCTACGGAAAAGAAACTTTTGATAAATATATCCCAATGGATAAGTCCCACCATTAATGTGAAATTTGAGTATATGGATGAGATTCCTCGTACAAAGGCAGGGAAGTTTAAGGCAGTTGTATCCGATTTGAAAAAATAAACATGTTGAATTATGAATAAACTAGAATCTACCATCTATGGTCTTGTCCGTAAGAACCCCACTTTGAAGCAGTTTGTACGGAATATGTATCAGGGTGTATTTGACTTACTGCCAAAGAGGAAGGAATATTTCTCTTCTTCATATCAATACAGGGAAGGCTTTTTCTTTGGGTTCCACGATGTTACACCATTCTCTTATGATGAGACAAAGTTGTTGGCGAATCAAAATAAATTTGATTTGCGTATGCCTTTACCTGCGGATGGGTTGGATGTCGGATATTTTAATTTGGAGCAAGGTTCTATGAAGGATTTTCATCGGGTGGATACTTCTTACGCATGGAATTATCATAAAGGATGCAGGTTGCAATGGTTGGATAAGAATCGGATGATTTATAATACTGCAATAGAGGGTCGGCTTATATCTAAGATTCATGATTTATCGACAGGAGGATTCCAAGTAATCAATTATCCGATTGATGCAGTTTATCAAGACGAACAAAAATCTTTAGCATCTTCTTTTAGCTATGAACGCTTAGAGCGTTGTATGCCGGGATATGGTTATCCTTACCGGGACGGAGGAAGATTGAATGAATCTGCACCTGCAGATAGTGGGTTGTTCTTGGTGGATTTGAAAGAAAATACCTCAGAGTTGCTTATCTCTTTGTTTGAACTAGAACAAATGGAGGATAAATCCTATAAGCAAGGTTATATGCATTTTGTCACTCATTCGGAGTTTTCGAAAGATGGCCGGTATCTTTCTTTCTTATATCGGAAAATACCAACTGATGGGAATTATATGAAGCGGCATACAAAGATTATGGTTTATGATTTGTATGATCGACAACTTATAACCTTACCTACACAGGAGTCTGGCTCCCATTATGTATGGAATAACAGGAATCAGTTAATAGCTTCTTGCATTATAAATGGTAATAGTTGTCATGTTTTGTTTGATATGAATGATGTTGGTAATTACAACATAGTATTAGGGGATAAGTTAAATTCCGATGGACACCAATCGTTTGTATCGGATACTATTTTTGTCACAGACACCTATCCGGATAAATGTCGAATGTCGAAAATTTATAAAGTGGATGTTGAAACTTCGGATGTGGAGTTATTAGTAAATATATATTCTCCTAAAGAGTTTCAGACAAAAGATTTTAAATGCCATATAGCTTGTGATCTTCATCCTCGTGTATCTCCATTTGGAAAATATGTGAGTTTTGATTCTCCTCGAACAGGAGAAAGGGCTTTGTATATTATGTATTTGTGCGAAAAGGACGTATTAAGTAAATAACTTATGAAGGATTTCGATCTCGTTTCTATTATCACCCCTTCCTATAACTCTTCCAGCTTCATTGCGCAAACCATAGAGTCTATTTTATCCCAAACATATGTGAACTGGGAGTTATTGATTACTGATGATTGTTCGACGGATAATACAAGAGATATTGTGGAATATTATCAACGGAAAGATTCTCGGATAAAGTTCTTTCAATTAAAGCAGAACGCAGGAGCGGCTGTCGCTCGTAATCATTCCATTCGGATGGCGAGGGGAAGATATATTGCTTTTTGTGATAGTGATGATCGATGGTATCCGGAAAAATTGGAGAAGCAACTTGCTTTTATGAAAGAGAAAGAAGCTGTTTTATCCTATACTTCCTATATGACTTGTGATGAACATAATACGATTATGGGTATCGTCGTGTGTGAGCATAGTATTGATTATAGTTCTTTGAAACGAGATGACGGGATTGGGTGCTTGACAGTTATTTATGATGCTTTAGCTTTTGGAAAAATATACTTACCTGATCTGAGGAAGAGACAAGATTGGGGACTTTGGCTAAAAATTATGAAAAAATGTAAGGTAGCTTATGGGATGAAAGAACCTCTCGCTATCTACAGAGTCCATAGAAATTCTATTTCACATAATAAATTCTCTCTTATAAATTATAATGTAGCGATTTATCAACAAGTTTTGGGGTATTCATTGTTTAAAGCGTATTTAGCATTTATTTTTAGTTATGTACCTTCCTATTTCTTGAAAAAGTTGCGCTTGTATATTATCAATTTGTAATATCGGAATATTCGTTTTTGTATTTAACGATTAGTCTGAACGATTTTAATTAGCTTATGAATATATTAGTTTCCGGAATCCATGGCTTTGTGGGTTCCAATCTTGTTGTTGCTTTAAAGGAATGTCATGATCTTTACGGCTTGGATATTGTCGATCCGAAAAAGGAGGGGGTGATAAAGACTTTCGGTTGGAAAGATTTTGATCTGGCATCTTTGTCGATACAACAATTATCAGCCTTTGATGCTATTATTCATCTTGCGGGTAAGGCTCATGATACAAAAAATCAATTAGCAGCACAGGAATACTTTGATATCAATACGGGATTGACTCAAAAGATATTCGATTTCTTTTTGAAATCATCGGCAAAGAAATTTATCTTCTTTAGTTCCGTGAAAGCCGCTGCTGATAGCGTGATAGGTAATGTGTTGACGGAAGATGTGATACCGACTCCAAAAGGACCTTATGGAGAGAGTAAAATCAAGGCGGAAGAGTATATACTTAGCAAATTGAAAGTTGAAAATGGAGAGTTGAGAGTTCCGGGACAAGGGGAGAAAAAAGTTTATATTCTTCGTCCTTGTATGATTCATGGTCCGGGAAATAAGGGAAATTTGAATTTACTATATAATGTAGTAAAAAAAGATTTTCCCTGGCCTTTAGGAGATTTTGAAAATCATCGTTCGTTTACTTCGATTGATAATCTTTGTTATGTAATAAATGAGTTATTGGTAAGAAATATCCCTTCGGGAGTTTATCATATGGCGGATGATGAAGCTCTTTCAACAAATGAGTTAATTTCAATAATGTGTGAAGCTATAGGACAAAAGCCTCATATCTGGAAAGTAAATAAAGGATTGATAGAGAAAAGTGCCGGATTGGGAACACTGTTGCATTTGCCATTGAATATTGATCGTTTACGTAAACTAACCGAAAATTATGTCGTAAGTAATTCAAAAATAAAACAAGCATTGGATATCGATCGAATGCCTGTTACAGCCCGCGAAGGACTTATTAAAACTATTCAGTCTTTTGAAAAGATAAAGTGATGTATTATTCTGTAATTTTTATACTGCTTTTTCTTATAGAGCTTTCTTATTTTAGTATTGCTGATAAGTTCAATATCATTGATAAGCCAAACGAACGAAGTTCACATACTTATGTAACCCTACGGGGAGGAGGAATCATATTTTATTTTGGTGCTCTTGCCTATTTTCTTGTGAGTGGATTTGAATATCCTTGGTTTATGTTGGCATTGACTTTGATCTCTTTTATCAGTTTTGTAGATGATGCTCATTCTGTTAGTAATTGGATACGGTTGGTATTTCATTTTTTAGCTATGACGTTGATGCTTTATCAATGGGGGGGATTTTTGTTTCCTTGGTGGACTATTTTACTCGCATTGATTCTTTGTACAGGTATTATCAATGCTTATAATTTTATGGATGGGATAAATGGTATAACTGGAGGATATTCATTAGTTGTTCTCACAGCATTCGCTTATATAAATAATGTAATTGTTTATTTCGTAGAACAGGATTTTATTTATACGGTACTTTGTGCGGTGTTGGTGTTCAACTTTTTCAACTTTCGGAAACAGGCTAAATGTTTTGCAGGAGATGTCGGTGCAGTTGGTATTGCATTTATTATTTTGTTTTTGATGGGATTGTTGATTATTAAAACACAAAACCTAAGTTGGATCATTCTGCTGGTGGTTTATGGAGTGGATAGTGTATTGACTATCATTCACCGTTTAATGCTTCATGAAAATATAGGATTGCCACATCGTAAGCATTTATATCAGATAATGGCGAACGAATTAAAGATACCACATTTGGTTGTGGCTACTATTTATATGGTTGTACAAGGGTTGATAATAATTGGTTTTATTTATTTTTATACATACAGTTATTACTACCTGGCTAGTACAATCATTATATTGTCCTTGTGTTATATAGCATTTATGAAAAAGTATTTTCGTTTGCATCATTGTTGTGAAATACATAGTTACTGATCTTTGAGATATCACGGTTGGTAATCCCGGAGAGATCTATACTTTCGGAATGCTTTTAGTAAGCCTTCAATATACAGTCATAGATGGTATATGCTAAGAGAGGACAAAATAATAAATGCAGCTTTTTTACTCTTTCATAAAGATGATAATATTATCTCAACAGTAGAGTTGGGGCGTTTTCAAACGGATATTATTATTAAAGATTCTGCCCGTTCGAAGTCGGATGTACTAACCCAAATCAATGAGGTTTTGGATTTTGTACGAAAGCATATTAACAAAGAAATAATTATTACCGGCAGTGCTTATAATACCGAACGTTGGCAATATCCCCTTGAAGCAATAAGAGAAATTGTTTTGAACATGATCATTCATCGTGATTATCGTTCAGCTTCGGATTCGATCGTGAAAGTGTACGATAATAAAATTGAATTTTTCAATCCGGGTATGCTTCCTGATGATATTACGGTCGATGATTTAATGAATAATCGTTATAAATCGACACCACGTAATAAAATGGTTGCTGATTTCTGTAAAGATTTGGGTTTGATAGAGAAATATGGTTCGGGGATTCGCCGGGTTATCACCTTATTTAAAGAGGCAGGATTGCCATTACCGGAATTCGAACAAATTTCAGGCGGATTGAATGTAACGGTATATTCAAAGACTTTTGAAAGGATAAGTGATAATAAGGTCGGTGATAAGGTCATAGATAAGGTCATAGATAAAGTCATAGATAAGGTCATAGATGATTTAAGTGAAAATCAATCAAAAATCATCTCGTTAATGCGTCAAAAGCCTTCAATTTCAACAAGCGATATGGCTAGTGTAATTGGTATCTCTCAAAGAAAAGTTTTTGAAAATATCCGCATTTTGAAACAAAAAGGAAAAATTATACGAGAAGGAAGTGCAAAATCAGGTCATTGGACAGTTTTGGATTAACTCATACAGAAAAACCTGTCGCCCCTAAATCTAAGGAAGCAACAGGCTTTTCACAATCAAATTACTTTTTCCATTTCTTCCCATCCCGGCTCCGGAAAATACTCGTCAAGGATGAGATAGAACAGATGATACTTGCGGATCACATGCCGAATCCAACGTTCGCTGACCAGGAGTATTTCACTGATAGCGGTAATATCACGTTCGGTGATGCCCGATAGATCTGTTTCCCGGCAATGCCGGTCGTAGGCCAGCAACAGGCAATGATAGATAGCATATCCGGTTGCATTGTTACAACAGATCATACGTTGATAATTTTCTTTGTAGCTCATGCAGTAAATAATTTGTACAGACCACCGATTAGTCCCGCAGCCATCAGACTGTAACCGGCGATGTCTATGGGTTCGACACGTTGTTTGGTTCCCCGGTCGCCCTGGTTGAGAGCGAGAGTATCGCTCCGATAGCTGTCAGCGTCACTTCCGTTTGCTCCATCAGGAGAGACAGCAGGGTGATCGCCATCAGGAAGAGGACGAGGGTAGGGATGGGGACAAGGACAGTCACCGGCTGTCGACTTTTGCTTGCGGGGAAAGATGATCCGGGCAAGGCTGGTGAGGAAGGTGAGAATGGTTTCAAGAACATTCATATGAATTTGAAATTAAAAGTTGAAAATTAATGAGTATAGATCAATGGAATTATCGTATCTTTATCAGATAACCAAATAAAAAGTATTGTCTTATGAAAAAATTGAATGAATACCCAATTCAAGATGAAACATCTTCGGTTAAGGAACCGGAGATAACATATCAACGGGGCAATTCTTCAGAAACATATCCTATTATGCCTTTGGAGGAAGCGTTGAAGACTGGAATGTATTTAGAAGAATCCAGACGATTGATCCTTGAACGAATTCATAAAGACTTTCATCGATAATTATAATTTGTCATGAAAGTCGTTGTTGACCAAAACGTTCTTTTCGATCGACCTGCAGATCGACACCAACATCCTTTGGTAAGCCGCGCGGTTGTCACCGTTCACTTCGCTGATGTATTTGCTGTAAGCGATCTCTTTGGCATAAGCTGAAGGACGGGTGCTTAGTGAGGCAGCTACCGGATAAGCGGTGTGGATCAGACGGGCGAAGTCCATGAAACTGTCTTCCGGCGATTCGTAGGTGCGGAACCATAAGGAAGTATGACCGCAGTTTTCAGAAAGATCGGTCTTTGTTCCTTTCCAGAAAGCATTGAGATGTCCATAGGCGGTGATGCCGAAGAAATTGTTATGTTCCTTTGCCAGGGTACTTTCTCCCCAACCGGTTTCGATGGCCGACTGGGCAAGGATAACGACCGGATTGATTCCGAAACATTCCCCCGCCTTTCGGGCGGGGAAAAGGTACTGTTTGATGTATTCCTGTTTTATCATACTGAATAATTATTACTCGATTTCCGGACGGTCGCTACTGCCACCTTCTTCCGGTTTGCTTTCCGTGCCGGGGATGATGTATTTTTCGAAACTGGCATTGCGGATCGTGTCCGTCAGCATTGTACCCGGATAGAAAACGATATGTGCCCGGTGGAACAGAGATGTATTGAAATCCTTTTCCGTAGAAGAGCCTTTGCTGCCGGCAACCATACGGAAACTACCGAAATCGCCCAGGTGCACCGATTCACCGTCACCCAACGATTCATTCATGACGGACAAGAGGCCGTCGAGTACCAGCAGGATATCACCACGGCTTGCCGTACTGTATTTGCTGATACGGCTGCAAATACGGTTCAGATCGACCTTTTTGGTGATGCTTGTTTGTGCATAGTAAAGTTCGGCTCCTTCGGCCGCATCCTTACTCATGTCCCTTCTTTTGACAAGTCTGAATTTTAATGGCATGGGAAATAATTATTTAATGTGGATAATATGCCAATGTGCCAATGAAAAAACTTTTCCGGCATTCTGGCGGTTAGTTGGTTATCGATAACATTACAAAGATAAATACAGCCGAAAAGTGCCTGCGGGATAGGAGCAGATAGCGATGGTTAACGGCGGATAAAGACAGTTATTTTTGAAAGAAAAAGGAATGAAAAACGCTGTTGAAACATAGGTGTTTTAACGGCAAAACATATATGGTTTGCGAACGAAACATATATGTTTTGAGGAATGAAGAATAGGGTATTTCACAAGAATAAAACCAAGATTACGATTTAAAATCAGAGAATTATGAATACAAATAAAATAAATCGTATAGTGAATAATTTAATTGACGTTTTAAAAAAACAATCAGGGCAATAACAGGAAATCATTTGTCCTTGGAATCCTTGTCAAATTGGCTTGAAAAGCTACCGGATAAAGGACGCTATGTGATGTTGTTGGCGTGGCTTCTGGGAGAACCGGCTATAAAGCAATATGCGACCTGGGAGGTGTTGAGGAAACGTTTTAATAAACACCATCGGGATGATATTCTGGAATATTGCGAAATCGATGCCTGCCGTTTGCTGATCGAACGTATTGTGGTGAACGAGCCGGATTTATTTATCGCTTATATATCGGCTATGCTTCGTTGCGGAATACTGGACGGGACGTATGAACATGTGGCCGATCATATCGATCTGGTTTTTCGTACCGGTAAGGAAATAAATACCATTTGCAACCATCTGAGCGATGCGGATGATGTGTATTTTGACATTTGTGAAGCGGTTAGAGAGACGAAAAGGAAACATAAGAAAAATTGAAGTGACAGATATATTATTTAAACAACTGTAATCGAAGGATTTATAATTGAGAGATACCCTCAAGATATATTTTTCAAGGCGAGTGGTAATGACTAAGTTTGTATCAGAGCGCAAGAGAACGGTTCTGATATCAAAAAATGTTGAGAAGTCGCTAATTATAAATTCTATATAAAAGATACTTCTATCTATATTTAAAGAGAGACCGGCCCATTCGTATAAAGTGTGTTTGAGGATTTATATCAGGCTTTTAAAATTCAACAGTTTCGGCGTATAAGATCCGTATAACTCAGCGTATAATTAGTAACCTAAATTGAATGGATTATGAATGAGATGAAGGAAAGGGTAGAACGCAAATTGGAAAGCCTGGGAAATTCTTTTGTGAAAATGCCTCGCAAAGTGCTTCTCATGTCTTTCAGCCTACAAAAGAAAGACCGCCTGTATGCAAGAATTTTCATGGCCTTGGTTTCTATGTGTTATTTCAAGGATGGTATGGTGAAGCTGGGTAAATATTTTTATACATGCCACCGTGGTGAGTATCTGGGTAACTATCGTGAACTGGCTGACCGTACCGATATCAGTTTCGGATCGGTCGGGCATTATCTGAAAGCATTGTCGGATGACTGCCTGATCGAGTACGAAGCAATAGCCGGAGGCACCCGGATCAAGGTCTGCAATTATGATTTTTTCTCGGGGTATCTGACAGAAAATACGGTAGACAACGGAAACGATATTTCAGCAGCTCAGGCAATGGCTGCCGCTGAACAGACTATGGGAGGACGCAGCAAACAATTTACACCGAAAGGAAAAGGAGGCGAAGCATGAAAGAGGCTGTCGATGAACAGAAAGATTTGACTTTGGCGGAGGTGGAGAACACATTGGTGTGCTGCCTGCTGACCAGTGTGGAGGCACCGGGTCTGGTATCATCCTTATTGCGTAGGGAAATGTTTTCGGATGCCGCGGCAGGATTTGTTTTCCAGGCGATAATGAATTTATACGAACAGGGTGTGCAACCGGATATGATATCGGTCGAAACGGAGATGCGGCGGATGGATGAGGCCCGTTGGAAGGAACTGGACGGGGTGTCGTTTCTGCTTACTACGATGCTGAATGTGCGCCACGGAGGTAATGTGTTGCATTATGCCGGGGAAATCAAGCGGCAGTATACTTTGCGCTGCCTGGCACAGTTGTTTGCTATGCTGAATTTTAAGAGCAGTACTTTCGAAGCCGATCCGGGAGCCATTATTTCGGAAGCGGAGGATTCGCTGCTGAAACTGCAGACGGAAGTGGCCGGAAGCGAACCGATACGTCCGGTGGGTGTGTTGGCTGCCGAAACGGTGGCGTGGCACCGGGAGCGGTTGGACGGGGCGTACGACCGGAACCGTATACGGAGCGGGTTGGGTGAGTTCGATTACGTCACCGGTGGTTTTCATAAAGGCGAACTGTCGGTGTTGGCCGGCCATTCGAGCGATGGAAAGACGGCTGTAGCACTGCATATTGCCGTCCAGGCGGCACGTGCCGGAAAGTATGTCTGCCTTTTCAGTCTGGAGATGTCGAACCTGCAAATGCTGAACCGTATCCTGGCGGGTATGACGGATGTCGATCCGGATCATCTGCGTATCTCGGGACTGACGGCTCGCGATCTGGAAAAATTGGAAAAAGCGGGCAAAGACCTGGAACATCTGCCTTTGTATATCGATTATAAGGCTTGTAATACTTTGGCGGATATCCGTTCGAAAGTAATATTGAAAAGCAAGAAGGGAGAGTGTGATTTCATGATCCTCGATTATTTGCATCTTCTGGGAAGTATCCGCCAGAAAAATGAAACGCAGGAGCAGGTGGTAGGACGTAACATCACGGCATTGAAGCAGCTGGCTTTGGATGCCGATTGTCCGGTCCTTGTCGTTTCGCAGGTGAACCGTGCCAGCGATCAGCGTGCCGACAAGGCGCATATTCCGGTGATGAGCGACCTGCGTGATTCCGGCACTATCGAACAGGTGGCCGATTGTGTATTTTTTGTCTACCGCCCGGAACGTTACGGGATCGTCAAGGACGAACGTACAGAGGAGGACCTCAAAGGAGTAGGCAAACTCTATATTGTGAAAAACAGGAACGGGGCAACCGGCATTGCCCGTTTCCGTTATAATGCTTCCTTTACGAAAATAACGGATTATTAATACCCGGAACGAAATGGCACAATATAATATCGATCATATAAAACGGTCGGTCCGCCTGGAAGAGGTGGCCGGACGTTACGTCAAACTGTCACGCCGGGGGAAGTTGTTTATCGGACTTTGTCCGTTCCACGCTGACCATCATCCGTCGTTGACTGTCGATCCGCAAAAGCAGACTTTCACCTGTTATGCCTGTGGCGAACATGGGGATGTGATTGCTTTTGTACAGAAAGCGGAGAAATGCAGTTTTGCGGAAGCTGCGAGAAAGTTGACAATTGACAGTGGACAGATGACAGATACGGTTACAGGTGGAAGAAAGAAGAAAATAAATAGTGACGCGAAGCAACTGTCACCTGTCACTTGTCCACTGTCACCTGAAAAAAACGTGCAGTTTTTTTCCTCCCTTCTGCCTTACGCTTGTGGTAATTCGGAATTGACACCTGCTTATCTGGATTTTGAGGTGGGCATTTCGCCGGGGCTGGTTCCGAAAGAATGGTATAAGATGCGGAACCGCATCGTTTTTCCGATCCGTGATGAGATGGGACGGTTGATTGCTTTTGCAGCCCGGAAACAATCCGGAGGGAAGCCCGGCGATCCGAAATACATCAATACCTCAGTGGAGGAAGGTTACCGGAAAAGTGAGAACTTGTATGCCCTGAACCTGGCGAAAGGGGCGATCGGGCAGGAGGGGTTTGTTTTTGTGGTGGAAGGGTATAAAGATGCCATAGCCATGCATGCCGCAGGTTTCAGGAATACGGTTGCTTTGTGCGGGACGGCTGTGTGTGACGGGCATGTCGCATTGCTGAAGAAATATACTTCGCAGGTGACAGTCTTGCTGGACGGGGACGGACCGGGCGAGAAGGCTTCGGTTGAGGCCGTGGCAATTCTTCGCAGGGAAGGTCTTTGGGCTGTCAGAGGACATTTGCCTGACGGGGAAGATCCTGATTCGCTGTTCAGGAGCCGTGGCAAAGAGGCTTTTGTCTCTTTTATCCGCGGGGTACGGAGGCAATTGTTATCGTCGGAAGAGTTGGCTTTATTCAACCGGATAAGCGGGCAGGTCCAACGGTTGTTACAGAAGCGTACTGCCGGAGAAAGGGAAGTGTTGCTCGATGGTTTGACGAAGATGCTTGCCTACCGGACAGGATTATCGCTCAGGGATAATTGGCCTGCTACATCAGACTGGAGGTGGCTATGAAAGAGGATCGGGAAAAAAAGCATCCGTTATCGGAGGATGAAGAGGAGGAAAAATGGAAAAACCGTAGTTTCAGTTGGCTGGAACTGGGGATTCTGTACAGTCCGACGCTCACACCTGCCGCAGCATCCCGCCGGTTGAAGGCATGGGTATTGGCTAACAAGGTACTGGTCTCTCTTCTGAATACCGCCGGATGGAACAGGCAGCAACGGATCATGACTCCGAAACAGGTAGAATGTATTGTCGAGATACTGGGGAGACCTTAACAGGTTCATTTGCCAATATGGCAATAGAGATAGTAATAGATTCAGTATTTATCAAAATTGAATGTAGTGTCGTTGGTAGGGGCGGGGTCTGCCCGCCCTTCTCCATCTGTTGTTATATTATTGTCGCAAAGGGCGGGTAAACCCCGCCCCTACAAAACCTGTCATTTGGGTTCAATATTTTCTATTATTGCAACATTGGCTCAAATCTTTCTAAATCGAAAATAAATGAAATTAATATCAAACTTACTTCTTTGGGGAGGTATTTTACTGCTTCCCTGGAATACGTATGCTCAGTTTGCCAAAGGACTGAGTTACCGGGCAGAAACCGGGATCAGCTTTAGCGGAGGGAAACATACGCCTTTCTGGCTGGCGGCTAATAAACAAGGACTTTCATCGATCGAAAAGAATAACGGTTATCTGCGTGCCGGGGTTTTCCGGGATATGGAAGAAGATAAACGCTTTTCGTATGCTTTTGGGGCGGATCTGGCTGTAGCCTATAATTTTACGTCAACATTCATTGTCCAGCAATTATATGCCGATTTGAAATATCGTTGCCTGGGACTGAGTATCGGCAGCAAGGAACGGTATGGTGAATTTAATAATCCGCTTTTAAGTAGCGGGGGATTGACGTTTTCGGGGAATGCCCGACCGATTCCGCAAGTGCGTATCGGTATTCCGGAATACACCGTTATACCGGGGACAAAAGGCTGGCTGGCCTTCAAAGGGCATATTGCTTATGGCATGTTTACGGATGATGATTGGCAGAAGGATTTCGTGGCTCCGGGAAATAAATATACGGAACATGTGCTTTATCATTCCAAAGATCTGTATGTGAAGGTTGGCAATCGGGAGAAATTCCCACTGATCTTTGAAGGAGGACTGGAGATGGCAGCACAGTTCGGAGGGAATGCGTTTATTGGGAATGAGAAGATCGATATGCCGAATGGGATCAAGGATTTCTTTAAAGTATTTATTCCGAGCGGAGGAAGTAGTGAAACTCCGATGGGAGAGCAAACCAACATTTACGGGAATCATTTGGGAAGCTGGAATTTTTCACTCACCTGGTACGCTCCGCAGGATTGGACGGTTCGTCCTTATTATGAGCATTATTTTGAAGACCACTCGCAGATGTTCGGTGAGTATGGCTGGAAGGACTGCCTGGCAGGGATAGAGATAACATTTCCCAAAAATCCCGTCATTAGTCGTTTTGTGTATGAATATCTGTCGACAAAAGATCAGACGGGGCCTGTTTATTGGGACCATACGCCGGAGATACCAGAGCAGGTAAGTGGGGCGGATAATTATTATAATCATGGTATTTATACCGGTTGGCAACATTGGGGAATGGGTATCGGAAATCCTTTGGTGATGTCTCCTGTCTATAATACTGACGGTGATATCAGTTTTAAAAGTTCACGTATGCAGGGACATCATTTCGGGGTGATGGGGAATCCGGTTAGCGACTTACAGTATCGTATTCTTCTGTCGGTTACTCGTAACTGGGGAACATATAGTATGCCTTTTTATGAGATCAAAAAGAACGGGAATGCGTTGATTGAATTACAATATACACCGCATCAACTGAAAGGCTGGAGCTTTACAGCGTCGTTGGGTATGGACCGGGGTGCGATGTTGGGGAAAAGTGCCGGAGGAATGCTAACAATCAGAAAAACAGGATGGATACGATGAAAAGATATATGATAGCAATATTGCTGATGTTGATAGTCGGAGCTTGTGGTAAAATGCCGATCAATGGGGATCTGGATGGCCGTTGGCAGATCATGAAGATAAAATATGCTTCCGGAGAGGAAGAAACACCGGAACGGGCATATTATAGTGTGGCATTGCATACGATCAATCTGATGCAAGTCGGTGTGACAAGTCAGACAGGAAATATGGAATATACCGGGGATTCATTGTTCGTCGAAATGCCCATCAGTAAAATTGAAAATCTATTGCCTTTCGGCATGAACGGAACGGAACAACGTTTCGGAGTAAAAGAATTAACCTCTAAACAGTTGGTTTTGCAATCGGATTATGCCCGGTTGGAGTTCAGAAAGTTTTGAAAACAACAAAAACAAATAACAATATGAATACCGTAATCAGAAATGTATTATTAGGGGGATTGGTGTGGCTGGCTGTACCATTGGTGGCACAGGTACCCCAGGAGTTGATAGACAAGGCGAAAGCCTCGGGTATGACGGACGATCAGATCCGTCAGGAGATAAATAAACGGATGGGGCAGTCTGGTGCTGAACAGAGTAGCCGTACGGCATCGGATGCTGTGGTTACCGATCGTACGGTTATGGCTCCGGAAGGTAAGGAAATACCTCCTTTGGAGATCCAGCGGGAAGCCAATCGTCCGGCAGGAGATTTAAGCGGAACGGTGTTCGGGCGTGAAATATTTTCGAACAAGAACCTGTCTTTCGAACCGGATTTGAATGTGCCGACTCCCAAAGGGTATATTCTGTCTGCCGGAGATGAGTTACTGATCAATGTATGGGGCGATTCCGAGTTGAATCTGAAACTGAAGATTTCCCCCGAAGGAACGATCCTGATCCCTAACCTGGGACCTGTCTCTATCAGCGGATTGACGATCGGTGCAGCCGAGAACCGTATCCGCCAGGAGTTGGGACGGATTATGTCGACCTTGTCCGGAGATACGGACGGGGCCAATACGTTTGTATCGGTCAGTTTGGGCCAGATACGCAGCATCAAAGTGAATATAGTGGGAGAGGTGGTTGCTCCGGGAACCTATACGCTTCCATCTTTTGCGACCTTATTCAATGCGTTGTATGCTGCCGGAGGGGTGAATGAGATCGGTTCGCTTCGCGGAATCAAAGTATACCGGAATAGTAAGGAAGTCGCCTGTCTGGATGTGTATGATTATCTGCTTAATGGCAAATACGATACGAATATCCGCCTGGAAGAGAACGATATGGTGATCGTTTCCCCTTACGATCAGTTGGCGGTCGTGCGGGGGAAGGTGAAGCGTAACCGTATTTTTGAGTTGAAGAAGGGGGAAACGTTGTCACGGCTATTGAATATGGCAGGTGGTTTCACAGGAGATGCCTATACGAAAGATGTCCGTGTAAAGCGTAAGGCGGGTAGCCGTTACCAGATCGCCACTGTTACAGCGGATAAATATCCCACTTTTGCGATGATGGACGGCGATTCTTTGTTGGTGGATTCTGTGATTCCTTTCTATGAAAATCGCCTGATAGTGACAGGTGCAGTCTGGCGTCCGGGAGAATACGAATTAAATGCGAACGTGCATACAGTAAAAGAATTGATCGACCAGGCAGCCGGTCTGAAAGGAGATGAGTTTACCGGCCGTGCCCAGATCATCCGGTTGAATCCGGATTTCACAACGACTGTTATAGCCGTCGATATCCGCAGTATCCTCAATGGAACTTCTCCGGATATGGAACTCAAGCCGGAAGACCAACTGAATATCCCCTCTCTGTTTGACCTTCGCGAACCTTATACGATCAAAGTGAGCGGAGCTGTCAATTATACGGACACGGTTCTTCCTTACCGGAATAATCTGACGGTGGAAGATGCTATTATGATGGCAGGAGGGTTGAAGGAATCGGCAGCGACTGTTAATGTGGAAGTTGCCCGTCGGATAAAAGATGCGAAGACTCACGAGAATACGAACCGTACGGCCGAGGTCTTCAATTTTGAATTGAACGACAATCTGGGGTTGATATCTATAGATGGAAAGAAGAGTGATACAATTTTTACGTTGGAGCCGTTTGATGAAGTTTATGTGCGTTTCTCACCGGGATATCAGGAACAACAGGTGGTAAAGGTCGATGGTGAAATCACTTTCTCCGGCGATTATGTGTTGGCGGAAAAGAACTCCCGTCTGAGTGATATCATTGCTAAAGCCGGAGGGATAACTCCGGATGCTTATGTAAAAGGAGCGAGCTTGAAACGTCGGTTGACAGAGGATGAAATGCGCCGCCTTGAAACCTTGCTACAATTGAGTTCCAATAAACAAAGCCGTGACTCGGTTGCCTTGTCTCTGGAAAATATTAAAGACTATTCAGTCGGTATCGATCTGGAAAAGGCCTTGGCTAGTCCGGGAAGTGCCCATGACGTTGTGCTTCGTGATGGGGATGCACTTTATATCCCGCAGTTACAAAGTACGGTTAAGATAAACGGTGCTGTCACTTACCCGAACAGTGTCACTTATACAAAGGGTATGTCAGTAGGGAAATGCCTGTCTCAGGCAGGAGGATATAATGATATTGCCCGTAAATATCCGATCGTGATCTATATGAACGGGAAGGTGGCGACAACCAAAAGGTGTTTTATCTTCTTCAAACGTTATCCGAAGGTAGAGCCGGGTTGTGAGATCGTTGTCCCGACCAAGACACAACGCGATCGGAAGACAAGCCTGGCGGAAGTATTGAGTATTGCCAGTTCAACGACTTCAATGGCTGCAATGGTAACATCCATTATAAATACTCTCAAGTAATTTTCAATTTTCAATTATCAATTAGAAAGATGTCTATGGTTCAAAATAATGTTCCTGATGTAGAAAACGATGCTCAGGAGATCGATTTGGTAGAGTTGGCAAAACGGTTATGGGGTGAACGCCGGTTTCTTTTGAAATGTGGCGGTATAGCTGTTGTTGTCGGTTTGGTGGTGGCTTTCAGTATTCCAAAAGAATATAGTACGACTGTAAAACTGGCCCCCGAAACTTCCGACCCATCCAAGAAGATGGGAAACCTGGGAGGATTGGCTGCGATGGCTGGGATCAATTTGAATACATCTTCCGGAGCGGATGCTATCTCTCCGGATTTGTATCCGGATGTGGTCGGCAGTGTTCCTTTTTTGCTGGAATTGTTTCCGGTACAAGTGACGGATGAGGATGCGACACTTTCTACTTCTTTTTACGAATATATGGATGAACATCAGAAAAGTGCATGGTGGAGTTTTGTTTTGCGGGCTCCGTTCAAACTGCTGGGTGTAGTGAAAGACATGTTCTCCAAAGAGAAAGAAAAAGATAGTAATGAGTTATCCTCTTTTCTGTTGACTCAGGAGCAATCGGATGTCATTGAGGATTTGCAGGAACGTATATCGGTGTCCGTCGATAAAAAAACGTTGGTTATAACCGTATCTGTTCAGATGCAGGATCCTTTGATATCGGCTAACGTTACGCAGGTCGTTTTGAATAACCTTCAGAACTATATCACCAGTTACCGTACGCAGAAAGCCAAACAGGATTTGGAGTTTACAGAGAAGGTATTCGGTGAGGCACGCGAATCTTACTATAAAGCACAACGTGCATATGCAGCTTTTGAAGATGCCAATAAAAATATCATTTCCGCCAGTTACCGGACAGAACAGGAACGACTGAAGAATGAAATGACACTGACCTTCAATGTTTACAACACATTAGCCCAGAAGCTGGAACAGGATAAACTCCGTGTTCAGGAGCAGACACCGGTTTATACCGTCATACAGCCTGCCACTGTCCCGCTGAAAGCATCATCCCCAAAGAAACCACTGATATTGATAGGCTTTGTGTTCTTGGCCATATTCGGAGCAGTAGGATATTTATTCATCAAAGACATGTTCAAACCAGAGGAGTTTAAATAATTTTCTAATACTGTAATGTGCCAATATGCAATATGCCAATGGGGATGGCAATAGGTTCAGTATTTATCAGAAATGAATGTAGTGTCGTTGGTAGGGGCGGGGTCTGCCCGCCCTTCTCCATCGGTTGTTATATTATTGTCGCAAAGGGCGGGTAAACCCCGCCCCTACAAAACCTGTCATTTGGGTTCAATATTTTCTATAATTGGCACATTGCCACATTATTTTCAATGTCCCTTCGCGATCTTTACCATTCTTATAATTATTTTGTAACCGAAGAGTCCGGCTGTTTGCTGGTTGGGTTCAGGGAAGATTCCGTTACTTTCATTGTGAAAGAAATATGGAATAAGGAGCCTGTCGGTTTGACGGAAGTGGACCAGTTGTATACTGAAATGCAACAGGTAGGGGAAATGTGCGGCTGTAACCAGTTCCGTATCCTGGCTCATGGAGGGTATTTGCCGGAAGCTCTTTCTTTTGAGCTGCACGGACTGACAGTATCGGATGAGAGCTATTTGGAAAGCCTTGCCGGTGGAGAGCATGTTGAACTGTTTTCACATAATGAAGCTGCTTACCGGGCAATTGAAGAAGGGTTTAAAACGAACCGTATCGGAGCTGTCGTACAGGCAACCGGAACGGGAAAATCTTACCTGATTGCCAGGTATATCGTGAATCACGCGGCAGACGATATATTGGTTGTAGCTCCCAACGTGACGATCATCGAGGAGATCAAAAAAGCAATCGGCAGAACGATGCCACAGGTTACCTACCGGACTTTTCAGGCACTGGTCCTGAATCGGGAGAATGCCGGAAAACTCAAGGCGGATCATATCATTATCGACGAGTTTCATCATTTCGGGGCGGAAGTATGGGGAAAAGCCGTACAGGAGGTGATCGATCTTAATCCCGATGCCCGTGTACTGGGAATGTCGGCTACTCCGATACGTCCCGAAGAGATGCTCGACACTGTGGAGGTCTATTTTAAAGGTAACCTGTTTCATGAGTTATCCCTCTCGATGGCCTGGTATTATAAGATACTTCCTGTCCCTGTCCTGGTACAGAGTGTGTTCGACCTGAACAACCAGTTGGATAAGGTGCAACGGATATTGAACAGGAGTGACTGTACTTCTGAAAGACGGAAACGTATTCAGGATAAGATAGATTTTGCCCGGTTGGATTTTCGCGGATCGTTGAGTGCTTCGGAACTGATCCGGCGGTATCTGCCGAAAGAGGTAAAGAAGATGCTGGTCTTTTGTAAAGATAAGGAGGATCTTCGGAATATGATCCCGGAAGTGTCCCGTTGGCTTGGACAGGCCGGATTTGAAACGGAGACCTTCGAGATCCATAACGGATTGAGTAGCCGGGAGAATGAAAAGACACTACGGGGTTTCCGCCGGGAAACAGGAAAACTACATGTCCTTTTCTCTATCAATATGCTGATCGAAGGACTGCATGTGGAAGGGGTGGATGCCGCCATGTTCCTGCGCCGGACAGAATCGTATGTGGTTGCCTTGCAGCAGCTGGGCCGTTGTCTGAAAGCCGGGTCGGACCGTCATCCGGTGGTACTCGATTTTGTGAATAACCTTTCCGGGCGTTCGGTTTATGAGGCCATGTCGAGGGAACTGGCCTATCATCCGGCCATCCGTGCCCCGAAGAGTTTTAAAGGCTTTGTGGAGTTTCAGGTGACCGGATTCCTTTCCGATATCCGTGCCCGGGTGGATGATATGCTGTCGGAGCTGGATGCCTGGCCGGTGATGTATGAACGGCTGGTCGAATATAAGGAGCAGGAAGGCCGCTGGCCGCTGGTAGCTGAAGGGAAGCTGGGTAACTGGTGCAACACACAACGGATTGCCCGGAAGAAAGGGACGCTGTCGGACAATTATATCTCACATCTGGACCGGATCGGTTTTGAGTGGGAAGTGCAGGACAGCCGTTGGATGAATTGCTTTGAAGAACTGAAAGCATTTATGGCATCGGAACACCGTTGTCCCAAACGTGGCGAACACAATCTGAATACCTGGTGCAACACGCAACGTCAGGCATGGAAAAAAGGACTTTTGTCGGACGAAAGAACCCGGTTGCTCGATTCGATCGGTTTCAGGTGGGAGCAGGATCTGGATTCACTCTGGACGGAGAACTGGCAGCAGGTGCTTGCTTACTACAAGAAATATGAACGCTGGCCCAAAAGCAGGGAAGGGCGTTTGGGGGCGTGGTGTAATACGCAACGCAAAGCCCGTAAACAGGGATTGCTGTCTGCGGTTCGTATCGCCCAAATGGATGCGGAAGGTTTTATCTGGACAGTAGATGAAAAATGGCAGGAGAATTATGAGATGCTTAAACGTTTTTATGCGGATAATAAACGTTGGCCAACTGCCCGTGAAAACAAACTGGGCAGTTGGTGTTTTGTACAACGAAGAAGCCGGAAGAAAGGCGAGCTTTCTCCCGAACGTAAGGAACAGCTTGAACGAATCGGCTTTCCCTGGAGCCTAAAGTGATCTGCTTAACCTGTTATGCGTTGATCCCTTTATAATGTAAGGGCAGTGTAAACCAGAAAGTAGAACCTTCACCTTTCACCGAATCCACCCCGATAGTACCTCCCAGATATTCGATGATCGTTTTGCTGATCGTCAATCCGAGGCCTGTGCCCTGATGGAAATCGTTGATCTTGATGAAACGTTCGAATACACGCGGCCTGTTCTCTTCCGAAATACCGATCCCGGTATCTTTGACACTGACTTTCAGTGTATCCTCTGCCGTCTCGTAATAAATAGTAATACTGCCTTCCTCGGTAAATTTGATTGCATTGTTGAGGAAGTTTGTAACTACCTGTGTAATTCGTTGCGGGTCTGTCCGGACAATGACCTGGGGCGAATTTCTGTCATAGAGAAGTTTTACCCCCGGTTTTACTTTCAATGTGCCCCCCATGTAGACCTCCGTACACAGATCCCTGATGCTGACATCTTCGATATTGTATTTCAGCATACCAGACTCTATTTTTGAAAAGTCCAGAATGTCCCCGATCAGGTTCAGCAGCAGATCATTGTTTTTATGGATAATATCCAGGTAAGTAGCCTGTTCCTCCGGGTCGTCCGCCTCCGCTACCAGGTCGGAGAAGCCGACGATCGCATTCAAGGGAGTGCGTATTTCATGACTCATGTTTGCCAGGAAAGCCGACTTCAATTTGTCTGCTTCCTTCACTTTCAGCAGTTCCAGCTCTATCTCGCGTTGATCTGTAATATTGGATGTATAGCTGATTATCTTGCTGGGCTTCCCGTCTTCGGTATATCTGTAAGCGCGGACATTTGAGTTAAGCCAGTACACTTTGCCATCGAATATCCTGCGGTATACCGACACATATTTATCGATCTCTCCGGTGAGGAGACGTTTAAACTGACGGTTGTAAACTTTGTACTGGTCATCCGGATGCAAAGTCTCTATGAAGTCAGCCATACAACCGAATCTGTCCTGTTTCAGGTAAGTCAGGAAGAGGCTGTTTTCCACGTCGTCATTCAGGCTGAAATCCACTGACAGACTATCTGTTGCGATATCATATTCCCAGATAACTGATTCGCCGGTATCGACGGCCGCTTTCAGTTTGGTCAGGTTATATTGTATTTCTTCGGTCTTATGGTAACTTTCGGTATCGTCAAAAACGATATAGAAGAAACCGAGTTGTTGTCCCTGCGTATCTTTCAAAACGACACCTTTCACCCTTAAATGTTTGATCTGGTCGGTTACGGTGCTGGAATAATATCCTTTTTCCGCTACTTTTTTGAAGTTATATTTCAAAAGGAACTCAACGTCTTCCCCGTTTTTAAGCTTTACGTTGGCCCAATCCGGGATATTGGGATTTTCAAAGGCATTCAATCCGATCGCCTCTTCGCGTGTAGTCCCGAATATTTCCAGGTCGGCATTATTGATATCCAGTAGAATACCTTTTTCATCATACAGTTCGACCCCCCATGGGAGTTTGTCGAAAATGATCTGGAACTTGGCTTCACTTCTCAACACTTGTTTCATGGAGTGTTCCATCATTCCTTGCGCCATCTCGCGCTCGATAGCGATAGATATGATATCGGTAAGCATCCGCAGGTTCTCTACATCCAACGCACTCCAGTTACGTCGTTTTTTTACTGAATCCAGTCCGATAAAACCATTGATGTCCCCTTCGAAGAAGATAGGGATCACAAGCAATGATTTCACTTCCTGGAGCATTAATATCTTCTGTTCGGCGATAGCCTCTTCCGGCATCCGGGTAACGTCGTCGATGACAATATCTTTCCTGTCGTTGATCGTTTTTATCCACCAGGGAAAATCTTTCTTGGGCATGCCTACCAACAGATCTTCACGCATGGAAATAACACCTTGTCCGGTTACTTCATGCGTGAAGTCGAAAGTTGGTTTATCATCTTCGTAATTTCCGATATATACTCTGTCTACATCAAAAAATTTCAAGACGATCAGGAGTGACTGGTCAATGACATCTTTTTGTCCGGACTTCATTAATAATGACAAAACATCCGAGAAGGTTTTCCTCAATGCTATTGCATTGTTCAGAATACGATTTCTATATGCTTTTTCATCAGTAACGGAGGAGCCTTTTGCTTCTAATCTCTCGATTTCGCGGATCAGGTCTTCTCTCGAATAATTAGCATATACGCTGCTCATTTAGGTATATCAAGTTTATATGTTCGTGTATAAGGAACAAATGTACATATAATAATTGATTTTCAAATGATGTTCAACGTTTTCATGCTAATTATATTTTGTTTCTTACAATTTCGGCAATTCCCAGGGTGCCCGATAATAGGCCTTCGATAAGGCAGTCGCTTCATTATCACCGATAAACACGCTGTTGGTGTCATCCCATCGTACTTCGCGTTGCAGGCGGCAGGATATATTCGCCAGGTGCGACATCTTGGCTACCCGTGCGCCGATAGCAATGTCGGCATGAGGCAATTCCCGGCTCTTGATGCAACTCAGGAAGTTCCCGACATGATTATACAATCCTTTCCCTTCCCCTTTTTTGAACGGTACAGCTTCCATACGCGCTTCTTTTCCGGCAATGACAGGAAGGACTTCCCAGCCGGCACGGGTAAGTACCAATGTACCGTTTTCACCGAAGAATGCCAGTCCTTCTTTCTTATCGAACGGGCCGTGGTTGATTCCGCAGGCATGATCCCAGATGATATTGAAATCCTTGTAAGCATAAGTAGCCATCAATGTATCGGGCGTTTCCATCGCATCGTCGGGATAAGCGAACTTGCCGCCTCCGGAGCAAACGCGGCTGGGCAGGTCGGCATTCATGCCTTCCAAAGCATAATCGAGCAGGTGAACACCCCAGTCGGACATCAGTCCTCCGGCATAGTCCCAGAAGAAACGGAAGTTGTAATGGAAACGGTAGATGTTGAACGGACGTTTCGGGGCCGGGCCCAGCCACATGTCGTAATCCACTCCGGCAGGAACGGGGCTGTCGGCAACAACCGGCAAGGTCGGTTTTCCATCCTGGTAAGCCCAAACTTTTACCGTGCGGATGCGTCCTATATTTCCGGCTTTCAGGAAATTGGCTGCTTCGTCCCAGTGCGGGTCGCTACGCTGCCATTGTCCTACCTGGACCACCCGGTTGTATTTGCGGGCCGCCTTTTCCATCAGGTTGCATTCTTCGATCGTGTTGGAAAGCGGTTTTTCCACATAAACGTCTTTCCCTGCCTGGCAGGCATAGATGGTCGGCAGGCAATGCCAATGGTCGGGAGTTCCGATAATGACTGCATCTATGTCCTTATTGTCGATCACCTTACGCCAGTCCTTGTAGAGGTGGGGGACCTTCTTCTCGGTACTTTTTTCCACATCGGCAGCTCGTTTGTTCAGCCATTCGTCGTCGATATCGCAGAGAGCTACGCACTCCACTTCGGGATACTTCAGGAAATTACTCAGATTGGAGAATCCCATCGAACGGCATCCTATCAGGGCTACCTTCACTTTGTTGCTTGGAGCAGTCTGTCCGAAAATAGCTCCGTGTGCACTGCCGAATAACGGCGAAAGACCAAGTCCTGCAGCTGATAATGCGGACTTTTGCAAAAAATTTCTTCTATTCATGGTATTTAAATTATGTGTTCGCAAACAGTTTTGCAATTATACGAAAAATAGTCCTATATTTGTGCCCTTAATCAAAAAAAGATAATGACACCTCCTTTAAATACAACCAATTGGAATGTACTATACACTGCCCCCCGGGCAGAAAAACAGGTAAAAGAACGCATTGAAGCCCTTGGGGTTGAATGTTTTTTACCTTTGCATCGAACGCCACGTGTCTGGTCCGACCGCGTAAAAATCGTCGAAGTTCCTTTATTCACTTCCTATATTTTTGTCCGTTGTCCGGATGATGTATTGCGCGACCTGCTTCGTGTATACGGCGTTATCCGTATTGTTTTTTATAATAAGAAACCGGCTATAGTCCGTCAGAAAGAGATAGATGCCATTCAGGAATTTCTAGACCAGGCTGCCGAACATGCTCTTTGTCCGGGAGAAGAAGTGGAGATATTGGCGGGAGCCATGAAACATGTTTCCGGCAAGGTCAAGAAGATAAAGAAGAATCATTTGCTGCTTTACCTCGAACAGCTGGGTGCAACTGTTTGTGTGAAGATGGATGATGTGGCACGGGTAAATCGTCTTAAATAACTATTTTATATTTCCTGGAAGAGTGAAAAGTTTACAATTTACCCATCACTCTATGTATCAGTGGCTTTTTATTTTAGCTCGTGGTATTGGTCAAGTGATGTTTCAGAATAATGTGTTTTCCGGTTTATTGATGTTGATCGGAATATTATGTAATTCATGGCTATTGGCATTATTGGCTGTAGCTGGGAACTTTATCAGTACGTTGACTGCCTGGTTATCCGGATATGACAGGCAGGAGATCGAGGATGGTTTATATGGATTTAACGGAACTTTGGTGGCTATTGCCATAGGGGTATTTATGCCGGTTTCGGTTAGCTCTATGTTGCTATTGTTGGTTGGCTCTGCGTTATCCACATGGATAGCTCATTATTTTAATCGGTGGAATAAAATACCGGGATTTACTGCTCCTTTCATTTTTACTGTCTGGCTGATATTGGGCGGATGTATTTATTTGTTTCCCTCATTATTACTCCCTTCTGTAAAGGCAGATACGGAATCATTTATTGATTTTTTTCGTGCTTTCAGTTTGAATATCGGACAGGTGATGTTTCAGGGAGGGACGGTCTTATCGGGATTGTTTTTTCTGATAGCTATATGTGTTAATTCGCGCCGGGATGCTTTGTATACGGTCTGGGGTGCTTTATTGCCGATATTTATTATTCTGCCATTCTGGACGGATTATGCGGTGCTGAATACCGGATTATTGGGGTATAATGGTGTATTGTGCGGGATTGCGCTTGGGAGAAACAACTGGCAGAGTGCAGGTTGGGCTACTATTGCGATCATATTTTCCGTATTATTGCAGATTGCCGGTATGAAGATTGGCTTGACAACATTAACAGCCCCTTTTGTCCTTTCTGTATGGATTGTATTAGGAATGAAATATTTGTGGAAAACTTATACAAAATAAAAATGGCATCGCTTTCACAAGTAATGCCATTCGGACATTTTCCTTTATAAACAGTAAAATAATAATTCTCTATAGTTATTTACGATACAAACTAATATTTCAATACAAATGTATATATTTTGAAAATACACAGATCAAATATATGTGGATAATGGATGTTTGGTATGACTTTAGAGAAATTTGGTACTTAATATAATGTCGTTGCCCGGAAAGTGTCTGTAGTGGTTAATGTGGTAAAAATGGTGTACCTTCGGGATGAAGGTGTTACGGAATCGTTTGGTGAATGGCCTATTTTGATTACTTTTGTATGATTTATTATTCAATAGAGTAGAGAATTATGTGTGCATTATTTTCCTCGTTTTTTTCTCAGAAAAAAGATATATGGCCCGGTATGACGGATGTTCATTCTCATTTGTTGCCGGGAGTGGATGATGGGTTTTCCTCTTTGGAAGATAGTAGGGAAATGCTTGCTTTTCTGCAGGAACTCGGTGTGAAACGTATGTTTCTGACTCCCCACATTATGGCTGATCTGGCGAAAAACAGGGCTGTGACTTTGAAAGAACATTTCGGGACTTTCAGAGAAAGTTGTGAAGGCATAAGTGTAGATATGCATCTGGCGGCCGAGTATATGCTGGATGAATGTTTCTATGAGCGGATGGAGGAGGGGCTGTTGTCGTATGACGGAGAACATGTCCTTGTGGAAGTCTCTTGCCTGCAGGCTCCGGGTGATTTGTTTGAAAAGTTGTATGCTATTCAGTTGAATGGGTTTATCCCGGTGATGGCACATCCGGAACGGTATCCTTTCTGGGATATAAGCGGGCTGATGAAGCTGAAGGAACATGGCTGTAAATTCCAGTTGAACCTGTTTTCGTTAGCCGGATTTTATGGTACGTTACCTCATAAGACCTCCTTGTCGTTATTGAAAAAAGGATATTATGATTTTGCCGGAACTGATATTCATTCGCTGAACTACCGTCGTGGTTATGACACTCTTTCACTGAAAAAAGACCAATACGAAGCGGTTGAAAAGTTGCTGCATGGGAATGAGACATTGTGGAAGCAATGACTGATGATTACATCAACGTGCTATAAATATACTCCATATCCACATGCTCCCTGACCAGTTCCGCTAATTTATCATATTGCTCTTCCTTGAATGCTGCATAATCGAACGGAGCCGAATCGGTTTCTTTGTTGAAACCTTCGGCTAGGTTGTCGAGCACCTCCGGGTTGTCGAGGATACCGTGCATGTAGCTTCCCCAACAACGGGCATTCAGGTAATAACCGTCTTTTCTTCCGTCTTCAAGCAACGCTACCGGACTTTCAGGGGCATTACCCAGGAGAGTTGTCTGTCCCATATGTATCTCATATCCTTTACAAGCCATCTGTGAACCGGAGCGGAACGTGAAACGGCTTTGCTTCGTTATCTTTTCCTGTTCGATAACAGTACATTGGGGGAGTAGTCCCAATCCCGGTACGGCAGGCAGGTTCCCTTCTATCCCTTCCGGATCTTCCAGACGGGCACCCATCATCTGGTAACCACCACAGATACCGATCACTTTTTTCCCTTTCTTGGCTGCACGTACAACGGCATCGGCTATGCCGTTGGCACGGATGCTTTGCAGGTCAGCAAGTGTATTTTTAGAGCCTGGCAACAGGATGATATCAGCTTTCTCTATTTCGTCTATATTACTTGTGTAGTAAGGATTGAAGCGTGGGTCCATGTCCAGTACGTCGAAATCTGTAAAGTTCGACATGCGTTTCAGCAGGATAATGGCGACATTGATCTTTCCATCCTGCCAGGTATTCGTTTTCATATCCAGCGCGACCGAATCTTCTTCTTCTATCTTGATATCGCGGAACCAGGGGATAACACCTACGACAGGTATTCCTGTCAATTCTTTCAATATCGTCCTGCCTTCCTCGAACAGCGATGCGTCTCCACGGAATTTATTGATGATGACCCCTTTCATCTGTGCCCGTTCCTCGGGTTTGAGCAGGGCGATCGTGCCGTAAACGGAACCGAATACGCCACCCCGGTCGATGTCGGCAACCAGATAGGTGGAGGCATCTGCCTGTATCGCCATCCGCATGTTGGTGATATCACGGTCGCGGAGATTCAGTTCGGAGATGCTGCCTGCCCCTTCCAATACGATCGGGTTATAGCGTGCTTCCAGACGTTTGAATGCTTCGATAGCCTCTCTGAAAAGGGCTTCTTTCTGATTCTGGACACCAAAATAGTCTTTGGCGGACATGTTGCCGACCGGACGGCCGTTCAAGACCACCTGCGAACTTTTGTCATTGGTCGGTTTCAGCAAAACCGGGTTCATATCCGTATGCGGGGCAATGCCGCATGCCTCCGCCTGTACCACCTGGGCACGACCCATTTCGCCCCCTTCTGGGGTGGAGAAAGAGTTCAACGACATATTCTGCGCCTTGAATGGAGCAGGTTGATATCCGTCTTGTTTAAAGATACGGCAGAAGGCTGCGTTGATCACACTCTTTCCTGCATCGGAACAAGTGCCAACGAACATGATCGGTTTCAAGTGCTGTTTCATAATGGCTGCAAAACTAATGAAAAAGCAGGATAGTTCTTATATTATTTTCTATATTTGCGTTTACTTATTTCTAAATTATATACGATTTAAATTAAATACCATGGAAAAACAGAAACAGAGCCAGCGGCTTCAGTCGCTGGATGCTTTACGGGGATTTGATATGTTCTTTATTATGGGAGGTGGTGCGCTGTTCGTTGCGCTGGCAACATGGATACCTACTCCTTTCTTTCAATCGATAGCGGATCAGATGAGCCATGCCAAATGGGGGGCGGGGTTTACGTTCGAGGATATTATCTTTCCGTTGTTTTTGTTTATTGCCGGTATTTCTTTTCCTTTTTCGCTGGAGAAACAGCGGGAGCGGGGAATGTCGGAGGCGGCTATCTATAAGAAGATCATCCGGCGTGGCATTACACTTGTGGTACTCGGATTCGTGTATAACGGATTACTCAATCTGAATTTTGAAACGCAACGGTATGCCAGCGTACTGGCCCGTATCGGTCTGGGATGGATGTTCGGTGCATTGATCTTTGTCAATACACGGACAATCACACGGGTATGGATCGTGGCGGCCATCCTGATAGGGTACTGGTTGTTGCTGTTCATTCCGGCACCCGACGGGAATGGGGCGGAGTTGTTTACACGTGAAGGAAATCTGGCTTGTTATATCGACCGCCTGCTGTTGCCGGGGCGTTTGCATGGAGGAAATTATGACCCGGAAGGCCTTCTGTCTACCTTACCGGCTGTCGGTACTGCTTTGCTGGGCATGTTTACCGGCGAATTCGTCAAACTCAGGAAAGAAGGGTTGAGCGAAAAGAAAAAGGTGGTGTATATGTTGGTGGCAGGCTGCTGCCTGTTGATAGTCGGACTGTTGTGGGGATTATTCTTTCCGATCAATAAATATTTATGGACCAGTTCGTTCGTTTGTACGGTGGGCGGTATCTCTGCTTTGTTGTTCGCCACCTTCTATTATATTGTCGATGTGAAAGAGTGCCGGGGATGGACACTTTTCTTTACGGTGATCGGAACGAACTCGATCACAATTTATCTGGCACAGGTATTTATCAACTTCACCTTTACTGCGAATGCAATTTTCGGAGGCTTTATCGGTTTGTTTCCTGAAACAGTCCAGCCTTTGCTGGGAGCGATGGCTTATATCGCCGTCTGCTGGGGATTCTTGTATTTCCTTTACCGTCAACGTATCTTCTTAAAAGTCTAAAATAATTACAAATGGAAAAAACTACTTACAAGCGATTGGAGTCGCTTGATGCTTTACGCGGATTTGACCTTTTCTTTCTGGTCGCTTTGGGACCGCTTGCTCATTCGTTGGCGAGGGCCGCTGATGTGGGATGGTTGAACGATTGTATGTGGGCATTCGACCATGTACACTGGAAAGGTTTCTCTCCCTGGGATCTGATCATGCCGTTGTTCCTGTTTATGTCGGGGGCATCCATGCCTTTTGCCCTGTCACGTTTTAAAGGTGTTTCCGATAAAAAAGGACTTTTCCGGCGCCTGGGAAAACGTATCCTGTTGCTCTGGATATTCGGTATGATGTGCCAGGGGAATCTGCTGGGACTCGATCCGGATCGTATCTATCTATATTCAAATACATTGCAGTCGATCGCAGCCGGTTATCTGATCACGGCCGTGTTGTTCCTTTATACCAGCCGACGGACCCAGATCGGGGTGGCGGTAGCTTTGCTGCTTGTCTATTGGGCGGCGATGCAGTTTATCACGGTCGGTAGTTATGGCGGAGGCAACTATACGCCCGAAGGGAACCTGGCGGAATGGATAGACCGTGCCGTGCTGGGGCGTTTCCGCGATGGGGCGAAAATGGTGGACGGTGAAATCGTTTTTGCACCGTGGTATCATTATACATGGATTTTGAGTACCCTGAATTTTGGAGTGACGGTGCTGACTGGTCTGTTTGCCGGTTACATAGCCAAGGATAAAACGAGCGATATTTATAAACTGAAATGGTATTTTGGTGCAGGTGCCGTAATGGTTGCTGCCGGATGGTTATGGGGATTGCAGATGCCGGTGATCAAAACGATCTGGACCAGTTCGATGGTGTTGGTAAGTAGCGGCTATTGCTTCTTGCTGATGGGGTTGTTCTATTATCTGATAGACTATAAAGGATATAATAAGAATATCACCTGGCTGAAGGTATACGGAATGAATTCGATCTTGGCTTATATGCTGGCAAATGTCATTAATTTCAGCTGTCTGGGACAGTCCTTATTTTATGGCTTCGAACAATATCTGGGCAATTATTATTCCTTTTTGATCAGCTTGTCAAACGTATCAGTTATTTATGTAATTTTGTGGCTGCTATATAAACGTAATATATTTCTTAAAGTATAGAAAACACAAAATTAGGGAAAAGAGAAATGGAATCAATCAGACAGATATACCGGATTGGACACGGTCCGTCGAGTAGTCATACGATGGGGCCGATGCGTGCTGCACAGATGTTTCTGGAACGTAACAGAGGAGCCGTACGTTTTAACGTAACATTGTATGGTAGCCTTGCTGCTACAGGAAAAGGTCACATGACCGATGCCGCCATCCTGGAAGTGTTGCAACCGGTTGCCAAAACGAATATTACCTGGGAACCAAAAATATTCCTGCCGTTCCATCCGAACGGTATGTTGTTCGAATCGTTCAACGAGAAAGACGAAGAACTGGAATCATGGACAGTCTACAGTATCGGTGGCGGAACACTGGCGAATGAAAGTTTTAACGAGCTGAAGACGGCTCAGGTCTACGAGATGAGTACCATCAAGGATATACAGGCCTGGTGTGAAAAGACCGGACATTCTTACTGGGAATATGTGGAACAATGTGAGGGTCCTGAAATATGGGATTACCTGGCAGAAGTATGGGATGTGATGCAAAAGGCTGTGCAGAATGGTCTGGAAGCGGAAGGTATCCTGCCGGGTGGCCTGGGAATACGCCGGAAAGCGTCTGATTATCTGATACGTGCCAAAGGATACGGCAGCAGTATTAAGAGTCGTGGCATGGTTTATGCTTTTGCTCTGGCTGTTTCCGAAGAAAACGCTTGTGGCGGTAAGATCGTGACGGCTCCGACCTGTGGTTCCTGCGGGGTGATGCCTGCTGTATTATATCATCTGAAAGATACCCGCGAGTTCCGTGACTCCCGTATCCTGCGTGCATTGGCGACAGCGGGGTTGTTCGGCAATGTGGTACGTACGAATGCCTCCGTATCCGGGGCGGAGGTAGGTTGCCAGGGTGAAGTCGGAGTCGCTTGTGCGATGGCTGCCGGAGCTGCCAGCCAGTTGTTCGGCGGAACGCCTGCCCAGATCGAGTATGCTGCCGAAATGGGGTTAGAGCATCACCTGGGGTTGACCTGTGATCCGGTTTGCGGACTGGTGCAGATCCCGTGTATCGAACGTAATGCTTTTGCTGCGGCGCGTGCATTGGATGCGAATACATTCTCAAACTTCTCGGATGGAAAGCACCGGGTAAGTTTCGACCAGGTGGTAGAGGTGATGCGTCAGACCGGTAACGACCTGCCCAGCTTGTATAAGGAGACTTCCGAAGGCGGCCTGGCTAAAAAGTATGGCGATTAAGTGTATTAATATTAATTGTATATGAATAAAAGTTGTGTTATTGCTGTTTGTGCCGCAGCCTTGATGGCGGCTTGCGGACAACCGAAACAGCAGTCTGAAGAGGTGGCTACGAGTGGCAACCCTGTATTTGAAGGATGGTATGCAGATCCGGAAGGTATTATTTATGATGATACATACTGGATCTATCCAACCTGGAGCGATCTGTATGAGAATCAGACATTCTTCGACTGTTTCTCTTCTAAAGACCTTGTAAACTGGACGAAGCATTCTTCTATCCTGGATACGACCGAGGTGAAGTGGGCAAAGCGGGCTATGTGGGCACCGTCGGTTATCCGCAAGGATGGCAAGTATTATTTGTTCTTCGGTGCGAACGATGTGCATGAAGGGGAAATAGGTGGTATCGGTGTGGCTGTCAGCGACCGCCCTGAAGGTCCGTATAAGGATTTGCTGGGTAAGCCGTTAATCAACGAGATTGTGAACGGGGCGCAGCCTATCGATCAGTTTGTTTTCAAAGATGACGATAATCGTTATTATATGTATTACGGTGGTTGGGGACATTGTAATGTCGTACAACTGAACGACGACTTTACCGGATTGGTACCGTTTGAAGACGGAGAGATTTATAAAGAAGTGACTCCGGCTAATTATACCGAAGGACCATTTATGTTCCGGAAGAACGGTAAATATTATTTCATGTGGAGTGAAGGTGGTTGGGGTAATCCCGACTATTCGGTTGCGTATGCCATTTCTGATTCGCCTTTCGGACCGTTTAACCGGATAGCCAAGATTCTCCAGCAGGATTCGACGGTAGCGACCAGCGCCGGGCACCATTCTATTATGCATGTACCGAATTCGGAAGATTATTATATCGTTTACCACCGCCGTCCGCTGAACGATACGGCACGCGACCACCGTGCGACTTGTATCGACCGGATGACTTTCGATAAAGACGGATATATCAATCCGGTCAAGATGACCTTCGATGGCGTAGCGGAAAGAAAGATAAAATAGCTTTCTTCAATTGTATAAAATATATTAAAGTAAGGGTGCAATAGTTGCATCCTTATTTTTTTATATTACTTTTGACACATCTGTCAAACAAAAGTGTCAAACATATTTGACAGACAGTGTAGACAAATGAAGTAAAACTAGATATACAATGGGTACAGAAGAAGTAATCACAATGGAGAACCGGATCCTGGAAGCGGCAAAGCAAGTCTTTGTAAGGAAAGGATACGAAGCGACAAAGATGGGCGACGTGGCGGCCGAGGCCGGAATAGGGCGTACGGCTTTACATTATTATTATCGCACAAAAGATATGCTGTTCGATGCGATCTTCGACCAGTTGATGGACAGCCTGCTGCCTGACCTGGGAATTATTATCGATGAGAAGCTCCCTTTCCTGGAGAAGCTGCCTAAGATTATCGAACGATACGTAAATACGCTGCAGAGAAATCCTTTATTTCCAATTTTTGTTTTAAATGAGTTGCAGCGGGATCCGGAGCATATCTATCGTTCAGTGTTGAAAGACCTGCCGCGGGTAGAGCCGATCATGCATCTGCATACCCAGTTGATGGATGAAATGGAGAGAGGGCTGATAAAGAAAATGCCATTGTATTATATGGCGACAACCCTGATCAGCCTGTTGGTCTTCCCGATGCTGATACGGAATCCGGTTACCGCCATATTTATGAATGGCGATCCCGGGGAATACGATAAATTTCTGCAGGAACGTATCCCTTTTGTTACCGATATAATGATCCGGTTGCTGACTCCGGACGATCATACACAAAATAAATAAATACCTCTATGAAACGGATTTGTGTAATTCTATTCTTATGTTTACCCCTGCTACCGGGAATTGCGAAGGGGCAGGAGAAGATAACACTGGCGCAATGCTACGAATGGGCACGGGCTAATTATCCCCAGATACGCCAGTACGGGCTGATAGGGCAGACCGAGCAGTATAATCTGTCGAATGCCGTAAAAGGCTGGTTGCCTCAGGTGACGGTGAATGCGAAAGCTACTTATCAGAGCGATGTGACCAAACTCCCTTTTGATGCGGACAAGCTGTCGGCTGTCATGCCGGGACTGGAAATCCCGGCCTTGAGTAAAGACCAGTATCAGGTAGTAGCCGAACTGAACCAGAATATTTGGGATGGCGGCACGATCCATACTTCCCGCCAACTGACCAAAGCACAGGCTACAGCAGACCGGGAACAATTGGAAAGCGATCTCTATACGTTGAACGACCGGGTGAACCAGCTTTATTTCGGTTGTCTGCTCCAGGAGGAGTTGATCCGCCAGAATGTGTTGTTACAAAAAGAACTGCAGATCAATATCGATCGTATAACGGCGATGATGGCTAACGGGGTAGCCAACCAATCCGATCGCGAAAGCATGGAAGTGGAACTTCTGAATGCCCGCCAGAAAGAGATCGAGTTGAAAGCTTCCCGCGTTGCTTTCGGCAGGATGTTGAGTGCGATGATAGGAAAGCCTTATGATAAAGACCGGATTTTGGAGGTGCCGAACGTACCGGGTAATCCGTTATCGGGAGAAATAAACCGTCCTGAACTGAAGGCGTTGGATGCTAAAAGCTATTTGCTGGAGCTACAGAATAAACAGATCACGAGCGGTTTAATGCCCCGTATAGGTGCGTTTGTTCAGGGCGGATACGGCAGACCGGGATTGAATATGCTGGAGGATAGCTTTGATCCGTTCTATATAGCGGGGGTACGCCTTTCCTGGAATATGGGTAAACTATATACATTGAAGAACGACCGCCGTAAAGTCGCTACGACATTGCAGCAGGTGGAAGTTCAACGTGAGACATTCCTCTTTAATACCTCGCTTGAGCTGATGCAGCAAAACACGGAGATACAGAAGATATCCGACCTGATGAAGGCAGACGATGAAATAATCCGCCTGTGCACCAGTATCAAGAATGCTGCGGAGGTGAAACTGGAGAATGGGGTCATCTCCGTTACCGACCTGATCCGTGAGATCAATGCGGAAGATATGGCGAAGCAGACGGCGGCAGCCCATCGTATCCAGCACCTGAATGCTGTCTATAATTATATGTACACGACGAATAATGAATAATCAAAAAGAATCATGAAAAGTAATATGAAACGATTGAGTTCTTATACCTTGATAGCAACCGCATTATTGGGCCTGGCTGCATGTAACCGGGGAGATGGCAACTTCGATGCGACCGGTACGTTTGAGGCGACGGAGATCCTGGTGTCTTCCGAGGCTAACGGGAAGATCATGGAACTGAATATAGAGGAAGGCGACCGGTTGGATGCCGGAGCAATGGTGGGATATATCGACAGTACCCAGTTATATTTGAAGAAGATGCAGCTTTCGGCGGGCTTACGCTCCGTTGATATCCGTAAACCGGATATCCGCAAACAGATCGCAGCTCTGGAACAGCAGATCGCTACCGCCCGTACGGAGCAGCAGCGAATGGAGAACCTGGTAAAGGCAAAAGCGGGTAACCAGAAGCAGGTGGATGACATTGTAAACAATATCAAATATCTGCAGAAACAACTCGATGCACAATATTCTACCCTGAACAAAACGACCGGGGGAGCTGATGCCGAAGCCGAAAGCATCCTTTATCAGATCATGCAACTGGACGACCAATTACAGAAAAGCCGTATCGTAACTCCCCAGGCGGGAACGGTTCTCGTCAAATATGCAGAGCCGGGTGAAGTGACGGCTGCGGGCAAACCGCTGTATAAAATAGCGGATACCGATCTGCTTTACCTTCGGGCTTATATTACGGCCGATCAGCTTTCGACATTGAAACAAGGCCAGACAGTACGTGTCTTCGCTGATTACGGAGCGGATGAACAGCGTGAATATCCGGGAACGATTACTTGGATATCCGACAAATCGGAGTTCACGCCTAAAGGTATCCAGACGAAAGACGAACGTGCCAACCTGGTTTATGCCATCAAGATCGCTGTCAAGAATGACGGCTATCTCAAGATCGGGCAGTATGGCGAAACGGTGTTTAACTAATAAAGAACGGGATATGAACAACGAAGTGCGGATAGAGGGCATTTTCAAGAACTACGGCAATGTGGAGGCCTTGCAAGATATTTCCCTGGATATACATTCGGGCGAACTGTTCGGCCTGATCGGGCCGGATGGGGCGGGGAAGACGACTTTATTCCGTATCCTGACCACTTTATTACTGGCGGATAAGGGAAAAGCGACCGTCTGCGGATTGGATGTCGTTCGTGATTATAAGAAAATCCGTACAATGGTCGGTTATATGCCGGGACGTTTCTCTTTGTATCAGGACCTAACGGTGGAAGAGAACCTGAACTTCTTTGCAACGGTATTCAATACGACGATAGCCGAAAATTATGAACTGGTGCGCGACATCTATGTCCAGATAGAACCGTTCAAGAAACGGAAAGCCGGAAAACTCTCAGGAGGTATGAAGCAGAAACTGGCGTTAAGTTGTGCTTTGATCCATCGTCCGGAGGTGCTTTTCCTGGATGAGCCGACGACTGGTGTCGATCCGGTTTCCCGTGTGGAATTTTGGGATATGCTGGACCGTTTGAAGAAACAGGGTATTACCATCCTGGTCTCTACTCCTTATATGGATGAGGCTTCCCGTTGCGACCGCATTGCCTTGATGCGTTCCGGCCGATGCTTGTCCGTCGATACACCGGTAGGCATCCGTTCCTCTTTCGGCAGGCATCTGTGGACTGTACGGGCTTCGTCTATGTATAAACTGTTGGTAGATCTTCGGAGTTTTCCGGGCACTTATTCCTGCTATGCTTTTGGTGATGCGCATCATCTGACATTGAAGGAGGATGGACGTGAGATGGATGACTTGATGCAGTTCCTGAAAGGAAAAGGTTATACCGATGTGACCATAGAATCTGTTGAGCCAAGCGTGGAAGATTGCTTTATGGCATTGTGATTAGAAAGAGTTGAGTCAATGTTGCAATAATAGAAAAATATGAACTTTCATATAAATATATAATGAACGTAATAGAAACAAACAACCTGACTAAGAGTTTCGGAAGCTTTACGGCAGTCGACCATATTAGCTTTGAGGTGGGCGAAGGGGAGATATTCGGTTTCCTGGGTGCTAACGGCGCTGGGAAAACGACTGCTATGCGTATGCTTTGCGGACTGTCGACTCCTACTTCCGGTCAGGCTCGTGTTGCCGGTTTCGATGTCTATAAAGAGACGGAACAGATCAAACGCCATATCGGTTATATGAGCCAGAAGTTTTCTCTTTACGGTGATCTGAAAGTATGGGAGAATATCCGTTTGTATGGTGGCATTTACGGCCTGTCGGAGAAGAGGCTGGCGGAAAAGACGGATGAATTGCTTGCTGTGCTGGATCTGGAATCAGAACGGAATACGCTGGTCGATGCACTCCCTTTGGGATGGAAGCAGAAGCTGGCATTCTCCGTTGCTATCATCCATGAGCCTCGTGTCGTCTTTCTGGATGAACCGACCGGAGGTGTCGACCCGGTCACCCGCCGTCAGTTCTGGGAACTGATCTATCAGGCTGCCGAACGGAATATTACTGTTTTTGTCACGACCCATTATATGGACGAGGCCGAGTATTGTAACCGGGTTTCCATTATGGTGGACGGGAAGATCGAAGCGCTGGATAGTCCGGCTGCCCTGAAATCTTCTTTCCATGTCGATAATATGAATGACGTTTTCCATGCTCTGGCACGAAAAGCGAAAAGAGGAGAATAGTATGAAGCAATTTATATCTTTTATACAAAAGGAATTTTATCACATTTTCCGCGATAAACGGACGATGTTGATCATTTTGGTTATGCCTGTTGTCCAGATATTACTTTTCGGATATGCCATAACGACGGAAATCAAAAGCGTACCGATCGCCATATTCGACCAGAGCCGGGATGAGGTTACGACAAAGATCGGTGCCCATCTGGCGGCCAGCGAATATTTCGAGCTTTATAAGATGATAGATAATCTGTCCGAGGCCGAGTCCCTATTCAAGCAGGGTAAAGTGAAACTGGTCGTGGTCTTTCCTCCGCAGTATGCTTCTTCGCCTGATGCCGATGCCCAGCTTTTGGCGGATGCAACCGACCCGAATGAAGCAACCCAGTTGACTTCCTATGCAACGGCTGTTATTGCTTCTGCAAAGGCAGAGATACAAGGGCAACTATTGCAACCGGCTGAAAGGGCGGCGTTAATGCAAGCTGGTGTTACCCCCGTCACTCATCTGCTTTATAACCCGACGATGAAAGGGGCCTACAATTTTGTTCCCGGTGTGATGGGATTGATCCTGATATTGATCTGTGCCCTGATGACTTCGGTCGGTATCGTGAAGGAGAAAGAGATGGGGACGATGGAGATATTGCTGGTTTCTCCGATGAAGCCGGTTTATATTATCGTGGCAAAAGCGATACCTTATTTATTATTAAGTATAGTGAATGTGGCGACGATCCTCTTTTTGTCTTATTTTCTGCTCAAGGTGCCGATTGCCGGCAGTCTGGCTTTGCTGGTGGCTGTATCTATCCTGTATGCTTTGGTTTCTCTTTGCCTGGGGCTGCTGATCTCGACCATTGCCGATACGCAGCAGGCTGCTATGTTGATCAGTGCGATGGTACTGATGCTTCCGGTTATTCTGCTCAGTGGTATGGTTTTCCCGATAGAGAATATGCCCGATATATTACAATGGATCTCGAATATCGTACCGGCTAAATGGTATATCATCGCTGTGAAGGATATCATGATAAAAGGCCTGAGTGCCGGTGCTATCATGAAAGAGATGGGGATATTGTTGTTTATGGTAGTTTTTCTGGTGATACTGAGTGTGAAACGTTTTAAGATCCGTTTATAACAAGAAAGTTATGAGAACATTACGATATTTACTTGAGAAGGAGTTCAAACAGATCAAGCGCGACCGGTTCCTGCCGCGTATTATCTTTCTGGTTCCACTGATGCAGCTGATCATTCTGCCTTTTGCTGCGAATTTTGAAATGCGTAATATCAACCTGGGTGTGATAGACAACGATCATTCCGTCCTGTCTGCCCAGTTGGTCGAAAAGGTTGTGGCCTCAGGTTATTTCCGTCTGACGAATGTTTCAGACAGTTACGACCAGGGAATCACATCTATCGAAAGCAATGAATCGGATTTGCTGCTGGAAATACCGGTGAACTTCGAGCAACAACTGGGACGGGAAGGAGCGGTTGAAGTGCTGATCGCTGCCAATGCTGTGAACGGGACGAAAGGAGGGATGGGAAGCTCTTATCTCTCCCAGATCATTCAGGACTTTAATCAAGAGAAAGGTTTTACTTCCGGTTTACGATCCGGCGGAATACGTTCTACGAGTCTCTTTAACCCGCATCTGAATTATAAGAATTATATGGTTCCGGGTATCATGGTCTTTTTACTGACGATCATCGGAGGATTCCTTTCCGCCCTGAATATTGTCAGTGAAAAGGAAAAGGGGACGATCGAGCAGATCAATGTGACCCCGGTTCCCAAAACACTGTTCCTGCTCTCGAAACTGATCCCTTTCTGGGTCATCGGTTTTATTCTCCTGACAATCGGGGTTATTGTGGCCTGGATCGTTTACGGTTTGTTGCCTGTTGGTAATATCGGCATCATCTATTTGTTTGCGGCGGTTTACCTCATTGCCTTTACTGGTTTGGGATTGGCCATTTCCTCCATTTCTTCCACCCAGCAGCAGGCCATGTTTACGGCTTTCTTTTTTTTAATTATCTTTGCATTGCTGAGCGGTCTTTTTACACCTATTAGCAGTATGCCCCACTGGGCGCAACAAATAACCCTGTTCAATCCGGTGCGTTATTTTGTGGAAGTGATGCGTATGGTTTACCTGAAAGGTAGCCAGTTTGCTGATTTAACAGGGCATTTTGTGGTCGTATGTTTATTTGCTCTCTTCTTTAATGTTCTGGCTGTGGCTAGCTATAGGAAGAAATAATATGCTTTACAGCAGACTTAACCAATTTTTACACCAAATATGCACTTTATTAACGCTACTCTTTTATATTTGATTCAAATCTGAAACAATATTTCAAATATGGAAAGCGTTATTCCAAATATGGAAAAAGGTGAAGAGAATTATAAAGTGCCGAATCTGGAGAAAGGAATTGCGGTGCTTGAATATCTTTCGCTCCGTCCACAGGGTGAGACGCTGCAGGATATTAAAAGTAAGCTGGATATTTCCCAGACTACTGCATACCGTATTTTGAATACATTGGTTCGTTTGGATTATCTTAACTATAATGAAGATACGAAGCGCTACAAGTTGTCGCGAAAATTGCTAACTTTGGGTTTCAGATCGTTGAATGAGCATAATTTGTTGGAGACAGTGCTGCCTTGTTTACGCGATTTACGCGATAAAGTAGGGGAGACTGCCTGCTTTGGTGTACTAGGAGATCAAAAGGGTATTTTTATAGAACAGGCACAGGGACATCATACGTTCCGTTTTGTATTATCACCGGGAAAACCATTTGAGCTGCATTGTTCAGCACCCGGTAAAGCGATTATGGCTTATCTGCCAAACACGGTCCGCGACCGTTATCTGTCGTATATGGCATTTGAGAAATATAACTCGCGGACAATTACTACCCGGGAAGCCTATCTGGAGGAATTGGAAAAGGTCCGTAAGTTAGGTTATGCTATGGATAATGAAGAAGAATTGAATGGAGTGATATGTGTTGGTGCTCCTATTTTTAATTACACAGGATATCCTTGTGGGGCGATTTGGATATCCGGACCGAAAGACAGGTTGACGAAGGAAATATTCCGTTCGACGGTTGCGAGTATTAAGGAGGTGGCACAGAACATCTCGGGAGAATTAGGATATAGTAAAACACAAAAAAAATAACAACATACCATGAACACAAAGAAATACATATTAAAAACTTCATTGATGGCTTGTTTTGTCAGTTGTTGCGTCTCGTTTGCATCGGCAGACAATCCTCCGTTTTTTACAACCGATATTAAACTGAATGACAAAGGAGAAATGCTCCTGACGGAAAAAGGGTTGAAACGGGTGGATATTTTTTCTCCTGACGGTAAGTTGTTACGTTCTTTCCCGATGGATGAAACGCCGACCGGTATTCTGGTTGACGGTGATAAAGCCTATGTGACGACGTTTGAGAAGACTGGAAAACTACAGATCTTATTATTGGAATCAGGCCGGATAGAAGCTGCTATCCCAACAGGTTCCGGTGCTTGCCATCCGATGTTCGGACCGGACAAGAAGACTATTTATGTCTGTAACCAGTTTGATGACAGTGTATCGGAGATCGATCCGGTAAATCATAAGATACTGCGTACCGTAAAGGTGCTGCGCGAACCGAAATCTGCCGTATTCAGCAAAGACGGAAAATATATGTATGTGACAAATTTCCTTCCTGCACAGCGTGCGGACCTGGATTATGTGGCTGCCTGCGTTTCCGTAATCGAAATGAATGGTTTTACCAAAATAAAGGATATTAAGCTGGCTAACGGTAGTAATGCTTTGCGTGGTATTTGTATTACACCGGACGGAAAATATATTTATGTTTCCCATAATCTGGGACGTTTCGCCGTGCCGACTTCACAGTTGCAGCAGGGGTGGATGAATACGAGTGCATTCAGTGTGATCGATACGGAAAAGCAGGAGTTTGTCGGTGCTGTTGTTGTCGACGAACCGGAAAGAGGTGCTGCCGGTATCTGGAGTATCGACTGCAATGACGATCATATCTTTATTTCTCATTCAGGAACTCACGAAGTCAGTGTGATCGACCATCCGGCTTTGCGGGAGAAGTTTGAATCGTATCCTAATAAAGCGATGTTGGACTATGACTTGAACTTCCTGTATGGTATCCGCGAACGTGTTCCTTTGCAGGGTAACGGTCCGCGTTCGATGGTGCTTACCAATGAGAAGCTGATAGTTCCGACTTATTTTGCAGATGTTCTGAACGTAATGGATATAAATACACGGGAAATAACTTCTACGGAACTGAATCCGGGACGTACGGAATCTGACATCAATAAAGGAGAAAAATATTTCAATGATGCCTCTCACTGTTTCCAGAACTGGCAGAGTTGTAACGGTTGTCATCCGGGAGATGCCCGTACGGACGGTATGAACTGGGACCTGATGAATGACGGGGTTGGTAACTCCAAGAATTGCAAGAGTTTGTTATTTAGCCATGTGACACCGCCTAATATGATTTCCGGTATCCGTGCCCATGCAGAAATCGCTGTACGCGCAGGATATAATTTCATCCAGTTCTTCGATATTACGGAAGAGGATGCAGTCTGCGTGGACGAATATCTGAAATCGTTGCGTCCGGTGCCGAGCCCTCTTCTGGTAAATGGCGAACTGTCGGATTTGGCAAAAGAAGGACGTAAAGTATTTGAGAAACTGAAATGCGGCGAATGTCATAGCGGACCTTATTATACAGATATGAAATATCATCGTATCGGTGAGGATATTGAATTTGAAAAGGGATGGGATACTCCGACTTTAAGAGAAGTTTGGCGTACGGCTCCTTATCTATTCGATGGTCGTGCGGCTACAATGGGAGAAGTATTTGAAGTGCACAAACATGGAATCGATAAGAAAGTGTCCAAGAAAGATATTGAGGCTTTGGTTGAATATGTAAACTCACTCTAAAAGGAGGGATCGATGAATTATTGCGATAAGATAAACTATAACATTTATTCTACAGAAAAAGCGGGTTTTGAGGAAATGGTGGATAAACTGCTTGCTCAGTTGCCCCGTGATAAACAAATATTCAGGTTGGCCTTTTTCGGCACACCGAGTGATAATGAACAGTATGTTTCCCGTCGTATATTATTACGCGAGAAGGTACGTAAATATTATGGGAACCATGAGCCGGTATTGACTTATGTCTCTCAGCCGCCGTTGAACGGAGGGTTGTTGTTGGAAGCTCATATGTATACACCGGATGAAGGTGACCATATTACATATAAACATATCGGAACATTTCCGTATGTGTTGCTGGAAAATGGCAGTGGCCGTTTCCTGTTTGCCGGAGGTTTCCACGGTGATGTAATCAATTTTGGTATCGAACAGCAGTCGAAGGAAGTGTTCAAGCTGGTATCCGACCTGTTGAGAAAGGAAGGATTCCCGATCAACAGTATTATCCGTCAGTGGAATTATATCGAACAGATCACGAAGTTTGACGGTGAAGACCAGCATTACCAGATATTCAATAATGCCCGTAGCGACTATTACGCTATGACAACCTGGGAAAACGGATATCCGGCAGCAACGGGTATCGGTGCGAACCTGGGTGGTATATTGGTAGACTTGGATGCAGCTTTGTTCTCGAATCCGGATTGTTATACGACACCGATCGACAATAAGCTGCAGGTTGCTGCACATGCTTACTCCGACGGTGTGCTGGAAGCTGCCCATTGTAAGAAAACAACTCCGAAGTTCGAGCGTGCCAAGAGCATGACGTTCGGAGATCGTGAGTTGGTTTATATATCAGGTACGGCAGCCATTCGCGGCGAAGAAAGCCTGATAGGAGTGGGGCTGGAGCGCCAGCTTCATATCACGATGGAGAATATCGCGGAACTGATCGGTGAAGCGAAACTTAAAATGCTCCGGGTTTATCTAAAAGATAAATCTTTCTATGAAGAGTCTGAAAGACTTTTGAATGCGTATGAGTTGAACATCCCCATATCTTATATGTGGGCTGATGTTTGCCGGGATGAATTATTAATTGAGATTGAGGGAATAGCAGTGTTGTAATCCTGCCGGATCATGTTGACCGTTTAGCGAAAAATAGCAAATATTACTAACATAAATTAAAACAAAAATGAAAAAAGGATTAAGTATTAAATCAATGGCAGTGGGGCTATTATTAAGTTCCATGGTGGCATGTACCGGTAACAAGACAACGAGTGATGCAACTTGCTGTAATGGGGAAAACGGATGCACTGAACAATGCAAATGCAGTAACGATTCTAATTGTAAAAATAAAAAAGAAATGACTTATTCTAAGAAGTACACAAACGCCGACTTCTACAAAGACGGCAAATTCGATCAGCAAGTGGCTATCGAAGCAATGAAAGACATGTTCAAGTTCTATGATGTTCCTTTCACAGAACTGATGGCTAAAGACATGTGGGTAACCGACTTCGGTCTGGGTGACTTTGAAAACGTTGGTATGGGCGGTATTTTCTGGATCAACGATGCAGAACACGGATACTTTGCTCACGCTATCTATCTGCTTCCGGGACAGATGATCCCTGAACACGCTCACGTAAAAACCAAATTCCCTGCAAAACACGAATCATGGATGGTTGAAAAGGGATGGGTTTATAACTTCTCTGTAATCGGTGATGAAACTCCGAATGCTCCGGCAATCCCGGCTAGTCATGGTCCTATCAAGAGCAAAAACTTTGCAGTTCAGAAAGTAGGCGATGTTTTGCGTTTGAAAGAATTGGAATCATTCCACTTCATGATGGCTGGTCCGGAAGGTGCTATTGTTGACGAATGGGCATGTTATCATGATAACGATGGTCTTCGTTTTACAAATCCTAAGGCTTCTCTTTAATGATATTCAATCTTAGTTGTTATTACCTTATTTAAAAAGATACATGAATAAATATTTTTTATTGGTATCACTCTTTTTATCTACTTCCTTCCTTGTTTCGGCAGGTCCGAAACAAAAGAAGGTAGATACTTGGATTGATGCATCAATTAAAGCAAAAACGGAACTGCAGACCCAGCTTCAGAAGGCTAATATGCCTGTTATTTCCACCTGGAAGAAGCATAAGGAAAAAGCAGAACCTTTTGCTGTGGATTTGAAAGGCGTGGATAAGCTGGTGCTTATCACTGCCGGAGGTCCGGATGGTTCGGATTACGACCAGGCTGTTTGGGGTAACGCTCGTTTGATTAAGGCGGACGGTACTGCTGTTTGGTTGGATGAAGTTCCTTACGAATATGGTGTTGCCGGTTGGGCAAAGCCTAAAATGAATATTAACGCTTACGACCATGAGATCTTTATTGGTGGCAAGGAATACAAACACGGTGTTTTCTGTCATGCAAACGGTACATTGGTTTATCCGATAAAAGGTGAATATGTTCGCTTTGAAGCAGAAGTTGGTATCGACGATACTTCTTCCGGCGGTAGCGTTTATTTCCAGGCTTTGAACGTTGTTCCGAAATTTGTCGGCGACGAACTGATCGCTAAATATCCGGGACAGATCGGTATGCTGGGCGCTATGATGGACGGCTTGGATACCTGGTTGATCACTCCGGATGCTTCTGTTGAAAAACAAGCTGTAGAAGCAATGGTGGATAAGTTGAAAGACGGTTCTTATTATAAGAATGTCGTTCAGCAGATCGCTAATGAAAAAGAAGTGAATACCCAGATCCGTAAATATCTGGAATTGTTTGAAAAACTTCAGGATGTTTATGCATTGCAGGGTGACCTGGAATGGTTGAATATCGACGCTATCAAACTGGCATTTGCCGATATGAGCAAGCAGAAAGGTTTTGATGCTGCTAAATATCAGCCGATGTTGGATGAGTTGGTAAAACTCCAGCAGAAAGGTTTCAGCGGTATTTACAAAGGTGACGAACAAGCGATAACCGATGCCCGCAAAGCATTGGAAAACAAAAAGGCTATCCTGTTGGGTAATCCGCTGCTGGATGCCGACAAGATCGTTGCCGTTCGTTATAAATTAGGTTCAAGAGCACGTCAGGCAATGGCTCCGGATCTGGGAACACAGGCTAATAACTGGAGTAACCAGGAATCTGCACGCCGTAGCGGTTTCGATGCTGAGATTATCGAATTGACAGACCTGCGTGGTGATATGCAGATGAAGAGCATCTTCAAACCGATCGTTGCCGACGCTTCTATCGCTGACCTGAGATTGCACTGGAATGCCGACCGTGTGATGTTCACAACTTTAATGGGTGACAACGACAAACGTTGGAACGTATATGAAGTAAAACTGGACGGAACAGGTTGCAAGAAACTGGTAGAAAACGAAGAACCGGATCTGGAATTTTACGACGGTACTTATCTGCCGGACGGACGTATTATCGCTAACTCTAACATCGGTTATCAGGGTGTTCCTTGTGTAAGCGGTGATGACCCGGTAGGTAATATGGTTCTTTACACACCGGAATCAAAGGACCTGCGTCGTCTGACTTTCGACCAGGATGCTAACTGGAACCCGGTTGTTATGAACAACGGACGTGTTATGTACACTCGTTGGGAATATACCGACCTGACTCACTATTACTCTCGTATCGTTATGCACATGAATCCGGACGGAACAGAAAACAAGGCACTCTATGGTAGCGGTTCCATGTTCCCGAACAGTACATTCGATATCCAGCCGTTGCCAGGTCATGGATCTGCTTTCGTAGGTATCATTTCCGGTCACCACGGTGTAGCTCGTTCCGGTCGTCTGATCATCTTCGATCCGACAAAAGGACGTAAGAATGTTCAAGGTATGGTGCAGGAAATCCCTCACCGCAATCGTCAGATTGTTGAGCTGATCAAAGACGAACTGGTAAATGGCGTATGGCCGCAGTTCGTAAAACCGACTCCGTTGAATGACAAATATTTCCTGGTTGCTGCCAAATTGAATCCTCAGTCATTGTGGGGACTTTATCTGGTCGACATTTATGATAACGTAACTTGTCTGCAACAGGCAGAAGGCGAAGGTTACATCAGCCCGATCCTGGTGAAAGAAACAAAAACACCTCCGGCAATTCCTGATCGTGTGAAGCTGAATGAAAAAGAAGCTACTATCTTTATTCAGGATATTTATGAAGGTGAAGGTCTGCGCGGTATTCCTCGCGGAACAGTAAAAGAACTTCGTCTGCATGCTTATGAATATGCTTATGTGAAGACTCGTTCCGACCATAACTGGCATGGTATTCAGAGTGGTTGGGATATCAAACGTTTGTTAGGTACTGTACCTGTTGAAGAAGACGGTTCGGCTATCTTCAAGGTACCGGCTAATACTCCGATCTCTATCCAGCCGATCGACAAGGATGGTGTTGCTATCCAGTGGATGCGTAGTTGGGTAACCGGTCAGCCGGGTGAAGTGGTTTCTTGTATCGGTTGTCACGAAGACCAGAACCAGATTCCTATTCCTAAACGTGTGATCGCTTCTCAGAAAGCTGCTGCTCCTTTGAAAGCGCCTGTAGGTGGTGTTCGTTCATTCACCTTCGACCTGGAAGTTCAGCCGATCCTGGATCGTGCTTGTATCGCTTGTCACAATGGCGAAGGCAAAGCATTCGACCTGCGTGGTGGTAAGAAAGACAGACTGGGTTATGGTACTTCTTATCTGAATATCCATCCGTACGTACACCGTCAGGGTGGTGAAGGTGATATGGTTGTTCTTCAGCCGTATGAATATCATCCGAACACCAGCGAATTGGTTCGTATCCTGAAGAAGGGTCACCATAACGTGAAACTGACAGACGAAGAATGGTTGAAACTGTATAACTGGATCGACTATAACGCTCCTGATAAAGGTTACTTCGATGCCAACGTTCTGGGTAAGGAAATCATTCCGTACCAGGGATTCGATCAGATCGAACGTCGTAAAGAACTGACAGACAAGTATGCTAACGGTATGGGTGTAGACTGGAAGAAGGAAATCGCTGACTATGCTTCTTATTTGAAAGCACAAGGTCCGATCACTCCGGTTATGCCTGAAAAAGCAGCTCCTGTAAAGGTGAAAGAAGTGAAAGCGAAAGGATGGCCGTTCGACAAGGCAGCTATCAAAGACATGCTTGCTAAGGAAACCAGCAACCGTAAAGAGATCGAAATCGCTCCGGGTGTGAAGATCAACTTCGTTCGTATCCCTGCAGGTGAATTCGTAATGGGTAGCTATAACGGCGAATCGGATGCTTATCCTACAGCTAAGGTAAAGATCGACAAACCGTTCTGGATGGGTGAAATGGAAGTAACCAACCAGCAGTTTGGTGTTATTTATCCTGAACACGACAGCCGTTTCGTTGACCAGTTGTGGAAAGACCACGTACACCAGGGTTATCCGGCTAACGAGCCGAATCAACCGGTTATCCGTGTAAGCTACAACGACGCTATGGAATATTGCAAGCAACTGAGCGAAAAGACAGGCTTGAACATTACGCTTCCGACAGAAGCACAATGGGAATGGGCTTGCCGCGCAGGTAGCGATAGCGATTTCTGGTATGGCGATATGAATACTGACTTCGGTAAATATGAAAACCTGGCTGACAAGACAACGTTGTTGTTTGCTGTTAGCGGTATCGACCCGCAACCTATGTCTCCGAACTCTATGTGGTATAAGTACTATACTTATCTGCCGAAAGAAGAAGGTGTAGACGACGGACAGTTGATCCAGACAGGTGAAAAGGTTTACGAAGCCAATCCGTTCGGTTTGTATAACATGCACGGTAATGTTTCAGAATGGACCCGTTCAGATTATGTGCCTTATCCTTATAATCCGAAGACTAAACTTACTTCAGATCATAAAGTGGTTCGTGGTGGTTCATACATCGAACGTCCGAAATTCTCTACAGCTTATGCACGTAAAGCATACTATCCGTATCAGCGTGTATTTAACGTAGGTTTCCGCGTAATAATCGAAGACTAATCCCTGAGATATGTCCTAGATATAGATAAAATCTATTAGGTGGCCCCGGTGTGGCCGGGGTCACTTAATTGAAATTTCTTATCTTTGGCGGCATAACTTAATTAAAACAACAAATGAAAGCAACTCTTGAAAGAATACTCTCTTCCTTTGTAACAACAATCGTTTTGTTACTTCTTTATGGTTTTGGTCTGGCTGTCGCCACTTTTATTGAAAAGTATCATGGTACGGCTGCTGCCAAAGCGATGATCTATTATTCCCCTTTATTCTTTTTGTTGCAATTTCTTCTGGTGGTTAATTTTCTTGTCATAGCTATTAAGTACCAGTATCTAAAACTCCGCAGATGGGGGTTGATGCTCGTTCATACCTCCTTTATTATTATCCTTCTTGGAGCCCTTGCTTCTTTCCAGTTCGGCGAAGAGGGAATCCTTCATATCCGCGAAGGAGAATCGACTGATCAGATGGCGGTCCGCCAGGGCGATCTGACCACTTTCCATACCTTACCTTTCACTGTAGAACTGAAAAAATTTACTTTGACCCGTTATCCCGGTTCATCCAGCCCGTCTTCTTATGAAAGCGAATTAGTGGTGCGTGTAGACGGTCAGACACGTCGCGAACGGGTATTTATGAATAATGTATTAGATATAAAAGGGTACCGTCTCTTCCAGGCTTCTTACGATCCGGATGAACAGGGAACCGTACTTTCCGTCAATCGCGATGTAGCCGGACGGAACATAACGTATACCGGTTACCTGTTGTTGGTGATCGGACTTATTATTTCATTGGTAGGGAAGAATTCCCGCTTTATGACGTTGAGCCGTCGCTTAAAAGAATTACGTTCTGTTGCACAATCGGCAACAATGATCCTTGCGTTACTGACCCTGTCGGTATCAGTGAATGCAAAAGAAGAAACTTCGCCCATGCTGGATGCCGTGCAGAAATATACGGTATCTCCTGAACATGCGGCAAAATTCGGGGCATTGCCCATTCAGTCCCATAGCGGACGTATGATGCCTATCAATACATTCTCTTCGGAGATCTTGCGTAAACTACATAAAGCAGATAAGATCGGTAAATTGGATTCCGATCAGTTCCTGTTGAGCCTGTTGGCTATGCCGGATATGTGGATGCGTGTACCTTTCATCGCTTTATCCAATCCGGAACTGGCAAATTATTATGATCTGACAGACGGTGAATGTGCTTATCTGCAGGTGTTCGATAACAATGGCGATTATAAATTGCAGGAAAAGTTGGAAGAGGCATATAACAAGATGCCTGCCCAGCGTACCCGTTTCGATAAAGACTTGCTTAAACTGGATGAGCAGATCAATATATTCCACCAGCTGATCAATTACCAGATGTTGAATCTTTTCCCGAAAGAGGATGATCCTAATCACAAATGGTATGCGGCCGGTGACGACCTCTCTGCATTTACAGGAAAAGATTCCATGTTCGTTTCCCGTATTATGGGATGGTATCTGGCGGAAGTGCAGGATGCTTTGCAGAAAGGCGACTGGTCGAAGGCCGACGAGGTGGTCGATATGATCGGTACGTATCAGCAGGCAAAAAATAAGACACTCGATATCTCGGCTAAAAGGATTGAAGCCGAGCTTAAGTATAACAAGATGGATATATTCCGTCAGTGTAAGATCGGTTATCTGATTTTGGGTGGTTTGTTACTGGTCCTTTCGTTCGTTATGCTGTTCAAGCAGCAGAAGTGGATGAAATTCGGTATCTGGATATTGGGGGTAGGCGTGTTGCTCGTGTTCCTTTACCATATGTATGGAATGGGAATGCGCTGGTATATCGGCGGATATGCTCCGTGGAGTAATTCGTACGAAACAATGGTGTATGTGGCCTGGGCAACTGTCCTGGCTGGTTTGTTGTTCGTACGTCGTAGTACGGTGACCTTTGCATTGGCTACTTTGTTCGGTGGAATTATCCTGTTCGTTTCCGGACTGAACTGGATGGACCCGGAGATCAACCCGCTGGTTCCCGTATTGAAATCGCCGTGGTTGATGTTCCATGTGGCTGTTATTGTAGCTGCATACGGTTTCTTCGGTATCAGCTGCCTGATCGGACTGACCAATCTGGTGCTGACAAGTATTGCCGGAAAGAAAAATACAGCCTTGTTGAAAGCCCGTATCAAAGAGTTGACCATCGTAAACGAAATGGCACTTTGGGTCGGTCTGGCTTTGATGACGATCGGAACCTTCCTGGGAGCTGTCTGGGCGAATGAATCGTGGGGACGTTACTGGGGATGGGACCCGAAAGAAACCTGGGCGCTGATCACGATGGTAGTGTATGCAGTCGTTACTCACCTGCATCTGGTGAAACGCTGGTGTAGTGACTGGCTGTTCAACCTTTGTTCGGTGGTGGCTTTCTCTTCTGTTCTGATGACATTCTTCGGAGTGAATTATTTCCTGAGTGGAATGCACTCATACGGACAGAACGATAATGTACACGGAATCTTTACATATCTCTATATAGCCGGGGTCGTAGTGGTGATCCTGGGGATCTTATCGAGGATCGGATATAATAAAATAAAGGGAAATGAATGAATTATTAATATACAAGTTAAACATTAAATTTTAGTGATCATGAGAACATTTAATCATGTAGGTATCCTTACCAACGAAAACCAAGAAGGTGCAATGTTCAACGAAGGTTTGAACGTGTGGCTAACCGATTACAGCAAGAGCCCTAACAAGATCGAATATCTGAAGTTTGACGATCCTGCTAAGAGCTGCCTGCCTGATCTGGTTAAAACGAATGGTCATATCGCTTATACGGTTCCTTCATTGGAGGAAGCGCTGAAAGATGCAAAAGTTATCTTTGGCCCAGCTGTATGCGACGAACATTTGACTATTGCTTTCATCGAAGAAGAAGGTATCGCTATCGAATTAATGGAAATTAAATAATTTATAAACCTAAACGAAACAAGGAGGAAAAACACCATGGCAGAAATTAAGACTAAATTTATAAATGATCCTGAACAAATAACTCCGGAATTACTGGAAGGTTATGTATTGGCTTATCCTGATCAGGTAAAACTGGCTGCAGAAAATATTGTTGTACGTGCAAATCCGAAAAGCGAAGACAAAGTAGCTATCGTTACATTAGGTGGTTCCGGTCACGAACCTGCATTGAGCGGTTTCGTTGGCGACGGTATGCTGGACTGCTCTGTTGTGGGCGACGTATTTGCTGCTCCGGGTGCACAGCGTCTGTTCCAGGCTTTGCAGTTGATGAAACGTGAAGCAGGTATCTTGTTGGTTGTATTGAACCATTCTGGTGACGTGATGAGTGCAAACATGGCTTGTCAGTTGGCTGAACGTGTTGGTATCAAAGTAAAACAGATCCTGACTCATGACGATATCAGTGCAGGTATCGGTGCTCCGACAGACGATCGTCGTGGTTTGGCCGGTTGCGTTCCTTTGTATAAAATCCTGGGCGCTGCTGCAGACGAAGGCAAATCTCTGGACGAACTGATCGAGATCGGTGAACGTTATAACGATAAGGTGGCAACCCTGGCTGTTGCTATGCGTTCTTGTACGCATCCGCAGAATAATGCTACAATCACTGACCTGCCTGCCGGTGTAATGGAAATCGGTATGGGACAGCATGGTGAAGGTGGTGGCGGTCAGAAACCGTTAGTGTCTGCCGACGCTACAGCTGCTGAAATGGTTGACCTGCTTTGCCAGCAACTGCAACCGAAAGCCGGTGACAAGATGATGCTTATCATCAACGGTGTTGGTGCAACTACTCACATGGAATTGAATATCATCTTCCGCAAAGCTTACAAAGAACTGGAAGCACGTGGTCTGGAAGTAGTATTCGGCCGTATCCAGGAAATCCTGACAGTTCAGGAACAAGCCGGTTTCCAGATGATCATGGGTATTTTGGATGCAGATCACATCGATTATTTGAAGAACAAGAGTGCAAACGCACCGTATTGGACAACTATTGGTAAATAAACAAATAACATGAAACAACTGACTATTGAGGCTTTCAAAGGTATGCTGAATAACGCCTTAACGCATATCAAAGCCCGCGAAGACGAATTCTCTAAACTGGATGCGGTAATCGGTGACGGCGATCACGGACAGGCTATCGTTACGGCTTTTTCTGTTGTCGTTAAAGGCTCGGAAAAAGGAACGGAATTCAAATCTATGCTGAATGATATGGGATTTGGTGTGATGCTGGAAACAAGCGGATCGACAAGTACCCTGTTAGGTGCATTCTTCCTTGGAATGAGCGACAGTGCTTCCGGAACCGAACTGGATGCCGAAGGTGTGAAGAAAATGTTTGCCGGTGGCCTTGCCAACGTGCAGAAACAGACGAAGGCACAACCGGGCGACAAAACGATGATGGACGCTTTGGTTCCTGCCGTAGAAGCTATGCAAGCTTGTGCGTCGGACGATATCAAAGAGATCCTGACAGCCGGTGCTAATGCAGCTCTGGAAGGTGCGAAGAAAACAGTAGATATGAAAGCGAACTTCGGACGTGCCCGTAATTACGGCGAACGTTCTATCGGTTATGCCGATAGCGGTGCTACATCATGGAGCTGTATGTTGGCCTCTTTTGCAGAAGCATTATAATTGAATAATTCACTTTTTTAATATAGAAAATAGAAAAATGGCAGATTTAGATGATTTGAGAGAAGGCAGTAACTTCGGTTTAGGTGTTAGCTCTCAACAACAAAGTTTCCATGTGAAGGGTGCTGAAAACCTTCCCTGGGGTATGAAAGATCGTTTATCCCGTATCTTTAACCCGAAGACAGGCAAAGCCGTAATGCTGGCATTCGACCATGGTTTCATTATGGGACCGACTTCAGGTTTGGAACGTATCGACCTGAATATCGTACCGCTGATTGAGTATGCCGACTGTATCATGTGTACACGCGGTATCCTTCAGTCTGCAATCCCGACTACAACAAACAAACCTATCTGTTTGCGTTCGGATGCAGGTACTTCTATCCTGACAGACTTGAACGACAACGTTCTGATCGATATAGAAGATGCTATCCGTATGAACGTTTCAGCTATGGCTGTTATGTTGGCTATCGGCGATGAAGCTCACGAAGCTAAAACGATCGCTAACCTGTTCAAGGCTGTAGATAAAGGTACCCGCTATGGTATTCCTGTAATGGGTGTGACTGCTGTTGGAAAACAGATGGCTCGCGACGCCCGTTATTTCGGTCTGGCTTCTCGTATCTGTGCTGAAAACGGTGCAAATATCGTGAAGACTTACTATTGCGAAGGTTTCGAAAAGGTGGTTGCTGCTTGTCCGGTTCCTGTAGTGATCGCAGGTGGTAAGAAATTACCTGAACTGGAAGCATTGGAACTGTGTTACAACGCTATCAACGACGGTGCTGCCGGTGTCGATATGGGACGTAACGTATTCCAGTCAGAAAATCCGATCGCTATGATCCAGGCTGTTCATGCAGTAGTGCATGAAGGATTGACTCCGCAGCAGGGATTTGAAATGTTCCAGGATTTGTCTAAATAATTGATAAGTATACTTCAAAGGGGCGGGGCGCTACTCTGCCCCTTGTTGTATCCAAACATAATTAATACATATATTGAATTGCCATGAAGAAAATATTCACATTATTATGCTCGGCTCTTTTCTTGTTTGCTGCCACTTCCTGCCAGCAAAAGGCCCAGAAATTATTGTTGGCAGGTTCCGGTTGGAATAAGATCGTTATCATCGACAAGAATACAAAACAAATAGAATGGGAACATCCTTTGCAAAAAGGTTGGGAATGTAACTCGGCTGTAGCTACTCCCGACGGTAACATCTTGTTCGCCTATGCAAAAGGAGCTAAACTGATCACTCGCGACCAGAAAGAAATATGGAACATCTCTGCCCCGGAAGGCTGCGAAATGCAGACGGCGCGTGTCCTGCCCGATGGCAACTACCTGTTGGCATGGTGCGGACACCCGGCAAAGGTTATGGAAGTAAGCCCGAAGGGTGATATACTTTCGGCAACAGAATACGAAACAGGTATCGATCATCCGCATGCCCAGTTCCGTCAGGTGAATAAGAACAAGGCTGGTAATTACCTGATGCCTCTGTTCGCCACTTCTGAAGTACGTGAGATATCTCCTGCCGGCGAACTGGTTAAAACGACTAAACTGGAAGGTACTCCGTATAGCACTGTATTGCTGAACAACGGCAACTACATGGTAGCCTGTGGTGACGGTCATTCTTTGATGGAAGTAAATCTGGACAAAGGCGAAGTGATCCGTAAAATAGGTGCTACCGATATCGACGGTGTTTCTCTGTTCTTTGTAGCCCAGTTGTTGCCGACATCTAACAACGGTCTGTATATCTGTAACTGGCAGGGACACGATCCGAGTGCAAAAGAATCGAACAATCCGCAGTTGATGGAGATCGACGGTAATAATAAAGTTATCTGGAGCCTGAATGATAATGATACATTCGGCATGATCTCTTCTGTTTGTCCGATCGACTAACAAGTTGACAAGTGACAGTTGACAGTTGGCAAGTATTGATAAGTAACAGTTTGTTTCATGAAAATGAACCTATTCGGCTGAAAGCCGGAATAACTGTCAACTGTCACTTGTCAACTGTCAACTATTTATATATCTTTGCCAAACGTTAAACCTAAAAACAAAATCAATATCATGAAATTGCAACCAATCGACATCTTTATCATCGGACTCTATCTGGTGGCGATGATAGTCATCGGACTGATCCTGAAGAAAAGAGCGTCGAAAAACATGGACTCCTATTTCTTAGGAGGTAAAACTCTACCTTTTTATATGTTAGGCTTGTCTAACGCATCCGGCCAGTTCGATATTTCCGGCACTATGTGGATGGTTACGCTAGCCTTTATTTATGGAATTAAAAGTGCCTGGGTACCCTGGTTGTGGCCGGTGTTCAACCAGATCTTTCTGATGGTTTATCTATCTGTCTGGCTGCGCCGTTCAAATGTGTTGACGGGGGCCGAATGGATCCAGACACGTTTCGGAAAGAACAAAGGTGCTAATTTGTCGCATACAATTGTCGTTATCTATGCCCTGATCGGTGTGCTGGGTTTCCTTAGCTACGGTTTTATCGGTGTAGGTAAGTTTATGGAAATATTCTTCCCCTGGGACTATGTTTCCCAGTTTGTCCCGTTCGATATTCCGGCTGAATACGTGCCGCATGCTTATGGTATCTTCTTTACTGCTATTGCCACTGTCTATGTGATGTTGGGCGGTATGTTGAGTATCGTGTGGACCGACGTGGTGCAGTTCGCCATTATGACTGTTGCTGGTGTAACGATTGCCGTTATCGCTATGATGAAGGTAAGTCCGGAAATGCTTGCCTCTATCGTGCCTGCCGGATGGGATAGCCTGATGCCCGGATGGACGCTCGATTTGAAGTGGACCGATATCTTCAGCGATGTGAATGAAAAGATCATGAACGACCAGTACGGCTTGTTCGGTATCTTCATTATGATGATGCTCTTTAAAGGAGTATTCAACAGTATGGCTGGTCCTGCGCCTAACTACGATATGCAGAAGATCCTTTCCTGCCGTAGTGGTAAAGAGGCAGCTTTAATGAGTGGCTCGGTTCCCGTAATCTTGCTGATCCCGCGTTATCTGATGATCATGGGCTTCACGATCCTTGCCCTGGCCTTTTTCAAAGACCTCGATCTGACAACGAAGACAGGTGCGATCGACTTTGAGCTGATCCTTCCGAATGCGATCAATGAGTTCGTTCCCGTAGGTGTATGCGGTTTGTTGTTGGCGGGATTGCTTGCTGCGTTTATGTCTACTTTCGCATCTACAGCCAATGCGGCTCCTGCTTATATTGTGAATGATATTTACAAGAAATATATCAATCCGAATGCCAGCAACAAGACGATGATCCGTGCCAGCTACATTGTGACGGTCGGCGTGGTGGTCGTTAGTATTGTGATTGGATTCTTTGTTGAGAGTGTGAACTCTGTACTGCAATGGATCACTTCTGCATTGTATGGCGGATATATCGCTGCAAACTTGTTGAAATGGCACTGGTGGCGTTTCAATGGCAATGGTTATTTCTGGGGAATGATCACGGGTATCCTGGCTGCTATGGTATGTCCGTTTATCTTTGACGGTTACACAATGGTGGACGGTCATTTTGTAGAAAGAGTGGGAGAATATGCTAATAATGCTCCGATGTTGCCGTTGTTCTATTTCCCTGTATTACTGGTCGTATCTTTGATCGGGTGTGTGGTCGGCACTTACTCCGCCCCTCCGGTAGAAGACGAAACGCTGGAACGTTTCTATATTACCATACGTCCGTGGGGATTCTGGAAACCGGTTCACGATAAGGTGGTTGCCAAATATCCGCAGGTGAAAGCTAACAAAAACTTCAAACGTGATATGTTCAATGTGGCTGTGGGGATTATCTGGCAGATGTGCCTGACCATTATTCCGATGTATATCGTGATCCGTGAAGGAATGCCGTTGTTGACCAGTGTCCTGATCCTTGCTATCACGACGCTTGTTCTGAAGAAGAACTGGTATGATAAGATGAGCAAAGATGAAGTGGAATATAATGAGCTGATGAAAGAATTAAAACTGGACGAAAAGAAGTAACTTTGTATTGTCAAATAAAACAAATCAAAAGAAATGGATAAACTGAAAATTATTGGCGAACCGTTGCCAGATATGCCTTGGGAAGACCGCCCGGCCGATTGTAAGGAAGTACTTTGGAGATATTCGAAGAATCCGGTGATACCGCGTGATATCATTCCGACATCTAACAGTGTATTCAACAGTGCGGTCGTTCCGTTCAAGGGAGGCTATGCCGGTATATTCCGTTGTGACGACACAAACCGCCGTATGCGTTTGCATGTAGGTTTCAGTGCCGATGCTATCCATTGGAATATCTCCGAAACAAAGCTGGAGTTCGAATGTGAAGACGAAGAGATCGGAAAGTTTGTTTATGCCTACGATCCGCGCGTGTGTTTCATCGAAGACCGTTATTATATTACCTGGTGTAACGGCTATCATGGTCCGACGATCGGCGTAGCTTATACGTTCGACTTCGAAACATTCCACCAGTTGGAGAATGCGTATCTGCCTTTCAACCGTAACGGCGTGATGTTCCCGCGTAAGATCAACGGTAACTTTGCTATGCTGAGCCGTCCGAGTGATAACGGACATACTCCGTTCGGAGATATCTTCTATAGCGAATCTCCTGATATGTGTTTCTGGGGAAAGCATCGTCATGTGATGGCTCCGGCTCCGTTTGAAGTGAGTGCATGGCAGTGCCTGAAGGTTGGTGCAGGTCCTATTCCTATCGAAACATCGGAAGGTTGGTTGCTGATCTATCACGGCGTATTGCAGTCTTGTAACGGCTATGTATATAGCTTCGGTGCAGCTTTGCTGGATCTGGATCAGCCCTGGAAGATTAAATATCGTACAGGTCCTTATCTGCTTTCTCCGCAGAAGGATTATGAATGTGTTGGGGATGTGCCTAATGTTACTTTCCCATGTGCTGCGTTGCATGATCCTGAATCGGACCGTATTGCGATCTATTATGGTTGTGCCGATACGGTAACGGGGCTTGCTTTTGGTCATATCAGTGAGATCATTGAATTTACAAAGAAGAATTCTATTGTATAAAGAAATCCTTTCGGGGATATTGAAATAGAATTTGTCTTTATATGAAACTTCTAAAATCAAAGTATATCCACTTTGATCTTAGAAGTTTTTTATCGGAGAGTTTCAAAAGTCTCAAAAATCTCTACCCAGTTTTTAAAAATCGGTATTTTAGAGGGTAAGGTTTTTGTCATTTGTCTGAATATCATTTTTGTTGTATGTGTTTTTGCTGTATCTTTTCTCATGGTTTATAATCACAAAAAGCCTTCCCTGAGGGTGTAATGCCTACCGATTTATTCTAAAGTAAAAACACCCTATTCCTTGCCAATTTATGGTCTTATTTTACAAAAAAGATTTATTATGGAATAAATATCAGTATGTATAGTTCGTTATCCAAATAGTTTCCGTTACTTTGCATCAGAAACAATAAGAGATTTATTTCGATCTTACTCTAACATGTATCTTTCCGGTTTTCAAACACCGGGTATTTCCATCTCTGATAAAGACCTTCCTAAAGTTTTATTGTTAAATTATTAATTTTTTATTTTTATATTTATGAACATGTATATTGGTAACCTTAGCTACAATGTTAAGGAATCAGATTTGAGAGATGTAATGGAAGAGTACGGAACAGTTGATTCTGTAAAACTTATTGTAGATCGCGACACAAGAAGATCAAAAGGTTTTGCTTTTGTAGAAATGCCTGAAAGTTCAGAAGCTATCAAAGCTATCAACGAACTGAACGGAGCAGAATATGAAGGCCGTGCAATGGTAGTAAAAGAAGCACTTCCTAAGAATTAATGAACTGACACATTATAATTAATACATCACTAAAATAAAAAAGGATATCCGGTAATGGATATCCTTTTTTATTTTAGTGATGCATACTTTATTTTCCTTCTCTCATTCTGACTTCAGACTATCTGCCGGATTGGCATTGAATATCCTCTAACTCTGGGAAGTGGCAGTGTCGAAATAGGATTCCTGCTTTTGTCAATCCCGATTATCGGAACAGGATAGTATATAAAACAAAAAACCTCAGAAATAAATTCCTGAGGTTTCTGTGGGCAGTGATGGATTCGAACCACCGAAGTCGAAAGACAGCTGAGTTACAGTCAGCCCCATTTGGCCACTCTGGTAACTGCCCCGCTAAAGTTGACAGTTGATAACTAATAATTGACAGATTAAAATCGGAGAGTGACATTAACTGTCAATTGTCAACTTTCCACTGTTAATTTTTTGAGCCTCTTGTCGGATTCGAACCAACGACCCCGAGATTACAAATCACGTGCTCTGGCCAACTGAGCTAAAGAGGCATTCAGTATTTCTGTTTTGCGAGTGCAAAGGTAGTGATTATTTCTAATCTCGCAATAGGGGAGTGCATTTTTCTACGCATTTTTTTTCATTGCCTATGTAAGATCGAATCTATCTTCCTGATTAATAATAAGAAAAGAATCTATATTTTTTTTAGAAAAATAGCAGATGTGAAAATTAATTCTTATTTTGCCAACTCATATAATCTCACTTAATCTAAAATCTATTATCATGAGCATTAACAGAAGACAATTTCTAAGAAGATCATTGGCTGGAAGCGCGGCTATCGTTGTAGGTAAAGACATGAATGCTGCTTCGACACCGGCTGTTGCCCCTTCTTTTTCTCCCATGGAGGATTTATCTCCCCCTGCAAAAGGAAAATCCGTTTTAGGATTACGTTGCAAACCATTGAGCACCGTTCGTGTCGGTGTTGTTGGCCTGGGTAGGGGAGCCGGAGCCGTAAAACGGTTGGCACAGATTGAAGGCGCGGAGATCGTTGCTATCTGTGATCTGGATCCGGAACGAGTTGCCAACAGCCAGAAAACCCTTAACAACAGCAAACGGAAAGAAGCCATTGCTTATACAGGCGAAGAAGACTGGAAGAAGATGTGCGAACGCGATGACATCGACCTGATCTATAATGCTACTCCCTGGGAATTACATGTACCGATTGCCCTTTACGCCATGGATCATGGAAAACATGTAGCTATCGAAGTCCCTGCCGCACTCACGGTAAAAGATTGCTGGGCGTTGGTCGATAAGGCAGAAGAAACTCAGCTTCATTGCATGATGCTGGAAAATTGCTGTTATGATTTCTTTGAACTGGCAACACTGAATATGGCACGCCAGGGATTACTGGGAGAGATTATCCACACCGAAGGCGCTTATATCCATGATCTGAGAAGTTCTAAATTTAAAGGTTATTATAAACACTGGCGCCTGGAATATAGCAAATACCATACAGGCAATCCGTATCCTACACATGGACTTGGCCCGGTAGCCCAAATACTGGGAATTAACCAGGGGGACCGTATGGATTATCTTTCGTCTGTTTCCACCAACCAGTTCGGCCTTGCACTTTGGGCAAAAGAAAACCTGACGGACGACGAACGTATCACCCTTTCAGAACGTTATGCAATGGGCGATATGAATACCACGATCATTCATACCGTGAACGGTAAATCCATTATGATTCAGCATGACACGACTTCTCCGCGCCCTTATTCCCGCATCCATCTGGTACAGGGAACCAAAGGTATGGCTGTCAAGTATCCTGAACAGAAGGTCGCTATCCAGCCTGATACACATTCATTCCTGCAAGAAGGTCCGCAAAAAGACGTGATGGCAGAATATGAACACCCGTTAAGCAAATATATCGGCGAACGGGCGAAGAAGGTAGGAGGACATGGGGGTATGGACTTTATCATGGACTGGCGCCTGATCTACTGTCTGCGTAACGGTTATCCGCTGGATCAGAGCGTATATGATGCGGCAGCCTGGTCGTGTATCGTCGAGTTGAGTGAGCGCTCCGTATTGAATAAGAGCTGTTCGGTCGCTGTTCCTGACTTTACACGTGGTGCCTGGCGTGATTATAAGCCATGGCCTGTTATTGACATGAAAGAGATATTACACGGATAAATTGTAAAAATAAAAAACTCCTGAAAGCCGATAGTCATTTCTGTCTGTCTGCACTTTCAGGAGTTCCTTCAGTAAGATAATTGCGTTGCTTACTTTATTTCTTTAAAAGAACTTCGTCGATTGCTTTCTTGAAGTCGGCCTTACTCATCGCACCTCTTGCCATTTGCGGTTGCTCGCCCATCGGGCAGAACAGGAGGGAAGGAATGCTCCGGATACCGAAAGCGGCAGCCAGTTCTTCTTCTTTTTCAGTATCTACTTTATATATATCAATTTGTCCGGTATATTCGTCTGCCAATTCTTCCAGGATAGGAGCGATCATCTTGCAAGGACCACACCAGGTTGCGAAGAAATCTACGATACAAGGCTTATCACCTTCATACATCCATTTATCGGGACTTGCTTCGTAGTTAGCTACTTTACTTAAAAAATCCTGTTTTGTTAATTCGTTAATTTTCATAATTATAACTCCTTGTTATTTAGTTACTATTCATATCTCTATTTACATAACAAAGTTACTACCTGTTATTCTTGTAATTATTGGCTGTTTTTCCTTAATAATTGACATTTTGTCCTTCTGTAGCGATATAACGCAGAAGGAAGCTATATAGGATATGTTGCAGAGTCATGTTCTTTTTAAAAGGTGAAATTCCTGAACCCCATGTTTTACAATTTCTCTGTTAAATAATGAAAACTCGTATCAACCCATTGATAGATTTGCTAGCTTTACGTTTCACAGGAAAGCTACACATTGTTTTTGGTAATTATCTTAGATAATTTGTTTTGTAATAACTGATTGATACCTTTCCTGATTGACGTTGATACAAGCATTGATAGGACAAAATATAATACTTATGGAAAAAAAATATGAAACAGGTATTTCTACTTGTTTGCTCTTGTGCCTTGCTGGGGTGTACATCTTCTGTAAAAAACAATACGGAAATCAATTCAGATACCTTTTTGCTTACCGGTCATATTGAGGGATATAAACCGGCGGCAGAACCTCTGATAGGAAAAATCTACTATGAAGAATTATTTACAGGTAAACCTCTGGTAAAAGTGACAGAAGTAGCTCCAGGAGGATATTTCCAGGCCTCGATTCCGCTCGGTCACTCACAGGAAATGAATTTGAATGTCGGTTCACGCTATTATACACTTTATGCATTGCCTAAGGGAAAGTTGCATCTCACCCTGAATCCGGACTACCCCGATAGTTGCGAATATAAAGGGGACGGTGCGGATATATCCAAAGAACTGAATTTTTATTATGGATTCAGGAGAACGCATTATTCCAATGACTTTTCAGGAATGCAATCCGATATGGAACGTCTTTCTCCCAACGATTTTAAAGTCAAGAGGGAAAAGGTCCTGGCGGAAAGGCTTCGCACGATCGACTCTTTGCAAACGGCCCGTAATCTTTCTCAGGATATAGCCGATTTGATTCGTTATCATGAACAGTTGTATAACGGACATATTCTATTATCCTTTGCTGATTTTCGCAGACACCTCGGTAGAGCAAAGCTGGATAATCAGATACTCCAACAGCCCACACCTCCGGATTATTATACGTTTTTACAGGATATGCCTTTTGAAAAGAAGGATGCTGTGTCGTTATCCCAATACAGGGACATGATAGGGAGTATCCGGTTTGCACCTCCGATCATGGATGCAGGAAACTCGGTTAAAGACACCATTATAACGGTTAAATACACTTTTCTCACTTACTTATTAGATAAAAATGCTCCTTTAACGGATGAAGAACGCAAGATAGCCGAAGGTCATCGTTACTTTATCGGTACACATAAGGCTAATCCGGCTTTCCTGAAAGCTTTCAACGAAAAACTGGACAGATCGGTTTATTCTCCTTTCGAAGAAAAATACAAAGCCTGGTGCGATTCCTTTAATGTAAAGTTACAGAAAGATGTGGACGCCGGTAATTCTGTATTGAGCGTTCATATAAGTTCTGTAGAAAACGATCTGGAATCACTGACAAAGCGCTGGGAGAAATGTAATAACACTTTTAAAAAGATGTATCCTCAAACTCCGTCGCTGGCATTCGATATATTTGCATTGCAATACTTTATCGGACAACTGAAAGGAATTGCTTCACCGGCCGATGCCGATACGCTGTATAATGAGCGTATTTCCTTTATTACCGATAATACGATAAAAGAGGTTATGAGAGAAAAGTACCAAAAACGGTTTTCTTCGTCAGACCCGCTTCAACAGACAAAAGGGGGCGAGATTGTCCGTCGTCTGATAGCTCCTCATAAAGGTAAATATGTATTACTTGATTTCTGGGGCACAACTTGCGGACCTTGCCGAGGGGATATTGATCAGTTTTCTGAATTAAGAAAGTCATATACGGGTAGTCCGGACTTTGCATATCTCTTTATCACATCCTCTCAGAATTCTCCGGAGAAGGATTACAGGAAATATATCGCCGAGCATCTGAAAGGGGAAGAGTCCTATTTTCTTTCCGATTACGAATATGCTTATTTGGAGGAATTATTCGCTATGAGTGGAATTCCCCGTTATGTATTGATTAATCCGGAAGGGGAGATCTTGGACGATGGATATGATATTTATCAATTAGAAAAGTTCCTGAATGAAAAAGGAATAAAGAAGGGAGCCTCTGTGTTTAAGACGTTCTTTTAATCACTTAGGCACGAATTACACGGATTCTACGAACATTAAATCGTAGAATCCGGTAACCCGTGCCTAACTATAATTACATATTAATATCGATATTAATACCTTTCGCCAACGGTATCCCAATCAACGATTTGCCATAAAGCGTTCAGATGATCGGGACGACGATTCTGGTAATCCAGGTAATAAGCATGTTCCCATACGTCGAATCCCAAAATCGGAGTCAGACCCTTGGCAACAGGGTTGCTACCGTTAGCTTCTTTGGTAATTGAAAGTTTGCCGTCTTTATCTTTTGCCAGCCATACCCATCCTGAACCGAACAAACCGGCTCCTGCTGCGTTGAATTCTTTCTTGAAGTCTTCAAATGAACCCCAGGTTGCTTTGATAGCATCTGCTAACTTGCCTTTAGGTTCGCCGCCGCCTTTCGGGGAGAACTGGGTGAAATACAAATTATGATTGAGTATCTGTCCGGCATTATTAAAGATAGCACCGTCAGATTCTGCTACGATCTTTTCCAGAGGAGCGTTTTCAAATTTGGTTCCCGGGATCAGGTTGTTCAGATTATTTACATAAGCCTGTAAATGTTTTCCGTGATGGAAATCAATTGTTGCTTTACTGATGACTGGTTCTAATGCTTCTGGAGCATAAGGCAATTTAATTAGTTCGAATTTCATAATTTCTTCTTTTTTATCTGTTATTTGACTACTACTATTACTATTACTATTATTAGTTACCAACAATAATAAACTAAGACATAATGTAAGCATAATTACTAAGTTTTATCTTGTTTCTACTATTCTAACATGGATGGTTTGATATTTGTTCAAAGAAATCGGAGCAAAATCGATAACTTTTATTGATTAAACGATAAGTAAAATTTATGACCTTTAACCGAAGGTTCTCTAACGCTTGATTATTATACATCTTTAAAATGGGCTGGAAATAAAATGAATAATAATATGTAAAAAGCTGTTTTTTTATCGTTAGCAGAGAGCAAAATCCCAAAGAAGTTTCTATTTTTGTGCCCTCATATTATTAATTAAGTAACACATATTTGTAGATGGTAAAGAAAGTTGGGAATTTAATTCCAAACACCTTTTTTATTACAAAGGGTAGTGGTGATTCAGACCTGGAAAAACATGCAGGTTCTTATCACATGGCTCTTTATGATGCTGGTATTTCAGACTTTAACATTATGACTTATTCGTCTGTAATCCCTGCAACAGCGCATCTTGCAACCATGGATGAAATTGATCTTCCTCCATTTGGCACTGAATTGAAAACCATTATGGCGGTTTCTCATGGTTATCAGGATGAGTTTGTATCTGCCGGTGTGGTTTACGCCTGGATGTACAAGGACGAAAACTTCGATGAGAAGGTTGGAGCCCTGGTATGTGAGGTTAGCGGCCGTTATCGTATCGAGGAGTTGGAGTCACGTCTGATCCGTGTAATCAACGACCTGCACCAGAAAACTTACGGTAAGTATTATCTGGGTGAACTGAACTTTATTACCGAAGGTATTACCATCGAAAAGAGATATGGTACAGCTTTGGCTGCTCTGTGTTTCGTGGATTTCTTAATGCCTGAGATCGAGGACTAAAGAAAGATAATATACCCGATAATTAGTATGGAAAACAGAGGTAAGGCACAGGTTCTTATCTCTGTTTTTTTGTCCTTACGGGAAAAAACGGCATAAGTTTGTTATATTTGTAAGCGACTTAGGTCATAAAATTCTTTTTATTTAAGAAACAATCCGTTTAAAGCTGTTGTTGTATGAAAAAGATTATTAATCCCTGGAAGGGGCTGGAGGGCTATATGTGTTTCGGGTGTGCACCCGGAAATCCGCAAGGACTGCACATGGAGTTTTACGAGGATGGCGATGACATCGTTGCTTTCTGGGAACCGGAAAGCCATTACCAGGGATGGTTGGAGACATTGCACGGGGGAATCCAGACGACAATGATGGATGAACTGGCCGGTTGGGTAGTATTGAGGAAATTACAGACGTCGGGCGTGACTTCACGGCTGGATGCCCGTTTCCTGAAAAGTATCTCGACACGCGAACCGCGCTTGATGATACGGGGGCGTATCAAAGAGCAGAAACGGAATGCCATATTTATAGAGACAGAGATATACAATTCGCAGAACGAACTTTGTTCACGCGCGGACATCGTGTATTTTGTTGTCACTAAAGAACAGGCAACGGAGAAGTTTCATTTTTGCGGTTGTAAAACCGAAGATGAAAAATAGAACACTGAACGAAAAGAATAAAGTAAACGATTAACAAATGAAGTACATTGGAGCTCATGTAAGTGCGTCGGGTGGGGTTGAGAATGCTCCGCTGAACGCCAATGCTATCGGGGCGAAAGCTTTTGCCCTCTTTACCCGAAACCAACGTCAATGGAAATCTTCTCCGTTGACGAAGAAAAGTATCTCCTTATTTAAAGAACGTTGTGAGGAATTCGGCTACGAAGCCAAACATATTTTACCTCACGACAGTTATCTGATCAATCTGGGACATCCGGACCCGGACGGTCTGCAAAAGTCACGCGATGCCTTTCTGGATGAAATGCAGCGTTGCGAACAACTGGGACTGGACCGGCTGAACTTTCATCCGGGAAGCCATCTGAATGAAATTTCGGTAGACGATTGCCTGGCACGTATTGCCGAATCGATCAATCGGACACTGGAGCAGACTGTGGGAGTATGTGCCGTTATAGAGAATACGGCCGGACAGGGTACAAACCTGGGATACACTTTCGAGCAAATCGCGGCTATCATCAACCGGGTGGACGACAAATCCCGTGTAGGTGTTTGTATCGATACCGCCCATACGCTGGCTGCCGGTTATGATATCAAAACGGAACAGGGCTTTACGGAGACATTCCGCCATTTCGATGAAGTGATCGGTTTTTCATACCTACGTGGAATGCATATCAACGATTCCAAGAAAGACCTGGCAACCCGTGTAGACAGGCATGACAGTATCGGGAAAGGCGTGATGGGAATGACGACTTTTCAGATGTTGATGAAGGATACCCGTTTTGACGATATACCTCTGATATTGGAGACGCCGGACGAATCGATCTGGGCGGAGGAGATCAGCTATCTGTACACTTTATAAGTAGATAATGAACCGGGAGAAGGGGCACTTGAGCAAGTCTCCTCTTTTTCCATATATTAATAAGTCCCTTTGATGAAAGGGCAGACTAAATAAAATACACGTATGTTTATATTAATGCCAATTATTTTTGTTCTGGGCATCCTGGGCATTGCGCTTGAAGATAAGATTAAGATCAACAAAGCGGCAATAGCTCTTTTTATGGCCATTTCCTTATGGATGATATTGATGTTCGATGCTTACAACATTTTTGTCGAACGTTCTAACCCTTTGTTTGAAGAGTTTCTGGTACAGAACCCTGAAATGACTGATCTACCGGCTAAAGACCAGTTCATTAACTTTATAACCAACCGTTCCATCGTTTACCATCTGGGAAACGTAGCCGAGACATTATTCTTTGTAATGTGTTCCATGCTGATCGTCGATATTGTCGATAAACATGGTGGTTTCAGGGCCGTTACGGGATATATCCGGACTTCCAACAAGAGAAAATTATTGTGGTACATCAGTTTTGCCGCTTTCTTTTTCTCTGCCTTACTGGATAACCTGGCGGCAGCGATCGTAATCATGGCGGTGCTTCGTAAATTGGTTCCCGACAGGACCGACCGCTTGAAGTATGCCTGTATGGTGATCATTGCGGCGAATGCCGGTGGTTCGTGGTCGCCGATCGGTGATGTGACGACGATCCTGCTTTGGGTAGGAAAGAATGTGACGGCTATGCATCAGATCTCCCATGTATTTATTCCTGCACTGATCAATATGCTGGTTCCGCTGACGATAGCCCACTTCTGGCTGTTCAAGAAAGATGCCCGGTTGCGTGTCATGAGTGAGGAAGAGGCAGCCGACGAGTTTATACCGGAGATACCGAATCATTCCCGCCGGGTGATATTTGTGATCGGTGTCCTTTCGTTGGCATTGGTTCCTGTATTTCAGATGTTGACAAACCTGCCGCCGTTCCTGGGCGTATTGCTCGGGTTGGTTGTTCTCTGGATATATACCGACATTATGTACAGCCGTTTGCATGTCCATGAATCGGAAAAGTTGCGTATCACACAGTTGTTGCCTAATATCGACCTGGCAACGATCTTTTTCTTCCTGGGTATCCTGATGGCTGTAGGTGCACTGGAAACATCGGGACAGTTGGGAATCATGTCTGCCTATCTCGACCAGCATGTACATGAACCTTATCTGATCAGTTTCGTGATCGGAGTTTTATCTTCTTGTGTGGATAACGTGGCTTTGGTGGCTGCCACGATGGGAATGTACCCGGTCGTACAGCAGGCTCCCGATCTGGCTCCTTATGCCCAGTTCTTTGTTTCCGACGGCGGATTCTGGACGTTCCTTGCTTATTGTGCCGTGACAGGCGGTAGCATCCTGATTATCGGTTCGGCAACAGGTGTAACGGTGATGGGATTGGAGAAGATTGATTTCATGTACTATACAAAGCGATTTTCTATATTGGCATTGATTGGCTATATTTGCGGTGCGGCAGTATATATGCTATTATTCGCTTAAACTTATTTATATGAAAAGAAAATGGATTATCGCAGCAGCCTGTGCCGTTTTGCTTTCCGGGATGGAGGCAATGGCTTGTACGGGTTTGTTGGTTGGAAAGAAAGCATCGGTCGACGGATCGGTCATGATCAGTTATGCAGCAGACTCGCATACTTTGTATGGCGAGTTGTATCGTTGGCCGGCAGCGACCTGGCCAAAAGGGGCGATGCTGGAAGTCAGGGAATGGGATACGAATAAACCGCTGGGGCAGATCCCGCAGGTGGAACAGACTTATTCGGTAGTCGGCAATATGAACGAACATCAGGTGGCTATCACGGAAAGTACATTCGGCGGCCGTCCCGAGTTGGTGGATACGACAGGTATTATGGATTATGGAAGTCTGATCTATATCGCATTGCAACGTTCCAAATCGGCTCGCGAAGCGATCAAGGTTATGACCGACCTGGTGAAGGAACACGGCTATTACAGCAGCGGCGAGACATTCTCCATCGCTGACAAGAACGAAGCGTGGGTAATGGAACTGATCGGAAAAGGTCCGGGTAACAAAGGGGCAGTCTGGGTAGCGATTCGTATTCCGGATGATTGCATCTCTGCACATGCCAATCAGTCACGTATCCAGCAGATTCCTTTCGATGATAAAGAAAACTGTATATATTCGCCCGATGTAGTCTCTTTCGCTCGTGAAAAAGGTTATTTCAGCGGAAAAGATAAGGATTTCAGTTTCCAGAAGGTATATTGTCCTTACGACTTCAGTGGTTTGAGAGGTTGTGAAGCTCGCGTATGGTCTTTCTTCCGTAAGTATGATACTACGATGGATAAATATGCGGATCTTATCAAAGGCGATCCTTCTAAAGAACCGATGCCATTGTATATAAAACCGAATCGTCTGTTGTCCGTTCAGGATGTTCAGAACGGTATGCGCGATCATTTTGAAGGGACAGACCTGGATATGACGAAAGATGCCGGAGCAGGTTCTTATAAAGTGCCCTACCGCTGGCGTCCGATGACATTTAAAGTGGATGGTGAAGAATATACGAACGAACGTGCAATAGCTACGCAGCAGACCGGTTTTGTGATCGTTCCGCAGATGCGTAACTGGTTGCCGGATGCTATCGGCGGTATCCTTTGGTTTGGTGTGGATGATGCAGACATGGCTGTATTTACTCCGTTATATTGCTCCATCACCGAGTCTCCCGAATGTTACCGGGTGGGGAACGGCGATATCATGAATTTTTCTTGGACTTCCGCTTTCTGGATCCATAACTGGGTGGCTAACCAGGCATACGGTAAATACAGCTTTATGATCCGGGATATCCGTCCGGTTCAGCAGGAGTTGGAAAACAGCTATAAGGAAGCCATTCCGGCTATTGACAAGGCTGCATCCGAGTTGTATGCAAAGAATCCGGCAGAAGCTGTCAGGTTCCTGACCTGGTTCAGTACGACAACGGCCGATCAGGCAACTGCCCGCTGGAAGAAACTCGGTGAGTATCTTTTAGTAAAATATATGGACGGAAACGTTAAGAAAGAAGAAAACGGCCAGTTCAAACAAAATGGTTACGGATTGTCTGAATATCCGGACTTCCCAGGCTATGATGAAGATTATTATCGTAGTATTGTGAAGAGTGCAGGCGACAGACTTAAAGTAAAATGATTATATTTGTTGCAATGTTGAACTAAATTAATTGAGAGTATGAAAAAATTAATTGTTATGTGTATGCTGGCGATTATCAGCATGAGTGCATTTGCACAGACTCAGCAAGGACAATCGTCTTTTGGTTTTAATATTGGTTATGGGTTTAATGATAACGGTAATGCGCTGCTAGGGCTCGATTATCGTTATAATTTGACTGACGAAGTTCGTCTGGCTCCTTCATTGACTTATTTTGTGAAGGATAATGGTTTGAGTGCCTGGGCTATCGATATGAATGTCCATTATGTATTCAAACTGAGCGATATGTTCGGGTTCTATCCGTTGGCTGGTCTTGACCTTTCTTTCTGGAAGGCTAGTGTAAGTGGCGATTGGAATGGAAATCATGTGAAAGCAAGTGCAAATACTACCCGCTTCGGAGCTAATATCGGTTTAGGTGGTGAAGTTTATGCAACAGATCAGTTAACTGTCGGTTTGGAATTCAAATACAATATCATTAAAGATTTCGATCAGCCTATTTTAGGTGTTCGTGTCGGATATAATTTCTGATAAACAGATAACTTTATAAATAGAAAGGCCTCCCGGTGGAAGATTATTTCATCCGGGAGGCCTTTTTCGTTGCTGCTTCTTTGTTTTACAAAACATAGGTCTTTTGAATTCAAAACTCCTATCTTTTGATTACAAAGCATATATGTTTCGAAGTCAAAAGACCTATGTTTCTTTTATATGCATTATTTTGTTCGCTTCTTGTTTATTGTTATTTTTGCAATCCTTTTGGGAATAGGGAATCAGGTGAAAGTCCTGGACAGACCCGCTGCTGTAAGCTTCAAGAACGGTTAAGCATACATGCCACTGACTTTGATCGATAAAGTTGGGAAGGCGCTTAAAACCGGAAGCAAGTCAGAAAACCTACTCCAAAATGTAGTTTAAGGCTTTCGAGGATTAGAGCTGAAGAACAATAGAATAGGTAGGACTTTTCTGCTTATTTTTATTATTTCTTCCCTTCTTGTGTTTTTACCTTAAGCTACTTAATGTGTTTATATAAATGATTCTAGTAATAACATTAAGTAAAACAATCATGAAGAAAAATTTGATTTATTTTTCCCTTTTTGTGTTTGCAGGCCTTGTTGCCTCATGTAGTGATGATGATGAAAAATATACTCCAATTCCTCCTGTTGTATCTATCGAGAATACAAGTGGAACGCTTTCTGTAGCCCAGGAAGATACACTTTATTTTAAAGCTAATATCGAAAGTCCGATTGAAAGTTCTTTCCAATGGTCAGTAAACGGCAAAGAAGCTTCTACTGATTCTATCTTGAAGTTTACTTCCGAAGAAATGGGTAAGTTTGAAATTGCCCTGACTGCTAAAAATGCGGATGGGGAACATTCGGCAACAACATCTGTAGAGGTGTATGGAAAATATAAATATGGTACGTTTGTGCTGAATGAAGGAAGCGGTAGCAATGGTACATTAATATTTATCAGTCCGAAGGGGGGGATAACTGATAGTATTTATTATAAGGCAAATGGTTCTTTCTTGGGAGGAGTTTCACCGGATTTGTTTATCGCTAACAATAAGATGTATATAGTTTCCCAAAATGGGGGTGGGGATGGCTTTTTAGTTATCGCTAATGCTGAAACCTTGAAGAAAGAGGTTGGTTATCAAGATGAGTTAAAAACAACTCTATCATGGCCTACTCATATTGCAGTATTGGGAGAAAATGATATATACCTTCGTGATAATAATGGAGTTTCTTTGTTTAATCCGTCTAGTAAAACTGTAACATTTATAAAAGGAACTAAAAATGCTCAGAAAAATAGAATGGCCGTAGCTGATAATAAAGTTTTTGCTTCGACAAATTCGAAAACGATTGTAACAATAGAAACAGGAAAAGATACTATTTCTCATACGATAGAATTTGATGATGCTATTTCCGGACTGATCAAAGCATCTGATGGTAATTTGTGGGTATCAAGTGGAAAAAAGATCATGAAGATTAATACAAAAGATTATTCTGTTATGCAAGAAAATGAAGTAGAGCCTTTCTCTAGTAGCAGTAATATGGCTACTCCTGCTATTAGTGCTAAAGGTGATACCTTGTATTTTAGTGGAGGAACAACAAAAATCTATCGTCATGTTTTCAGTAAAAATCAAACAGATTTTATGGTGGATGCAAGGACAATGGTTGAAAATGCCGGAATAGTGTATAATTATTTAGGAGTAAATCCCATGACCGGAGAAGTTTTATTGAATACAATTAAAGGTTATGGAAAAGATTATCTGATTAATAACATCAGTGTATTTGATTTTAGTAGCAATGAACCTAAACTGGCTGCTAATTATGAGAATTACACCCGCTTCCCGGCCGGTATTTTCTTTACCTATAATTTTGAATAATACGATTATTTCTCTATATGTATAAACAGATGAAATATGCTGGGAATATACTCATGAATGCAATACTTGCTGTTGCATTCATGAGTATGCTTTTTGTTAGTTGTTCAGACAATGACGATATTCCCGATGGGCCTGATCCTGATTTAAAGGTGAGGGCTTATGTGGCTTGTGAGGGAAACTTTACGAAAGGAACGGCCTCTTTGAATGCTATTATGGAGGATGGTACTGTGCAGACTGATATTTTCAGAAATGCAAATAATCGTCCGCTGGGAGATGTCGCGCAATCGTTTTCTATCATCGATGGAAAGATATTTATTACACTGAACAACTCCGAAAAGATTGAAGTTGTAAATGAATCGGATTATAAATCTGTAGCAACCATCCTGTATCCTGAACGAACGATAAGTCCGCAATACATTATGCAGATCGACGATCACCGGGCTGTTGTTTCCGATCTGTGGAATGCCTTTTTGTGGATAATCGACACGAAAGAGTATAAGGTTTTACAGGAAATACCAGTATCGACCTATTCAACGAAGCAGATGGCTGTTGCCGATGGAAAACTGTTCGTTACGTTGGCTGCAAAGAAAATAGCGGTTATTTCATTATCTTCCCTGAAAGTGATCAAAGAACTGGATATACCTGTGGTGGGCGATTCCAAACTGTTGAAAGATAAGAATGGCCTGATCTGGGCACTTGCTTGCGGATTTGATGACGATCCCGAAAGTATTATTCCCCGGACGGTAACCTCTTTGAACGGCATCGATCCGACTACCCTGGAGACAGTGAAGACCGTAAAATTCCCATCGGATTATACGGTGAGTAAGTTCGGTGCCCGTTTGGACATTAATCAGGCAAAAGATAAGTTATATCTAAATGTGATTCATGATAATAAGGAAGGAATTTACTCTTTCCCCATCGATGGAGAACAATTACCGGCAGAGCCGCTTTTCGTTTATAGCGATAAAGTCGAACTGTTGTATAATATGGCAGTCTCGCCCGAAGAAACGATCTTTATCTGTGATGCCCTGGATTACCGCCAGCGTGGCTGGGTTTATGAATTCGATCTAAGCGGAAAACGTCTGAATGAATATCAGGTAGGTATTATTCCGCAATATATATTATTCAAATGAATATAAGAATTTCATCCTTTGTTTTCTGTCTTTTGCTCTTTTCCCTGGTTGAAGGAAAGGCACAAACATCTATTACCGATACTGTTATCCAGATACGGAATGTAACGGTTTCTGCCGAAAGGCGGCAACGGGATAACAATATAGGAAGCCGTCGTTCCGATATTCAATCTGTACTATTGGAAAGCAGCAAGACACAAACATTGGGTGAACTCCTTTCCGAAAACAGCCTTGTCTATATCAAAAGTCTGGGACAGGGCGGTTTATCGACCTCTTCTTTTCGTGGAACTTCCTCCAGTCATACCCAGGTTAACTGGAACGGGATTACGATCAATCCGATCATGGGAGGGAGTTTTGACTTCTCCCAGTTCCCGAACTTTTTTACCGACGAGGTAACGTTATTTCATGGTAATACGTATCTGAAGAACGGGACAGGCGCATTCGGCGGCAGTATTAATATGAATACCCGACCGGACTGGAATAAAGAAACAAACCGTTTTCGTGCTTTGCTGGAATACGGGGCAAATGATACCTATACCGGCGGATTGGCTTACAGGCATGTTACTTCCCGTCTGCTATCCAATACACGGCTTTATTACCAGCAATCGGATAACGACTTTAAATATCTGAATAAAGTGCTGCAAAAAGACCCGTTTTATGAACGCCGGAAAGAAGCCAAATATTGGCAGGGTGGCCTGATGCAAGAGTTATATTATAAACTGGGGGATTCACAGCAACTGTCATTGGCCGGATGGTATATGTATAATCGGAACCAATTACCTCAACCGATACTTGTGAATAAGAAACAACATGAACTGCAAGTGACACAAAATGTGCGTCTGAATGCCGGTTATCAGTTGGTGGAAGAAAAACATAATTTTAAGGCCAACCTGGCTTATTTGCGTGATGATCTCCATTATACGCAGCGTTTTGACGGTGATTATCGTGGTACAGACAGTGACAATAAATCGAATAGCCTGATCGTTAAAACCGATTATACCTATCATTTCAGGGAGAATCTCGAACTGGGCGGCAGCCTGAATTACCGCTATGACTGGGTACATACCAATAACTATGACGATCCGATCAAAAGGAATACGGTGACGTTGACTACTAATCTGGTTTGGAGGCCGAAAGAGCGTACTACGCTGAACCTGCAATTGATGGGTGAACAAAACGATCATCTTTTCATGCCGACTTTTTCTGCCGGTGCCAGTTATGCTTTGATCCGGGATTTGCTGGATGTGAAAGGGAGTGTTGCTTACAACTATCATTATCCGACATTGAATGATCTCTATTGGGTGCCCGGTGGTAATCCTGATTTGAATCCGGAAAAAGGATTTGCTTATGATGCCACTGTCAGTCTGAATAAGACGTTAGGTAATTTTTCTTTTAAATTGGATGCCAGTTACTATCTGATGACGGTGAAGGACTGGATTGTATGGCTTCCGACACAACAGACCTATCTGTGGAGCCCAAAGAATATACAAAAGGTTTTTTCTCATGGCGCGGAAATTATGGGAGAGGTAGGGTTGAAGACCGGAGTATTCTCTCACCGGGTGATTGCAAATTACGGATATAGTCCTGCTATCAATAAAACTCGTTCGTCGGATAAAGATGCAACGGTAGATAAACAATTGCCTTATATCCCTTTGCATAAATGGAACCTGCATTATTTATTGCAGGTAAAAGACTTTTCCTTTAAGTATGGAGTTGCTTTTACGGATAAGCGATATACATCGACCGATGAGGAATACAGTACGGTTGCTTTTACGATCCACGATGCGGAAGCCGGATATATGTTTCATTTCCCGAAGAGTCGTTATAAAGCGGAGTTTAAGTTGAGGGTAAACAATATTTTCAATGCTTATTATGAAAGTACTGAATTCTATCCTATGCCTCTCCGGCGCTTTTTCGGTTCGATGATGTTTTACTTCTAACAACAATATGAAAATATGAGAAGACTATTTTATCTGTTTATAGCTTTATTATTGGTTTCCGGAGGATTCGCACAACAAAATGCGTCTCCCTTCACGATGGATGATATTAAGAACTGGACTGGAACCGGACCGAATCGGGCAGCTTTAGCAGTTCAGTGGGTTACCGGTGAAGATCCGACTGAACTGGTTGCGGAAGATATTCATTTTCTTGTATGGGGCTATCGTTGGGAAGATGGGGAGAAACCTTCTGCCCTGGATATGATACGTGCCGTTGCCCAAAATGATTCACGTTTTTATGTAATGCTGGGAGATGCAGGAAAGGATCCTGTCATCTGGGGATTTGGATATGATGCCGATAACAGCGGTTCTTTTTCCCTCTTGAACAAAACTACTTCCGTAACCATTAAACAGGATCAGTTTGTTGATGGAGTAGTTTTTCTCAAAGCTGATCCGGATGGTTTCAGGCCGGTGGATGTTGCTGATTACTGGATGGGAGGATGGAAAGAATATTATTGTTCATATTATACTGGCCCTGTAGGAAATGAGGCACCTTCTACAGCCGATTTTCAATACTCGCAGTTCGGGGCAAGCCAGCGTTATCTGACAAACGGTTCCTGGGATGCCTGGACCTTGTCGGCCATCGATTATGTCAGTGAACAGAATACTCCGCCGGTTTCTAAACTGATGCAGGCTGCCGAGGCTAATGATCCTACCGGCAATGAATCATTGTCGTTTTCAGATACGAAAGCATATTATTCTGCCCGGACATTATTTATGGAGAATATGAATGATTATACTTGCCGGATTGTATCGATGAATGGTAGTGTCGTAAAGTATTTCCTGGTCCGGGATGAAAAAGAAGTTCTTCCTGTAAATCTGCAAAAAGGTATTTATATATTATCTGCAGTCAAAGGAAATAAATCGGTATCCTATAAATTTGTAGTAAACGATTAACTGGCTGTTTGGAGATATTATTTTACTGAATATTAAAGAAAGCGGGACGAGTCTTATTTCAATAGATTCGTCCCGTTTTCTTTTAGCGAAAAAGGCTGTTTACCATTTCATATAATCTTCTAAAGTGATCTTCTCGAAGTTCGGTATCACTTCATAAACTTTATCCTTCAGCGATTCTTCCGGATTGGTAGTGCTCAGTCCGATGACCCGCATACCTGCAGCTGTACCGGCCTGTATCCCGGCAAAGGAATCTTCAAAGACAAGACAGTCGGAAGGGGAGACACCCAGATCGTTTGCAGCCAGCAGGTAACACATCGGGTCCGGTTTGCCCCGGGTGATACGGTCGGCGGTAACGATTGTATCGAACATACCTTCCAGGTGATGTAATTTGAATGCACGTTCCACTTTTGAGTTGTCGGAGCTGGTGACCAGACCCATTTGTACACCCTGCTCTTTCAGCAAATGCAGAAATTCCAGTGAGCCCGGCATGGCAGGCAGGGGCATTGTACTTTCATATTCGGTCGATTCCTTTATTACCATCTGACGGAATTCTTCCGGACGGTCGGAAAAATACTTTTCCATTATGTAAGGGAGTGTTGTGCCTTTGATAACAGCTGCGAAGTTGTCTATGCCGGTTCCATACCGTTCGCCTGCTTCATTCCAGAAAATATCATAAATTGGTTCAGTGTCGACTATCACACCGTCAAAGTCAAAGAGAGCCGTTTTTAATTTCATAAAAATACCTTTATTGATTACATTTTGCAGGCAAAGATAAGCCTATTTCTTTGAAAAAGATTCTTCTGCTGTAAAATAGCTACACTTTTGCAGTACATTTATGAATAATATTTTATCTTTGTGCCCGTACACATGTGTTGCTTGACAGACCAGTAGATACTATTTACTTATTTATAATACCTAAAAGAAAAACAGAATGAAAGCATCTTTGAAGTTTGCAGCCTTGTCTTTAGCGCTGCTTTGTTCCTGTCAGCCGAATGATGGTTGGCAAAAGTTATTCAATGGTAAAGACCTTACCGGTTTCAAACAATTGAATGGGGAAGCACCCTATCGGGTAGAAGACGGTTGCCTGGTGGGAACATCCGTGACGGGTCAGCCAAACAGCTTTATGGCTACCGAGCAGGAATATGGAGATTTTATCCTGGAATTTGAAGCCTTGTGTGATCCTTCGCTGAACTCAGGTGTACAGTTTCGCAGCGAAAGCCGTCCGGATTATCAGAATGGGCGTGTGCATGGTTATCAGTGCGAGATGGACCCTTCCGACAGAGCCTGGAGCGGTGGCGTTTATGACGAAGCCCGTCGTGGTTGGCTGGTAACGCTTGTCGATAACAAACCCGGGCAAGCTGCTTATAAGAAGACAGATTGGAACAAATACCGCATCGAAGCTATTGGTAACAATATCCGCATTTGGCTGAATGGTGTAAATACTGCCAATCTGTATGACGATGAAACGGCAAAAGGTTTTATTGCATTCCAGGTACATGGTATCGGAAAGAATACCGATCTGGAAGGTAAGGAAATCAAATGGCGTAATATCCGTATAAAGACTGAAAACCTGGAAGCGGAACGTATGCAGGGCACATTAGCTCCGGAAGTGAACCGTGTACCCAATTATCTGACCGATGCAGAAAAAGCGGATGGCTGGAATCTGTTATTCGACGGTCAGACAACAACCGGTTGGCGTGGTGCCCATAAAGAAGCATTCCCTGACCACGGTTGGAAAGTAGAAGACGGACAGTTGATCGTATTGAAATCAGGTGGAGGTGAATCTACAAATGGCGGTGATATCGTAACCGATAAAGAATATGCAGCATTCGAACTGAGCCTGGAATTCAAAATTACTCCGGGAGCAAACAGCGGTATCAAATATTTTGTAACGGAAGCAGAGAAACCGAGCGGTTCCGCTTATGGCCTGGAATATCAGATATTGGACGACCAGCGTCATCCGGATGCCAAATTATACACTACCGTTCCCGGCAGCCGTACACTGGCCAGCCTTTACGATATGATGCCTGCAAAGAACAAACGTTTTAATGGTGTAGGAAACTGGAACCAGGCTGTCCTGAAAGTATTTCCTGACAATCGTGTGGAACATTGGCTGAACGGCTTCAAGACATTGGAATATGAACGCGGTTCGGATGCTTTCCGCGAAATGGTAAAAGGAAGTAAATATGCAGCCCCGTCTTATAACGAGAAAGGACGCTTCGGCGAAGCTCCCCAGGGACACCTCCTGTTACAGGATCATGGCGATGAGGTCGCTTTCCGCAGTATCAAGATCAAAGAGCTGAAATAGTCCTGTTTTGAGTTGAAATAAGTTTATTCTATACGAAGGAAGCTGCATAGGAGAACCGGCCGGCGTACTTCGTGAATGATACGTTCAGAGGAGGTCAGTATATTAAATGTATATTGGCCTCCATAATTTTTTTGTACGACTTCCAGATCGCTGGGAGTGGCAAAGAAGAATCCTTCCTTAGGCATCACCTCCTCAAAATTATGGAAACGGTTACCCAGATAGAAGTTAAGTCCGTACAGGTTCCTGTATACTTTGAGGTTGTTCATGACGAACATATTATCCTTAGTCAGCGGATATTCTTTCATCACCCTTTCAGCAAAAGGACGGGCCGAACCTTCCTGACGGATACCGCGCATAATAACTCCGTCGACCAGTAAATTGATCGCAAAGGTCAGTGCTATCGTAGCATAAAGTATCTTGATGTTTATCTTCTTGGACATTTGATAAAGCACAGTCAGTAGGGCTATCAATACGATGATAACGATACAGACAGTCAGTCCGCAACCGGAAGAGAACATGTTGGATACAGCTTCCACCTGTGTAAGGGTAGAAGGACGGCTGGTATATTGGGATGCAATGGCAACCGGGTCGATAATACCTGTCATTGTCAATCCGATAGCAATCAGTACGACCGTCGTGACGGAGACCAGGAAAGCAGCGAATATACGGGTTACCTTTGTCCTGTATTCAGTGATATAGATGGCATATTGAGCCAGGAATATAGCAATGAACGGATAGGCAGGCATCAGGTATACGCTTCTCTTACTCGATGGAAGACTATAGAAAAAGATAATGCAGACCAAAGCCACCAGGCTGAACAACTTCTCCTTTTCCATTGATAGAATGTTGTTCCAGCTATCTTTGGCGATCTGCTTGAAAGAGATATTCTTTAATTGCCATTTCAGTCCGAATATAGAAAAGAAGAAAAAGATTGTCCAGGGGATAAAACCACCCGCTAAAGTGACAAAGTTATACCATACTCCGTTCTCATGTCCTAAATCATAAGTGATATCAGGCGTATCGAGATGGAAGAAACGGCCGAAATTTTCTGCAAGTACGACATTCAGGAATTTGTCCCCTCCCTGTTTCCAGGCTGCAATATACCATAATAACGGCAGGAATGAGGACGCAACGCCGATATAAAGAAGTGCTTTGAAGATAGTCAGCAGGCTATATTTACGGAGCATCAGCAAATAGACTCCGAATACGAACAAAGGCAGGATAATGCCTACCGGCCCTTTGGTCAGTACTGCACACCCCAATAGGATCGGGATAATGATCGGCAGGCCTTTCAGTTCGAGCCTGTCTTCCCAGCGGAACAATTGGTAAAGCCCGATGACAATAAAAGTCGTCAGCAACATATCGACCCGGGTAGTCATGGCCGCCCGGTGCATCTCCACACAAGTAAGCAAGAGGAGGGTGGCGATAAATGCTTGTTGAAACTTTATCCTTCGCCCGAAAAAGACCAGCGTGCATCCCATCAGGCAGATAAAGGCAAGGGTAGACGGCAGGCGCGAAGTGAACTCCGATACATATCCCTGCGGATAAGAGAAAGCAGCCATCAGCCAATGTGCCATCGGAGGTTTGTAAGCAAACTCGTTGGCATAAACCTGCGGCAGAACCCAGTTGCCGGTTTCAAGCATGGATATGGCAACTGATGCTTCGCGTGGTTCCCCTTTCGTTGAGAAATCTCCCAACCCTATCCAGGGAAGGACGGAGATTATACAGATTATGATAACCATTGTTACCGGCTTTTGCAGGTAGAGATATTGTAATGTCGGTGTACGCATATTCTTTTTGTAAAGGACTAAACCAGTTAATGTCGTTATATCAATTTGCAAAAGAACAATTTTTTACGGACTTTTTCCGCATTTTAGATAACTTTTTATGTCCCTAAAGATTCTTTGATAGAGGAACGGATCACTTCTGCATCCTCTTTGTTTTCCTTTAATATGGAAAGGATGAGGTTCAGATAGCTCTCTTTGTTACTGATTCCGCAGATGTTACACAAGCGGCTTTGCGGGAGCATTCCTTTCTGATTGTACACACGGAGGATATTTTTGTAGTCTCCCGTTTCAGTATATTGAATGAATTTATCCTTGATGCCACTGTATATTTCGTCGACATGCACGTTGAAGCGTATGCTTTCTACATGTTCGGTCAGTTGCTCGACAGTCGTTATCTTACGGTCGACGGTTGTCTCCAGTTTCTTACGGACACGATGTTTGGCATGCAGGATCACCTGGCTTTCCAGGTCTTTCTCAAACAGTTTGATCACATTATCCTTTACCTGCTCGAAGACTTGTTCGGGGTCTCTCATCAAACGGCGGGCGACTGTTTTGATAACCGGTTCGAGCATCAGCAGGTTTTCTACTTCGGCTACGTCGGGGACAAAGATATGCTGGTCGCGCAGGTAATCTATCTCTCCCTGCGTACGGCGGTCACGATCTACAATGCCCATCGATTCCAGTGTATGGAAATCCTGTAACTGGCGGAAAGCTTTCGTTGTTTCGATCACTTTCTGGCAGCCACCCATCGGTTTGACCATAAAGTCGGGGAAGATTAACGGGTAGAGTCGGTTGTCGATGCTGTTGGAGTCGGTTCCTTCGATAAACAGGATCGGCTTGCGGCTTCCTAGTATGTCGATATAGACCTCTTCGGGCAGGCTGTCGCTTCCTTCTATCAGTTGGTAATCCCACACATGGGCATCGGCATTATAATCCCTGATCCATATCCGTTTACCTTCCGGACGGGAGGTCGCAAAGTCAATGTCGTGTGTCAGATAGACATACGTGCAGTCCGGACGCAAAGCCTCTATTTCGTCCCATAACAGGTTCTTGATCGAGTTGTGAAGCAGTATTTCCGGCTCTTCGATAATCAGCAATTCATTGGGACGGGCACAGAGCACAGCACCGATCAGATAGAAGACAATCTTTTCTCCGTCGCTCATCCTTCCGGCTGTATAGGAGTTACCGTTGCGACTGGTCGAGGCGAGTTCGATAAAGCCCGACTTACGTACCAGCCGGTTGTGTGGGAACATCTTTTCCCAGATCGTCTGTATCCGGTCGATCTTGGTGACGGGTGGGGGAAGGTCGGGATGCAGTTTGCATGCTTCTTTATAGTTTACTGCCACTTCAAACTCTTCGCTTTGCAGGCGGAGAATCAGTTTTTCGTAGTCCGACAGCCGGGGCATGAAGATCCGTTCCGCTATCATCGACTGCATGCGGGCCAGTTCGTTGCCTTCCGACGAAACCGGCTCTTCGTTGCTGCATAAGAACAACGAATGCATTCCTGATATCTTTTTAGCATTCTCAGCATAGCGTTCCTGCAAATCTCTGCCGAACGAACTTTTACCGGCTCCGTTAGCTCCGATCACAACCAGTACTTTCGTTTCAAGCACAGTCGGTTCCGAAGCATTCAATCTGGTGGGGAGAATCAGTTCCATACAAGTACAGCTTATTTTTCTTCCAAAGATAATGAATTTATTCGTATTCTGTCATTATTTTCTGTACTGCCGGAAAACAAAAGCAGGAAAGAATGTCCTTTTCGACCGGACTGTTCTTTCCTGCTTCTGGTTCTCTTATATGTTAGTTAATCACAGTGTGTGCAAATGATATACGTTCTGTTCCTTTGAGAGAAACGAATTATTTGTTTGCGAAATGATAACTACCCGAACCGATTTCAAATTCTGTATAGTCGGCTGTCTCGTTCGTCTGTCTGATGCCCGGCTGACCGGAAGCGGTCACACCGAACTCTTTCGGTATGCGTACGACGGCTGAAGTATTCCCAGGGATGGTAATATCCCATTTGAAAGCTCCGTCTTTCTTTGTCCAGGCACTTTTTATTTCTCCGTAGACTGATTCGTAGGATGCGGATACGCTATCCAATCCTTCCGGGAATACAGGAGCCATGATCAGTTTCTTGTAAGCGATTGACTCAGGGGCACATTTGATACCTGCCAGGTCTTCGTAATACCAGATGATGAGGTCGCCCAGCAACATGACATGGTTGGCGGAGTTCATTGCAGGATCGGCAGTATCTCCGTTCCATAACTCCCAGATAGTGGTTGCACCTTTTTTCGCCATATATCCCCAACTGGGATAAGTCTCGTTGGTGGCGATTTTCCAGGCGATATCTACACGACCGTATTCGCTAAGACCGCGCATCAGGTGTTGGATACCCAGGACACCTGTACTGACATGTCCGCCGAAGTCTTCCTCTGTTTTCTTTACGATATTGGCGAAGACTTTTGTTTCGTAGCCTCTCGGAACGAGTCCCAGGCGTAATGATAACAGGTTTGCTGTAACTGTGTTATTGCCATACTGGGCCGTTTCCGGATTGAAGAATTTGGCATTGTAGGCCTCTTTCATCTTTGCGGCAAGCTGCTGGTAAGTGGCAATATCTTTTTCCTGTCCGCTTAAACGGGCAAATTCGCTCATCATATTCAGCAGGCTGTAGTACATGGTCGTTGCTAGGATTGCACCATCTGTTTTACGGGCAGGGTCCTGCGAGTGGATCAGTTCCTGCGATTCAGGGGGCATACACCAGTCGCCGTATGTATCTTTTATCATGATATTATCCTGCATTGCCGTAGCCTCCATGTGTTGCATCCAGCGTTTCATGGACGGATAGTGTTTGATGATGGCACTCTTATCCCCGAACTGGCGGTATAGGAGGTTGGCAACATAGAAATAAGCGGCAGGCCAGGTGACATCGTCGTTATAAATCGTCCAATAGCGGGGCGATACATCGGAGATGCTTCCTTCCGGACTTTGGGAATCTTCGATATCCTGTAGCCATTTATTATAAAGGAGGGCATTGTTGAAGATAAATGCTTCCCCGTAAGCACCGGTTACACGGTCTCCGAGCCAGCCATGGCGTTCGTCGCGCTGCGGACAGTCGGTCGGCATTCCACGGTAGTTTCCGCGGATACCCCAGTAAGCATTTTGGTAAATCTGGTTGACCAACGGATTGGATGTCTCAAACTTACCGGTCGTATTCATCTGGTCGTAGATGACTTTTCCGGTGAAAGATGCTAACTCCGGTTTATAGTCGAGTCCGGAGATTTCGACAAAACGGAAGCCGTGGTAAACAAATGACGGTTCCCAACTGAACTTACCGTCCTGGGCAGGTGTGTAGATATCGGTAACGTTGGCACTACGCAGGTTATCCAGGTAGAGTGAGCCGTCTTTTTTCAATATCTCTGCAAACTTCAGCGTGATAGGTTGGTCTTTTTTTCCTTTCAGGTCGATAGCCAGTCTGCCTACCATGTTCTGCCCCATATCGATGATGTATTTGCCGTCCGGTCTTTCGGTGATGCCGACAGGTTTGATTTGATCCTGGATACGGAGGTTCGGGTTAGCTTGCACGGTTAATTCGCCTGCGGGAGTATCCATTACATCTGCCGTGAGCCATTTACTGTCGTCGAAGCCGTTTTTGTTCCATCCGTTCAATTCCTGGCGGGCATCATATTCTTCTCCGTCGAATTCGTTGTTGGCGATGATCGGACCTTTGGAGGTTACCTTCCAGGAAGTATCGCTAACGAGGATTGTCTGTGAACCGTCGGCATATTCGATCTCCAACTGTGCCAGCAAGGAAGGTAAAGTTGCTTCCTGCAAGTCTCTCATACCGAAATAACGGCCGTTACCGAGGGCGATGCCGATCGTGTTCTTGTCTTTTGATAATAACCCGGTCACGTCATATACATTATAATATACCCGGGACGGATACCAGGATGGTCCGGGAGCGAAGATATCTTCGCTGATGCGTTTGCCGTTTATGTATGATTCGGAAGAACCGAGCCCTGATATATAAAGGACAGCTCTGCGGACAGGTTTGTCTGCCGTGAACTCTTTACGAAGGTAACGGGCGGCAAGGCGTGTCTTACCTTTATATGTTTCTCCGGGGTTGGAAAGGTTCTTTTCTCCGATCCATGTCGCTTTCCAGTCAGACGGGTTGAGAAGGGTCATCGACCAGGTATTTGTTTTGCTCCACTCGGTCGATCCCTGGTTTGTATTGGCTTTAACGCGCCAGTAATACTGTTTGCGGGATTGCAGTGGGGTTCCGCCGTAAGGGATCAATACGGATTCATCGCTTTTTACTTCGCCGCTGTCCCATAACAGGTCCTTGCCGCTTTTCAGTTGGTCGGGCGATTCGGCGACCTGTATCTGATACGAAGTCTGCATAAGATCGGGTGATCCGGAAGAAAGTTTCCACATGAAGCGTGGGTGTGCGACACCGATACCTACCGGGTTTTCTTTCATCTCAACCCGGAGATCATTCAGGTTGACCGTTTGGCCGGAAGTACATCCAGCCAGAATGATAACCAGAGAGGTTAATAAAGAGGATAAGGTTATTTTCATCTGCATTTGAATTATGTTAGGTCTATTATTCAGAGATAGGGATAATTCATATCCCTTGTTGCACAAAATTAGAACTTTGAGTATTGAGGAAGGTTCTATTTTTGACCTTTTTTCTTTGTAAAATGATACTTTATATTGGAGAGTATGGTTAGGTCTTGTAACAAAAAGAGGATATACTTCTGGAAGCATATCCTCTCTATAGTTATATGTATTTCGCTTAGTAAGCCCGTGCAAACAATACGCGTTGTGCAGAAGGTTTGCCGGTAACCATGCATTTACCCGGTGTCTTGTCACCTGCCAGAGGTATACAACGGATAGTTGCTTTGGTTTCGTTCTTGATCTGCTCTTCTGTTTCGGGAGTACCGTCCCAGTGAGCCATGATGAAGAGGCCCTCTTCGATCTTTTCTTTGAACTCTTCATAGGTATCGACTGTAATCGTGCTGGCTGTACGATGATCGAGTGCTTTCCGGAAGATGTTCTGCTGGATTTCTTCCAACAGGTTCTGTACGTATTCTTCGATACCGTCGCAAGTGATGGTTTCTTTTTCCAACGTATCGCGACGCATTACTTCAATCGTATTGTTTTCCAGATCGCGTCCACCCATGGCCAGACGTACGGGAACACCTTTCAGTTCGTATTCGGCGAACTTCCATCCCGGTTTCTTATTGTCTGCATCGTCGAACTTAACAGAGATACCCATCTTCTTCAGGTTGGTAACGATACCGTTCACCTTTTCGCTGATCTGTGCCAGTTGCTCTTCACTGCGGTAGATCGGAACGATCACTACCTGGATCGGAGCGAGATGAGGAGGCAATACCAAACCGTTATCGTCTGAGTGAGACATGATCAGGGCACCGATCAGACGGGTGGAAACCCCCCACGAAGTAGCCCATGCATAGTCGCTTTTTCCTTCTTTGTCGATGAAAGTAACATCGAATGCCTTACCGAAGTTCTGTCCCAGGAAATGGGAAGTACCTGCCTGCAAAGCTTTTCCGTCCTGCATCATAGCCTCGATAGTATATGTATCCAAAGCACCGGCAAAACGTTCGCTGGCTGATTTTACACCTTTGATAACCGGCATTGCCATATAGTTTTCGGCAAAGTTTGCATATACTTCCTGCATCTTCTTTGCTTCGATCTCTGCTTCTTCGCGGGTTGCATGAGCAGTATGTCCTTCCTGCCACAGGAATTCGGCAGTACGAAGGAACAGACGGGTACGCATTTCCCAACGCATTACGTTAGCCCACTGGTTGCATAAGATAGGCAGGTCGCGGTAAGACTGGATCCAGTTACGGTATGTGTTCCAAATGATCGTTTCTGAAGTCGGGCGGATGATCAATTCTTCTTCCAGTTTAGCTGCCGGGTCGACAACTACACCTGTACCGTCATGATTTGTTTTCAGACGATAGTGTGTAACAACTGCACATTCTTTGGCGAAGCCTTCTACGTGTTCGGCTTCCTTGCTCAAGAATGATTTCGGGATCAATAGCGGGAAATAAGCGTTTACGTGTCCTGTTTCCTTGAACATATCGTCGAGGATACGTTGCATCTTTTCCCAAATAGCGTATCCGTAAGGTTTGATAACCATACAGCCACGTACAGCAGAGTTTTCTGCCAAATCCGCTTTAATTACCAGATCCTGGTACCACTGAGAGTAGTTTACACTTCTCTTGGTCAGTTCTTTCAGCTCTTTTGCCATCTTCTTTATTGTTATATATGTTACCTATTCTTTTTTATGAGGGGCAAAGGTACAAAAATATTTATATCTTTGTCACAAACAATTCTTATTATATAGGCCATGAATACTCACAAGATTATCAGGACATTCTTGTTACTGTCTGTTGTTTGTTTATCTTTTATATTGAATGCTCAGAATACGGCGCCGCTTCGTCTGGGAGTGGTAGGTGTGTCGCACGGACATCTCCATGAAGTAGTTATCCGCATGGATAGGGGAGATTTTGAAGTAGTAGGTGTTGCCGAACCGGATGAGCAGTTGAGGGCTAATAACCCGCTTCGGAAGAAACTGGATGCATCTCTTTTTTATGCCGATCTGGGAGAAATGCTGGATAAGACAAAGCCGGAAGTAGTGGTAGCTTATGGTTCTGTTTATGATCATCTGGCCGTAGTAGAGGCTTGTGCACCGCGTGGTATTCATGTGATGGTGGAGAAGCCTTTGGCTGTCAATATGCAACATGCTAACCGGATGGCCGAGTTGGTACGCAAAAATAATACCTTGTTGCTTACCAATTATGAGACAACCTGGTATAATACGAACCATGAGGCTTACCGTTTAATAAAGAAAGGGGATGCGATAGGTAAAATAAATCGTATGGAGGTCTATGACGGGCATGAAGGTCCTATCGAGATCGGATGCGGTAAAGAGTTTACCGACTGGTTGACTGACCCGATACTGAATGGGGGCGGGGCTGTTGTCGATTTCGGTTGTTACGGGGCGAATCTGGTTACCTGGCTGATGGACGGAGAGAGGCCGGTAAGTGTATATGCAGTTCTGAAACAGCTTAAACCGGATAAATATCCGAACGTGGACGATGATGCGACGATTCTGGTTGAATATCCTTCCGCAACCGTACAGATTATGGGATCGTGGAACTGGCCGAAAGGACGGAAAGATATGCATATTTACGGAACTAAAGGATATATTTATCAGGACACGCCGACTTCCATGCGTATTTACACCGACCGGAAAGAAACTACAGTACAACCTCCAGCATTGGAAGCTCCCTATAATGATTCTTTCTATTATCTGAAAGCAGCCGTTCGTAAAGAAATCCAGGTTGCTCCCACCGATCTGTCTTCGCTGGAGAACAACCTGGTTGTTGTGGAGATTCTTGAATCTGCCATAAAGAGTGCTAAAAGCGGTAAACCGGTCCGGTTCTAGCTGTTTGTTATTTAGCTGTAGAAAAGAATCGGTAAGTGATATCTTTCATCACTCCGTTCTCGATACGGTAGAAACGTTGGTTTGTTGCGGGTGATTTCAGTCCTCCCTGGTGTTCTATATAGGGACCTAGTTTGATGTATTCAAAGAAATCCAGATCAATAGCCGGAGACAGTTCGGTTTTTCCCGAATACCATCCAACTTTTACCGGAGCGACAGTCTGACGATGCAGATATTCTGCTAATTGTTCTATATCTGCAGGTGAAGCATCTCCGCCCATGAAGCAGACGCATGTAATAGCCTTACCGTACTTCCTGAGAAGTACGGTAAGGCTATCTTCTGTCAGTGGTTCGCCGATATCTTTCAGTAAATAGGGGCTATGACAACCTTTGCATTGGTTGGGACAGTTAGATATGTTGATCGCCAACGTTATCTCGTCCGGTACTTCCTGAAAGACAATATCGTAATCAGTGTAACGTAGCATAATGTCTGATATGAGCTTCCTTCTGCCGGGGTTGTGAGAAATTACTGATACGTTTCATATAACCGATAACGCGGGTCAGATAATCCACATTCTGGCTGTGGCATTTAGGACATTCTTTCAAATAGCGTTTGTCGATATGGTTGCAATCGTTACAAATGGTATTAGGAATGTTGAATGTAAAATAATTACAACCTTCTATAGCTGAGACACGTAGTAACTGGCGGTATTGTTCTTTGCTCAGATGTTCTTCCAGATTCATGTGTAGTGCCGAACCACCGGTCAGATGCTCGATATAACGTCGGCCATGGATACGGAACTTGTCGACAACGTTGAGTGTCGTATCTTCCACGATATAGAAATAGCTGTTATAACAATCGCGAAATGTCTGATATCCTGCTTCTCTGTCCCATTTAGCATGTTTTACTCCTACATTTTCGGCAGGAATCATTTCGCAGTTGAACAAGACCTCTTTATTACGGTACTTTTTGTTGTATTTTTCTACCATGCCGAGTATTTCTTGTACAAATGTTTCATATTTAGGGTTGTCATTGATTTCGATACCCATAAACTGGGCAGCTTCTACCAATCCGTTCACCCCGATCGTAAGATACTGGCGGTTCATATTAATATAACCGGCATCGAACAGGGGGAGCATGCCTTTGGATTGTAACTGTTTCAGATTCTCGTTGTAGGCCAACTGGACTTTATGTACGAGATCGATTACCTCTTCCAGGAAGAACGGATAAAGTATACCGGACTTCACAGCATGCTGTATGCAACGGTTCAGGTTGATTGTCAATACGCTTTTAGAACCGGTAGATACCCCTCCGGCTCCCAGCGTATAACTGAAACCGTTGTCTTGTATCTCGTTGCGCAAACGGCAACAACTGCTTAACGAATCGGCATTATCGCTCATATAAGTGAAGAAGGAGTGTCCTTCGGCATACATCTCGGCCGTAAAATCCCCGTATTCCTTATCGAGTACATCTCCATCTTTCGACAGGAGCGCCATAGTCTCGACCGGGAAGGTCAGAACGTTGCGGGTACGTTCTTTGTTGAACCATTTCATGAACCGCTTTTGCAACCAGTTTAACGAATCCCAGTCGGGCTTGTTGCCGTCAGGGAATACAAAATTCTCGAAAAGACTGTTGAAATAATATTTGTCATAATAGGCAATATTCCAAAATACAGCCTGGAAGTTTCTGGCACCGGTCGGCTGGTTGATAGAATAGACTATTTGTTCGAAACAGTCTGTAATCATTTTGTCTATTGTACGTTGCTTACTGGACGAGTCTACCACATCATCGGCGTGCCGGTAATAATCTTTTCCATATTCCAATCCGACGAAATAATTCATATACATCAGAAACTCGGGAGTTGCACATGCACCGCTCAACATGCTTGAAACGATGAATACCATATTGATGAAACCACCACAGAAAGATTTCAGATTGGTTGGGGCCGTAGAGTTGCCTCCCACGGAAGCTGTACCGCTTATCAGCCAGGGATACATGGTTATACTGGCACAATAGTTGGCAAGGTTCGTTTCATCATTCTTATAAATGAAATGGTGATTCAGCAGTTCCAGGTAACGGTCCGATACTTCTTTTCCGTACATATCTTTCAACCGGTCTGTCAGCAGGCGGCGGTTCAGGCGGATAAAGTTCGATTTCGGTAACTCACCTATCAGTGTGGCGATATTTTTATTCTCTACATTGGCATTAGCGTCGTATTTACTTCCGGTAGCCGGATTGGATGCATCACAATAATCCAGTAGAAAGCGCAGTTTATCCCTAACTTCCCGGTCTTCCAGATGTTTCTGACGGTATAGCATATATGACTTTGCTACCGCATAATAATGTTCTGCCATCAAAGCAACTTCCACCTGGTTCTGAATATCTTCCACACTTGTCCCTTCGCTGACACTGATGCGGCTGAGGATATTGGTTATTACTTCCTGGGTAGCGAAACTACCTACTGATAAAAATGCTTTAGCTATTGCATTTTTGATTTTGTCAAGTGAGAATACTTCTTTTTTACCATCTCTCTTGACAATAAAAATCTCCGTGCTGATCATACTTTTTATTTAAGATTAAACAATACTTCTGTTCATGCAGTTCCGCAATGATTCCCGGAGATAAAGTGATAAATGGATCTTATAAAGGATTCATACCACTGCTTTTCACCCGAAAGCGCTGGATTCTGTCTGATTGAAATGGCAGGTCTTCTGACTTGTTTCTGTTGTAACACCTTCCCGATCTGAGACCAGTGGCATACAGAGGTTACAACATTTTTCCTTTGCAGGAATAAAACTTACAGCTACGGGGATAGTCCCTGATTTTCACAGGATTCCCTTTTAATCTTCCTCACTGAATTGTGATTCGGAAACCATTGTCGATAACAAAGATATGAATTAATTCAATATTGCAAGGAGCCATATATGGCTATGTTATTCTTCCGTAATATATCCCGGATGGGATATTATGAGGTAGTGATTATAAAACAAGAAACTCCGGTGAAATCACTTCACCGGAGTTTTATATTTAATTAGGATATTATAAACAATATCTAAAATTATTTGTACGGTTCGCCTTTAACAGCAGCGATACCCGGCAGAACTTTGCCTTCGATAGCTTCCAGTAAAGCACCACCACCTGTAGATACGTAAGAAACTTCGCTTGCAATACCGAACTTGTTAACGCAAGCAACAGAGTCGCCACCACCAACAAGAGAGAATGCACCGTTCTTAGTAGCTTCAACTATAGCGTTACCTACTGCACGAGAACCGTCGGTGAAGTTTTCGAATTCAAATACGCCTGTCGGACCGTTCCAAAGGATAGTCTTAGACTTCTTGATAACGTCAGCGTAGATTTCAATAGTCTTAGGACCAATGTCAAGACCTTCCCATCCGTCAGGAATTTCGTTAACATTAGCATATTTTGTATTTGCGTCGTTGCTGAAAGCGTCAGCAATCTTTGCGTCGACAGCCAATACAAGGTTTACACCTTTTTCTTTTGCTTTCTTCATCAGGTCAAGAGCCAGATCCAACTTATCGTCTTCAACGATAGAGTTACCGATCTTACCGCCCATAGCCTTTGTGAAAGTATAAGTCATACCACCTGTTACGATCAGATTGTCTACCTTGTTCAACAGGTTTTCGATGATTTCGATCTTAGAAGAAACTTTAGAACCACCCATGATAGCAGTAAACGGACGAGCGATGTCGTTCATTACTTTTTCTACAGCTTTTACTTCTTTTTCCATCAGGTAACCGAACATCTTGTGGTCAGCATCGAAGTAATCAGCAATCAGAGCTGTAGAAGCATGAGCACGGTGAGCAGTACCGAATGCATCGTTTACATAGCAGTCTGCATAAGAAGCCAATCTCTTTGTGAATTCTTTCTGGCTTTCTTTTACTGCTTTTTTAGCAGCTTTCTTTTCGTCGTCTGTTGCATCTTCTGCCAAACCTCTTGGTTTGCCTTCTTCTTCTGCATAGAAACGAAGGTTTTCCAGCAATAAAGCTTCGCCCGGTTGCAGAGCTGCAGCCTTAGCGCCAGCTTCTTCACCAATACAGTCGTTAGCAAACTGAACTTCTACGCCCAGTAATTCAGATACACGACCCAAAATATGTTTCAGTGAAAATTTATCAGTAACGCCTTTCGGACGGCCCAGGTGAGAACCTATGATTACGCTGCCACCGTCTGCCAGGATCTTCTTAAGTGTAGGAAGAGCGGCACGAATACGAGTGTCGTCTGTGATGTTGAAGTTTTCGTCCAATGGAACGTTGAAGTCAACTCTAACAAATGCCTTTTTGCCGGCAAAATTGAAATTGTCAATTGATTGCATAACTCTTGTATTTAAATTTCTGTATAAAATGTCTTTCTTAGCGCTCGCAAACTTACACAAAAATATTTTATTTCAATGTTACATTTGCAGAATAATTCGGTCTGTTTAGCATACAAATGGCTTCTTTTGGGGGTGTATATATATAATGTATAGGGAAAGGCCCGTTTGTTGTCGCATTCATGACAGAGATTTACCAGATAGGAAAGGGAGGTACTTTTATGATAGCTTTTTTTTAATTCTTTTAAAAGTATCTAATACTCTCAGTATATATATTTGCCCCCGGCTAATAAGTAATCATTTTTGTATACTCTATAAAAATCATTATGAAAATGCAAATTAACTGTTTAAACCTATTATTTGTACTGTTATTGGGAATAATCCCTTGTAGTAAAGTCCACGCTGGTGATTCTGAAAAGAGCGTGATGTTGTATACTCCCTACACAAAGATAGCGGTTCCGCCGGGGGAGTCGATCGATTACAGTATTGACGTCATTAACAAGAGTGACGAAGTGAAAAACGCGACTATCTCTGTCGAGGGAATACCTCGGGGATGGAGTTATGAAGTAAAGTCCGGGGGATATTCGATCAGCCAGCTTTCGGTCCTTCCTGATGAGAAGAAGAATTTTTCCCTGAAAGTGGAAGTGCCGGTGAAAGTGAATAAGGGAACTTATAATTTTACGGTTTCGGCCGATGGTATGGCTAAGCTTCCGCTTACGATTACCGTTTCCAAGCAGGGAACTTATCAGACTGATTTTACAACAACTCAGCCGAATATGGAGGGTAACTCCAAATCTACTTTTACCTTTAATGCAACGATCAAGAACCGTACTGCGGAACAACAGCTTTATGCCCTGACGGCTGAAGTAGAAAGAGGTTGGAATGTGGTATTCAAACCAAATTATAAGCAGGCGACATCTGCGCAGGTTGAACCGAATGCTACTCAAAATATAACGATTGATATCAATCCTCCGGCTAATGTTGCTGCCGGTAGCTACAAAATTCCTGTTCATGCTTCTACCGGCTCCACTTCTGCCGATCTGGATTTGGAGGTTGTGATAACGGGTTCATACGAAATGGAGCTATCCACACCAAGAGGTTTGCTTAGTTCCGATATCACAGCGGGAGAAACAAAAAAGATCGATCTGGTTGTTAAGAATACAGGTTCGGCAGAGTTGAAGGATGTACAGCTTTCTGCAAGTAAACCAGTCGACTGGGAGGTGACCTTCGATCCTGCCAAAGTGGTAAAGCTGGGAGCCGGACAGACAACCAGTGTGATTGCTACCGTAAAGGCATCTAAAAAAGCGCTTCCCGGCGATTATGTGACGAAGATGGAGGCCAAAACTCCGGAGGTGAATGCTACAGCCGATTTCCGTATTTCTGTGAAGACCCCGATGATCTGGGGATGGGTCGGTGTCTTGATTATTATTTTGGTATTGGGAGGTGTTTATTATCTGTTCCGCAAATATGGAAGGAGGTAAGCCATGTGTCAACCTGTTATTGAACTTACCGGACTGACAAAGAAGTATGGTGATTTTACTGCGGTGAACGATTTGAACCTCCGGATAAACAAGAAAGATATATTCGGATTGCTGGGGCCTAACGGGGCAGGGAAGTCGACTACGATCCTGATGATGTTGGGACTAACGGAGCCAACTGCCGGTTCAGTGAAAGTTTGTGGTATAAACTCTACAACACATCCGATCGATGTGAAACGGATAGTCGGTTACTTACCGGAAGATGTCGGCTTTTACGATGATATGACCGGTATTGAAAATCTCGTATATACCGCACAGTTGAACGGTATTCGGAAGAATGAAGCCAAGGAAAAGGCAGGGCAATTATTGGAAAGGGTAGGGCTTGCCAATGAAGGAAAGAAGAAGGCCGGTAAATATTCAAGAGGTATGCGTCAGCGCCTGGGCTTGGCAGATGTTCTGATAAAAGAGCCAGAAGTGATTATTCTGGATGAACCGACTTCGGGAATTGACCCTTCCGGTGTGCGTGAGTTTATGGATCTGATCCATCAGCTCAGTAGCGAAGAGGGATTGACTGTTTTGTTTTCTTCCCATCATTTGGACCAGGTGCAGCAGGTTTGTAACCGGGTTGGCTTGTTCTGTAAGGGGAAACTGCTGGCAGATATTGAACTGACCGAACAGCAGAAGAGGGAGCATGGGCTTGATGATATTTATAATCGTTATTTCGAAGGAGGTAAAGATCATGAATAGAGTGTATCATCCATTTTGGGTTATTGTGAATAAAGAGGTGTCCGATCATGTAAGGAGCTGGCGGTTCATTATCCTGATCGTCATTATCGCTCTGACTTGTATGGGGTCACTGTATACGGCTTTGACGAATATTGGGGCTTCCATTAAACCGAATGATCCGGACAATGCGTTCCTTTTCCTGAAACTGTTTACCGTATCGGATGGAACTCTACCTTCTTTTGTCGTGTTTATCAGTTTCCTGGGACCACTGTTAGGGATTGCTTTGGGATTTGATGCGATAAACTCGGAACAGAACCGGGGTACATTGAGTCGTATCCTGTCTCAACCGATCCATCGGGATTTCCTGATCAATGCGAAATTCGTAGGTGCTTTGATCGTGATAGGTATCATGTTGTTTGCCCTCGGATTTCTGGTGATGGGTTTTGGCCTGATTGCGATCGGGATTCCTCCAACGGCGGAAGAGTTTTTGCGAATGGTGTTCTTTATTATCGTCAGTATCTTCTACGTAGCATTCTGGCTGAATCTGTCGATTTTCTTTTCCATACAATTCCGTCAAGCTGCGACTTCAGCGCTGGCCTGTGTGGCGATCTGGCTGTTTTTCAGTGTTTTCTATAATATGATCATTAACCTGATCGGGAAAGCACTTAGTCCTTCAGACTTTGCCAGTGATTATCAGTTTGTACATTATCAGCGTTTTATGCTGAATCTGTTACGGTTTGCACCGAGTCAGTTGTTCAATGAGGCAACGACAACTCTGTTGATGCCTTCAGTCCGTAGCCTGGGACCATTGACTATGGAGCAGGTACATGGGGCTATTCCCAGCCCGCTGCCGTTAGGTCAGAGTCTGCTGGTTGTCTGGCCACAGTTGACCGGATTGATTGCTGCGACAGTTATTTGTTTTGCTTTATCGTATGTCTCTTTTATGAGACGAGAAGTGCGTTCCCGATAATTTGATAATAAATAGAGAAAAGGCTCTTGTCTGTTTTGTATCAGATAGGAGCCTTTCTTTTTTTATATCTCAAAACCATATCCTGGTTTACACAGCTTCCAGTTTGAAACGCAGACGTAACCGTCCGTCGGTATAATCGTAGTTCAGTAATTTAAACCGTCCGATTTCAGAGGTATTGCTGACATGGGCACCGATACAGGCACAAGCATCATAATCGCCTACCCGTACGATGCGCAATGTTTCGCTGGCTTCTTCCGGTAGTTTGCTCAAATCTACAATATCGGCAGCCGCTTCACGTGGCATAAAGTCAATAGTAACCGGCAGATGTTGTTCAATGACTTCGTTGACACGGCGTTCCACTTCAGCCATTGTTTCTGCAGAGGGGGCTTCCGATAAAATATAGTCACATTTGCTCTTTTTCCTTTCTATATGAGCGTTCTTAGAACGGGGACAACCGAACATCCGGACCATTGTCTGATTAAGAATATGTTCGGCAGTGTGCATAGGTGGATATTCCTGTTTGTTGTGATCGTTTAATTGGATTTCCTGTTCCATAAATATACTGAATCTTTCTTTTTGATAATTTATTCTGCAATCTCTTTTTTCAAAATGCTATATACATTAATATCTGTATATTCTCCGGTTATTAAAAGTTCACCGTCGCGTTCCGTACCTTCTTGTGTAAATCCTAAGCGTTGAGGAATGGCATTGCTGGCTGCGTTGCCTACGGCGCATCTTATTTGGATGCGGTTGAAACCTTTTTCAAAGAAAGCCAACAGGCATAAATGATGTACGGCTCGTGTCACAATGCCTTTCCCTCTGTATTCGGGGAGCAGCCAATAACCTATTTCCGTACGATAATTGGCGCGGTCTGAAAAATGGAAGCCAATCAATCCACAGATGCTTTTGCCTTTCTCAATGATATAGACGATATCCCGTTCTTCATACGGGACCTTTAAGGATGATTCCAGGAACGATTGTTCGTCGGCAATACTTTTCAGGCTATCGACAAACGGTAACCAGGTTCGCAGATCGTCACGATTTTTATCTATCGCGTTATAAATAACTTCGGCATCCTCGTAAATAGCTTCACGGATAGTATAACCCGGAACACCGAAAGACGAGACATGAGGATAAATACATTTCTCAAATGCCTTTCTTGTATTGTTACCTCGGTAACAGACTTCTCCCGTATATTCAAACCCTAGCGAATCGATCAGGTGAAGCATGTATTCATTGTCGTAATTGGTGTCGACACGGAAATTATAAATACCTTTCCGACGGCTGACCTTTTCTGCTTCCAGCATGAAACGTTTGGCTATTCCCTGGCGTTTCATTTCGTCGGCAATAGCCAGACGGTGGACGATCATATAAGGAAGTTCATTCGTCCATTTACCATCTATTTCTTTATAAACAGGTTCTCCGTCAAATGAGATGACACCATAGGCTACCACTTTATTTTCTTTACAAAAAACGTAGCCGTTACCTGTTTTTATATCTTGATCGATCGTTTCGAGAGCCGGGTAACTTTCATCCCATTGGTGGCTGTTAAGTCGGCGCATTTGTTCTTTTGCCTGCCCGATAATGACCCAGATACGCTCGATATCCGTTTCTTCAGCTTTCCGGAATTGTAAGTCGGAGGTGATATTTCTATTGTCCATATTATATACTTATATTTCAGCAGATGCAAATATAATGATATATTTCGGGCAATCGGATATTTTAGGGGAGAAGTAGAAAGCGATCCCGGGTTGAGCCCGGGATGAAAAGACTGTGGTTTTTGACACAGTCTTTTGTTTTCTTAATTAGAACTCGTAGTGGAAACCGAAACTCAGGTCTTCCGAACTCAAACTGATACCGGAAGTGCTGTTTGCATATTTGTAATCGTCACGATAACCGGCAAATCCGTATTTGGTAACGAATGTCAGGTTTTTGCATATCTCCAGTGCAATACCCGGTTTGATACCGACTTCGAAGCCATTGACATTGTCATAACCTTCTTCTTTATAAGTAGAAATACCAACGCCACCATCCAGGAATAAACGAACGATACCTTTTTCAAAGAAAGAGAAACGGGCATAAGGTGCAAAACTGAATGCATTTGCTTTTGCTTCATCTTTTTTGACATGAGTATAGCCGATTTCTGCAGCAATAGCCCAATTCTTGTTCAGGTTGTAACCGACTTCAGGAGCGATAGTAAAATTGGTGATATCAGTGTTCTTATCGTGAGTCAGATTGAAAGAACCACCTACATAAACCTGTGCATCAGCACTGATGATTGCCATAAAAGCAACCACCAAAGTAAAAACTAACTTTTTCATCTTTGCTTGTATTTTAAACTTTAAATGTAAACGGCTGTAAAGATATACAAAAATAAACATATGTTGTACGGCATAAATATTTTATTGTTTGTCTTGCTTATTACAGAATATCCTTAACTTTGTCGCCGTAACAATTAACAAAAAAGCATTATGTCAGTTGCAAAGAGGGATTTAGATGATACAAGAAAGGTGACAACACATCGCCTGATGGAAATGAAACAACGTGGAGAAAAAATATCCATGTTGACAGCTTACGACTATTCTATGGCTAAACTGATTGATCAGGCAGGTATGGACGTTATCCTGGTCGGCGATTCTGCATCGAATGTGATGGCCGGAAATGTAACAACGCTTCCTATAACACTGGATCAGATGATTTATCATGGTAAGTCTGTTATGAAAGCCGTTAATCGTGCATTGGTAGTAGTAGACCTGCCTTTCGGTACCTATCAGGGTAATTCGAAAGAGGCTTTGGCTTCCGCTATCCGTGTCATGAAAGAGACTCACGCTGATTGTATTAAATTGGAGGGAGGAAGTGAAATAAGAGAATCCATTGAGCGCATCCTTTGTGCAGGTATACCTATCATGGGACATTTGGGTTTGACTCCGCAGTCTATTAATAAATTCGGAACTTACACAGTTCGTGCCCGTGAAGAAGCTGAAGCACAGAAGTTGATTGACGATGCACATCTGTTGGAAGAGATCGGTTGTTTTGCCATCGTGTTGGAAAAGATTCCGGCAGACCTGGCTGCACGTGTCGCTTCCGAACTGACTATTCCTATTATCGGTATCGGTGCCGGTGGAGGTGTAGACGGTCAGGTTTTGGTGATGCATGATATGTTGGGCATCAATATGGGATTCTCTCCGCGTTTCCTTCGTAGATACGCTAATATCGGAGAAGAGATCACTCGTGCCGTACAAGCTTACATTGAAGATGTAAAGACACAGGATTTCCCGAATGAAAAAGAACAATATTAGAAAATATTGAACCCAAATGACAGGTTTTGTAGGGGCGGGGTTTACCCGCCCTTTGTGACAATAATATAACAACCGATGGAGAGGGGCGGGCAGACCCCGCCCCTACCAACGACACTACATTCAATTTTGATAAATACTGAATCTATTGCCATCCCCATTGGCATATTAGCACATTATTTATGAAAGCTCATCTTTTAATAGGTGCCGCTTCATCGGGAAGCGGAAAGACAACATTTACACTCGGATTGCTTCGGGCATTGAAGAACCGGGGTGGAAAAGTCAGACCGTTTAAATGCGGACCGGACTATATCGATACACGCCATCATAAGGAAGCGGCCGGTTTCCCTTCCGTAAATCTGGACAGTTTCATGATGTCGGAGCAACATATACGGGAACTGTATCAACGTTATACATCCGGTGCCGATTATGCCGTAACCGAGGGTGTCATGGGACTTTTCGACGGCTATGACGCTATGAAGGGCAGCAGTGCGGAAATTGCCCGGTTACTGAATATCCCCGTTATCCTGATCGTTAATGCGAAAAGTACAGCTTACTCCGTTGCCCCCTTATTATATGGGTTCAGGAACTTCTATAAAGAAATAAACATTGTCGGTGCAGTCTTTAATTTCGTTGCCTCTGAAAGCCATTATTCCTTTCTGAAACAAGCCTGTGAAGATGCCGGAGTGGAAGCTTTGGGATATCTACCCAAACAGGCAGATGTGGAAATACCGAGTCGTCACCTGGGTTTAACGCTGGATGAAGCATTTTGTTTCGATACTTTTGCCGACCGTGTAGCCGAATTAGTGGAGAAACACGTCGATATCGATCGTCTTTTAGCATTGACAGCTTGCCGACCGAATACTGTTTCGCCCGTATCTTTCCAGGAGGAAAGACAATCTTCTCCTTTGAAAATATCCATAGCCCGTGATGCCGCCTTTAACTTTGCCTATGAGGAAAATATCCGTTTCCTACACCAGTTAGGAAAGGTTACTTTTTTTAGTCCGTTGAAAGATTCAAGATTGCCGGAATCTGATTTTGTCTATTTACCAGGTGGTTATCCTGAATTATTCCTTTCCGGATTATCAACCAACCGATCCATGCTCCAATCCATTCGCAATTATGCCGAAGCAGGAGGGAAGTTGCTTGCAGAATGCGGTGGAATGATGTATCTCTGTAATGATATAAAGTCGTCCGAAGGAACGAGTTATCCGGTAGTCGGTCTATTGAACCAATCGGCGACTATGGAACAGATGAAACTTCGTCTCGGATACCGTACGTTACGTTATAAGGATCATATCTTAACGGGCCACGAATTCCATTATTCACGTATAGAATCTCAGGAAGAGAAACTCCTGTCTGTCGCAACGGCCTATACTGCTAAGGGCAGTCCCGTCGACACTCCTTTATACCGATATAAGAACGTGCTCGCCGGATATACCCATCTTTATTGGGGAGACCCGGCAAGGAACCAATGGTTCATCGACTATCTGAACGGACTTATTTAGCCATTGCCAATGCTTTCAACTCTTTGGGCATTTTCTCGATCGCATATCTCAGGGAAGTTCGTGGCATAGCCGCTTTTTTTGCCATCACATAATCGAAGACTTCTTTCTGATGGGCTTCACTGGCCGCTTTCAGCATCCAGCCATATCCTTTTTGTACCAGATCGTCCGGATCATTGAAGAGAATATCGGCTATTTCAAATATATCGTTTAGGAAAAGCCCTTTTCTGGCAGGGATGATCAATGTTACAGCGGCGGCACGTTTCGTCCAGCGGTTGTCGGAATGCGCCCACTCTTTTAACCGGGTAATATATTCCGGGTACATTTCCAGGAAAGTTCCAACGGTATGATTGCATAATGTGTCGCAGGATGCCCAGTTGGATACATATTCATTCACCCATCCCTCGAATACAGAAAAGTCTTCCGGCTCATATCGTTCGTGGATATAATAGGACCAGTTGCAGGCAATATAAGATTCTTCCGAATACCCGGACTTCCACAATTCTTCGCATAAAGCAAAGATTTCGTTCTTGGGAAGTTCCTTGATCGACTGATAAAACTCCTTACTGATCTTGTTGACCATAGGAATTTTTACTCCGTGATACAAGATCTTCTCTTTGAAGAAGCTCTGTGCATTCAGCCGGGTCTTTTCATCAATGTTTTCTTTCAGTGCCTGACATACTTGTTCTATAGCTGTTTTCATGAGGTATATATAATATATTTGATTACAAACATACATATTTTTCCTATATATGTCCATTTTATCGAAATTATCCTTATTTTCGTGAAAACTAATAACTCATACCATGGTCAATACTATTTTTCTGGGGATCGCCATCGTCGCATCCGCAATATTTCTGATACAGTTCATCATGTCTGTCTTCTTTGGTGATCTGGATACGGACACCGATGTCGACGTCGATCTTGGCAGCGTGGTTTCCTTTAAAGGATTAACCCATTTTTGTATCGGCTTCGGATGGTATATGTATATTGCTAAGAGTACAGCCATATCCACTTTTCTGATCGGAATCCTGATCGGGTTGGCGTTTGTTTTCATTTTATGGTTCCTGTATAAGAAAGCTTACCAGCTTCAGAAGGAGAATAAGCCGGAGAAGACGGAAGCCCTGGTCGGACGGGAATGTACTATTTATGCCCACGACGGAATACGTTATATCGTACAGGTGGCTTTGAACGGAGCTTTGCGTGAAGTGGAAGTGCGTTCCCTGGAAGGTAAAACCTACCAGACCGGAGACCGGACGTTGATCTGCAAAGTGGAATCGGGAACAATTTATATACAATAATAATAAATCAGCGAGTAAATTATGACACAGGAAATGTTAATCATGGTAGCCATCCTTGTAGGGGTTATCATCCTTTCTTTTATCGGGATCCTTTCCCGTTATCGCAAATGTAAGAGTGATGAAGTGTTGGTGGTGTATGGTAAGACCTCCGGTGAGAAGTCTGCTAAACTCTATCATGGTGGTGCTGCCTTCGTTTGGCCTATCATTCAGGGGTACGAATTCCTGTCGATGAAACCGCTTCAGATCGATTGTAAACTGACCGGAGCCTTGTCTGCCCAGAATATCCGTGTGGATGTCCCGACGACCATTACGGTCGCGATCAGTACCGACCCCGAGGTGATGCAGAATGCTGCCGAACGTCTGTTGGGGCTGCAACCGGAAGATAAGCAGAACCTTATTACCGATGTCGTGTACGGTCAGATGCGTCTGGTCATTGCCGATATGACGATCGAGGAACTGAACTCCGACCGTGATAAATTCCTCTCTAAAGTGCGCGACAATATCGATACGGAATTACGCAAGTTCGGTCTCTACCTGATGAACATCAACATCAGTGATATCCGCGATGCAGCCAACTATATTGTCAACCTGGGTAAAGAAGCGGAAAGTAAAGCTTTGAATGAAGCCCAGGCGAATATCGAAGAACAGGAAAAACTGGGTGCTATCAAGATTGCGAACCAGATACGTGAACGTGAAACGACTGTAGCCGAAACACGTAAGGACCAGGATATCGCGATTGCCGAAACCAAGAAGCAGCAGGAAATCTCCGTAGCCAATGCCGACAAGGAACGTATCTCGCAGGTTGCCGTAGCCAATGCATCAAAAGAATCGCAGGTAGCCAAAGCAGAAGCCGATAAGAATATCAATATCGAAAAAGCAAATACAGAAAAGGAAAGCCGTATCGCAGAATTGAATTCCGACATGGAAATCAAGAAAGCCGATGCCGGAAAGAAAGCAGCCGTAGGGCGAAATGAGGCAAATAAAGAGGTTGCCAAATCGGATGCCGAATTAGCAGTAACACAGGCAGAAGCAAATAAACAGGCCGGTGAAGCAGCAGCTAGATCAGAAGCCTCCGTACAAGCAGCCCGCGAAATAGCTCAGCGTGAAGTGGAAGAAGCAAAAGCGAAGAAGGTGGAATCTGCCCTGAAAGCACAAAAGATCGTCCCGGCAGAGATCGCCCGTCAGGAAGCGATCCTCCAGGCGGAAGCTGTTGCCGAAAAGATGATCCGTGAAGCCGAAGCAAAAGCAAAGGCAACATTAGCGCAGGCAGAGGCCGAAGCAAGAGCGATCCAGATGAAGCTGGAAGCCGAAGCTGAAGGTAAAAAGAAGTCATTGCTTGCTGAAGCCGACGGTTTCAAGGCGATGGTCGAGGCCGCCGAATCGAATCCGGCTATCGCTATCCAGTATAAGATGGTAGATCAGTGGAAAGAAATTGCCGGCGAACAGGTGAAGGCATTCGAACATATACAGCTGGGTGATATCACTGTCTTCGATGGAGGCCAGGGCACAACCGGTAACTTCCTGAATCAATTGGTTAAAACTGTAGCTCCGAGTCTCGGCGTATTGGATAAGCTGCCTATCGGTGATACGGTAAAAGGAATCATTCACCCGGAAGAAAAAGAAGATAAGAAAGATACAACAAAGAAGTAAAATGAGAATTTATACCAAAGGAGGGGATAAAGGCCGCACCGGTATCCACGGTGGCGAACGGGTTGAGAAAGACGATATCCGTATCGAAGCGAACGGTACATTGGATGAAGTGAATGCACAGATCGGTATCGTGCGGGCTTTATTGCCTTCGGAACATGAGTGGCAGGATGTCTTAGGTAAAATACAACGGGAGTTGATGGTGGTGATGTCGCACGTGGCAACTCCGTCCGCTATCCGTGATAAGAATCCGAACAGCCTTTCGGACGACCTGGTGTCTTTCTGCGAACAACAGATCGATGTCTTGACGGGACAGATGCAGGATAACGGCTTCTTTATCCTGCCCGGTGGTACATTGATTTCGGCTCACCTGCAACTGGCGCGTACCGTTGCCCGCCGTGCCGAACGCCGCCTTTGGACTTTGTACCGGAAAGACCCGCTTCCGGAAGAGATCATGCAGTTTGTCAATCGCTTGTCAGACTTGCTCTTTACAATGGCTCGTTACGAGATGTTCAGGCAGGATCATGCCGAAGAGCGCTGGAACTCCTTCTTGTATAAGCGTAAAAGATAGGAACTTCAATATGCTAGGATAGCATATCTAATGTCTTTTGTCCGCAGTTTTGAATAAATAAGGCCAAAGTTACCAAATAGCAAGGCGTGCCTTACGTATTTGTAGCTTTGGCTTTACCTTTTTGTTATGCCAACCTTACGTATTTTAATCTAGGGAGGAATGAGCTTAAAGTATGTCCCTTTTTACTTTACATATAAGGATGTAAAGGTTTACTCCCCGGTAGGGATATCCTGCCAGGTCCCTTTCACCAGTTCGCGGGTAGTCGTAAACCCAATCTCTTTCAGTAGTTTAAAAGCCTCTTCCCGTCCGTCATTCACCAGATCCGGATAGTGGCAGTCGGAGTTGACCATTACCGGTATATTCATCTCTTTCAGTAATCCGAGATATTCTTTCCGAGGGAATAGCTGCTGTTTTTTTACCAGATTTTTGGTGTTTACTTCTATCATCAACCCCTTTTCTGCGATCAGATCGAGGGTTGCCCTGAACGGTTCCTGATACCAGTCCGCATCAAATGAGAAACCTTCGCATTTGTGTCCGTTCATATAAATCTTGTCCATGTGCCCAACGATATCGATTCCTCCTGCCTGGATCATCTTCATGGTCGAATCGAAATAGCGGGCAACCAGTTTACGGATATCACCTTCGAAATAGTGATCGAGGGAAGCTTTGTAATCGGTAAAAGAACCGTCGATGCAGACCATGTTCTCTTCACACAAATGTTCTGATATAGGGAGGAAATGAATGGAGCCGATGCGGTAATCTAACGGTAATTCCCGGAAATAGGCGATAGAAGGATTATAGGTTTCATCCAGATAATCGATCTCCAGGGCTGTATATATTTCCAACCGGTCACTGTATTTCGTTTTCAGCCGGTTTATTTCAGCCAGGTATTCGGGCATATCGTCTTTCGACATATTCCAGAATGTTTCGAAGGGCAGGGGAGAATGCGATGAAAATCCATACGCCCGGAACCCATGGGATATAGCGAACTTTACAAAGTCTTCAGGCGTACTACGCCCGTCACAGAATGTACAATGACTGTGATAGTTACTAAGCTGCATAAATTATTGTCGATTATTTAGGGACACAAAGATAGGAAATCTTTCCGGGTTATCATAAACATATTGTTCCGTACTGTTGTTTAATAGTTGAGAGATTGTTAAACAGGTGATAAATATTAAGAGATATGAACAGGCGTGAAAGGCTGGAGTTGGAAGTTTCCAATATTCAGGAAAAGATAGATAAAGCTTCTAAGGATGTTCCTTCCCATATTTTGAATTCGTGGAAGAAGGATCTGGTGAGTCTGGAGTTTGAACTGAACAACCTCGTGGATGGCGAGGAAGATAATAATTATTGAAAGTGTATATTTATAGGTTAATAGATTGTTTTAGAAAGAAAAGAAGAAGATGCCTAAAAGCTATTACCGGATGCAGATAACGCAGAATACGCAGAGTTTCGCAGATTTTTTAATTAATAATACATATGGTCTGCGAGACTCTGCGCTCTGTCTGCGTATTCTGCGTTCCTTAATATAGACTTTTTAGACAACTCCTTCTTTTTGTCTTATTTGATAACGTTCAGCTCTTTACCCACCTTGATAAATGCAGCGATCGCTTTATCCAAATGTTCTTTTTCATGTCCGGCAGACAACTGGACGCGGATACGTGCCTGGTCTTTCGGAACTACCGGGTAATAGAATCCTGTTACATAGATTCCTTCTTCCTGCATCTTGGCAGCGAAATCCTGAGATAATTTAGCATCATACAGCATAACGGCACAGATAGCGGACTGAGTCGGTTTGATATCGAAACCGGCAGCCAGCATCTTATCGCGGAAGTAAGATACGTTACCCATCAGTTTGGTATGCAGGGCATCGCTTTCTTTCAGCATCTTGAACATTTCCAGACTGGCTCCGACAATAGCTGGTGCTACTGAGTTAGAGAACAGATAAGGACGTGAACGCTGGCGAAGCATGTCGATAATTTCTTTTTTACCTGTAGTGAAACCACCCATTGCACCGCCGAATGCTTTACCTAATGTACCTGTGAAGATGTCTACTTTACCATATACATTATATTGTTCTGCCACACCGTGACCGGTCGGACCGACAACACCGGCAGAGTGAGATTCGTCTACCATGACCAGTGCATCGTATTTTTCAGCCAGTTCGCAGATCTTATCCATCGGAGCAACATTACCGTCCATCGAGAACACACCGTCTGTTGCTATGATGCGGTGACGCTGAGCCTGCGCTTCCTGCAGACAACGTTCCAGATCGGCCATATCGGCATTGGCATAACGATAACGTTTTGCTTTACACAAACGTACACCATCGATGATGGAAGCGTGGTTCAGTGAATCGGAGATGATAGCGTCTTCTTCGCCGAACAACGGTTCGAACAAACCTCCGTTTGCATCGAAACAAGCGGCATACAGAATAGTATCTTCCGTTTTGAAATAATCGGAAATGGCAGCTTCCAGTTGCTTGTGAAGATCCTGTGTTCCGCAGATAAAACGAACGGATGACATACCGTATCCGTGAGTATCCATGGCTTCTTTAGCTGCATTGATCAGACGTTGGTTGTCTGACAGACCAAGGTAATTGTTGGCACAGAAGTTTAAAACATCACTTCCGGCATTTACTTTAATGTCGGCTCTTTGAGGCGTAGTAATGATACGCTCGTTTTTGTACAATCCGGCTGCTTTAATGTTAGCCAGTTCCTGTGTAAGGAATTCTTTCAGTTTACCGTACATAACTTTGTTTTTTGTTAGTATTTTTAAATCGGGCAAAGTTCCTATTTTTTTTTGATAATGTGTAAAAAAAAACACAAGAAAATCGTGCAGGAACAATTTTATTCTCTATACCTTTGCCGCAGAAAAAACTTAAAAGAACAATAAAAACGCAATGAAGAATGTATTAATTATCGGTTCTACCGGTCAGATCGGCTCAGAGTTAACCATGGAGTTGAGAAAACGCTACAATGGCGACATCGTAGCAGGTTATATTTCCGGTGCAGAACCTAAAGGTGAATTATTAGAATCAGGACCTTCTGCACTTGTTGATATAACAAATGAACAGCAGATCGCTGAAACAGTGTCTAAATATAAAATCGACACGATCTATAACCTGGCAGCGTTATTGTCTGCTGTAGCTGAAGCAAAACCTCAGTTAGCATGGAAGATCGGTATGGGTGGTTTGTTCAACGTATTGGAAGTAGCTCGCGAAATGCATTGTGCCGTATTTACTCCGAGTTCTATCGGTGTATTCGGTAACAACACTCCGAAAGACAAGACTCCGCAGGATACAATCCGTAATCCACGTACAATGTATGGTGTTACTAAAGTTTCCGGCGAGTTGTTGAGCGATTATTACAACATCCGTTTTGGTGTCGATACCCGTTCGGTTCGCTTCCCGGGATTGATCTCTTACGTAACTCCTCCGGGTGGTGGTACGACCGACTATGCTGTGGATATTTACTATTCGGCTGTAAAAGGTGAAAAGTTTGAATGCCCGATCGCTGCTGGTACATTTATGGATATGATGTATATGCCGGACGCTTTGCATGCTGCTATCCAGATCATGGAAGCCGATCCGACTCGTCTGATACACCGTAACTCATTCAACATTGCTTCTATGAGTTTCGATCCGGAAATCATTGCAAACAATATCAAGAAATACATTCCTGAATTACAGATGGAATATAAAGTCGATCCGTTACGCCAGGCAATTGCCGAATCATGGCCTAACTCGCTGGACGATACTTGTGCCCGTGAAGAGTGGGATTGGAAACCGACTTACGATCTGGATACAATGACCCGCGATATGATCGCTAAACTGAAAGAACGTTTCGGTAAATAATAATTATAAGAGGTTTGGTGAAGAGAGGGGATGTCCGGTTTCGGGTGTCCCCTTCGTTTTTATGTGTTGTAGAACATGTTTTGGCTAAATAATGTTAAGGTGATGCATTTTTCTTGCTAAAATTATGCTGAATAACATAAAACCTCTATATTTGCACTGTGTTTTTCATGGTATTAGATTTAAGGTTAACAATGAAGATTGGCTGTCCGTGATGGATAGCCTTTTTTTGTATATACAGGTCTCTGTAATGTTTATTTTTAATTATTTAGCCGGAACTGTTTTACTGAATTTTCGTGGATATCCGAAGAGAATAGCCAATAGTGCACCAAATCCTAATAAATAAGGATAATACAAGTATTGCATCACTTCAATAGGGGATACGTTCCCTAAACCGGATGCCATCAGTAATTGTGCCCCGTAGGGAATGATTCCCTGTATGAAACAAGAAAAAATATCCAGGATACTTGCGCTGCGACGCGGGTCGACTTTGAAACGGTCTGCTATGTCTTTAGCGATTGGGCCTGCCATGATCAGGGCAATCGTATTGTTCGCCGTACAAAGATTGGCGAAACTTACCAATGCGGCAATGCTCAACTCTGCACCTTTCGAAGAACGGATACGAGAAGTCAGCTTGAGGATGATCCAGTCGATTCCACCGTTGTAACGGATCATTTCCAGCATTCCTCCTGCCAGGAGCGTTACAATAATTAGTTCTCCCATATTGGTGATACCGAGGCCCATTGAAGCTGTCCATCCCCAAATATCGAAACCTCCGGTCAGCAGTCCGACGATGCCTGAGAGCAGGATACCGATGAATAATACCAGCATTACATTTACGCCGCAAATGGCCGCTACAAGAACGACCAGATAGGGGACCACTTTTACCCATTCAATAGCTCCTGCTGTATAACTGCTGTCTACGCCACTTCCTACTATGACATATATAATACCTGTTATGATCGCGATAGGAAGGGCGATACGTATATTTACTTTAAACTTATCGTTCATATTGCACCCTTGTGTACGGGTTGCAACAATTGTCGTATCGGATATGAAAGACAGGTTATCGCCGAACATGGCACCGCTCACGACAACTCCTAGCATCAAAGCATCGGGCATCCCAGTTTTGGCGGCAATCCCGACGGCTACCGGTGCCAGGGCAACGATGGTGCCTACAGAGGTTCCGACAGAGATCGAAATAAAACAAGCGGCAAGGAAAATACCGGCCGCCAGCAGGTTGCCGGGCAGGATCGACATCGCCAGGTTTACTGTCGCGTCTACTGCTCCCATTGCTTTGGCTGTCTGGGCAAAGGCTCCGGCCAATATAAAAATAAGGACCATAAGCATTATATTGCTGTTGGCCGCTCCGCGACAGAATTGTTCGATACGGTTGGATAGTTTTCCCCCTTTGGATATGGCTATGGCTACAACCGATGAGATAACGAAGGCTACTGTTATCGGCATCTTGTAGAAATCTCCAGCCAGTATGGAAACAACCAGATAGGTGAACAGGAATACCAGCAGGGGTATCAGTGCCCATGCATTCGGTGCATGATTGAGGGGAGTATTTATATTCGTATCTTTCATAATTGTCAATTATCAATTGTCTTTGTCAATTGTTTTGAATCCATTTCCAACAGCCTAGAAGGAGAAGCGTAACGCGATACGTACCCCGCCTTTCTTAATATTGGGCTCGTCCAGGTAAGTCAACCGGCGGTAATAGTCTATACGGAGGATCTTGAAGATATTTTCCAGACCGATACTGGCTTCCATATACGGTGTTTTGCCTAATGGACGTGTACCGTCAGGCAGGACAAACAAGCCGGGAGTCATTGTCGGGTTGTTCTTATCTGTTAGTCCGCCGTAGATACCGTTGAAAGATATCACTTCACGCAGACGTAACCATTTGATACCCGGAATACGATTTAGTATCCATCCTTTCATATAATAGGTTGCGTTGAATGATACATACTGGTCGGTTACGAATTCCAAAGCGTTCATCATGTGGAATGCTTCCGGCTGGATCGTGATAGACTGGTTGGTATTCGGCAGGATCAGCAAAGGGAAAGGTACCTTGTTCCATACTTTACCAGCTTTCAACTGTGTATCGATATGGCCGAATGAGGATAACCAGATACGCTTTTCGGCACTGAGCTCCGTATGGTTATAATTGTATTCTCCACCTAAGACACCTTTAAATCCCAACTGATGCGACAGCTTAAAGATAGGAGCGTCTTTCGACAGGTTGAATACGGATTCTTTTCCCGAACGTCCGTCGTAGGAACGTTCTCCGGGGGCAAAACGAAGCTGTGTACCGATTTCTGATGTGGTAATGTCTTTTTTATGGATCAGTGTACCGTCTGCTTCTTTCTGGATATATTTAAGTGTACCGGCAGCCTGGTTATTCTGGTTGTACACCCATGATCTCCAGGTGAGACCGTTCAGCCATTCTTTTTCGTATTGAAGCATGGATTTGCGGATGTACTGCATTTTTGTTACAGGTTCACCGACTTTCCAGGCGACAAAGATATTATCCTTGCTGGTGAATAGGAAATCCTGTCCGGGAGTATAAACGTCATATTCCTGGATAAAGGATAAATTATTGACCGGACTTTCCCCTTCGTGATAGAGTTTCTTATTAAAACTATGGGTCAGTTTTACATTGTATTTTAATTTTCGGTCGTTCGTTCCGTAGGCAAGATAACCACTGGCAAACCAGTAAGGATTCAAATTTGCTGTTGTCATACCGCCGACACGCAACCGGACACCTTCCAGGCGGTTACCGCTGATGGTGGTATTCATCGGACCGAAATCGAATTTGGTTGATTTCTTATCTCCGGCTGTCGGGATATAACCGGATATAAGGATCTCCGCCGTTTTAATGATCACATTGAATGCCGGGACTTTACGGAGTTGTGCCAGCAAATCGTCCAGGGCATTTTCTTTTTCTTTCAACGGGACATGACGATTGTTGATCCAGAAGGTATCCGTCTGTTCGATTGCTATAGGTAATGTATGAAGCGAACCTAATAAATTGAATACCGAATCGGCCTTTGCCTGTTCTATATTGAAATTGTATTTATCGTAATTACGGAGTTGGTGCGCATAGAGTTGTTGTGCTCCTTTTACCAGATAGAAGTTGACATAAGTGTTTTCATTCTTTACTACCCAGGTACTATCCGGCATTCGTTCAAATTCCTGTTCGATACGGAGCTTTTCGACCCAGTTCAGATTGATGTTGACCGGCGTGTTAAGCAGGAATTTCTTCAATGCGTAGTTGCCGTCCAGTGTAATGTATAATCTACCGGTGAAACCATAACTTTGGCTGTTGACCGGGACGAAAGCCAGGTCGACACATTTATCGCCTCCGATATCCAGCGTATCCATGATGTAGTATTTGTAGTAGCTGGTAGCTAGGGTAGAGGACAGGGGACTGACAAAGCGGTTCAGCAGGATATTGATATTGTTATCGAAAATGTCGATGCCTTGAAATATCTCTTCCAGGTTAGAGGTGATGCCGCCGCCGTCATCCAGAGTCTGGTCGACACCTTGCATGCGTTTACCTTTGACGATCGTCTTTTCGGTCTTCGGTTGTTTCCGGTAATACTTGTCCGCGATCGTTTCACGAACGGAGAGGGTCAGGATGGGTTTACCGTTAAATTCGGATGTATCCAGATAGTTCTTGATGAATTTGAATTTCTTCATGAACTTGTTTTTCTCGAAGTCCGGGTTGAAATCGTCCAGGGAGAGGGAGAGCTTTTCGTAAACTTCCGTTTGGTATTCGTCTTTCGACTCGATACGGTTGTCGTTCTTATGTTCAATCACTTTTTTGATCAGTTCGACTGCCGGATTGTCTTTACGGGTATATTTTTCTTTCTTTGGTTTTACTACGACCTCGGATATTTCAAAAGCAGTAGGACGGAGCGCAATCATCAATCCATCGTTCTTTTGTCCCGTTTTGAGGTCTAATGTTTTAGTATCGTATCCTAATGATGCAATAGCTAACTTGTTGTATCCTTTATCGTTCTGTAAAGCAAAAGCTCCGTTGTCGTCGGTCATTGCCCCTATAGTGGAACCCTCGAAATAGACGGAAACAAATCCCAGAGGTTCTCCGGTGATTGAATCCTTTACAATACCGGAAGCAGAGGTTATGCTTTGTGCACATAAAATAGAAACACCGGTCACTGTTTGCAACAGTACCAACAGTAATATTAATCGAATTCTTTTTACCATGAAACTAACGTTATTCCTTCTCGGATAATGCAGTTGGCAAAGGTACTATTTTTCCCGGTTGAAGCCGTGTAAGCCTTATTAATAATATTTAATCAAGGTGGATGATAATGAAGGGTGAGGACCCTGATCTTCCAATCAGGGCCCTTCCTTTATTTAGTTATAAGCATCCACAATACTTTGGTATTTCAACTGTTTGTCGAATGAATCCTTATCTAGTTCGGTAGTGACATGGATTGTTACCGGTTCATTGGGTAATAAATCGAAATAGTTGTCGGAGAAGAAGTTGTCGATGCCGTCGATACTTAAGAATACGGCACGGGCAAAAACATCGCTTTGAACCGTTACATCGAAACCGTCACCAGCAGGAACGGAAGTCATCTGTATATCTGCTTTCGGGAAATCAATATCTTTATAGCGGGTAAAGAAGTAGTTGTTGGAGATTACTTCGCTTTCTTTACCATTTTCGGTGAAACGGGCGTTTACTACGACTTCGTTCAGGTTCTTACCAGCCACCAAGCTTTCTATCGGGGCGGAGAACTGAATCTTGCTCGTATTGGCAGGTAATGTGATATTGCTGTTCTTTGTAAATAACACAGAACCTTTCAGATCCATTACGCGAATATCCAGTTTCCCTTTAACCGCTTTCAAGCGGTCGGATATTACCCATACATTTAATATACCATCTTCTGCGATTGGAGATACCAAAATGTCGCGGAAAGCTTTTTTCGTGAAATAATGCTGCGCTTTCCAACGTCCGTAATAATCACGGCTGGACCAGGAAGCGACAGGCCAACAGTCATTATGCTGCCAGAACAGAGACCCCATATTATAAGGCATCATGCGTCGGTGAGCTTCCATAGCAGTCTTCATCGCATCTCCCTGGAGCAGGATACTCATATAAAGTGTACTGGGGAAATCTTTCGGTTTACGATATTCTTCCAAAGTGATGTTTTCGATACGTGAATTAGCAATCTGTCCGCCACGCTGGTGCGCCATCATCACATCCGAATAAATATCGTGGTCACGTTCTTCTGGTGCATATTTCAGTACAGATTGATATTCAGGGAAAGACTGGAAGCCGTACTCTGAGAAGAAACGAGCTTTCACTTTGTTGAAGTGCGCAACAGAATCGACACCTTGCCATACCCCCCAGTAATGGGCATCACCATTCGGGTTCCAGTTCGGTTTACCACTTTCGCATTTGGCATCCGGATCACCGCCGTAAGGAGAAGACGGCCAATAGAAAATGGTAGGGTCATATTCTTTTACCACATCAGCCAGAATACCATTGAATAACTTTTTGGTGTCGTTATGTAGCTGTTCTGTTACACCGTATTGATCGAACTTTTTCATCCACCCCCAGTTGAACCAAGCTGTGTGGATTTCATTATTTCCGCACCAGATTGCCAGACTTGGATGGTTGCGCAGACGAATCACATTATCGATCGCTTCCTGGCGGATATTCTCCTCCAAATCCGGTGTCAGCGGATAAACGCTGCAAGCGAACATGAAATCTTGCCAAACCAGAATACCGTGTTTATCACAAAGATCGTAGAAGAGGTCTTCTTCATAGATACCGCCTCCCCATACACGAAGCATGTTCATGTTGGCATTGACCGCATCCATAACTGTCGTTTCATACTGTTCGGCGGTAACACGTGGCAGGAAGTTATCCTGGGGAATATAGTTGGCACCTTTCATGAATACCGGTACACCGTTCAGTTCGAAGTAGAACGTATGGCCGTCTTTGTCCGGCTTATTAATGACACGGATACTGCGGATACCGATATTTGTAGTATTGCTGTCGGCAACCTTATTATCCATGCTGATAGTTGCAGTGAACGGATACAAGTGAGCTTCACCCAAACCGTTCGACCACCAGAGTTTCGGGTTATTAACGGTCAGATCGGTTTCTATAACGTTGATACCTTTTTTCACCTGTGCCTTTTTCGTCCAGGTATTTTTGATACCGTCAGCTTTGATGTTCAGCGTAATTTCACCGTCTTTATCCGCTACGACCTGTACACGGGTTTTGATATCGGCACGTTTGGCGGTTACGTTTGTCTGGTCATAAAAGATATTATCAATGCGTGCATTATTCCATCCGACCAGATAGACGGGGCGCCAGATACCGCTGGTGACGATGCGGGGTCCCCAGTCCCAACCATAATGATAACCGGCTTTACGGGCAAAGATGCTTACCTTTTTATCGAAGATGCCACCGTTTTCCGATTGGTCGTTGCCAGCCTCGACGGGGAACTTTAAGGCTTCGAACTTGGGCAGGTCTACTTTGATGGGTGAATGGAAATAGACACGAAGTTCGTTGTCATCCTTTTTCAACAGGTTCTTTACGTTTACCGTCCATTCACGGAACATATTGTCGGCTTTGAGGATACACGAGTCGTTCAGATAGACGTCCGCATACGTGTCCAGTCCTTTGAAATCCAGTTCAATGTTGTCTTTATTGAAGATATCCGGGGATACATTCAATGTCGTTTTATATTCCCAGTCTTCTTTGTCTATCCATTGAATACTCCGCTCATTCAGACGAAAAAACGGGTCTTCGATGATCTTGTTATCCATTAGGTCGGTTTGAACGACACCCGGTACGGTTGCCGGATACCAGTTATTACCGCGGACCTGTTTAAAGGTCCAACCTTTATCGATGTTTTGTTTAGCGACGCCATCTGCCAGGGCCGGAGTGGTCGTAGCCAAAGCGGCAAGGGCGACAGCGGATAATACAGTTTTGTAACGCATAATTATTGTGTTTAGTGATTTATTTGGATTTAGCAATATCGTTTATAATGACTTTAAGTTTTCGGCATTTACCGGATTCTTACCTTCCGGTGTGTACAGATGGTCGATTCGGGCAGTATACGCCTTTTCTACTTTGCCGCGTACGATTTTCATCGTACTGTTCACCATGCCGTTCTGTTCGGTGAACGGTTCGGGCAGGACGGCAAATGTCGTCGGCAACCACCGGTCGGGGAACATAGATGCCAGCTCACCGCCTTTACGGAACCGGTCGATCTGTTTCTGTATGATACGGATTGCTTCTTCTTTTCCTTTTTCAGTACTCAGGTCGAGTTGCAGATGTGCCAGATGTCTTTTCAGATGATCTTTATTCGGAACCAGGAGTGCCACCGTATAAGGATTCTGGTTGTTGTAAAGCAGGAGCTGGTCGATACAGGATGAGTGTTCGACCAAAGCCTCTTCGATGCCTTCCGGACTGTATTTCTCTCCGTCGCTACCGATCAGCAAACTTTTGAAACGGCCTAATACATATAATAAACCATCTTTTCCCATATAGCCCATATCCCCGGTATAGAGCCAACCATCCCTAATGGTCTCGGAGGTAGACACCGGATTCTTCCAATAACCTGCCATCACATTTTCACCCCGGATAACGATCTCTCCCTTTTCACTGGTAGGAAGTTCTTTTCCATCCAGGTCGCATATCTTCAAGTCCAGTGGCTGAACCAATATACCGCTACTACCGAATCGGTGATGACGCGGACCGTTAGTTGAAATAACAGGAGTCGCTTCACTTAATCCGTATCCCTGATACATCGGTAGTCCGATGGCATAATAAAATTTTTGCAGGTCCTTATCCAACAGGGCACCGCCGCCGATAAAGAATTTCAGTTCACCTCCGAAATTTTCGCGAACCTTGGAAAAGATGATGCTGTCGAACAGATTGACTACCGGTTTTAGCAAGAACTTCCAGCCACGTCCTTTGTCATCGCCTCCGTCACCGTTATAGGTATAGGCAACGTCCAGTCCCATATGGAACAGGCGGTTGACCATATTACCCTGGGCACGGATACCCTGTTCGATATTTTTCTTGAAGTTCTTGGCAAGGGCCGGAACACTCAATATTAAGTATGGCTTGAACTCTTTGATATTTACAGGTATATTTTTCAATGTTTCCATACCTGTTTTTCCAACCTGTACGGTAGCAACCGAAGCCCCTTTATACATAAATATATAGAAGCCTACTACGTGGGCGAAACAATGATCGAGCGGAAGGATGACCAGCGTGCGCCAGGTATCGTCAATATCCACACAGGTAAGAGATTGTTCCACATTTGCCGTGTAATTGCGATGGGTGAGAATGACGCCCTTCGGGTCGGCAGTCGTTCCCGAAGTATAGGTGATTGTGGCGTAATCGTCATTGGTCAGCGATTGTCCGATAGCCAGGAACTCGTCTAACGAATGTGTACCGAGATATTCTTTTCCCATCTCTATTATTTTAGACAGGGAGATTTCCTTTTCCTGATATTCTTGTTGTTCGTCGAAGATAATGATCTGCTGAAGTAACGGTAGTTTGTCGACGATGGAACGGATTTTTTTCAGTTGGTTGCCGGAAACCATGATATATTTCACATCGGCATGCGTCAGACGGAACAGTAGGTCGTTGGCCTCTTCCAGTTTGATGGAGAGGGGAACATTGGTAGCTCCGGCATAGAACATGGCTAACTCACCGATGATCCAGGCGTTGCGACCTTCACTGAGGAGGGCCATGTTCTCGCCTTTTTTTACTCCAAGGGCAACCAGTCCGGCTCCCAGTGTGTAAACCTGTTCCTTAACCTGTGTATAGGTGGTAGGCTCGAATTTGTCTGTTGTCTTCTCCCATAAAAACGGGTTGTCGGGATATAATTTCACCGAGTTTTCAAAAAGGTCTACCAATGTTCTTCTCATGACATCTTCATTTTATGATTTTTCTATTTCTTCTACTAATGCGCAGGCGGTTTCTACTGTACGGACATTCTTTATCACGATACTGCGCTTACCATTCTGATCGCGGAGGTTACATTCACGTGGATGTTTCTGTATAAAGGCGAGCAACTTGTCGAAAGCCTCGCTCTGATAATACGGGCTATCCGGATTATTGATTAGGAAGATGCTCATCTGCCCCTTCTTCAGAACCAGTTTTTCCATGCCCAGCCTCTTCGCCATCCGGCGAAGACGAACGATGCGGATCAACTCTTTACCTTCTTTCGGGATCTTTCCGAAACGGTCTTTCAGACGTTCCGTGAAAGCAAGTATCTCCCGTTCCTCTTCCATATTATCCAGTTCACGATACAAGGAAATACGTTCCGAGTCGTTTGGAATATAAGTAGGTGGGAACATTAGTTCCAGATCGCTTTCAATATAAGTTTCGCGGACATATTCGCTACCCGAGTCACGTTTACCTTCATCCGAGTCGGCATACAGGTCGGCAAACTCTTCGCTTTTGAGTTCATCGACTGCTTCTTCCAGAATTTTCTGATAAGTTTCGTATCCGAGGTCGGCGATGAAACCGCTTTGTTCGGCCCCCAGCATGTTACCCGCCCCACGAATGTCGAGGTCCTGCATGGCTATATGGATACCGCTTCCCAGTTCGGAAAAATTCTCGATTGCCTGCAAACGGCGGCGTGCTTCCTGTGTCAATGAGGACAGGGGGGGAGAGAGCAGGTAACAGAATGCCTTGCGGTTGCTTCGTCCTACACGTCCGCGCAATTGATGCAAGTCGGATAATCCGAACTGTTGTGCGTTGTTGATGATGATGGTGTTGGCATTCGGTACGTCGATACCGCTTTCCACGATGCTGGTAGCGATTAACACGTCATACTCGTAATTGACGAAGTCGAGAATGATCTTTTCCAGTTTCTCCGGTTCCATCTGTCCGTGTCCGACTGCCACGCGGGCGTCGGGTACTTCCCGGCGGACCAGCGTTTCTATTTCATAAATGTTCTGAATGCGGTTATTGATAAAGAATACCTGTCCGTTACGGCTCATCTCGAAATTGATGGCCTCGCGGATGATATCCGGGTTGAAACGTTCCACTTCTGTCTGCACCGGATAGCGGTTAGGCGGGGGAGTAGTGATGCTGCTCAGGTCGCGGGCGCCCATCAATGAGAACTGTAATGTCCGCGGAATAGGTGTTGCCGTCATTGTCAGCGTATCTACATTCACCTTCATCTGACGGAGCTTCTCTTTAACGGATACACCGAATTTTTGCTCTTCATCGATAATAAGCAATCCCAGGTCCTTGAACTTGACATCTTTACTGACGATACGGTGCGTACCGATCAGAATGTTCACCTGTCCGTCGGCCACGTCTTTCAGAGTAGCCTTGATCTGTGCCGCAGTTCTTGCCCGGCTGATATAATCGATCCGGCAGGGGAAATCTTTCAAACGTTCCGAGAAAGTCTGGAAATGCTGGAAGGCAAGTACTGTCGTCGGAACCAATACTGCCACCTGTTTATTGTCGGATACGGCTTTGAAAGCTGCGCGTATCGCCACCTCGGTTTTTCCAAAACCTACGTCGCCGCAGATCAGACGGTCCATCGGACGCGAACTTTCCATATCCTCTTTTACTTCGCTGGTCGCCTTCATCTGGTCGGGCGTATCTTCGTAGATGAAGCTTGCTTCCAGTTCATGTTGCATAAAACTGTCCGTAGAGTAGGAGAAACCCTTTTCCTGTTTGCGTTGGGAATAAAGAAGGATCAGGTCGCGGGCTATGTCCTTGACTTTTTTCTTGGTCTTTTCCTTCATCTTTTCCCAGGCACCTGTTCCCAGTTTGTTCAGCTTGGGCGGCTCGCCGCTATCTTTCCCTTTATATTTGGATAGTTTGTGCAGTGAGTGTATGCTGACGAAGATAATATCGTTGTTCTGATAGATCAACTTGATCACTTCCTGTATCTTGCCGTTCACTTCGGTACGTACCAGACCGCCGAACTGTCCGACACCGTGGTCAATATGCACGATATAGTCGCCGGTAGTGAATTGGTTCAACTCTTTCAGCGACAAAGTAATTTTTCCACTCCGTGCCTTTTCACTTTTGAGATTGAACTTATGGAAACGGTCGAACAGTTGGTGATCCGTAAAAAGGCAGATGCGCAATGTATCGTCCGCAAACCCTTCGTGTACTGTCTTGTTGACCGAAGTGAAAGGGATGTTTTCCCCCCGGTCTTCAAAGATGGCACGGATACGTGTTGCCTGCTTTTCTACGTCGCTTAATATATATAATGTATAGCCGTTCTCCAGATAATTCCGGAAAGACTCGCTCACCATGTCGAAATTTTTATGGTAAATAGGCTGTGCCTGTGTACTGAACGTAAGCGTTGTATCTGCTACTCCGGTCGGACGCATTCCGAAATGCATTCGGCGGAAGTTCAGTGCTGCCCGCAGGAAATCATCTCCGGTTACCAGTTTTGCACGCATCTTGCTGATATCGCTGAACGATTCTTCATCGCCGATAACCGGTTCTTCATTCCACAGGCTATCGATACGCTCTTTGGTCCATGCCAGATCTTTCGTTGCGAGTATCGTTTTCGGAGGCAGGGAGTCCAGTAATAAGGTCTTTGTCCGGTTACTCTTGTTCATTTCCGGCACGATATAGATACTCTCCAGTTTCTCTTTGGATAACTGCGTCTCTACATCGAACGTACGGATCGTTTCCACCTCACTCCCGAAGAAGTCTATACGGTAAGGAAATTCGTAAGAAAAAGAGAATACGTCCAGAATACTACCGCGTATGGCGTACTGCCCCGGTTCATAGACATAATCAACCTGCTCGAAACCATATTCGTCCAGTACATCGGAAACGAACATATTATCCAGTTTTTCCCTGACACTGATCTTCAGTGTATTCTGTTTCAGGTCTTCACGTGAAATCACTTTTTCAGCCAGTGCATCGGGATAGGAGACAATAACGAACGGTGCTTCAGGGTCCTGAAGTACGCTGAGCACCTCCGTACGAAGTATTTCGTTTGCCGGGTCGATATGCCCGTATTTGATTGCACGCCGGTAAGCGGATGGGAAAAAATAAATATCATTGCTTCCGGTCAGTTGCATCAGGTCATGATAGAAATAACCGGCTTCTTCCTGATCGTTAAGCACGCACACATAGCTCCCCCTTCTTTTTAAAAAAAGAGAAGCGATCATCATTGCAGCGCCCGAACCGTTCAACCCTTTGAGGAATATATTGTTTGACGTATTACCGTTCAAAAGGGTATCTAATGCGGTTATTTGTGGATGGGCGGCAAATATCTTAAGTAATTCTTGTACCTCCATTAAAATAGTTGACAGTTGACAAGTGACAGTTGACAGATACAAGTGTCACCGTAATGTTTCACAAAGGTAGACTTTTTGTTCAAAATAATATAGACTAATAAGTTTAAATCAACTAAAATATGTACCTTCGCGTTTAAGTTGATAATCGATTGATGATAGTCCGGCGGATCTTGCTGTCTAAAGACTGTCAACTGTCAGCTGTCAACTGTCAACTAATTATAAAGGAGATTATGTCAGACAGTATTGTTATTATTCCTACCTACAACGAAAAAGAGAATGTTGAGAATATTATCCGTGCGGTGTTTGGGTTGGAGAAAGAATTTCATATTTTGATTATAGATGACGGCTCACCTGACGGAACAGCAGATATTGTTAAACGTTTGCAGAAAGAGTTTCCCGAACGTCTTTTCATAGTGGAAAGACAGGGTAAGTTAGGATTGGGCACTGCTTACATTTGTGGCTTCAAGTGGGCTATCGAGCATAAATACGATTTTGTATTCGAGATGGATGCCGACTTTAGCCATAACCCGAACGATCTTCCGAAATTATATGCAGCCTGTACGGAACAGGGGGGAGATGTAGCTATCGGTTCACGTTACAGCAATGGGGTAAACGTGGTGAACTGGCCGTTGGGACGTGTGCTGATGTCTTATTATGCCTCCGTCTATGTTCGTTTTGTTACGGGGATGAAGATTCAGGATACGACTGCCGGTTTCAAATGTTATCGCCGGGAAGTGCTTGAAACGATCGATCTCGATCATATTCATTTCAAAGGATATGCTTTTCAGATAGAGATGAAGTTTACTGCTTATAAGTGCGGCTTTAAATTGGTGGAAGTACCTATCATCTTTATTAACCGCGTGTTGGGAACATCGAAGATGAATTCGTCTATTTTCGGAGAAGCTTTGTTCGGCGTGCTTAAACTGAAGTGGTGGAGCTTTTTCCGTAAGTATCCGCAGAAGAAGTGAAATCATGAGACTCCTTACAAACACATTCTTGTTAGCCGCATTCTTGTTTTTGCCTGTGAAAGTGTTCTCGCAGACACAACAGAATGAACTGGAGCAGATCCGGCAGAATTATACGCGGTCGTTGATCGATTCCAATAATGACTCCGATTTGTTGAATCGTATACTGGCAGGTATTCCACCGGAGACAGAGATGTCCGATCAGGTAGTCGTGGAGTTACATCAACGTTATCCCTTTAATCTGGATAAGATCAAGGAGTATATGGATAACATCAATGAAGACGGTTCGTGGCCGGATATCGATTATAACGATACCAAGCGTTCGGGCTGGGATGCCAAAAAACATGCAGACCGTATATTGGAGCTGGCTAAACTATATCATGCCGAGGGGTCTTCCTGTACCTGGTCGCCCCGTTTCTCTACGGTGATCCATCAGGCGCTCGATTATTGGTTTCGCACGAAGCCTGTTTGTAAGAATTGGTGGTATAACGAGATCGGTATTCCTAAGACATTCGGGCCTGCTTTTCTTTTGCTTCGTACGCAGATGCGGCCTGATGAACTGAAAGAAGCGGTGAAAGTAATGGATAACGCCCGTTTCGGTATGACCGGACAGAATAAGGTTTGGTTAGCAGGGAATGTGTTGATGAAAGGGTTGCTGTTGGATGATTACGATTTGGTGAAAGCTGCCCGCGATACAATTATGTCCGAGATAACGACCGGACGTGAGGAAGGCATTAAAAGCGATTGGAGTTTTCATCAGCACGGACCGCAGCAGCAGTTCGGTAATTACGGACTGGCCTATCTGGGAGAAATGAGTTTTTACTCGGAACTGTTTGCCGGGACCTCATTTGCCTTGAATGCCGAACAACAAGCAATATTGAATAATCTACTGACGGAAGGTTACCGCTGGATCATCTGGCGGGGATATATGGATGTGAATGCACTCGACCGTCAGTTATTCCATAATGCGCCTATCCATAAAGCACTAGCGATCGGCAATGCGGCAAATTCGCTCAAGAAAGGAAGTGCGCCTGCTGATGTGGAAAAGCTGGATGCTTTCCTTAATGATAATTTTCCGCCTCAATCTTCGGATGGAGCGGTATTCACCGGACAAAAACATTTTTGGGATTCGGATCAGACGGTCCACCGTGCACCGGCATGGATGGCTTCAGTAAAGATGGCATCCCAACGGGTGATCGGAACCGAATTGGTGAATGAAGATAACCTGAAAGGTTTCTATATGGGTGACGGTGCCACTTATATTTACCGGCATGGAGACGAATATCTGAATGTATTTCCTTTTTGGGACTGGCGTAAGATACCCGGAATCACTTCTTACGAAAGCGATGCTCCGGTACCAAGTCCCCGTTCGTATGGTGCACATACTCGCAATGAAAGTTCTTTTGTCGGTGGCGTAACGGATGGACATACAGGCATGACCGCAATGGTTTTAAACCGTGATGGAGTTCATGCCCGCAAAGCCTGGATTATGACGGACGATTATGTTTTGTGTCTGGGTGCGGGAATAAAAACAGACAGTACATTGAGCTTAACGACTTCGATCGATCAACGGAAGAAAAGGGGAGAACTTTTCTATCTGGAAAATAACCGTTGGAACACGGTGAACGGTACCTTTACAGCAACCGGAAAAGCGTTACGTTTTTACCATGACAGTACAGGATATATCCTGATGCAACCGTCGAATAGCGTATCGATCTCTGAAAAACGTTCCGGAAGTTGGTCTGATTTTATGGGATCGTATACACCGCAAACAGTAGAAGGAGAGGTCGTTTCTCTATATATCCGTCATCCGAAGGAATCTCCGGCTTCTTATCAATATCTTATCTTGCCTGCTGTTTCGGCTGACCGGACAGCCTCTTTCTGTACGGATGATATCCGGGTGCTTTCTAACGATGAGAATATGCAGGCTGTCGGGATAGATAACTGTTTTTATATTACCGCTTATCAGGCAGGAAATATCCGTTTAGCGGATGATATGCTACTGGAAATACAAACTCCGGGTATTTATATGCTCTCTGTTGAGAACGGTGCGATCCGTGTTGAGGCAAGTGATCCGACACATATGCAAACCTCTTTATCCTTGAAGATCAATGACTATGCTTTGAAGATCATGCAACTGGTCGATCAGGTGTCCGGTCAGAGCATATCTATTACTCCTGTCATCAGTGCTCCATTGGTAAAACATATTTCGGTGGACGGCAAGAAAGATGATTGGGCTCAGATCCCTGTTGCCGTATCCGGGTTGATCGCTCCGTGGGATGGAGCTGTGAAAGATCAGACGACATTCTCTGTCTGCCACGATCGGAAGAATTTATATTTCATCTATGAAGTATCCGACTCTACTATTATATATAATAATGAAAAGACCGAGGCTTCGGTCGGTAGCAGCGACCGTATCGAGTTCTTCTTCAGTAAGGATACTACTATGACAGATTACTATTGTGCAGAGATCGACCCGCATGGAAAGGTCATGGACTATCACGCCAAGTTCTACCGCAAATTTAATTTCGACTGGAATTTTAAAGGATTGAAACTCGGAACGTATGTCGGTAAAAATACCTATATCGTAGAAGGCTCCATCCCTTTGAAAACCCTGGAAGATATGGGAGTGATCTCACCGGAAGGAGAGATGTGTTTTGGTGTGTACCGTGCCGATTATTACGGACCGGAAGAAGAACAAGTCATCTGGTCATCCTGGATTATTCCGGATGCTGCTGATCCGGATTTCCATATCCCTTCTTCCCTGGGTGTATTGAAATTGAGATAGACAGTAACAGGTTCATGCTCGTCTTTATCATAATTGAAATATATATTGTCATTTTTATAAGTTCCCGAGAGGTATAGATGGTGTATTTTTGCTCGCATAAACTTCATTGTAATAGCTAAATTTATGTATTATGGCGAAAATAACACACTTATTGCCTGTATGTTTTCTTTCTTGTCTGAGTTTCCTGTCATGCGATGATAAGACGGAAGCATCGGGCAGTTATAATTCTTTTGCGAGTATCGAACAAGGTTTCCGATCGATTCCTGATAGTGTACAGATCGGTGTTTACTGGTATTGGATCTCCGACAATATCTCTAAAGAAGGAGTAGAGCGAGATCTGGAGGCAATGAAAATTGCTGGTATCAACCGTGCATTTATCGGAAATATCGGTATCAATGAACTTGAGTATGGTAAAAATAAATTATTAAGCCCCGAATGGTGGGAGATCACGCATGCCGCATTGAAGAAAGCGACGGAGCTGAATATTGAAATAGGTATTTTCAATAGCCCGGGATGGAGCCAGTCCGGCGGTCCGTGGGTAAAAAGTAATCAGGCCATGCGCTATCTGACCTCTTCCGATACGATCGTTTCCGGACCGAAACGTATGCAACTGACTTTACCTTCCGTAGGAAAAGACGAACAGGAGGTTTGTGTGATCGCTTATCCGGCATCCGAGAAACCGGCAATCGAGAAAAGTTGGACTATAACGAAGAAATCTGGACAAGCCTTTTCTTCCGAATTAAATCTGGGTAAGGATGAAACGGTCCGTACACTGGTTTATCGGGTGAACACTCCTTTCAAAACATCTGCTAAACTGTGGGTAAAGAAGGATGGTAAAGAAGAACTGGTAAGACAATTTACGATCGACCGTAGCAATCCGGCATTGAATGTCGGTTTTGATCCTTATGCTCCGGTCGTTATCTCTCTCCCTGAAATTACTGCTTCACAATTCCGTCTGGAAATGTCTGAGGAAGGTGGAGCCAGTGGCCAGGTAACGCTTTCTTCTGCTCCGATGGTAGAACGTTACCCAGAAAAGTCGTTGGCTAAGATGTTCCAGACCCCGCTGCCTATGTGGGATGATTATCTGTGGGAAAAACAACCGGCTGTTAGTAATGCCTCATTACTGGTATCGCCGGATGATATTAAAAATCTGACAGCCAACTCGAAGAATGGCGTATTGGATTGGGAAGTTCCGGAAGGCAACTGGGTAATCCGCCGAATGGTTATGTTACCGACAGGTGTGACGAACTCCCCGGCTGCTCCCGAAGCAACCGGTCCTGAGATCGACAAGATGAGTAAAAAACATGTCGCGTTCCATTTCGATGCCTTTATCGGTGAGATATTGAAACGTATCCCTGAAGCTGACCGTAAGACATTTAAAGTGGTTGTTCAGGATAGCTATGAAACCGGAGGACAAAACTGGACGGACGATATGATCGACGTTTTCAAAGAACGTTACGGATATGATCCCGTTCCGTATCTGCCTGTATTGAATGGAGTAGTGGTTGGAAATCCTGATATCTCTGACCGTTTCCTCTGGGATTTACGCCGTTTGGTATCCGACCGTGTTTCTTACGATTATGTAGGTGGCTTGCGTGATGTTTGCCATCAGCATGGATTGACTACCTGGCTGGAGAATTACGGTCATTGGGGATATCCGGGCGAATTCCTGCAATATGGCGGCCAGTCCGACGAGATTGCAGGTGAATTCTGGAGTGAAGGTTCTTTGGGTGATATCGAAAACAGAGCAGCTTCTTCTTGCGGACATATTTATGGCAAACGACGTATTTGGGCTGAATCGTTCACCAGCGGAGGACCGGCATTTAGCCGTTATCCTTACCTGATGAAACAACGTGGAGACCGTTTCTTTACGGAAGGTATAAACAGTACGTTGTTACATGTGTTCATTCATCAGCCGTATGAAGACCGTGAGCCGGGAATGGCAGCTTGGTTCGGTAATGAATTTAACCGGAAGAATACCTGGTTCAGCCAGATCGATGTGTTCATCAACTATCTGAAGAGATGTAATTTCATGTTGCAGGAGGGCGATTATGTAGCCGATGTTGCTTATTTTATCGGAGAAGATGCTCCGAAGATGACAGGTGTCTGTACACCTGCACTTCCTGCCGGTTACTCATTCGATTATATCAATGGAGAAGTATTGTTAGAGCGGGCATCCGTGAAAGACGGCCGGATCGTTTTACCGAGCGGAATGAAATATAGTCTGCTGGTCTTACCGCAACTGGAGACAATGCGTCCTGAAGTATTGAGAAAGATAAAAGAATTATTGTTGGCTGGAGCTTCTATCATGGGGCCGGCACCGAAATATTCACCGAGTCTGAGTAACTACCCTGCAGCCGATCAGGAAATACAGGCATTAGCTGCAGAACTTTGGGGTGACCAGACCGAGTCTGTTCGTACAATAGGAAAAGGCCGTTTGTTTATGTCGGCCAACTCTTTGCAACCTGTACTGGATGCTTTGCAGGTAAAACCTGATATGCACGTGGATTCCGATAGTCCGATCCTGTTTATCCACCGTACGACAGATGAAGGCGATATTTATTTCATCTCGAATCAGAGTGAGAAGCCGGTTGATGTACGTCCGTCTTTCCGCGTAGCAGGAAAGTTGCCGGAACTGTGGAATCCGCTGACTGCTGAGATACGCCGTTTACCTGAGTTCACATGTGCCGATGGAGTAACGACTGTTCCGATTCATCTGGAAGGAAACGAAAGTTCATTCATTATTTTCCGTAAGAAAGAAACTCCGCAGGAAACGACAGCCCGCAATTATCCGCGCAAAGAAATTGTAGCAACGGTTACTACTCCCTGGCAGGTAGATTTTGAAAAAGGGAAAAGAGGACCGGAAAAGACTGTTCTTTTCCCAGAGTTGCAAGACTGGATAACTAATGCAGATCCTTCGATCCGTTACTTCTCCGGAACAGCAGTCTACACGAACCGTATCACGCTGGATGAGTTACCGCAAAAGGCTCTTTACCTGGATTTGGGAAAAGTCATGGTAATGGCAAAAGTAAAGATTAACGGGCAATATGTGGGTGGTGTATGGACGACTCCTTACCGCTTACCTGTAAGCGATTATCTGCGCAAAGGAGAGAATGTTATAGAAGTGGAGGTTGTGAACAACTGGCGTAACCGTTTGATCGGTGACGATGCGTTACCAGAAAAGGAACGCGCTACCTGGGCAAATCTGAATTTCTGGAAGGCCGATTCGCCTTTGCAATCGTCCGGTCTGATGGGGCCGGTGGAGATTCAGGCTTATTCTTATGAATAACTGCTACCGCTTGTCTTGTTTTTGAATAGAATCTTGTACATTTGTAACAAATAAACACAAAGTATATGAATAAGATTCTGATAAAAAACGCTCGTATAGTTAATGAAGGACGCATGTTTAAGGGTGCCGTCCTGATCGATCGAGATAAAATAGAAGAGGTGTATGAAGAGGCTGTCCCTGTGGCAGCCTCTGGTGTGCAGGTAATCGATGCCGAAGGAAAGCTCTTGTTACCGGGAGCGATCGACGACCAGGTGCATTTCCGTGAACCGGGTTTGACACACAAAGGAGATATAGCCAGTGAGAGCCGTGCTGCTGTAGCAGGTGGTATAACCAGTTTTATGGATATGCCGAACACCAAACCGCAGACTACCTCGATTACCGATCTGGAATGGAAACTTCAGCGTGGTGCGGAAACATCTCTGGCTAATTATTCTTTCTTTTTCGGAGGAACGAATGATAATATGGACGAGATCCGTAAACTGGATCGAAGCCGTGTACCGGGTTTGAAACTTTTCCTCGGTTCTTCTACGGGAAACATGCTCGTGGATAAGAAAGAAAGTCTCGAACGCATCTTCGGAGAAGCAGATATGCTGATCGCTATCCATGCGGAGAAAGAAGAAGTTATCAAACGTAATATAGCCTACTATACGGATATGTACGGGGAAGACCTCGATATCTCCTTCCATAGTAAGATCAGAAGTGAAGAGGCCTGCTATGCTTCTTCATCCGAAGCAGTGGAACTGGCTACTCGCCTGAATTCTCGTTTACATATTCTGCATTTGTCGACAGCAAAGGAACTGACTTTATTAAGTAATGAAATCCCTTTAAGTGAAAAGAAGATAACGGGTGAAGTGTGTGTGCATCACCTTTGGTTCCACGACGGTGATTATGCCAAATATGGTAACCGGATCAAATGGAATCCGTCTATTAAAACGCTGGCAGACCGTACCGCTTTGCGTAATGCAGTCAATGATAATACGATCGATATTGTGGCGACCGACCATGCTCCGCATTTGTTGTCCGAAAAGGAAGGCAGTTGCCTGAAAGCGGCTTCGGGCGGTCCGTTAGTACAACATTCGCTGGTTGGTATGTTGGAAATGGTGGCGGAAGGCTGTTTTACTTATGAGAAAGTGGTGGAAAAGATGGCACATATGCCTGCCGATCTGTTCCATATCGACCGCCGTGGTTATATCCGCCCGGGATATTATGCCGACCTGGTTCTGGTGGATCCGGAAAAGTGCTGGACTGTGGCTCCTGAAAATATTTTGTATAAATGCGGATGGTCTCCGTTTGAGGGTACGACATTCCATCATAGCATCACCCAGACATTTGTAAATGGGCAGTTGGTGTATGACAATGGAGTCGTCGATGACGATGTACGCGGGATGGAAGTAAGATATAACTAAAATACAAAGCTACTTTCATTTTGTTATATTGAACAACAAAATGCAAGAAGTCTATGTATACAGTCTCAGTAAAAATTAAAAGAGGTATATCCGTAACCGGAGAAAAGCGCATGCCGCTTTACGTGCAGCTGATTTACCGTCGTGAAACCCGAAAG